>NZ_FNNL01000001.1:0-831462 GCF_900106735.1 Pseudomonas sp. NFACC08-1 | reverse complement strand
TCAACCGAGGCGCGCATTCTACAGCGCCCCGTGTATCTGTCAAGCGGTTATTTTCAGAAGTTTTCAAAGTTTCCTTTTCAACTTCAACCACTTGCGCTTCCGATCTCTCGTTAGCGGGAGGCGAATTCTACAGCGTTACTCGCTGCTGTCAACACCTCTTTTTCACCGCTTTCGACCGAGAAGATCGAACCGCCGATAGAGCCAAACAACACCGCTCCACCTGCTCCTTCTGGGCTTCGATGAACTGAAGCCCCGCACCTTCGAAACCTACTTAACTCATTGAATCTCAAGAAGTTTTCCGTTTCGACTGCGCCGGAAGTGGGGCGAATTATAGACTTCCAGAATCTGCCGTCAACACCTATTTTCAGCTTTATTCAGATTTCAGCGTAATACGCGCAAAAGCCTTCTTGCCGGCCTGACATACATGAGTAGAACCCAGCTCATATATATAGGCGCGATCCACAACTACACCATCTATACGCACACCACCCGAGCCCAGGAGATCTCGCGCCACCGCAGCGTTCTTGACCAAGCCTGCTTTATTAAGGACTGCCGCAATCGGCATATCCTCGGCAGCAGTCAGCTCGATCTCCGGCAGATCATCCGGCAGCTCACCATCCTTCATACGATTACCCGCCGCGCGATGAGCATTGGCCGCAGCCTCCTCACCGTGGAAACGAGCAACAATCTCTTCGGCCAGCTTGATCTTGATGTCTCGTGGATTGGCTCCCGCCTCGACATCGGCACGGAACGCATTGATCTCATCCATGGACCGGAAGCTCAACAGCTCGAAGTAACGCCACATCAGCACATCAGGAATGGAGACCAGTTTGCTGTACATGACGCCGGGCGCTTCCTGAATACCTACGTAGTTGCCCAGCGACTTGGACATCTTCTTCACGCCATCCAGACCTTCCAGCAATGGCATGGTCAGAATGCATTGCGCCTCCTGACCATAGCCACGCTGCAACTCACGCCCCATCAACAGGTTGAACTTCTGGTCAGTACCGCCGAGCTCAACGTCCGCGCGCAACGCGACCGAGTCATAACCCTGTACAAGCGGGTAGAGGAACTCATGGATGGCAATTGGCTGATTGGATTTATAGCGCTTGTCGAAATCATCGCGCTCGAGCATACGAGCTACGGTGTACTGAGACGTCAGGCGAATGAAATCCGCCGGCCCCATTTGATCCATCCAAGTGGAGTTGAAAGCCACTTCAGTCTTGGCCGGATCAAGAATCTTGAAAACCTGAGTCTTGTAGGTCTCGGCATTATCGAGAACCTGCTCACGAGTCAGCGGTGGGCGCGTAGCACTCTTGCCACTTGGATCACCGATCATCCCGGTGAAGTCACCTATAAGGAAGATGACCTGGTGCCCCAGATCCTGGAACTGGCGCAGCTTATTAATAAGCACGGTATGACCCAGGTGCAGATCGGGCGCCGTTGGATCGAAACCGGCCTTGATACGCAGCGGCTGCCCGCGCTTGAGCTTTTCGATCAGCTCGGACTCGACCAACAGTTCTTCCGCACCACGTTTGATCAGCGCTAGCTGCTCTTCAACCGACTTCATAACAGACCCGTAAGGCTCAGATTCAAAGGGCCCCAACCATACAAGATCGCGCACCAAATACAAGGTTTGCCCGGCGCGCGGACGCCAATCCACAGAACAGAGCGTCCGCGGGCTTGCTTCGCAGGGGATTTGGTTATATTTTATACAGTTATTTCATCTTCATCATGTCATTCATCTTTTCCAATTCATCTTTTCAAAAGTCAAAATTACCTATGACCACAGAACCGTCTAAAGCGCCACCGCTTTACCCAAAGACCCACCTGCTTGCCGCAAGTGGCATCGCAGCCCTCCTTAGCCTGGCGCTCCTGGTGTTTCCCTCCAGCGATGTTGAAGCCAAAAAGACGACTCTGAGTCTTGAACTGGAAAGCCCTGCTGAACAACTGACACAAGAACAAGACGCCGCCGAAGCCGTTCAAGCCACAAACGAACCGGCCGCCTCTCCTTTTGCGCAGATTGAAAACAGCCCGCAAGACACCACCGAGGCAGCCGCTCAGGTAGAAGCGCCTGTTGCAGAAGAAAAGAAGGGACCAGACCATCGCGAAGTGATTGTTGCCAAGGGCGACACACTTTCCACCCTCTTCGAAAAGGTTGGCCTGCCCTCGACTTCGGTCCATGAAATCCTGGCCAGCGACAAGCAAGCCAAGCAGTTCACTCAACTGCAGCGCGGCCAGAAACTCGAATTCGAACTCAATCCAGACGGACAGCTGACCAACCTGCACACCAAGCTGAGCGACCTGGAAAGCATCACCCTGACCAAAAACGACAAGGGGTATGTATTTAACCGCGTCACCGCCAAGCCTACCGTTCGCTCGGCCTACGTTCATGGCGTCATCAACAGCTCATTGTCCCAGTCGGCTGCTCGTGCCGGCCTTTCCCATAGCCTGACCATGGACATGGCCAGCGTATTTGGCTACGACATCGACTTCGCCCAGGACATTCGCCAGGGTGACGAGTTCGACATCATCTATGAGCAAAAAGTGGTCAATGGCAAGAGTGTCGGCAACGGTCCGATTCTTTCCGCGCGCTTCACCAACCGTGGCAAGACGTACACCGCAGTGCGCTACACCAACAAGCAAGGCAACAGCAGCTACTACACTGCCGACGGCAACAGCATGCGCAAGGCCTTCATCCGTACACCGGTTGATTTCGCCCGTATCAGCTCGAAGTTCTCCGCCGGTCGCAAGCATCCAATCCTGAACAAGATCCGCGCCCATAAAGGTGTCGACTACGCCGCCCCCCGCGGTACGCCAATCAAGGCCGCCGGCGACGGCAAGGTATTGCTTGCCGGACGTCGTGGCGGTTATGGCAACACCGTGATCATCCAGCACGGCAATACCTATCGCACGCTGTACGGCCACATGCAGGGCTTCGCCAAAGGCGTGAAGACAGGCGGCACTGTCAAGCAAGGCCAGGTTATTGGATACATCGGCACTACCGGCCTGTCCACCGGACCGCACTTGCATTATGAGTTCCAGGTCAACGGCGTCCACGTCGACCCACTAGGCCAGAAACTGCCGATGGCCGATCCGATCGCCAAGGCCGAGCGCGCGCGCTTCCTGGCCCAAAGCCAACCCTTGATGGCTCGCATGGATCAAGAGAAAGCCACCATGCTGGCCTCGAGCAAGCGCTAAGCATGGCGCTCTATATCGGTGTGATGTCCGGGACCAGCCTGGATGGCTTGGACATCGCACTGATCGAACTGACCCCGGCGATCAAATTGATCGCCACGCACTACATTCCAATGCCCGCCGCACTGCGCACCGAATTGCTCGGATTGTGCAGCAGCGGGCCCGATGAGATCGCCCGCTCCGCCATTGCCCAGCAAAGCTGGGTAAAGCTGGCTGCACAGGGTATCCATACCCTGCTCAACGAACAGAAACTCAAGCCTGAAGACATCACGGCGGTCGGCAGCCACGGCCAGACCATCCGCCATGAACCAGCCCGCGGATTTACCGTACAGATTGGCAATCCGGCCTTGTTGAGTGAGTTGACCGGCATCGCCGTCGTCAGCGACTTCCGCAGCCGCGACGTCGCCGCCGGTGGACAAGGCGCCCCGCTGGTTCCGGCATTTCACGAAGCACTGTTCGAAGAACGAGTCGGCAATCGCGCCGTGCTGAATGTCGGCGGTTTCAGCAATCTCAGCCTGATAGAGCCCGCAAAACCAGTAGCTGGTTTCGACTGTGGTCCAGGCAACGTATTGCTCGATGCCTGGATACACCAACAACGAGGCGAGCATTTCGATCGGGACGGTCAATGGGCTGCCAGCGGGAAAGTCGAGCCAGCCCTGCTCAAGGCACTGCTCAGAGATCCTTTTTTCGTCACCAAGGGGCCGAAAAGTACCGGCCGTGAGGTCTTCAACCTGCCTTGGCTGAGTCAGCATTTGTCGAAGTTGCCAACCTTCGCCCCGGAAGACGTACAGGCGACGCTGCTCGAACTGACTGCCCTGACCATCTTCGAATCCCTTCAACATGCCCAGTCCAATACTCAAGAGTTGCTGGTCTGTGGCGGCGGCGCGCACAACCAGGCGCTCATGAAGCGCCTGGCTGAGTTGCTGCCGGATACCAAGGTCAGCAGTACGGCGGTGTATGGCGTGGACCCGGACTGGGTCGAAGCCATGGCTTTCGCCTGGCTCGCCCATTGCTGCCTTGAAGGCATTCCGGGCAATCGTCCGAGTGTTACTGGCGCCTGTGGCTTGCGCGTACTCGGCGCCATCTACCCGGCCTGAGAAAGATCAGGGACAGAAAAACGCCGCAGGGCCGTAAGGCACTGCGGCGTTTTTATTGGAGCCGTCTCAGATCGAGAACGAAGAACCGCACCCACAAGTCGTGGTCGCGTTTGGGTTCTTGATCACGAACCGCGAGCCTTCCAAACCTTCCTGGTAATCCACCTCGGCACCTGCCAGGTACTGGAAGCTCATTGGATCGACCACCAGGCTGACACCTTCGCGCTCGACGATGGTGTCGTCTTCGGCCACTTCCTCATCGAAAGTAAAGCCATACTGGAAGCCGGAACAACCGCCACCCGTAACAAATACGCGCAGCTTCAAACGATCATTGCCCTCTTCATCGACCAGGCTCTTCACCTTGTGCGCGGCACCGTGGGTGAATTGCAAAGCCGTGGGGGTGAAGGTTTCGACGCTCATGCTGAATATCTCCCGGCGCTTACGCCGCCATAATGCGTGATGGCGGGCATTATCCGCTTCTCCTAGAAAATCGGTCAACTATTTGAAGAGCAGCGGCAAGCTACAAGTTAAAGGCTGCAAGCTTGTAGCTTAAAGCTTGCAGCTTTTAACTGCCGTTACGGCAACATCCCCGCATGGGACAGCCCCAGGCGCTCATCCAGCCCGAACAGGATGTTCAGGTTCTGCACCGCCTGGCCGGACGCGCCCTTGACCAGGTTATCGATGACCGACAACACCACCACCAGATCACCGTCCTGCGGACGATGCACGGCGATCCGGCAAACGTTCGCACCGCGCACGCTGCGAGTTTCCGGGTGGCTGCCGGCCGGCATTACGTCGACGAACGGTTCGTTGGCGTAACGCTTTTCAAACAACGCCTGCAGGTCCACCGAACGATCGACGACGGTTGCATAAAGAGTGGAGTGGATGCCACGAATCATCGGCGTCAGGTGCGGCACGAAGGTCAGGCCGACCTCCTTGCCCGCGGCCCGGCGCAGCCCCTGGCGAATCTCCGGCAGATGGCGATGCCCCTTGACCGCGTACGCCTTCATGCTTTCCGACGTCTCGGAGTAAAGCGAACCGACACTGGCGCCACGCCCGGCACCGCTGACACCGGACTTGCAGTCGGCAATCAGACGCGAAGCATCGGCAAGACCGGCCTCGAGCAACGGCAGGAACCCCAGCTGAGTTGCCGTCGGATAGCAACCCGGTACCGCGATCAGTCGGGCCTGCTTGATTTTCTCGCGATTGACTTCCGGCAAGCCGTAAACCGCCTCGTCGAGCAGATCCGGCGCGCCGTGAGGTTGACCGTACCACTTGGCCCATTCATCAGCGTCCTGCAGGCGGAAGTCCGCCGACAGGTCGATGACCTTGGTCCCGGCAGCCAGCAGTTCACCCGCCAGGGCGTGGGCGACACCGTGGGGCGTGGCGAAGAACACCACATCGCAGGCGCCAAGGGTCTTGACGTCCGGAACGCTGAACGCCAGGCCGTCGTAATGGCCTCGCAGGTTCGGGTACATGTCGGCGACGGCCAGGCCGGCCTCGGATCGGGAAGTGATGACCACCACCTCAGCTTGCGGATGCTGTGCCAACAGACGCAGCAGTTCGACACCGGTGTACCCCGTGCCGCCGACGATACCGACCTTGACCATAAACCTGCCCTCAACGAACCCACTGGAAAGCCGTCGATGATAGGGGCCGCAGGGCCCGGCGACAACCGCCAAGGTGACGTGCGGACGCTCTAACCTCTACTATCGGGCTACCGTGAATCCTGGGAATAACTAAAAATGCTCTATCTGTGGCTCAAAGCACTTCACATCGTCAGCATGGTCTGCTGGTTCGCCGGCCTGTTCTACCTGCCTCGCCTGTTTGTCTATCACGCCCAAAGCGAAGACAGCGTCAGCAAGGAGCGCTTCAGCGTCATGGAGCGCAAGTTGTATCGCGGCATCATGGGCCCGGCGATGATTGCCACCCTGGTATTCGGCATCTGGCTGCTCAGCCTCAACGCCGGCGCCTACTTCACCCAAGGTGGCTGGATGCACGCCAAGCTGACCCTGGTCGTGCTGCTGATCGGTTACCACCATATGTGCGGCGCCCAGGTAAAGCGCTTCGCCCGTGGCGAAAACACCCGCAGCCATGTCTTTTATCGCTGGTTCAATGAAGTGCCGGTTCTGATATTGCTGGCTATCGTAATTCTGGTTGTCGTCCGACCGTTCTAATCTCCAATCAGCGTCCATTATCCGGGGTACTTGCGATGTCGTTGCCCGCTCTGCTTGAACAACGCTTGCGCCTGCCCGTCGTGGCAGCGCCAATGTTCCTGATTTCCAATCCACAACTGGTGCTGGCCTGCTGCCGTAACGGCATCGTCGGTAGTTTTCCGGCGTTGAACCAGCGCGAAAGCAGTGGCTTCAAGGCCTGGTTGGCGGAAATCGAAGCAGGCCTGGCGACCCTGGAAAATCCGGCACCCTACGCTGTGAACCTGATCGTCCATCACAGCAACCCGCGGCTTCAAGCCGACCTGGCCATCTGCATCGAACACAAGGTGCCGATTGTCATCACCAGCCTGGGCGCGGTGAAGGAGTTGGTGGATGCCGTCCATGCTTATGGCGGGCTGGTGTTCCATGACGTGACGACCCGGCGTCATGCCGAGAAAGCCGCCGAAGCCGGTGTCGATGGCTTGATCGCCGTTGCCGCCGGTGCAGGCGGACACGCCGGGACCTGGAGCCCGTTCTCATTGATTGCCGAGATCCGGCAGTTTTTTGATAAGACCTTACTGCTTGCAGGATGCCTGAACCACGGTCACCAGATTCTGGCTGCACAATTGCTCGGCGCCGATCTGGCCTACTTCGGTACGCGCTTTATCGCTACGAGCGAAAGCCACGCCCCTGAAGCTTATAAAGAGATGTTGCTCACATCCAGAGCCGCAGACATCGTGCATACTCCCGCTGTATCCGGAGTGCCGGCCAGTTTCATGCGCCAGAGCCTGGAGAATGCCGGTTTCGATCTGACCGCTCTGCAGAACAAGGGCGAGGTGGATTTTGGCTCGAAACTCAAACCGCTGAACGATGAAGCCAAGGCCTGGAAAACCGTATGGTCCGCGGGCCAGGGCGTGGGTGAAATCGATGATTTGCCCAGCATCGATCAGTTAGTGGCACGCCTGGATGAAGAATACCGTCAGGCACAAGCACGGGCGGCGCAGCTTGGCGGGCAATGGCCCCGCTGAATCAGCCTGAACAAAACAACTATTCAACTTCTAGAGACAAGGATGCCGGGCATGAGCGAAACCCGCTTCAACATCGTATTCGACGGCGGCCTGATGCCGGGCGTCGATACCACCACCGCCAAACTCAACCTCGCCGAGCTGTTCAAAAGCGATGTCAGCGCCATTGAACGGCTGTTCACCGGGCGCAAGGTAGCCCTCAAAAGCAACCTGTCCCAGAGCGAGGCGCAACAGTACCTGGAAGCGCTCAACAAGAGCGGGATCGATGCCAGGATCGAAGCCGAACCCGTCGTCCAACTGAATCTTGGCGAGGTACAGGAGGCACCACGGCAACCGAGTGGACGCCATCCCGATTCGATCGTCGAGCCCGCCTCGCCGTACGCGCCTCCCCGCGCCGAAGTCGGTGAAGTGCTTGCAGAGTACGGCACGCTCAAGCCCTTCAGCTTCGACGGGCGTATCGGACGCCTGCGCTACCTGGCCTGGACCATGGTGTTGACCTTGGCCCTACTGCCCTTGGTCGGCATAGGCTTCTGGTTGGCCACGGCCTGGCTGCTGGCTTCCGACTCGGTCGCGGGACTCATCGTCGGCGGCCTGCTCGCCGCAGTCGTCGTCCTTGCCTTTGCCTTCGTGAGCATCCAGTTCAACGTCCAGCGCCTGCATGATCTGGGCTGGTCGGGGTGGTTGTGGCTGATCAACCTGGTTCCCTTCGTGGGCAGCATCTTCCCCTTCATCCTCATCATCGCTCCGGGCAATACCGGCGCAAACCAGTACGGCCCCCCGCCGCCGCGCAATACCACTGCGGTCAAATTGCTGGCCTCGCTCTGGCTGGTGATGATCGTCCTGATTTTCATGGCTACCTTTGCCGGCATCTTCGGGGCCCTTCAGGAGGACTACGACAGCAGCAGCCTGAGCAGCTATGAAAGCAGTGAATACAGCAACGAAACCTCTGAAGAGCCCGCCGTCGAGGCAGCCGAGCCCGCTCCACCTTCTGTAGACTATGAAGAAGAAGAGGAACAATAAGCGCGCTTCATGCCGGTGACAGCCCAGTCAACTGGCGGCGGGCTGTTGCGATGGAGAACTGCATGACCCGTTACGCACTGATCACTGGCGCTTCCAGCGGCATTGGCCTGGCCATGGCCGAAGCGCTGGCCCGGCGCGGCCGCAACCTGATACTGGTGGCTCGACAGCGTGATCGGCTGGAAAGTATTGCAATCGAACTGACTCAGCGGTTTGGCGTGGAGGTATTGTTCCGGGCTTGTGACCTGAGCGAACCGTTGAGGCTTTCAGGCTTTCTCCTGGAACTGGAGGAAGGCGAGCGGCAGATCGACCTGCTGGTCAATTGCGCAGGCATCGGCACCAGCGGGCCGTTCCTGGGCCAGGACTGGATGACCGAGCAGGACCTGATCGAAGTCAATATCCTCGCCCTGACACGGCTTTGTCATGCCATCGGTAACAGCATGGCGCTGCTTGGCGGCGGCCAGATCCTCAACGTCGCCTCGATCGCCGCGTTCCAGCCCGGCCCCTGGATGAGTACCTATTACGCCAGCAAGGCCTATGTGCTGCACTTCTCCGAAGCCCTGCGGGTCGAGCTGAAGAAATGCGCGATCAAGGTCTCGGTGCTTTGCCCTGGTCCGACCCGGACCGGCTTCTTTTCCAGGGCGCAGATGGACGAACAGAAGCTCATCGACAGCAAGTTACTGATGAGCCCCGAAGAAGTGGCCCTGTACGCCGTGCGCGCGCTGGACCGCAACCGCGCCATCATCATTCCCGGACGCCGCAACCGCTGGCTGGCCGCACTGCCGCGCCTGGGCTCGCGATGGCTGGTCCGAACCATCGCCGGCATGATCAACAAGGCCTATTGCCCGCGCTGATCCCTTCAAGTTGAACTATCAGTCGCCTCAATCGGAGCCTTCACGCCCCCCGACCTCGACGAACCCAATGGAGAAAACAGCTGTGGATACTCTGTTCACCAAGATCATCAACCGGGAAATTCCGGCAAAGATCATTTACGAGGATGACCAGGTACTGGCCTTCCACGACATCGCCCCGCAAGCGCCTGTACATTTTTTGGTCATACCGAAAAAGCCGATTCGCACCCTCAATGACCTGGCCGAGGAAGACAAAGGCCTGGCTGGACACATTTTGTTCACTGCGCAGCGCCTGGCACTTGAATTGGGCTGTGAAGAAGGTTTTCGTGTGGTGATGAACTGCAATGAACTGGGCGGGCAAACGGTCTATCACATTCATATGCATGTGCTGGGGCAGCGCCAGATGAACTGGCCACCGGGCTGATACACCTGACCCAACGCAAATCTTCGGCGGTCGATTGGGTTAAACTGGCCGCTGTGATTTTTCCCGGAGGTAAGCATGACTACCCAACGTCACTACTCGCCGATTGACCGTCTGTTGCTGCAAGCCGATACCGCGATGCGCACCCTGCTGCCCTTCAGTGGCCAGCCGTACCGTCCATCACCGGCTATCGTGCAGCCAGACGCGCAACTGAGTGACGAGCAAACCCGCCACGTCGCCGGACTGATGCGTATCAACCACACCGGCGAAGTCTGTGCCCAGGCGCTGTATCAGGGCCAGGCGCTGACAGCGAAGCTACCGCAAGTGCGTGAAGCAATGGAGCATGCCGCCGAGGAAGAAATCGACCATCTGGTCTGGTGTGAACAACGGATTCGCCAATTGGGCAGCCATACCAGCGTCCTGAACCCGCTGTTCTATGGCATGTCATTCGGGATCGGGGCCGTTGCCGGGCTGATCAGCGACAAAGTCAGCCTCGGATTCGTTGCGGCGACTGAACATCAAGTGTGCAAGCATTTGAATGAACATCTCGAACAACTGCCAGCCGAGGATGAAAAATCCCGGGCGATCCTTGAGCAGATGCGCGTGGATGAGGAACACCACGCCGAGAGTGCACTTGAGGCCGGTGGCTTCCGTTTTCCGGCCCCGGTCAAGTTCGGCATGAGCCTGCTGGCCAAGGTCATGACCAAGAGCACTTATCGGATTTGACGGCAATTGGGGACTGACCAGCTCATTCCCCGGAAATTAAAAAGGCGACGCCCCCAAGGGAAGTCGCCTTTTTAATTTCCGAAAACTTCAATACGGCCCGTCGGCTATCGACTCAACCCAACTCGATGATTTCATAATCGTGGGTGATTTCGACCCCCGCGGCGCCGAGCATGATCGAAGCCGAGCAGTACTTCTCGGCGGACAGCTCAATGGCGCGCTTGACCTGGGCTTCCTTCAGGGCTCGCCCCTTCACCACGAAGTGCATGTGGATCTTGGTAAACACTTTGGGATCTTCAGTGGCGCGCTCTGCCTCCAGGAAAGCTTCGCAGCTTTCGACGGCCTGGCGGGACTTTTTGAGAATGCTGACCACGTCGAAGTTACTGCAACCGCCCACGCCCAGCAGGAGCATCTCCATCGGCCGAACCCCCAGGTTCCGCCCACCGGCCTCTGGCGGGCCGTCCATGACGACCACATGACCACTGCCTGACTCACCGAGGAACATGGCTTCGCCAGCCCATTGGATGCGTGCCTTCATCGCCAAGACTCCACTGTTAAAAAAGGGTCGCCAGCTTAGCACAGCGCTCCGGCATGACCGCTCTCCGTCTTAGGAGACCTGACCTGACAGTACGTAGGTAAATTCTCAAATCAATTAAGGACGCCTCTGTTAAGCTGGCCATACGCCAACTCGCTGGCGCATGGCCAGCTTTTAGCGATAGCCATTCGCGTCTATAAAAAAACCAAACCATCACACTGCGCAGTCTTTCGGGATACAACCATGGTTGCCATTACTCCCACGTTCAAGATCAAGAATCTCGACAAACTCTTGATGCATTGCCAGCGCCGCCGCTATCCAGCCAAACACAACATCATTTGTGCAGGAGATCGTTCCGAGACGTTGTTTTTCATCATCAAGGGGTCGGTCACTATCCTCATAGAAGATGACGACGGTCGGGAAATGATCATCGCCTATCTCAACTCCGGGGATTTTTTTGGCGAGCTGGGGTTATTCGAACAGGCGGGCAAGGAACAGGAACGCAGTGCCTGGGTGCGGACCAAGATTGAATGTGAAGTTGCGGAAATCAGCTACGCCAAATTCCGAGAACTGTCCCTGCAAGACCCGGACATTCTTTACGTACTCAGCGGACAAATCGCACAGCGCCTGCGCAATACCACCCGCAAGGTCGGCGATCTCGCATTTTTTGACGTCACCGGACGTGTCGCACGCTGCCTGTTGGAACTGTGCAAGCAGCCCGATGCCATGACCCACCCGGACGGGATGCAGATCAAGGTGACCCGCCAAGAGATTGGTCGGATTGTCGGTTGTTCGCGGGAAATGGTCGGTCGCGTTCTCAAGGATCTGGAAGAGCGCAACCTGGTCAGTGTCAAAGGCAAGACCATGGTGGTGTTCGGAACGCGTTAGGCGCCCAGCAGATTGATCAGCAGCTCCCGGTACAAAGCGTCGAGCCGCTCCAGCGCGTGAGGCGCCGGGAATTTTTCATGCAGGGCAATATGGCTCTCGGCTCGCACTCGCGGCTCCAGGCCGCAAGCCTCATTGAAGCGATTGACTGCCGCGACCAAGGACTCGCGCTCGTTCTCCAGCAAAAACGCGCCATGAACCAGCCCCACCGGACGCTGCCCCCCTTTGCTCTGGCGCCAGCGCTGGGCGGTGCCCACCATTTTCCGGCCGTCGAGGTTGACGTTGAAGCGCCCGTCACAAAAAGCCCCTTCCACCTCTCCCAGCGAAGCCACCCCGCCCAACTCGTCCAACAGCTGACAGATGGGATCGCACAACCGGCGATAGCCGGTTTCGATACGTCCGTGGTCACCTTCGCTGCGCGGTGGTGCGTAGACCAGGGCGATATTGACCGTAGCGACCGACTGCGGCACCGGTTCGCCACCTGTTTCACGCAACAAGACAGGCCAGCCATGAGCAGCCGATACTTCACAAGCGTATTCAAACCCCGGTAGGCGACTCAAGCGGCGCGGCATGACCAGCGCACGGTCGTTGGGCTGCCAGAACAGCAGGCCGAACTCGGCGTCGCCCGCGCAGATGCTGGCTAGCAGATCCTGTTCGGCTTGCAGGCCAGCTTCGACGGTGAGGGAAATCACAGGCGACATGGATCAGTCCAGCGTCGAGCCGCTCACCGGCAGGCCTCGTTCAGGAAAGAACAGTCGCTGCAATTCCACGCCCGGGTTTTCGGCGCGCATGAACGCTTCGCCCACCAGGAACGAATACACATCGCTGACTTCCATCAGCTCGACATCGGCCCGGTTGAGAATGCCGCTTTCGGTGATGACCAGGCGATCGCGCGGAATGCGTGGCAACAGGTCCAGAGTGGTTTCCAGGCTCACTTCAAAAGTGTGCAGGTTGCGATTGTTCACGCCGACCAGTTTGGTATCGAGGGTTTTCAGGGCTCGTTCCAACTCGTCACCGTCGTGGACTTCCACCAGGACATCCAGCCCGACGCTTTTGGCTACGGCCGCCAGCTCGGCCATTTTCACGTCGTCCAAGGCGGAAACAATCAACAGCACGCAGTCGGCGCCCAGCGCACGCGCCTCGACGATCTGGTACGGGTCGATCATGAAATCCTTGCGGATCACTGGCAGCTTGCATGCCGCCCGCGCCTGTTTCAGGTAGTCGTCAGCGCCTTGAAAAAAGTCGACGTCGGTCAGCACCGAGAGGCAGGTAGCACCGCCCTTCTCGTAGCTTCGCGCGATCTCGGCCGGGACGAAGTGTTCACGAATCACGCCCTTGCTGGGGGATGCCTTCTTGATTTCAGCAATCACCGCCGGCTGTTTTTTCTTGGCCTGATCGATCAGAGCCTGGGCAAAGCCGCGCGGCGCATCCGCTGAACGCGCTAGGCTTTCCAGCTCGGACAGACTGACCCGAGCGCTGCGCTCGGCCACTTCCTGGGCCTTGCGAGCCAGAATGTTTTCCAGAACCGTTGGCACGCTCATCCTTCGTTCTCCACTTTGAATACGGCGGTAAATGCACCCAACTCTTCAAGCTTTTCCCTGGCCAGCCCAGTGTGCAGCGCATCATGGGCCAGTTCCACGCCTTGCTTGAGGCTGCTGGCGTGGTCGGCGGCGTACAACGCGGCACCGGCATTGAGCACGATCATCTCAGCGGCTTTCTGGCCATTCTCGGTCTTGCGACGCCCCAGGGCATCACGAATCAGCTCCAGCGATTGGGCCGGGCCGTCGACTGCCAGCCCGTGCAGGCTCTGGCTCTTCATACCGAGGTCTTCAGGTTCGACCCAATACTCGCTGATCTGATCATTTTTTAGCTCGGCCACGAATGTAGGCGCCGCCAGGCTGAACTCATCCAGTCCATCCTTCGAATGGACCACCAGTACGTGCTTGCTGCCCAGCCGTTGCAAGACTTCAGCCAATGGTCGGCACAACGCCTGGCTGAACACACCGACTACCTGATGTTTCACGCCGGCCGGATTCGTAAGCGGGCCGAGCATGTTGAACAGCGTACGCAGCCCCAGCTCGCGGCGCGGCGCGGCGGCGTGTTTCATGGCGCTATGGTGGGTCTGGGCAAACATGAAACCGATGCCGACGTTATCGATACAGCGTGCCACCTGGACCGGCGTCAGGTTCAGGTAAATGCCCGCTGCCTCCAGCAGATCGGCACTGCCGCTCTTGCCGGAAACTGCCCGATTGCCATGTTTGGCAACGGTGCAACCGGCCGCCGCGACGACAAACGACGAGGCCGTGGAAACGTTGAAGATATTGGCGCCGTCACCGCCGGTACCGACCACATCCACCACACCGTCCAGCGTCTTGAGTTCGACCTTGTCCGCCAGCTCACGCATCGCCGAAACCGCACCCACGATTTCATCGATGCTCTCACTCTTCATGCGCATGGCCATCATGAACGCGCCGATCTGTGCATCCGTGCATTGGCCGGTCATGATTTCGCGCATCACGTCGCGCATCTCGTCGGTGCTCAGGTCGAGATGGCCGACGATACGGCTCAGGGCTGTCTTGATATCCATGAAAAGTCCTTAGCGCGTGCCGCCGGTTTGTTTGAGGAAGTTGGCGAACAGTTCGTGGCCCTGTTCGGTGAGAATAGACTCGGGATGAAATTGCACACCCTCGATATTCAGCGTCTTGTGGCGCAGGCCCATGATTTCATCGACCGAGCCATCTTCAAACTGGGTCCAAGCCGTCAACTCCAGACAGTCAGGCAGAGTTTCGCGCTTGACCACCAGGGAATGGTAGCGGGTTACGGTAAGCGGATGATTCAGCCCCTCGAACACGCCCTTGTCCTCGTGGAATACCGGGCTAGTCTTACCGTGCATGACTTGTCGGGCGCGTACCACGTCGCCGCCGAACGCTTGGCCGATCGACTGGTGCCCCAGGCAGACACCGAGGATCGGCAGCTTGCCGGCGAAATACTTGATGGCGTCGATGGAAATGCCCGCTTCGGTCGGCGTGCATGGGCCGGGCGAAACCACAATGCGCTCAGGCTTGAGGGCTTCGATTTCGGCGATGGTCAATTCGTCGTTGCGCACGACCTTGACCTCGGAGCCCAGCTCGCCGAGGTACTGCACAACGTTGTAGGTAAAAGAGTCGTAGTTATCGATCATCAGCAACATGGCGTAAGCAACCTATTGAATTCACTGACTTTAAATACAGCCTTCAGAGAATGACCCGCACGCTGCTGCGCTTGGCGAGGCAAGTGATGCCCCTGCGAAGCGGCTCTACAAGCGGGTAAAGAAGGCAAATCGGTACAGGTCCGGCGAAGCCGGCGGAGAATGTTCAGGCGCGCCAACGCCAGCGGGCGTGTGCCTTGATCATTTGATCCAGAAGTTTGCTGACAATCGACACAGGGAAAGTCTCGTTCATACGTCCCGGCACAGTAGCTTAGCTGGGCGGAGCACGCAATATGGGCGATCCCGAAGGGCTTTGAAACAATCGCGACATTCAAGATGGATGGCAGAATGCCGGAAGTTTTTGGTACTGTCGTTTCGTTTTCTAACAAAAATAAGATAAAAACGGACTTTCCCATGATAAAGAAGACGTTGTTCGTACCGATTGCCGGTTGCCTGCTGGCGATGGCCTGCGCCCAGGCGAGCGCCGCCCCCAACCCTTACTCCAAGTTCATCGTGTTCGGCGACAGCCTCAACGACGCCGGCCAGTTCGCCGACCCGAATGGTCCGCCCGGCTCGACCGAGCGTTACACCAACCGAACCGGTCCGATCTATACCGACGGCAGCGGCGAGGCCTACTCCGCCAACTCCACCCAGTTGCTCGGTGGGCGCCTGGGTTATTCCGCCGACGAGACTGCCGCTTCCACTTCGGCGGTCCGCGCCGACCAGGGGCTGGCGGACGGCAACAACTGGGCGGTGGGCGGTTATCGCACCGACCAGATCCTCGAATCGATTACCGGCGTGTCCGACACCGGCGAGCGCAGCCGTCCTGGCTACCTGCAGTCCAATGGCTTGCGCGCCGATCCAAATGCGCTGTATTACATTTCCGGTGGTGGCAACGATTTCCTTCAAGGCCGGGTACTGACCCCCGAACAAGCGAACGCCGCCGCGGACCGTCTGGCCGACAGCGTCCAGGTGCTGCAAATGGCTGGTGCCCGCTATGTGATGGTCTGGTTGTTGCCTGACCTGGGCCTGACCCCGGCCCTCAACGGTGGTCCGTTACAAGACGCCTTTTCGCAACTGGGCAACCAGTTCAACCAGCAGTTGATCACGCGACTGCAAGGCATCGACGCTGAAATCATCCCATTGAACATTCCGCTGTTGCTCAAGGAAAGCTTCGCCGACCCGGCAAGATTCGGCCTCGCCACAGGAGAAAATCTCACCGCGACCTGCTTCAGCGGCAACGGCTGCACCGAAAACGCCACCTACGGCATCAACAGCGCCACGCCTGATCCCACCAAGCTGATCTACAACGACGCGGTCCATCCGACCGAAGCCGGACAGAAACTGATCGCCGACTACGCCTATTCCCTGCTCGCGGCACCATGGGAACTGACGTTGCTGCCGGAAATGGCCCACTCGACCCTGCGCGCTCACCAGGACGAGTTACGCAGCCAGTGGCAATCGGACTGGGAGAACTGGCAGGCCGTCGGTCAATGGCGGGCCATCGTGGCCGGCGGTGGTCAGCATCTGGACATGGACAGCCAGGACAGCGGCGCCAGCGCCGATGGCAGTGGCTACAGCCTGAACATTGGCGGCAGCTATCGCCTCAACGACGCGTGGCGCGTAGGTGTCGCCGCCGGCCTCTACCGCCAGGACATGGAAGCAGGCCACAACGATTCGAAGTACAAACTCAATAGCTACCTGGCGACCGCTTTCGCCCAGTTCCAGCAAAACCGCTGGTGGGCCGATGCGGCACTGACCGGCGGCAAGCTCGACTACGACAACCTGGAGCGCAAGTTCGACCTGGGCGTCAACGAAGCGCAGGAGAAAGGCGACACCGACGGCCATCTCTGGGCATTCAGCACGCGGGTGGGCTACGACATTGCCCAGCCGGGCAGCGAATGGCACCTCTCGCCGTTTATCAGCGCTGACTATGCGAAGGTGGAAGTCGACGGCTACTCGGAAAAGAGCAACCGCTCCACGGCCCTGACCTTCGATGACCAGACCCGCGACTCGAAACGCCTGGGCATTGGCTTGCAGGGCAAATACAACATCACCCGCCAGACCCAGGTGTTTGGCGAGTATGCCCACGAACGCGAGTACGAAGACGACACGCAAAAGGTGAACATTGCCCTCAACAGCCTGCCGGCCAATGACTTCACACTGGAAGGCTACACGCCACAGAGCCACCTCAATCGCCTGAGCCTGGGGGTCAGCCACAAGTTGACCAACGACTTGGCGCTACGGGGTGGTTATACACTGCGCAAGGATGATGACATGACCCAGCAAGGGGTAAGCCTGGGCGTCAGCCTTGACTTCTGATCGAGAAAACCTGTGGGAGCGAGCTTGCTCGCGATAGCGGACTGTCAGTCAACTGGTTGGTTGAATATGACGGCCTCATCGCGAGCAAGCTCGCTCCCACACACACTGATCGAGTTGTCGAAGGGTTTTCAATCGTTCGAAGTCTGCTCGGCCAGCGCCACGGCGCGGAACATGGCCCGGCGCTTGTTCAGGGTTTCTTCCCACTCCAGCGCCGGCACCGAGTCGGCGACGATACCGCCGCCGGCCTGTACGTGCAGTTCACCGTTCTTGATGACGGCAGTGCGAATGGCAATGGCAGTGTCCATGTTGCCGTTCCAGGCGAAGTAACCCACGGCCCCGCCGTACACGCCCCGCTTGACCGGCTCCAGCTCGTCGATGATTTCCATCGCGCGGATTTTCGGCGCGCCAGACAAGGTGCCCGCTGGCAGGATCGCCCGCAAGGCGTCCATCGCCGTCAGCCCGGCCTTCAACTGGCCGGTGACGTTGGAGACGATGTGCATCACGTTGGAATAGCGCTCGATGACCATCTTCTCGGTGAGCTTCACCGAGCCGATTTCCGAGACCCGCCCGGTGTCGTTGCGCCCCAGGTCAATCAGCATCAGGTGCTCGGCGATTTCCTTGTCGTCCGACAGCAGATCCTCTTCCAAGGCCCGGTCAGCTTCCTCCGTAGCGCCACGGGGGCGAGTGCCGGCGATCGGCCGTACCGTGATCAGGTTGTCTTCGACACGCACCAGCACTTCCGGCGAACTGCCCACGACATGGAAGTCGCCGAAGTTGAAGAAGTACATGTAGGGCGTCGGGTTGAAGCAGCGCAGCGCCCGGTAGAGATCGATGGGCGCCGCCTTGAAGTCGATGGACATCCGTTGCGACGGCACGACCTGCATGCAGTCACCCGCGAGGATGTACTCCTTGATGGTATCGACGGCCCGTTCGTAATCGTCCTGGGTGAAACTGGAACGAAACACCGGGTCGGTCGCCGACTGCTTGCTGAAGTCCAGGCCGGGACGCGGAGCGATCGGCTGACGTAACTTTTCCAACAGTGCTTGCAGGCTTTGTTGACCTTGCTCGTAGGCATCTTCCTGGGACGGATCGGCCAGGACGATGGCGTGCATCTTGCCGGCGAGGTTGTCGAAAACGACGACCGCATCGGACACCATCAGCAAAATATCCGGCACGCCCAGCGGATCGGGGTTCGGGCAGGTGCCCAGGCGTTTTTCCACGTAACGCACGCAGTCGTAGCCGAAATACCCCACCAGGCCACCGTTGAAGCGCGGCAGGCCGGGGATGGTCGGCACGTTGTAGCGGGCCTTGAAGGTTTCGACGAACGCCAGCGGGTCTTCAACTTCGAGGCTTTCGATTTCGACACCGTCGTGGGTCACGCTGACGCGATGGTCATGGACCCGCAGCACCGTGCGGCACGGCAGGCCGATGATGGAATAACGGCCCCATTTCTCACCGCCCTGCACCGATTCGAGCAAGTAGGAGTTGGGCTGGTCGGCCAACTTGAGGTAGATCGACAGCGGTGTGTCGAAGTCAGCCAGGGTTTCACAGGCAAGAGGGATGCGGTTGTAGCCGGCAGCGGCTAGACGCAGGAATTCTTCGCGGATCATGGGGTGCCTCGTGGCAAGAGGAGCTGACAGTCAGGTATGCAAACGCGCCGGATAACCGGCCGGGATCACGTCAGGTGCGCCAACGCCAGCGGGCCAGGGCCTTCATGACTTTCATCCAGAGTTTGCGAGTGACCACCACGATGGCGTTTCCAGAAGAGGATTGAACAGCGTCGGGCAACGTTATCTCAGCGGCCGGGTCCAGGCAACCGGGAATTAACAGGCGCAAATCGTCGATGACTAGAGCAGGACACTCTTCTGCGATGGGCCGTCCAGGGTTGTATCCATAGCTCAACCCTACACATTTTACGCCCGCTGCTTTTGCCGCTTGCACGTCGATGACCGAGTCACCGACAAACAACGATTGCGAGGCTGGGATATTCGCCATTTTCATGACAAAAAACAGCGCCGCCGGATCGGGTTTTCTCTGCGGCAAGGTATCGCCACCGATGATCCAGCGAAAATAGCGTCCAATCTTCATCTGATCCAGCAAAGGCGCGACAAAGCGTTCCGGCTTATTGGTAATCAGCGCCATTTCCACACCTTGCTTCTGCAGCCACTTGAGGGTGGAGCGTACGCCAGGATAGACCACGGTCAATTCGTGGCTGCCTTCGTAGGCCTCGTTGAACAATGCCAACGCCCGCTCGGCCTCGGCGTCATCGACACCTTGGGCATCGATGTGATTGGCCAGGGCTCGGCGCACCAGAGTGGGAGTGCCGTTGCCAACCCACTGGCGCACCGCGTCAAGGCCAGCGGCTGGACGTCCGAGCGCGAGCAGCATGTGGTCTACGGCGGCCGCGAGATCTGGAAGCGAATCGATCAATGTGCCATCGAGGTCGAACATCACCAGGCGCGGCAAGGTGCCGGGAAACAGCTGCTCAAAGCCGCTCATGGGCGGGCCAGGGCCAGTTCGGCACGCATCTTTTCAATCACCTCTTTGTAGTCCGGCGCATTGAAGATCGCCGAGCCTGCGACAAAGGTATCGGCGCCGGCGGCGGCGATTTCGCGAATGTTGCCCACGTTCACGCCGCCGTCGATTTCCAGGCGGATGTCACGCCCCGAGGCATCGATCAACGCACGGGCTTCGCGCAGCTTGTCGAGCGTGCCCGGGATGAACTTCTGCCCGCCGAAGCCAGGGTTGACGCTCATCAGCAGGATCATGTCGACCTTGTCCATCACGTACTTGAGCACGTCCAGGGGCGTCGCCGGGTTGAACACCAGGCCGGCCTTGCAACCGCCTTCGCGGATCAATTGCAGGGAGCGGTCAATGTGCTGCGTGGCTTCAGGGTGGAAAGTGATGTAGGTAGCGCCGGCTTCGATGAAGTCACCAACGATGCGGTCCACCGGGCTGACCATCAAATGCGCGTCGATCGGCGCGGTGACGCCGTACTTGCGCAGCGCCGCGCAGACCATCGGGCCGATGGTCAGGTTGGGTACGTAGTGGTTGTCCATGACATCGAAGTGCACGATGTCGGCCCCGGCGGCCAGAACGTTGTCCACTTCCTCGCCCAGGCGGGCGAAGTCGGCAGAGAGAATCGACGGAGCAATAGCGAAGGGCTGCATGACGCACCTGTTTTGAGCGAAATCACGATGGCGCGCATTGTATACCTCAAGATTTGGCGCGCCCACCGTGGCAATCGATCAATACGCCGCGCGGTAGATCTTCTCGATATCGGCGGCGCTCAGTTTGCGTGGATTGTTGCGCATCAACCGTTCTATTCCCGCCGCTTCCACCGCCATGGATGGAATCACGTCCTCGGTCACGCCCAGGCTGCTGAGACCTTGGGGTATTTCCACGGCAGCACACAGCGTAATCATCGCCTCCACAGCCTCATCGGCCGCCTCAAGGTCGCTCAGGTGAGCGGTCTTGAGGCCCATGGCCTCGGCGATGTCACGCATGCGCTCGACACAGGCCATCTTGTTCCAGGTCATGACGTATGGCAGCAACATAGCATTGGCGACGCCATGGGACACGTGAAAACGCCCGCCCAATGGATAAGCCAGTGCATGGACCGCCCCAACCCCGGCATTGCCGAATGCCATGCCGGCCATGAGGCTGGCCGTGGCCATGTCTTCCCGGGCTTGCAGGTGAGCCGGGTTGGCATAGGCCTTGGGCAGCGCGCGGCTGATCAGCTTGATTGCGCCGATGGCCAGGGCATCGGTGATTGGCGAAGCATTGAGCGACAGGTAGGCCTCGATGGCGTGTGCCAGCGCATCAACGCCACTGGCAGCCGTGACGCCGCGCGGACAGGTGAGGGTCATCTGCGGACTGACCAGCGCCACGTCCGGCAACAGATAATCGCTGACGATGCCTTTTTTCAGCTGCGCGGCCTTGTCGGAGAGGATCGCCACGTTGGTGACTTCCGAACCGGTACCGGCCGTGGTGGGGATGGCAATCATGGGCGGGCCTTTGCGCGGCACCTGATCGACGCCGAACATATCCTGCAGCTCGCCGTGGTACCCGGCATAGACGCCCACGCACTTGGCAATGTCGATGGCACTGCCACCGCCGAGACCGATCAGGCCATCATGACCACCGTCGCGATAGGCTTGCATGCAGTCCTCGACAATGGCGATTTCCGGGTCCGGCATCACCCGGTCGAAAATCTCGTAGTCCCGTCCGCCCAGATGTTGCAAGGCCAGTTCCACGGTGCCGGACTTGACCAACGCCGCATCGGTCACGATCAGCGGGTTGTCGACGTCCAGGCGCGTCAACTCCGCCGCCAGTTGCTCGATGGCAGCAGCACCGGTGATCAGTTTATGGGCGATCTTGAATGAGGAAAGACTCATGTGCGCGGCCTCTTATTCGAGTATGGGCTGGCACAAGGATAGCTCGGTATTGGAGGTTGTCTGCCATTCAGCCCATGAATGCGATAAGGAGCCTGTGGATGAGGCCCTATGGGAGCGAGCTTGCTCGCTCCCATATTCGTCAGGCTTGGGTAGTACGCAGCTTCTCGCTACGCCCACGCAACCACTCCAGGGTCAGCAACAGGATCACCGAGAAGGCAATCAGCAGGGTCGCCGCCGCCGCGATGGTGGGGCTGAGGTTTTCGCGGATGCCGCTGAACATCTGCCGTGGCAAGGTTGCCTGCTCGGGGCCGGCCAGGAACAGGGTCACCACCACTTCATCGAACGACGTCGCGAAGGCGAACAGTGCGCCGGAGATCACACCCGGGGCGATCAACGGCAGGGTCACCCGACGAAACGCCGTCAGTGGCGAAGCCCCCAGGCTGGCAGCGGCCCGAACCAGGTTGTGGTTGAACCCCTGTAGGGTCGCCGACACCGTGATGATCACGAACGGTACACCCAGCACGGCGTGGACCACGATCAGCGAGAAGAAGCTGTTGCCCATCCCCAGCGGTGCGAAAAACAGGTAACTGGCCACGCCAATGATCACCACCGGCACCACCATCGGCGAAATCACCAGGGCCATCACCAACGCCTTGCCTGGGAAGTCACCACGGGTCAGGCCGATGGCCGCGAGCGTGCCGAAGACCATCGCCAGCAACGTCGCCGCCGGGGCCACGATGATGCTGTTCTTCAGCGCTCGCATCCATTCGGCCGAGGCGAAGAAATCGTGGTACCACTGCAGCGAAAAGCCTTGCAGCGGGTACACCAGGAAACTGCCGGAGTTGAACGACAGTGGAATGATCACCAGCACCGGCAAGATCAGGAACAACAGAATCAGCCCGCAGAGTGTGCGCAAGCAGTAGAACCACACCCGCTCGACGGGGGACATGTAAGGACTCACCATTTTCGATCTCCCCTTAGCTCAGGCGCAGGCGACTGGCGCCCACCAGCCAGCTGTAAATCAGATAAAGCACGATGGTCGCCAGCAACAGCAGCCCGCCGAGCGCCGTGGCCATGCCCCAGTTGATGCTGGTGTTGGTGTAGAACGCGACGAAGTAGCTGACCATCTGATCGTTCGGGCTGCCCAGCAGCGCCGGCGTGATGTAGTAGCCGATGGCAAGGATGAACACCAACAGGCAACCGGCACCGACCCCGGCATAGGTCTGCGGGAAGTACACCCGCCAGAAACTGGCGAACGGGTGACAGCCCAGGGAAATCGCCGCACGCATATAGGTTGGCGAGATGCCCTTCATCACGCTGTAGATCGGCAGGATCATGAACGGCAGCAGGATGTGGACCATGGAGATGTATACGCCGGTGCGGTTGAACACCAGCTCCAGGGGCTTATCGATGACGCCCATGGCCATCAGCGCACTGTTGATCAGACCACCGGACTGCAGCAGCACGATCCATGCGGCGACGCGTACCAGGATCGAGGTCCAGAACGGTAGCAGCACCAGGATCATCAGCAGGTTGCTCTGGCGCGAAGGCAGGTTAGCCAGCAGGTAGGCCAACGGATAAGCCAGCACCAGGCAGATCGCGGTGATCACCAGGCCCATCCAGAACGTGCGAGTGAAGATATCCAGGTAAATCGCCTGGTCGGGGGTAGCTGGGGCCAGTTCGCCGAGGTCATCGATGCGGTGATCGACGGCCGCCAGCAGGTAATACGGGGTAACGTCGCTGGTGTTGCGGCGGATCACCTGCCAGTACGCCGGGTCGCCCCAACGCTCATCGAGGTTTTCCAAGGCTTCTTTATAGGAAGCCGGCTCGGTGGCAAACGGCAACGCCCGAGCGGTCTTGGTCAGCAGGCTACGATAGCCGGCCAGTTCCATGTTCAGGCGCTTGGACAAGTCGCCCAAGGTCTGATTCTTGCGGGCTTCGGCCAGGTCTTCACTGGCAGCCTTGTACACCGGCTCGCCCGGCAAACCACGTCCGTCCCATGCAGCGACGGCGGCGACAGTGCGAGGCATGGCGCCCACCACTTCCGGGTTGCTGACGCTTTTGAACAGCAGCGCCACGATCGGCACCAGGAACACCAGCAACAGAAACAACACCAGCGGCGCGATCAAGGCCTGGGCCTTCCAGCGGTTGATCCGCTCGGCATGCTTGAGCCGTTGCTTGAGGGTGGGGCTGGTGCCCGCGTTCAGTGGAACGGCGATAGCCATGGCGAACTCCGCGAATCTTTTTGATCGTTACAGAAGCGGCGGGCCGCCTCTGTTCTTTTGAAACCGCAACCTGTGCAAGCGAGTCATTGTGGCGAGCGAGCTTGCTCGCGCTGGGCTGCGAAGCGGCCCCAAAATTTTGTCGGCAACGCCAATTTTGTGAGTGCTGCGCACTCAAGCGGGAGCAAGCTCCCTCGCCACAAAGCCCGTTCACCCATGGACGCTTTGGTTACTTGGCCGCCCAGGAGTTGAAGCGCTGCTCCAGTTGCTCACCGTTGTCAGCCCAGAAGCTGACGTCGATCTGCACTTGGTTGGCGATGTTTTCCGGGGTGGTCGGCATGTCCTTCAGGACATCCTTGGCCAGCAACGGTACAGCCTGGGTATTGGCCGGACCGTAGGCGATGTTTTCCGAATAGGTCTTCTGCTGCTGCGGCGCCACCGAGAAGGCGATGAATTTCTTCGCAGCTTCGGCGCGGGTCTTGTCCAGGCCACGTGGGATGGCCCAAGCGTCGAAGTCGTAGATACCGCCGTTCCACACCACTTTCAGGTTGCTTTCTTTCTGTACCGCGGCGATCCGGCCGTTGTAGGCCGAGCTCATGACCACGTCACCGGAAGCCAGGTACTGCGGCGGCTGGGCGCCAGCTTCCCACCACTGGATGTTCGGCTTGAGCTCATCGAGCTTCTTGAAGGCGCGATCCTGGCCGTCTTTGCCAGCCAGTACTTTGTAGACGTCTTTCGGCGCTACGCCATCGGCCATCAAGGCGAATTCCAGCGTGTACTTGGCGCCCTTGCGCAGGCCACGTTTGCCTGGGAATTGCTTGGTGTCCCAGAAATCCGCCCAACTGGTCGGCGCGGTCTTGAGCTTGTCGGCGTTGTAGGCCAGCACGGTCGACCACACGAAGAAGCCCACGCCGCAAGGCTGGATGGCGCCCTTGACGTAGTCTTCGGCCTTGCCGAACAGGGCCGGATCGAGTTGTTCGAACATGTCTTCGTCACAACCACGGGACAATTCCGGGGACTCGACTTCTACCAAATCCCACGAAACGCTCTTGGTATCGACCATGGCCTTGACCTTGGCCATTTCGCCGTTGTACTCGCCAGCCACGATCTTGCCATTGCCGGCCGCTTCCCACGGTGCGTAAAAGGCTTTGACCTGAGCCGCCTTGTTCGCCCCGCCGAAAGACACCACGGTCAGGTCCGGGCCCGCCGCCATCGCGCTTGCCGCACCCATCATGCCCAGTGTCAGGGCTGTGAACTTCAGGGATCTCAACATTTATTGTTCTCTCCACGTGCAGGGTTGGTGTTGGTACAGCAGGGGGCGATCAATTCGCCTCTAGAAGGGGATCGAGCGCACGCACATGCTCGACTTGCCAGCCAAGCGGAACCACGTCGCCAACGGCCAGCCCGGGATCGAGCTCGGCAATCGGTTGCTTCACGAAGAAGTCATTCTTGCCGCAGACTTCCAGGCGAACCCGGACGTGGTCGCCCAGATAGATGAATTCCGCCACCCTCCCTGAGAAGCGGTTGATGCATTGTTCGCTTGCGCCGTTGAGGCTCACCCGTTCCGGGCGGATCGACAGGGTCACCGGCTCGCCAGGCTTGCCGACATTCACCGCCAATGCCTCGACCTTTTCACCGCGTCCCAATTCCACCAGGCAGCGGTCGCCGGTCTGACTGTGCAGACGACCGTTGAGACGGTTGTTTTCGCCGATGAAGTTGGCGACGAAGGTGTTTTTCGGCTCTTCATACAGTGTGCGCGGAGGGGCGATCTGCTGGATCTCGCCCTGGTGGAATACCGCCACGCGGTCAGACATGGTCAAGGCTTCGCCCTGGTCGTGGGTCACGTACACCACGGTGACGCCGAGGCGCTGGTGCAGATGCTTGATTTCCATCTGCATGTGTTCACGCAGCTGCTTGTCCAACGCACCAAGGGGTTCGTCCATCAACACCAGCTGCGGTTCGAACACCAGCGCCCGGGCCAGGGCTACCCGTTGTTGCTGGCCGCCGGACAATTGCGCCGGGTAGCGTTGGGCGAAGCTGTCCAGCTGGACCATGCTCAAGACGCGCTTGACCCGATCACTCACGTCGCTCTTGTTCAGGCCACGCACCGTCAGCGGGAACGCCAGGTTCTCGGCGACGGTCATGTGCGGGAACAAGGCGTAGTTCTGGAACACCATGCCGATGTCGCGCTTGTGCGGTGGCACGTTGTTGATCGAGCGCCCGGCCAGCAGGATCTCACCGGCGGTTGGGGTCTCAAACCCGGCGAGCATCATCAGGCTGGTGGTCTTGCCGGAGCCGGAAGGCCCGAGCAGGGTCAGGAATTCGCCCTTGCGAATGTCCAGGTTGAGGTCTTTGACGATCAGGTTCTCGCCGTCGTAGCTCTTTTGCACACCACGAAAGCTGACCAGCACATCACTGGCCCCCGCGCTTGAATCGACCTGGCTCATACCCGCACCTTTTGTATTGATGACTGCTTGTGAGTCAAGCCTAGTGGAGCCTGGGGCCTGCGCAAATCGGGGCGCAGGAGAGAATCACCTCAGCCGGATGGAAGAGTCGGGGTAGGGATTGCCCTACAGGGATGACGGGATTGGATAAGGGCAGCGGCAAGTGATGAGCGGCAAGCTGCAAGCAGGGGCAAAAGCGCTGTTGGCGTGTGTCGCAAATGGATATGCCGAGACAAAACCTTGTGGGAGCGCTGAAGCTCAGAGCAACTTGTGCTCCATCGCATACTTCACCAACTCAGCCAATGAGGTGATGTTGAGCTTCTGCATCAGCCGCGCCTTGTGGGTGCTGATGGTCTTGCTGCTCAGGGCCAGTTGCTGGGCGATATCGTTGACGTTGGCGCCCTGGGCCAGGCGTTCGAAGACGGAGAATTCACGCTCGGACAGCAGCGAGTGCAGCGGTCGCGTGTCGGTCAGGCCGACTTCAAAGACCATGCGGTCGGCCAGGTCCGGGTCGATATAGCGTCCGCCGGCCGCGACCTTGCGAATCGCCATGAGCAGCAGGGCCGGGTCGCTGTCCTTGGTCGCGTAGCCGGCGGCGCCGACCTTCAGGGCACGGGCGGCCATTTGCGCTTCGTCATGCATCGACAGCACCAGGATGGCCGGCGGGTTGTTCAGCGCCCGGATCCGTGGGATCGCCTCCAGGCCGTTGACGCCGGGCATGGAAATGTCCAGCAGCACCACTTCGCAGGGCACATGCCGCAAGGTTTCGAGCAACTGCTCACCATTGCTCGCCTCCCCTACCACCACCAGGTCCTTGGCCAGGCCGATCAGTTGCTTGATGCCTTCACGGACGATGGTGTGGTCTTCGGCTACCAGTACACGGATCACATTGTTCTCCAGATTCAGGATCCCTCATCGCGAGCAAGCTCGCTCCCGCAGGGCGTATGTGTACATCTCAATCAATGTGGAGCGAGCTGGCTCGCGATTGGGCCCGCCCAGGCAACCCACCCCATCAGGCCTCATGCAACGGCACCCGCACCGACAGGGTCGTCCCCTCCCCCGGCTCACTCTCCAGGGTCAACTGCCCGCCCATGATCAATACTCGTTCACGCATGCCGACCAGGCCAAAGGAGGTTGGCCGACTCGTATCGGCAATAAATCCTACACCGTCGTCGCTGACGGTCAGACACAATTCGTCGCCCTCCTGAACCAGCGTCAGCTCTACAGTATGCGCTTGGGCATGGCGCATCACGTTGGTCAGCGCTTCCTGGAGAATCCGGAACAGGCCAATGGCCTTGGCGTCGCTCAGGGCCGGCAGGTTGTCCGGCACCTGCACCAGGCATGGGATCTGCGTACGCGCCTCGAAACGCCGAGCCTGCCATTCGATGGCCGAGGCAATGCCAGCATCCAGGATCGGCGGGCGGAGCGCCGTTGCCACATCCCGCACCAGCTGGAACAACTGAGCAATCAGGCGCTTCATGCTATTAAGCCGCTCATGCAGGCCCGGGTCGAGTTGCGCGTAGGCCAATTCGCACATGGATGTTTCTAGCTTCAACACCGTCAGCATCTGGCCCAGCTCGTCGTGGACCTCCCGGGCAATGCGCGCCTTTTCCTCTTCCCGCACACTTTCCAGGTGCGCTGACAATTCGCGCAACTGTTCCCGTGAGCTGGCCAGCTCCAGTTCGATGCGCTTGCTTTCGGTGATGTCCCAGACGATTCCGTCCCAGACATAGGCGCCATCTTCGAGACGGCGGGTGATCGCTTTGATCTCGGCCCAGCGCTCCTGGCCTTCGCGGGTCAGGATGCGGCCTTGCCATGACCAGTCACTGTCGGTGTCCAGCGCCTGGTCCTGAGTGCGGTGGTAATCGGCCTTGTCCTGCGGGTGCACCAGGCTGCGCAGCCCGGTGTCGCTGCGGGCCAGGGTTGCAGGGGAATAACCCACCAGGCTTTCGCTGCCTTCGCTGATGTAGGCAAAGTCGATCTGGCCGGTCACCGGCGCCCGCTCCAGGCGAAAGACCAGGCCTGGCACATTAGCGGCAATACCTTGCAACCGCGCTTCGCTTTCGCGCAACGCCGCCAGCGCTCGTCGGCGCTCGGTCACATCATTGAGGTAGACCACCAGGTATTCAGCGTCGCGAAAGCGCAGGAAGCTCAGGGAAACGTCAGCCGGCAAGATGCTGCCATCGGCTCGCACGCATTCGGTTTCGAAACTCTGCGGCCCATCTTCGCTGGCCCGGGCGCGCTTCCACAGGTTCAGCCAGCGATCCATGTGCAAACCCGGCTCGAAGTCAATCAAGGGGCGGTCGATGATGGCGCCCGAGGCATACCCGAGCATGGTTTCAGCCGCTCGGTTGGCATAACGCACGTGACTGTCCCAATTGACCCAGAGGATGCCGACCGTACTTTGATCGATGGAAAACTGCGTCAGGCGCAAGGCTTCTTCGCTGGCCGTACGCTGGGCGATGTCCTCCCTCGCGGCACGCAGACGACGCTCCAGTGCGCGTTGCTGGCGGCGCTGCCAGAACACGATGGAGACGCTGCTGAGCAGCAGGGCCAGAATCAATAGGGTCAAGTTCTGCCAGAAGCCCGGGGTCTCGGTCAGGCGTGGATACTTTGGCTTGAGCCAACGGCTGTGCAATTGCTCCAGCGCCTTGGCCGGGATCGCCTGCAAACCGCTGTCGATGATCTCGGCCAGTTCCGGCCAGTCCCGGCGTGTGGCAACCCGCAGCAACTGCGGCAGGCCGATGTCGCCCACCACCGCCAGCTCGGCGAATTCGGGCTCGACCATCAACCGCCCGAGCTGTGCCTCGTCGACCACCGCGTATCGAGCCTGCTGGGTCAGCAATAATTGCAGGGCCTCGCGCTCCATCGGCACACCTTGCAGATTCAGCGTCGGGTAGTTGCTGCGCAGGTAATCGGCCGTCGCGCTGGGCATGCGCACCGCGACCCGGGCCTGGCTGTCGAGTTTTTCCAACTCCACCCCTTCGGCGCCCTTCTGCGCGCCGACGATCAGTTGCGGCACTCGCATATAGGGATCGGAAAACTGCCAGAGCTTGAGCCCGCCCGGGGATTGGGTCAGGCCCGGAGCTACGTCCACCTCGCCGGCGCGCACCGCTGCTTCCAGTTGTGCCAGGTCCTGGAAATTGCGCCAGGTGAGCTCGACGTTCAACGCCTTGCCCAGCCATTGCATCAACTCGACGTTAGTGCCGGACAAACGCTGCAGGCGCCGGTCGTATTGGGCATAGGGCGCCTGCAATACCAGGCCGACCCGCCATTGCGGATGTTGCACCAACCATTGGCGCTGTCCCGCATTCAATTGCACCCCATGCGTCGACGGTGCGGGCGCGGCCCACGCCATCAAGGGAAGCCATAAACAGCCGATAACCCACAGGCAGCAAAAACGCATCATCGAAGTCTCATGCACTGACAAATACTGACCAACCCATTAGGCTGCCGGAAATACTTCTGGTCATGGAATATCCAATGCCCTCTGTTTATCGCCTGGCGTTGCCAGCATTGTGCCTGTCGCTGATCCTGCCAAGTGCCTTTTCTGTACAGGCCAGCGAAACGGCGCCCGCCGCGCAGCAACCTGCCGAGGAAAAACCCGTCGAGCGCCAACCCTTGCTCGAGCGTAGCCAGGAAGAGGCGACCGCACTTGAACGAAGAGTCCCGGCCCAGGAACAACAACAGTTACAGACCGGCAGCGATGCCTTCCTGGCACTGTGGAAACCAGCCAATACCGGCGACCCCAGAGGCGCAGTCATCATAATCCCCGGCGCCGGCGAAACAGCTGACTGGCCTCAAGCTATCGGCCCTTTGCGGAAAAAATTGCCAGATGTTGAGTGGAGCAGCCTGAGTATCACCCTGCCGGACCTGCAAAGCGACGTCATTGCACCGCGCGTGGTAGAAACACCGCCCGAGACCAAGCCGACCGACACCGCTGCCGCAACACCGGACGCCACCACTGCGGCGCCGATCGAACAGGCCGCAGGCGGCGAAGCCGATGCGGCAGATCCCGTCGTCGACCAAACCGATGAAGAACATGCCAAGGCCGACGCCGAGCGCATCTTCGCCCGTATCGATGCAGCCCTGGCCTACGCCGAACAGCAAAGCGCACACCGTATCGTGCTGCTGGGCCATGGCACTGGCGCTTATTGGGCAGCGCGCTACTTGAGTGAAAAGCAGCCCTCACAAGTCGAACGCTTCGTGATGGTGGCCGCCCAGACCCCGGCCACCGCCAAGCCGGCCCTGGCCGAACTGACCTCGACCTTGAAACTGGCGACCGCCGACATTTTCTACATGGACAAGCCGCTGGATCGAAACGCGGCGCTGGAGCGCTTGCAGGCGAGCAAACGCTTGAAAGGCTCGACCTTCAGCCAGGTGTCCCTCAAGGCCCTGCCGAACCCGGCGGCGGAGCAGGAGCAGCTGTTTCGTCGGGTCCGGGGTTGGTTGAATCCGCAGAAGGCGGGGGAGTAAGGCTGACCCGTTCGGGATGTCGGCGCCCACCCTCCTGTGGCGAGGGAGCTTGCTCCCGTTCGGCTGCGCAGCAGTCGCAATCCGGGTCTTTACGAAGAACCGCAGTGCCCGCTTTGGGGACCGCTTCGCGCTCCAGCGGGAGCAAGCTCCCTCGCCACAGGGGATAGTGGCGCTACCGGAAATTCCGCCGTTCCCGTATCAAGCGATAGGCGTTGTGCAACTCCCGAGTCCTGTCAGTGGCTTCACGCACCTGCAAGGGCGTTGCCCCGCTACCGGCAATCTTGTCCGGATGGTGGCGACTGAGCAATCGTCGGTAGGCTCGCTTGATCTGCGACGGCTCACTCGTGGCGGAAACGCCCAGCAAACGCAACGCCTCCTGATACGTCACCCCACTGCTGGGCAGCGACAGTTTGTGCGGTTCGTAATCGCTGGCCAATGCCTGGACCTGTTGTTGGGTCCAGCCCAGCCACTTGCCCCACCGGGCAATCAATTCACGCTCGCCGACGCCCGCCTTGCCATCAGCCCAAACCATTCGCCAGCAGGCCCGCAGCACGCCTTCCGCCGCATGCGGCTGGGTGCTGAGACGGCGCAGATAACCGCGTAGGCGGACATCTCCAGACTTGCCCCGGTTGAATGCAGCGATGGCCCGGCGTTGCGCCGATTCGCTCAGGTCCAGGGCCCGCATTTCCTGGCGAGCCTGTTGGATGTGACCGTCGACCACACGCCCATCGCTTTTCGCCAAACGCCCCAGCAACACAAACAACAATTCATCGTTGCGCAATGCTGGGCGCCCGCCCAGACGCTCACGAAGCTGCTCCCAGCTTTGCACGTTTAGGCGCCTATCCAACGCTTGTCCTAATAACGCACCAAGCATGGCCCCCGGAATGCTGGCTATGGCAAAGCCCGCCCCGGCTCCAATCAGAGTCCCTGGCCACCACATATCAACCGCTCGCTTCTATCAAGGTTTCGACCTGCGCCAAACGTTCATGGGTGCCGACATCGACCCAATGCCCTTTGAGGTGCTCGCCACTGACGCGTCCCTCGGCCATGGCCGCGCGCAACAGCGGTGCGAGCTTGAACGCACCGTCCGCGCAACCGTCGAACAACCGCGGGTGCAGAACGGCGATGCCGCTATAGGTCAGGTTGTCGGCAGGGGCGTGCCTATCGTGAACCTTTCCGTCGACCAGGACGAAATCGCCGTCTGGGTGATGCTCGGGATTATCGACGAGCACCAGGTGCGCCAACCCTTCGAGCGGCCGGCGCAAAGCGCTGAAGTCGTAGTCGGTCCAGACATCGCCGTTCACCACCACAAACGCTTCATCGCCCAGCAGCGGCAAGGCCCGGAAGATTCCACCGCCGGTTTCCAGCGGCTCGCCTTCAGGGGAAAACCGAATGCTCACGCCAAACCGTGCACCATCCCCCAGGTGATCTTCGATCTGCTGACCGAGCCAGGCGTGATTGATCACGATCTCGGTGAATCCGGCCCTGGCCAGCGCCCGCAAGTGGTATTCGATCAAGGGAACACCACCGACGCGAATCAACGGCTTTGGCGTGGTAAGGGTCAAGGGGCGCATGCGTTCGCCCTTGCCTGCCGCCAGAATCATCGCCTTCATGCCGTTGCTCCGGCCGATTGCCGCAGGCTGCCCAGAAGTTCATCGAGCGGTGCCAGTTCCGGACGGCGGGCAATGACCGCTTCTATATAAGCAAAGAATCGCGGCACATCGCCGAGGTAGCGTGGCTTGCCATCACGATGACAAATGCGCGCGAAGATCCCGATGACCTTTAGATGACGCTGCACACCCATCAAATCGCTGGCCCGCAGGAAGTCCTCGAGGTCCGGCTGCACGGGAATGCCGAGGGCGCCGGCCTGCTGCCAGTAACTCTCCAGCCAGCCGCGCACGCGCGCCTCGGGCCAACTGAGGAAAGCGTCCTTGAACAGGCAGGTCACGTCGTAGGTAACGGGACCATAGACGGCATCCTGAAAATCCAGCACGCCGGGGTTCGGCACGCTGAGCATCAGGTTGCGTGGCATGTAGTCCCGGTGCACCAGCACTTTGGGCTGGGCCAGGGCGCTGTCGATCAGCAGCTCGCTGGCCTGCTGCCAGAGCTGCTGCTGGGCCGAATCCAATTCAATCCCCAGCTCGCGCTTGACGTACCACTCGGGGAACAATTCCAGCTCCCGACGCAACAACGCGACATCGTAGCTCGGCAACGGCGCAACCATTGGCAGTTGCTGGAAAGCCAGCAAGGCTTGCAGGGCATCGCGGAATAAATCGTCGGCATTTTCGCCGTTGATCACGTCCAGATAGGTTTGGTTGCCCAAGTCATTGAGCAAAAGAAAGCCGCGCTCAAGGTCTTCGGCATAAATTTTTGGCACGTTAATGCCGGATTTCGCCAGCAAAAAAGCAATATCCACGAAGGGTTTGCAGTTTTCCTGGGGCGGTGGCGCATCCATTACGATCAAACTGCGACCCTCGCCTTCCCAGCGGAAATAACGCCGAAAACTCGCGTCACTGCTGGCGGCGGTCAACGTGGCCGGGGGTACGGGGCCCCAGCCCTGTTGAGTGAAAAGGATCGGCAGTTGTTCATCGAGCCAAACTTTCAGGTGTTGCAAGCGTACATCTTGGTCGGGCATTGCAAGGGTCTCCGACGGCGCTAGCCGTCAAGCGGGTCATGCTTTATTATCCAGCATCTTTTTCAGACCATCGAGAGGCGTGCGGCCCACACCGCGGGCAGATGGCACGCAGGAAGCCCGGACTAATAAGATGGCATTGAAATCCCCCGCGTTTCGTAAAAAATTTCCGTTGCTGGTCACCGGCAGTCTGCTGGCCCTGCAACCCCTGGCCTCTTCATTCGTCGTCGCGGCGCAGCAGTATGACTGCTCCGTCTCCGCTTCGGGTGCCTGGGACTGTGCACCCAAGACACCGGCCGCCGCGTTGCCGCCGCGTCCCGTGCATGACGGCAGTGCGGTTTCCGACAGCGGCGCGGCTCCGGCCGACAGCAGCTCGGGCGAGGAAGCCGGCGAAAAGCCGATGCTCGTTACCGAAGCCAAGGGCCGCGGCCTGAAGTCGCGCAGTGCAGACTACAGTCACCTGGATTGGGTTCCACGGGAGAACCTTACCCCGGCGCAATTGGCTGAAACCGGCCCTTACTGCTCGGGTGCCTATATCGAGCCGACCCGTCCTGGCATGAACGACAAGACGGCCAAGAGCGACGCTCCTACCTTCCTCGGCGCCAAGGCTTCGCGCTATCAACAGGAAGAACAGGTGGCGACCCTGGCCGGCGACGTGGTCATGCGCCAGGGCAGCATGCAGGTCGAGGCCGACGAGGCCAGCCTGTACCAGGCTGAGAACCGCGGTGAGCTGAGCGGTAACGTCCGCGTTCGCGACAACGGTGCACTGATCGTCGGCGACCATGCCGATGTACAGCTGGACACCGGCGAAGCCAAGGTCGACAACGCCGAATACGTGATGCACAAGTCGCGTATCCGCGGTAACGCGCTGTACGCCAAGCGTGCAGAGAATGCGATCATCCGTCTCAAGGACGGTACGTACACCACGTGCGAACCGAACAGCAACGCCTGGACGCTCAAGGGCAACAACATCACCCTGAACCCGGCCACCGGCTTCGGTACCGCGACCAACGTGACGCTGCGGGTCAAGGACTTCCCGGTCCTGTACACACCGTACATCTACTTCCCGATCGACGACCGTCGCCAGTCCGGCTTCCTGCCGCCGACCATCGGCAGCGGCAGCGACACCGGCTTCCTGCTGGTCACCCCGTACTACTTCAACCTGGCGCCGAACTACGATGCCACGTTGTATCCGCGCTACATGGCCAAGCGCGGCCTGTTGATGGAAGGCGAATTCCGCTACCTGACCAAATCCAGCGAAGGTCAGTTCGGTGCTGCGTACCTCAACGACGAGGACGATGAGCGCAGCGGGCAAAGCGACTACGACAAGACCCGCTACATGTACAACTGGCAGCACAAGGGCGGCCTCGACTCGCGCGTGCTGACGGAAGTCGACTACACCAAGATCAGCGATCCGTATTACTTCCAGGATCTTGAAAGCGATCAGATTGGTGTCGAGTCCAGTGATTACGTCAATCAGCAAGGCGCTGTCAGCTATCGCGGCGACAACTACACGGCACGCGTGAATGCCCAGGCCTATCAGATGGCGACGATTTCGAAAATCACGCCCTATAATCGCCTGCCCCAGATCACCTTCAATGGCTCCCTGCCCGAACATCCGTATGGCCTGGATTTCGAGTACAAGACAGAGTTGGTGCGATTTGATCGTGATTTGCGGACTGGCAACTATACCGATGAGGATGGCAACACCGAGCCGTGGCTGGACACCAACGTTCGCGGACTGGCGCGGGCTAACGGCACTCGCCTGAATCTGGCGCCAGTCATGAGCTTGCCGATGGAAGCCACCTACGGCTTCATCAAGCCGTCGCTCAAATACCAATACACCCAATATGATCTGGACCTGGACGGCACTGGCAAATCCCAGATCGCCGCACAGTCCGCCGAGACTGATCGTCTGCGCGGCACGTATAGCGGCAGTCAGAATCGCGGCGTCCCAATCGCCAGCATCGACAGCGGCCTGTACTTCGACCGGGATACCCAGTGGTTTGGTAGTAACTACCGCCAAACCCTGGAGCCACGCCTGTTCTACCTCTATGTCCCAGAGAAAGATCAGAGCGACATTCCGGTTTTCGACACCGGCGAATCCACCTTCAGCTACTCCTCGCTGTTCCGGGACAACCGTTTCTCTGGCTCCGACCGTGTCGGCGACGAGAACAAACTCTCCCTGGGCGTGACCAGTCGCTGGATCCAGGAAAACGGATTCGAGCGCCAGCGCGTCAGCGTCGGCCAGGCCTTTTACTTCAAGGACCGCGAAGTTCAACTGCCAGGCATCGATTTCAATACGCGCGAAGATGCCAAGTCCGACGTATCTCCCTATGCACTGGAGTACGAATTCCGCTGGAACCGCGACTGGCGCACTACTGCTACCTATAACTGGGACCCGGACACCCATAGCCCTCGCTCGGGCAGCGCGATGTTCCACTACCAGCCTGAAGACAACCCGAACAAGGTTATCAACGCCGGTTATCGCTATCGCAACGACCAGGTCCGTTACGACCAGACTACGGGTCAATGGTCCGTGGGCGGCGGCGACTACGGCACACCGGGCACACCGGGCTACGTAAAGGACTACTACAAGATCAAGCAGCACGACTTCTCGGTCATCTGGCCAGTCGTGCCGCAGTGGAACCTCATCAGCCGCTGGCAGTATGACTACAACCGCAACCGTACCCTGGAAGCCTTCGGTGGTTTCGAATATGACAACTGCTGCTGGAAACTGCGCCTGATCAACCGTTACTGGGTCGACTACGAAGAGTTCAGTCAAGCCGCCCCGGAAAACGAAAAAGGCGACCACGGCATCTTCCTCCAAATTGTTCTGAAGGGACTCGGCGGCCTTACTGGCGCCAAGGTAGAGAGCTTCCTCGACAAAGGCATCCAAGGTTATCGTGAACGTGAAGACCAAGCTTTCTGATTGTCTGCGCCCGCTGATGCTGGGCGCGCTGTTCCTGGGTACTGCGGCCAATGCCGCGGTACAGTCCATCGATAAAGTGGTGGCCATCGTCGATAACGACGTGGTCATGCAGAGCCAGCTGGACCAGCGCGTCCATGAAGTGCAGCAAACCATCGCCAAGCGCGGCGGTGGCCAGCCGCCACCAGGCGTACTGGACCAGCAAGTGCTTGAACGCCTGATCGTCGAAAACCTGCAGTTGCAGATCGGCGAACGCTCCGGCATTCGCATCACTGATGAAGAACTGAACCAGGCCGTCGGCACCATTGCCCAGCGCAATAACATGAGCATCGACCAGTTCCGCGCCGCCCTGGCTCGCGACGGCCTCTCCTACGAGGACGCCCGTGATCAGATCCGCCGCGAAATGGTCATCAGCCGTGTGCGTCAGCGCCGTGTGGCCGAACGCATCCAGGTGTCGGAGCAGGAAGTGAAAAACTTCCTCGCCTCGGACCTGGGCAAGATGCAGCTTTCCGAAGAGTTGCACTTGGCGAACATCCTGATTCCGACCCCGGAAAGCGCCAACTCCGAAGCGATCCAGAGCGCTTATCGCCAGGCAATGGATGTCTACCAGCAACTCAAGCAAGGCGCTGATTTCGGTCAGATGGCCATTGCCAAGTCGGGCAGCGACAACGCCCTGGAAGGCGGTGACATGGGCTGGAGAAAACCCGCTCAACTGCCGCCTCCGTTCGACCGTGAACTGAGCGCCATGGCCGTGGGCGACATCACCCAGCCAGCACGCACCCCTGGTGGCTTCATTATCCTGAAAGTGCTGGAAAAACGCGGTGGCGGAACCCAGGTCCGTGACGAAGTCCATGTTCGCCACATCCTGATCAAGCCAAGCGAGATTCGCAGCGAAGCCGAGACCAAGCGCCTGGCGGAGAAACTCTACGACCGCATCGAAGCGGGCGAAGACTTTGCTGAACTGGCGAAGAGTTTTTCCGAAGACCCGGGCTCGGCCCTCAACGGCGGCGACCTGAATTGGGTTGACCCCAATGCACTGGTTCCCGAGTTCCGCCAGGTCATGGCCGACACGCCGCAAGGCCAGTTGTCCAAACCGTTCAAGAGCCCTTATGGCTGGCACGTGCTGGAAGTCCTTGGCCGCCGCGCCACTGACAGCACCACCCAGGCTCGCGAACAGCAGGCAATGACTGTCTTGCGCAACCGCAAATACGACGAAGAGCTGCAAACCTGGCTGCGTCAGATTCGCGACGAAGCCTACGTTGAAATCAAACTTCCTGGTGCAGACCAGGCAGCGCAGTGAAACCCAAGCGTTTCGCGCTGACCCCCGGCGAACCAGCCGGCATCGGTCCCGACCTGTGCCTGCTGCTCGCCTCGCAAGCCCAGCCACACCCCCTGATTACCATCACCAGTCGCGACCTGCTCCTTGAGCGGGCCGCGCAACTGGGGCTGGTCGTCAACCTGTTGCCCGTGACCTCGCAGGCCTGGCCGGACGTCCCGGCGCCCGCCAACAGCCTGTATGTCTGGGATACGCCTCTGGGTGCTCCGGTCGTCACAGGGCAGTTGGACAAGGCCAACGCCGCGTTCGTCCTCGAGACCCTGACCCGCGCCGGCCAGGGCTGCCTGGACGGTGCCTTCGCCGGCATGATCACCGCACCGGTGCACAAAGGCGTGATCAACGAATCCGGGATTGCCTTTTCCGGGCACACCGAATTCCTGGCGGACCTGACCCACACCGCGCAAGTGGTGATGATGCTCGCTACCCGTGGGCTGCGTGTGGCCCTGGTGACCACTCACCTGCCCTTGCGGGACGTCGCCGACGCCATCACCCCGGAACGCCTGGAGCGGGTCACGCGCATCCTGCACGCCGACCTGCAGGAAAAATTCGGCATCGCCCGGCCGCGCATCCTCGTTTGCGGGCTCAATCCCCACGCGGGCGAAGGCGGACACCTGGGCCGTGAAGAAATCGACATCATCGAACCCACTTTGGAGCGCCTGCGCAGCGAGGGCATGGACCTGCGTGGCCCGCTGCCTGCCGACACTCTGTTTACCCCCAAATATCTGGAGCACTGCGACGCGGTGCTGGCGATGTACCACGACCAGGGCCTGCCCGTGCTGAAGTACAAAGGTTTCGGCGCGGCGGTCAACGTGACGCTGGGCCTGCCGATCATCCGCACCTCCGTGGACCATGGCACTGCCCTGGACCTGGCCGGCGGCGGCAAGATCGATACCGGCAGCCTGCAAGTCGCGCTGGAAACCGCCTACCAGATGGCCGAGACCCATTTATGACCGAGCAATACCAACACCGCGCGCGCAAGCGTTTCGGCCAGAACTTCCTGCATGACGCCGGCGTGATCGATCGCATCCTGCGTTCGATCCGGGCCAAGCCCGACGACCGCCTGCTGGAAATCGGCCCGGGCCAGGGCGCCCTGACCGAGGGCCTGCTCGACAGCGGCGCACAACTGGACGTGGTGGAACTGGACAAGGACCTGGTTCCGATCCTCAACCAGCAGTTCGCCGGCAGGAGCAATTTCAGCCTGCACCAGGGCGACGCGCTGAAGTTCGACTTCAATAGCCTGAACGCTGCACCGAACAGCCTGCGGGTGGTGGGAAACCTGCCGTACAACATCTCCACGCCGCTGATCTTCCACCTGCTGAGCAACGCCGGCCTGATCCGCGACATGCATTTCATGTTGCAGAAAGAAGTGGTCGAGCGTCTCGCCGCCGGCCCTGGCGGTGGTGACTGGGGTCGCCTGTCGATCATGGTCCAGTACCATTGCCGGGTCGAACACCTGTTCAACGTAGGCCCGGGCGCGTTCAACCCGCCGCCGAAGGTCGACTCGGCCATTGTCCGCCTGGTGCCCCATGCCGTCCTGCCGCACCCGGCCAAGGATCATCGCCTGCTGGAGCGGGTGGTACGCGAAGCGTTCAACCAGCGCCGCAAAACCTTGCGCAACACCCTGAAACTATTGCTCAGCAGCACCGAAATCGAAGCCGCCGGCGTCGATGGCAGCCTGCGCCCAGAGCAGTTGGACCTGGCAGCGTTCGTGCGCCTGGCCGACAAACTCAGTGAACAGGTCGCCCCGCAAGTCGACGCCAACTGAACGGGTGACGATCGCTATCGGGCAGTACGCCAGTCTGGTCTACTACCCGATACTTGGCCTAGACTGATCTCCTGAGTCGCGCCCGCGTCCCGCTTCGTTTTTAAGGCCTTTTTGCATGTCCGATCCTCGTTACCAGGTCGACGTCAGCGTCACCACCCGTTTTCTGGCAGAACAGTCGCAACCCGAGCATGACCGCTTCGCTTTCGCCTACAGCATTACCGTGCGCAATAACGGCTCCTTGCCGGCCAGGCTACTGTCACGGCATTGGATCATCACCGACGGCGATGGCCATGTCGAAGAAGTGCGTGGCGAAGGTGTGGTCGGCCAGCAGCCGTTGATCGATGCAGGCAAGAGCCACAGCTACAGCAGCGGCACGGTGATGACGACCAAGGTCGGCACCATGCAGGGTACCTACCAGATGCTGGCCGAGGACGGCAAACGCTTCGACGCCGTCATCAAACCCTTTCGCCTGGCCGTGCCCGGAGCCCTGCACTAATGGCCACGTATGCGGTCGGTGACCTGCAAGGCTGCCTCGACCCGCTCAAATGCTTGCTGGAGCGCGTTGCTTTCGATCCTCAAAAAGACACGCTGTGGCTGGTGGGCGACCTGGTCAACCGTGGCCCGCAGTCCCTTGAGACGTTGCGCTTTCTCTACAGCATCCGCCAGTCGCTGGTGTGCGTGCTCGGTAACCACGACCTGCATCTGCTGGCTGCCTGGCAGAACATCGAGCGCCTGAAAAAGTCCGACACCTTGAGCGAAATTCTCGACGCCCCCGATTGCGTTGAACTGCTGGAGTGGTTGCGCCAGCAGAAGCTCATGCACTACGACGAGGCGCGCAACCTTGCACTGGTCCATGCCGGCATCCCGCCCCAGTGGTCCCTGCGCAAGGCGCTCAAGTGTGCTGGCGAAGTCGAACAGGCATTGCGCGACGACAACCTGTTCGCCCCCTACCTGGACGGCATGTACGGCAACGAGCCGGTCAAGTGGGACAACGACCTCACCGGCAGCGCTCGTCTTCGCGTCATCACCAATTATTTCACGCGCATGCGCTTCTGCACCCGCGACGGCAAGCTCGATCTCAAGGGCAAGGAAGGTATCGAGACGGCGCCGCCCGGCTATGCCCCCTGGTTCAAGCACAGTGAGCGCAAGACCCGTAACCTGAAGATCATTTTCGGGCACTGGGCCGCACTCGGCGGCCAATCCGACGAACCCGGCGTCTTCGCCCTCGATACCGGTTGCGTGTGGGGCAGTGCCATGACCCTGATGAACGTCGACACTGGCGAGCAACTGCATTGCGATTGCGATGAACAGGGCCACGCCAAAACCCATCACCCGACCACTGCACCATTGCCGGCCGGCACTGCCGTTTGACCGGCGTTGCGCTTCAGCTACAGGAGCCCCTCATGAGCGAATTCAAACGCATCCCCCCGGAACAGGCCCAGGCCCTGCGCGAGCAAGGCGCGGTCGTCGTCGACGTCCGCGACCCAGCCACTTTTGCCGCTTCGCATATCAGTGGCTCCCGGCATCTGGATAACCATTCCATCGCCGACTTCATCCGTGCCGCCGACCTCGATGCGCCGACTGTCGTGGTCTGCTATCACGGCAACTCCAGCCAGAGCGCAGCCGCCTATCTGGTCAGCCAGGGCTTCAGCGACGTCTACAGCCTGGACGGCGGCTTTGAGTTGTGGCGTGCGACTTATCCTTCAGAAACAGCGCAAGACAATCACGAATAATTTTTTATGCCGTCCAAGCCCGCGTGAACCGTGGGCTTGAGCGATGGCAGACGAACGGTCTGCCATAACTAATTACGTATTCCACCTTTACCTCCGCGATTCCGAACTATCCTTAGCCTCAGGCCATCCAAAACAGGGGAGAGCCGGTACACCGGCGCGCGGGTCATCGGGAGTCAGCTTTCAAGAGCCTGCATGCTTGAAAGCATTCTGGGGGGTAAAACGGCAACTGGATTCCCAGCGGCTGTCCAGCATCGACTGATTGATCCGACACCGGCTCCACGTATCGAGCGAGGTGACGTCATGAGCATTTTTAGCCACTTCCAGCAACGTTTCGAGTCCACGCGGCAGGAGGAATACTCGCTGCAGGAATACCTCGAACTCTGCAAGCAGGACCGCAGTGCCTATGCATCGGCTGCGGAGCGTCTGTTGCTGGCCATCGGAGAACCGGAGCTGCTGGATACCTCGACCAACTCGAGGCTCTCGCGAATTTTTTCCAACAAGGTGATTCGCCGCTATCCGGCCTTTGCGGACTTCCACGGGATGGAAGAATGCATCGAACAAATCGTGTCCTATTTCCGCCACGCCGCCCAAGGCCTGGAAGAGAAGAAACAAATCCTTTATCTGCTCGGCCCCGTGGGTGGTGGTAAATCGTCCCTGGCCGAGAAGCTCAAGCAACTGATCGAAAAAGTGCCCTTCTACGCCATCAAGGGCTCACCGGTGTTCGAATCGCCTCTAGGGCTTTTCAACGCCACTGAAGATGGCGCGATCCTCGAGGAAGACTTCGGCATTCCACGCCGCTATCTCAATACCATCATGTCGCCCTGGGCAACCAAGCGCCTGGCCGAGTTCGGCGGTGACATCAGCCAGTTCAAGGTAGTCAAGCTCTACCCATCGATCCTCAACCAGATCGCGGTGGCCAAGACCGAACCGGGTGACGAAAACAACCAGGATATTTCCGCCCTGGTGGGCAAGGTCGATATCCGTAAACTGGAAGAATTCCCACAGAACGACGCCGACGCCTACAGCTATTCGGGTGCACTGTGCCGGGCCAACCAGGGCCTGATGGAATTCGTCGAAATGTTCAAGGCGCCCATCAAGGTGCTGCACCCGCTGCTGACCGCCACTCAGGAAGGCAACTACAACAGCACCGAGGGGCTGGGGGCCATTCCGTTCACCGGCATCCTGCTGGCCCACTCCAACGAATCGGAATGGCATACCTTCCGCAACAACAAGAACAACGAGGCCTTCATCGACCGGATCTACATCGTCAAGGTGCCGTACTGCCTGCGAGTGAGCGATGAGGTGAAGATCTACGACAAGCTGCTGTTCAACAGTTCGCTGTCCAAGGCCCATTGCGCTCCCGACACCCTGAAGATGCTTGCCCAGTTCACCGTGCTGTCGCGCCTCAAGGAACCGGAAAACTCCAACATCTATTCGAAGATGCGCGTGTACGACGGTGAAAACCTCAAGGACACCGATCCGAAGGCCAAGTCGATCCAGGAATACCGCGACAATGCGGGGGTCGACGAAGGGATGAACGGGCTGTCCACACGCTTCGCGTTCAAGATCCTGTCCAAGGTCTTCAACTTCGACCCTCACGAGATCGCGGCCAACCCGGTTCATCTGCTGTATGTGCTGGAACAGCAGATCGAGCAAGAGCAATTCCAGGCCGAAACCCGCGAGCGCTACCTGCGTTTCCTCAAGGAATACCTGGCCCCGCGCTACATCGAGTTCATCGGCAAGGAAATCCAGACGGCGTACCTGGAGTCCTACAGCGAGTACGGCCAGAACATCTTCGACCGCTACGTGCTGTACGCAGACTTCTGGATCCAGGACCAGGAATACCGCGACCCGGAAACCGGCGAAATCCTCAATCGCGTGGCCCTCAACGAGGAGTTGGAGAAAATCGAGAAACCGGCGGGCATCAGCAATCCGAAGGACTTCCGCAACGAGATCGTCAACTTCGTATTGCGCGCCCGGGCCAACAACAACGGCAAGAACCCAACCTGGCTCAGCTATGAAAAGCTGCGGGTGGTCATCGAGAAGAAAATGTTCTCCAACACCGAAGACCTGCTGCCAGTCATCAGCTTCAACGCCAAGGCCAGCAAGGAGGATCAGCAAAAACACAACGATTTCGTCACACGCATGGTCGAACGTGGCTATACCGACAAACAGGTACGACTGCTCTCCGAGTGGTATCTGCGGGTCCGGAAATCGCAGTAAGCAGCGGCAAGCTTCTAGCTACAGCCTGTAAGGGAACGGCGTTGAGCCCATGGCTCGACGCCACGCCCCTTGCAGCTTGAGGCTTACGACTTGAAGCTCCCCCGGAGGGGCCTATGAGCTATGTGATCGACCGACGCCTTAATGGCAAGAACAAGAGCACGGTGAACCGCCAGCGGTTTCTGCGGCGTTACCGTGACCACATCAAGAAGGCCGTCGAAGAGGCGGTCAGCCGGCGTTCCATTACCGACATGGAACACGGCGAACAGATCAGTATCCCCGGTCGCGACATCGACGAGCCGGTGCTTCACCATGGTCGCGGTGGCAAACAGACCGTCGTGCACCCCGGCAACAAGGAATTCACCAGTGGCGAGCACATCCCCCGTCCCCAGGGCGGAGGCGGCGGCAAGGGACCCGGCAAGGCCGGCAACTCCGGCGAAGGCATGGATGAGTTCGTGTTCCAGATCACCCAGGAGGAATTCCTGGAGTTCATGTTCGAGGACCTGGAACTGCCGAACCTGGTCAAGCGTAACCTGACCGGCACCGACACCTTCAAGACCGTGCGTGCCGGTATCAGCAACGAAGGCAATCCATCACGCATCAACATCATCCGCACCCTTCGCTCAGCCCACGCCCGGCGTATCGCGCTGTCGGGCAGCAGCCGGGCAAAACTACGCGAGGTGAAGGAAGAACTGGCCCGCCTGAAACGCGAAGAACCCGACAATTTTGGCGACATCCAGGACCTTGAAGCGGAAATCGAGAAACTCAGCGCCCGCATCCATCGCGTACCGTTCCTCGACACGTTCGACCTCAAGTACAACCTGCTGGTGAAACAGCCAAACCCCAGCTCCAAGGCGGTGATGTTCTGCCTCATGGACGTCTCCGGCTCCATGACCCAAGCCACCAAGGACATCGCCAAGCGCTTCTTCATCCTGTTGTACCTGTTCCTGAAACGGAACTACGACAAGATCGATGTAGTGTTCATCCGCCATCACACCAGCGCCCGGGAAGTGGATGAAGAGGAATTCTTCTATTCCAGGGAAACCGGCGGCACCATCGTCTCCAGCGCCCTGAAGCTGATGCAGGAGATCATGGCCGAGCGCTACCCCGCCAACGAATGGAACATCTATGCAGCCCAGGCGTCGGACGGCGACAACTGGAACGACGATTCGCCGATCTGCCGTGACATCCTGATCAACCAGATCATGCCGTTCGTCCAGTACTACACCTACGTGGAAATTACTCCACGCGAACACCAGGCCTTGTGGTACGAATACGAACGGATTGCCGAAGCTTTTTCCGACACATTTGCCCAACAGCAATTGGTCTCGGCCGGGGATATCTACCCGGTCTTCCGTGAACTCTTCCAGCGCAGGTTAGTGACATGACCGCCAAAAAAGAGCAGAAGCGCCAGCCTATTTCCACCGGCTCCGAATGGACATTCGAGCTGATCAAGGCCTACGACCGCGAAATCAGCCGTATCGCGGACCGTTATGCCCTCGACACCTACCCGAACCAGATCGAGGTGATCACCGCCGAGCAGATGATGGACGCCTACGCGTCGGTCGGCATGCCGCTGGGCTATCACCACTGGTCCTACGGCAAGCACTTCCTCAGCACCGAGAAATCCTACAGCCGGGGCCAGATGGGGTTGGCCTATGAGATCGTCATCAACTCCGATCCTTGCATCGCCTACCTGATGGAAGAAAACACCATCTGCATGCAGGCCCTGGTGGTGGCGCATGCCTGCTATGGGCACAACAGCTTCTTCAAGGGCAACTACCTGTTCCGCACCTGGACCGATGCCAGCTCGATCATCGATTACCTGGTGTTCGCCAAGCAGTACATCATGCAATGCGAGGAGCGCCATGGTATCGACGCGGTGGAGGACCTGCTGGACTCCTGCCACGCCCTGATGAACTACGGCGTGGACCGCTACAAGCGGCCGTATCCGATTTCCGCCGAAGAAGAACGTCGGCGCCAGAAGGATCGCGAAGAGCACCTGCAAAAACAGATCAACGACCTGTGGCGCACCATTCCCAAAGGTGCAGACAAGTACAACGAAAAAGACAATGCACGGTTCCCTGCCGAGCCCCAGGAGAACATTCTCTATTTCATTGAAAAACATGCGCCGCTGCTGGAGCCGTGGCAGCGGGAAATCGTGCGCATCGTGCGCAAGATCGCCCAGTACTTCTATCCACAGCGCCAAACCCAGGTCATGAACGAGGGCTGGGCCACGTTTTGGCACTACACGCTGATGAACGACCTGTACGACGAGGGCCTGGTCACAGACGGCTTCATGATGGAGTTCCTGACGTCCCACACCAGCGTGGTGTTCCAGCCTGGCTTCGACAGCCCGTACTACAGCGGTATCAACCCTTACGCACTGGGCTTCGCCATGTACCGCGACATCCGGCGCATGTGCGAAAACCCCACCGAGGAAGATCGTCGCTGGTTCCCGGAAATTGCCGGCTCGGACTGGTTGTCCGCCATTAAATTCGCCATGAGCAGCTTCAAGGACGAAAGTTTCATCCTGCAGTACCTCTCGCCCAAGGTGATCCGCGACCTGAAACTGTTCAGCATCCTCGATGACGATCAGAAAGATGACCTGCTGGTACCTGCCATTCACGATGAGGGCGGCTACCGCATCATTCGCGAAACCCTGGCGGCGCAGTACAATCTGGGCAATCGCGAACCCAATGTGCAGATCTACAGCATTGACCGCCGCGGGGATCGCTCGCTGACCCTGCGGCACCAGGCACACAACCGCAAACCACTGGGCGACTCCACCGACGAAGTGCTCAAGCACCTGCATCGCCTCTGGGGTTTCGACATCCACTTGGAAACCCTGCAAGGCGACCAGGTGATGAAAACCCATCACGTACCACCCAGAGGCGAACAAGCCGAAGGAGACTACGGTCGCCTGGACCTGGCCGTCATTCATCTTTGATCCCGTTTTCGCCTCCGGACGTCCGACGCACAGGTTATCCTGTCGGACCAACGGAGGTTTTTTATGCAGATCTATAAAGTCGGCGGCGCCGTTCGCGACCGCCTGCTAGGCATTCCCGTCACCGACATCGATCGGGTCGTGGTGGGTGCCACCGCCGAGGAAATGCTCGCCAAGGGGTTTCGCCCGGTGGGAGCCGATTTTCCGGTATTCCTAGACCCAAAGAGCGGCGAGGAGTACGCCCTCGCCCGCACCGAACGCAAGAGCGGCCGAGGCTATGGCGGCTTCGTGTTCCATGCCAGCCCTGAAGTGACCCTGGAGCAGGATCTGGTTCGCCGGGACCTGACGATCAACGCCATGGCCGAAGATGACCATGGCAACCTGACCGATCCGTACCACGGCCAGCGCGACCTGGAAGCCCGGGTGCTACGCCACGTTTCCCCCGCTTTCGCCGAAGATCCGCTCCGAGTCCTGCGGGTTGCCCGCTTCGCCGCGCGTTATGCTCCGCTGGGCTTCAAGGTGGCGGACGAAACCCTTGAACTGATGCGCCAACTCAGCGAGTCCGGCGAGCTGGAAGCACTGACGGCCGAGCGCAGTTGGAAAGAAATTTCCCGCGCCCTCATGGAAAAACAGCCGCAGGTATTTATCCAGGTCTTGCGCGACTGCACGGCCCTCAAGGTCCTGATGCCAGAGGTCGATGCGCTGTTTGGCGTACCCCAGCCTGAAGCCCATCACCCGGAAATCGACACCGGCGTCCATACCCTGAGCGTGCTGGAACAAGCCGCCCTGCACCAACAACCGCTGACAGTCCGCTGGGCCTGCCTGCTCCATGACCTGGGCAAAGGCCTGACGCCCCAACACGAATGGCCGCGACACATCGCCCATGAGCACACGGGGTTGAAGCTGATCAAAGCGGTCAACGAGCGCTTCAAGGCGCCCCGCGACTGTCAGGAATTGGCGTTACTGGTAGGCCAATACCACACCCATGGTCATCGCGCGCTTGAGCTCAAGGCGTCCACTTTGCTTGAGCTGCTGCAGAGTTTCGATGTGTACCGTCGTCCTCAGCGCTTCGAGGAATTCATCGCAGCCTGTGAGATGGATGCGCGGGGGCGCAAAGGGCTTGAAGACAGAAGTTATCCACAGGCTGATTATTTGCGGGGCGCTGCGGCAGCAGCCCGCGCAGTGGCGGTGCAGCCCTTGCTGGAGAAAGGCTTCAAGGGACCGGAGCTGGGTGAGGCGATCAAGCGCGAGCGCCTCAAGGCGTTGAAGGCCTATAAGGAGGCGGCGAGCTGACGGGCGTTTTCAGGTCAGTTCGCATTCCGGCCGGATGTAACGCCGCCATCGCGAGCAGGCTCGCGATGACGGCAGGCGCCTCACAGCAGATTCGATGGCGTAAGCTGCTGGCCACGCCATTCGAAAGCCACTGGCGCCAGCACCTGGTCGATCTGCGATTCTTCCCACAAAGTGGCGAAGCTTTTGCCGACGCCTGGGTGAATCCGATCCGGCGCGATCAACGACAAAGGCCATAGGACGAAGGCGTTCTTGAGGATTTCCGCACGCGGCAAGATCAATCCATCGAAGTTGCCGACCTGTTCGCCATACAACAACACGTCGATATCCAGCGGCAGCCCCTTGCGGTCCGGCGCATAGCGACCGTTGTCCGCCTCGATGAACTTGAGACGACGATCCAGCTCCATCAGCGGCAGATCCGTGAAGGCCGAGACGACGAAATTGAAGAATGGCCCGCTCTTGATACCCACCGGCTGGCTCTCGAACACGGCCGAACAGCGGATGTCCACCAGGAAACCGGCCAAGGCTTCAAGACCGGCGCACAGATGGGTTTCGCGCTCGATATTGCTGCCGAGCCCGAGAAAAACCTGAGTCAGCGACATCCGCGCTCGATCTCCACACCAACGCCACTGGCCGCCGGTACGGCGCCAGGCTTGGTTAATTTCAGACGCAGCCAGGTGATCTTGAACTCATCCATGAGCTCCTGGGCCAGTCGCTCGGCAAAGGTCTCGACCAATTGGAACTGCGCCTGTTCGGCAAATGCCTGGATGCGCGACGATACGCTGGCGTAGTCGAGTGCCAGGGTCAGGTCGTCGCCCGCGGCGGCCGGACGGTTGTCCCAGGCGAAGCTCAGGTCAAGCCGCAGGCACTGTCGGATGCCTCGCTCCCAGTCGTAGGCCCCGATTACCGTGTCGACTTCCAGGCCCTCGATAAACACTCTGTCCAAGCACTCTTCTCCGCAGCACGACAAGGGCGCAATGCGCCGTTAGAATCAGGGCGTCCTCGCCCGGAATAGTTAGCATGTTTTGGTTACTGGCGATTCTCGCCTACCTGCTCGGCTCGCTGTCCTTCGCCATTTTGCTCAGCCGCCTGACCGGTCGCCCGGATCCGCGAATGAGTGGCTCAGGCAATGCCGGCGCCACCAACATGCTGCGCCTGGCCGGACGCAAACTCGCCATCCTGACCCTGCTGGGCGACCTCTGCAAAGGCCTTGTCCCGGTATTGATCGCCAGCCTCGCAGGGCTCTCGTTGCAGCAACAGGCCTGGATTGGCGTCTGCGCCGTCATCGGCCATCTATTCCCGCTGTACTTTCGCTTTCGTGGCGGCAAGGGTGTCGCCACCGCCGCCGGCATGCTGCTGGGCCTGTACCCGCCCGCCGCCCTGCTGGCTGTCTGTGCCTGGCTGCTGACGTTCTACCTGACCCGCACCAGTTCCCTGGCCGCGCTGATCGCCACGCCGCTGACCCTGCCGTTGCTGGCCTGGCAGGAACCGGCGGCCTTGCTACCGATGACCGCGCTGGTTGCGCTGATCGTCTGGCGTCACCGGGGCAATCTACGCGACCTGTTCGCCGGGCGCGAACGGCATTTTTAAATGACGCTTCACAGGGGCGCCAACTGCTCCATCGGCCAGCGCGCCTGTACGCTGATCGCCAGGCTTTCGTGCTGGCCGGCCTGCAAGCGCTGGCAACCGGCAAAGGCAATCATCGCGCCGTTATCTGTACAGAACTCCGGTCGGGCGTAGTAAACGTCGCCTTTCATGTCGCCGAGCATTTTCTCCAGCGATGTCCGCAAGGCCTTGTTCGCGCTCACGCCGCCCGCGATCACCAGGCGCTTGAGCCCGGCCTGCTTGAGGGCACGCTTGCACTTGATGGTCAAAGTCTCCACCACGGCCTGCTGGAACGCCAGCGAGATGTCGCAACGGGCTTGTTCACTGTCGTCCCCGGCGCTGACGCACTGCTGCCAGGTGTTCAGGGCGAAGGTCTTCAACCCGCTGAAACTGAAATCCAGGCCGGGACGGTCGCACATCGGCCGTGGGAACACGAAACGCCCATCGACCCCTTGCGTCGCAAGCCGGGAAATTTCCGGCCCACCGGGATAATTGAGGCCCATCATTTTTGCAGTTTTGTCGAACGCTTCGCCGGCAGCATCATCGAGCGTCTCGCCGAGCAACTCGTATTGGCCGATGCCATCGACTCGAATGAGCTGCGTATGACCGCCCGATACCAACAAAGCGACGAACGGAAATTGCGGCGGTTGCGACTCCAGCATCGGCGCCAGCAGATGACCTTCCATGTGATGCACGCCCAAGGCCGGAATCCCCCAGGCAAAGGCCAGCGCCTGGGCACAGGAGGCGCCCACCAGCAACGCGCCCACCAGGCCCGGGCCGGCGGTGTAGGCGATGCCGTCGATCTCGGTCGGCACGCAGTTGGCTTCGGCCAGGACCTGGCGGATCAAGGGCAGCATGCGCTTGACGTGATCGCGGGAGGCAAGCTCCGGCACCACCCCGCCGTAGGCACGGTGCAGGTCGATCTGGCTGAACAGCGCATCGGCCAGCAGGCCACGTTCACTGTCGTAAAGTGCGACACCGGTTTCGTCGCAGGAGGTTTCTAATCCCAGTACTAGCATGGGTTTGCGCCTTGTAGAGGCTGAATTCGAAGGCGCGCATAATAGTCGCCGCGTTGTGCCCCGACCAGCGGTTTTCGATCAGAGGCTTTGCATTCCGAGCGTTGAGGGGTTAACATCCGCAACCCTTAAAAACCGACGTCTTCAAGTGCTCTTTTGCCGCGAGGATGTTGACCCCGGTAATGAATGAAGGTAGCTCTGGATGCCAGCCGTCAAAGTAAAAGAGAACGAACCCTTCGACGTAGCTCTGCGTCGTTTCAAGCGCTCCTGCGAAAAAGCCGGTGTTCTGGCTGAAGTTCGTAGCCGCGAATTCTACGAGAAGCCGACTTCTGAGCGTAAGCGCAAGGCAGCAGCCGCTGTTAAGCGTCACGCCAAGAAAGTTCAGCGCGAACAGCGCCGCGCCGTACGTCTGTACTAATACACAGACGTCCGTAGCAAGCTTCTGCCAAGCCCGGCCTTCAAGCCGGGCTTATGGCATTTGCGGAATAACGCTTGATGCTTCACTGTCAAATGTCGCAGACGCGACATAGACAACCTGCTTCACCGCGTCAGACCTGGCTCTTTTGCCAGCGGTGCACGTCTTTCCTGACGAGCCTTCCAAGGCTACCGACGAGCACACCCTGATTCCTCTAACGACGATCAGCCCAAGGCACCTGCCTGCGTGTCCGCTTCATGAGCTATCCGAGGCCTGAACAGCCGTTACCGGACTCAGCGCAACACATTCAAACAGTCGAATACTGATAGTTATTAACGTCAGTGGATTATCGGCAGATACACTTCCCGACAGCGATGATGCAGACGACCCGGTCGAGCCACCGATTTAGCGTGCCTCAAACCCAGACCCGGTTACGCCTGCCGATTTCGGGTCCATATTTCGCGCAGTGATGATGAGAACGCCATGGCCGGGCTGATTCCCCAGAGCTTTATTGACGACCTCCTGAACCGCACCGACATCGTCGACGTGGTCAGCTCTCGCCTGCAAATGAAGAAAGCGGGCAAGAACTACACGGCCTGCTGCCCGTTCCATAAAGAAAAAACGCCTTCTTTCAGCGTCAGCCCCGACAAGCAGTTCTACTATTGCTTCGGCTGCGGCGCTGGCGGCAATGCCCTCGGCTTCATCATGGACCACGACAACCTGGACTTCCCCCAGGCCGTCGAAGAACTGGCCAAAGCCGCCGGCATGGAAATACCCCGGGAGGAAAGCGGTCGACAGCACAAGCCACGCCAACCGACCGATTCTCCGCTTTATCCACTGCTGACGGCGGCGGCGGATTTTTATCGCCAGGCCCTCAAAAACCATCCGGCACGCAAGGCTGCGGTGGATTATCTCAAGGGCCGCGGCCTGACCGGCGAAATCGCCCGGGACTTCGGCCTCGGCTTCGCCCCGCCCGGCTGGGACAACCTGTACAAGCACCTAAGCAGCGATACGCTGCAACAGCGAGCCATGATCGACGCCGGCCTGCTGATTGAAAATGCCGAAACGGGCAAGCGCTACGACCGCTTCCGCGACCGGGTCATGTTTCCGATCCGCGACACGCGCGGACGGATCATCGCCTTTGGTGGCCGGGTGCTGGGCGACGACAAGCCGAAATACCTGAACTCCCCGGAAACCCCGGTGTTCCATAAGGGCCAGGAACTCTATGGCCTGTACGAAGCACGCAAGAACAACCGCAACCTCGATGAAATCATTGTCGTCGAAGGCTACATGGACGTTATTGCCCTGGCCCAACAAGGCCTGCGCAACGCTGTGGCAACCCTGGGCACCGCCACCAGCGAAGAGCACATGAAGCGCCTGTTTCGCGTCGTGCCCAACGTGCTGTTCTGCTTCGACGGCGACCAGGCCGGTCGCAACGCCGCCTGGCGCGCCCTGGAGGCGACCTTGCCGTGCCTGCAGGACGGCCGGCGGGCACGCTTCCTGTTCCTGCCCGAGGGCGAGGACCCGGACACACTGGTGCGCTCCGAAGGCACCGATGCGTTCCGTGCGCGGATCAACCAGCACGCACAGCCGTTGGCCGACTATTTTTTCCAGCAATTGACCGAAGAAGCCGATCCACGCTCCCTCGAAGGCAAGGCCCACATGGCCACCCTCGCGGCACCGTTGATCGACAAGGTGCCAGGCGCCAACCTGCGCGCACTCATGCGCCAGCGCCTGAGCGAGATCACCGGCCTGAACAGTGAAGCGGTCAATCAACTGGTGCACAGCGCCCCCCAGGAGGCGCCACCAGCTTATGACCCGGGCATCGATTACGACGCGATGCCGGATTTCGCCGACTATCATCAACCTCAGCAGGATTACGCCCCCCAGCAGGAATGGACACCGAAAAAACCCGGCAGTGGCGGCAAGAAATGGGACAAGAAACCCTGGGACAAGAACGGCAAGCGCGGCGATCGCGACCAGCCACGTGCCCCGCGCGTGCCGGCCGCCGTCGAACCACCAACACTGGCCGCCTTGCGCACCTTGCTGCATCACCCGCAACTGGCGGAAAAAGTAGAGGACGCCGGGCACTTCGCCGCCGAGGACCACAGCAATACGCAATTGCTGGTCGCACTCCTTGAAGCCGTGCAGAAGAACCCCAAGCTAAACTCTTTCCAGTTGATTGCACGGTGGCACGGCACCGAGCAGGGGCGCCTGTTGAAGGCCCTGGCCGAGAAGGAATGGCTGATTGAGGGAGATAACCTTGAACAACAGTTTTTCGACACCATTACTAGCTTGTCCGCCCGCCAACGCGAGCGAAACCTGGAACAACTTCTGCGAAAAGCTCGCCAGAGCGAGTTGACCAGCGAAGAGAAAAACCAATTGCGCGACTTACTCAGCCGCAATGTTTGCGCATCAAACCCGACCTCAACTGGCGCGTGAGGTCACAGCTCAGGTATAATCCTCGGCTTGTTTTTTGCCCGCCAAGACCTTCAGTGGATAGGGTGTTATGTCCGGAAAAGCGCAACAGCAGTCTCGTATCAAAGAGTTGATCCTATTGGGTCGTGAGCAGGGCTACCTGACTTACGCGGAGGTCAACGACCACCTGCCGGAGGATATTTCAGATCCGGAACAGGTGGAAGACATCATCCGCATGATCAACGACATGGGGATCAACGTATTCGAGGTTGCTCCAGATAAGGATGCCCTTATGCTGGCCGACGCCGATACCGACGAGGCGGCCGCTGAAGAAGCGGCCGCAGCGTTGGCAGCGGTCGAGACCGACATTGGTCGCACCACGGACCCCGTGCGCATGTACATGCGTGAAATGGGTACGGTAGAGCTCCTCACACGTGAAGGCGAAATCGAAATCGCCAAGCGTATTGAAGAAGGCATCCGTGAAGTGATGGGCGCTATCGCGCACTTCCCTGGCACGGTTGACCATATTCTCTCCGAGTACACCCGCGTCACCACCGAAGGTGGCCGCCTGTCCGACGTCTTGAGCGGTTATATCGATCCGGACGACGGCATTGCGCCGCCTGCCGCCGAAGTGCCGCCACCGATCGACGCGAAAGCCGTCAAGGCCGACGACGACACCGATGACGACGACGCCGAAGCGAGCGACGACGAGGAAGAAGCCGAAAGCGGTCCGGATCCGATCATCGCAGCACAGCGTTTCGGCGCTGTGGCCGACCAGATGGAAATCACCCGCAAGGCGCTGAAAAAGCACGGCCGCAACAACAAGCAGGCGATTGCCGAGCTGTTGGCACTGGCCGAGCTGTTCATGCCGATCAAGCTGGTACCCAAGCAATTCGAAGGCCTGGTCGAACGTGTTCGCAGCGCCCTGGATCGCTTGCGCCAGCAAGAGCGCGCGATCATGCAGCTTTGCGTGCGTGATGCCCGCATGCCGCGTGCCGATTTCCTGCGCCAGTTCCCTGGCAACGAAGTCGACGAAAGCTGGACCGATGCGCTGGCCAAGGGCAAGAGCAAATACGCTGAAGCCATTGCTCGCTTGCAACCGGACATCGTTCGCTGCCAGCAGAAGCTCAGTGCGCTGGAGGCCGAGACTGGCCTGAGCATCGCCGAGATCAAGGACATCAACCGTCGCATGTCGATCGGCGAGGCCAAGGCCCGTCGCGCGAAGAAAGAGATGGTCGAAGCGAACTTGCGTCTGGTGATCTCCATCGCCAAGAAGTACACCAACCGCGGCCTGCAATTCCTCGACCTGATCCAGGAAGGCAACATCGGCCTGATGAAGGCGGTGGACAAGTTCGAATACCGTCGCGGCTACAAGTTCTCGACTTATGCCACCTGGTGGATCCGTCAGGCGATCACTCGCTCGATCGCCGACCAGGCCCGCACCATCCGTATCCCGGTGCACATGATCGAGACGATCAACAAGCTCAACCGTATTTCCCGGCAGATGCTGCAGGAAATGGGTCGCGAACCGACGCCGGAAGAGCTGGGCGAACGCATGGAAATGCCCGAGGACAAGATCCGCAAGGTATTGAAGATCGCCAAAGAGCCGATCTCCATGGAAACCCCGATCGGTGATGACGAAGACTCCCATCTGGGTGACTTCATCGAAGACTCCACCATGCAGTCTCCGATCGATGTCGCCACTGTCGAGAGTCTCAAGGAAGCGACTCGCGAAGTACTCTCCGGCCTCACTGCCCGTGAAGCCAAGGTACTGCGCATGCGCTTCGGCATCGACATGAATACCGACCACACCCTTGAGGAAGTCGGTAAGCAGTTCGATGTAACCCGTGAGCGGATTCGTCAGATCGAAGCCAAGGCGTTGCGCAAACTGCGCCACCCGACGCGAAGCGAGCATCTGCGCTCCTTCCTCGACGAGTGACCTTCAAAACCCCCGGCCCTGCCGGGGGTTTTGCTATGCACAGATAAAATCCCCTTCGCTACGCTCCTCAGCACCCTGTTGCCCGTCTACACTCGAATCATCCTCACCAAGCCATGACGAGACAGTGATGCCCAGACTGACGGCCGCGCTTTTGCTGTCATTGATGACCTGGACCGCAACAGCTGGCGCGTTGACGCTCACCGACGAGGAGCTCCGCTGGCTCAAGGACCACCCCGACCTGCGCCTGGGTGTCGATGCCTCATGGCCGCCGTTTGAGTTTCGTGACGACCAGGGCCGCTATCAGGGCTTGGCCGCCGACTACGTCGACATTATTCGTGAGCGGCTGGCCATCAAGCTCACACCCATCGAGCCGGTCAGTTGGACCGCCGTGCTGGAGCAGGTCGCACAGGGCAAGATAGACCTTTTGCCGGGCATCATGTCCACACCGGAGCGTCAGAACTACCTGGCATTTACCCGCCCTTACCTGGATTTCCCCATCGTCATCCTGGCCCACCGCGGTGGCGCCCAGCCGCACAACCTCAAGGAACTGTACGGGCTGAAAATAGCCGTGGTGGAGAACTATGCCCCCCATGAATTGCTGCGCAACCACCACCCCGACCTGAACCTCGTGGCGCTGCCCAACGTCAGTTCAGCCCTGCAAGCCCTGGCGATCGACGAGGTGGACGCGGTAGTGGGCGATCTGGCCTCCAGCGTCTGGAGCCTGCGTCAACTCAAGCTCGAAGGCCTTTATGTCAGCGGGGAAACGCCGTATCGCTATCAGTTGGCAATGGCCGTCCCTCGAGACAACAAGATATTGGTGGGCATCCTGGACAAGGTCATGGCGGACATGAGCCCCGCCGAAGTTGCCGAGATCCAGCAGAAGTGGGTCGGCAATGTGCACGACTACCGCCAGCTCTGGTCAGACTTGCTGCTTTACGGCCTGCCTGCGTTGCTGCTCCTGGTCGGCATACTGGCTGTGGTGATTCGCATCAACCGCCGACTCAGCTCGGAAATCGCCCGGCGGGTCGAGCTGGAACAGGAGCTGCGCAGCAGTGAATACCATTACCGTGGGCTGGTGGAGAGCCTGTCGGCCATCGCCTGGGAGGCAAGGGTCAGCGACTTCACTTACAGCTACGTTTCGCCCCACGCCGAAGACTTGCTGGGCTATCCCCTTTCCCATTGGCTGATACCGGGCTTCTGGCGCAACATCATTCATCCCGCCGACCTGATCCGTGCCCAGACCTATTGCGATCATGAAGTGCTGGCGGGTCGCGACCACTGCATCGATTATCGTGTGATCACTGCCGATGGCCGTTGCCTGTGGGTGCGCGATATTGTCAGCCTGATCGAACACGGGCACGAACCGGTGATGCGTGGGCTAATGATCGACATCAGCGAAGCCAAGCGCACCGAGGAAGCCCTGCGCCTTTCGGAGCAGAAATTTGCCTCGGTGTTCCGCCAGTGCCCGGACATCCTGGTGATTGCACGGTTGTTGGACGGTTGCCTGCTGGAGGTCAACAAGGCCTTCGAAGAGCAGATCGGCCTGAGCGCCGCCGAGGTGGTGGGACACAGCGCAACCGAACTGAATATCTGGGGCATCCAGGGCGTGGGGCCGGGCCTGTTGCAGCGCTTGCAGGCCGGTAGCATTCGCAACCTGGAAATGCCCTTCCGCCGTAGCAATGGCCAGGTGTTCACCGGGCTGATCTCCGCCGAGCCCTTCGACCTCGACACGACGCCAGCCCTGGTCGTGGTGGTGCGGGACATCAGCCAGCTCAAGGAAACCCAGCAGCAATTGCAGACATCCGAAGAGAAGTTTGCCAAGGCGTTCCACGCCTCGCCCGATGGCCTGCTGTTGTCCCGGCAAAGCGATGGCCTGCTGATCGAAGTCAACGAAGGCTTCAGTCGCATTACCGGTTTCAACAGTGCCCTGTCGGTGGACCGCTCTACCCTGGACCTGGGCATCTGGGTCAACCTCAACGAGCGAAAGCAGATGCTCGACCTGCTGAAGCGGGACGGCTTCGTCAGGGACTTCAGCTGCCACATCCGTCGCAACGACGGGCAGATCCGGCTCTGCGAAGTCTCCAGTCGCCCGCTGCCCATCGGCAACGAAAACTGCATGCTGACCATCGCCCGGGACATCACCGAACGCCATCTCATGCAGGAGAAACTGCAACAGGCCGCCACCGTGTTCGAAAGCACTGCCGAAGGCGTGCTGATCACCGATACGCAACAGCACATCAGCGCGGTAAACCGAGCCTTCACCGAAATCACCGGCTACAGCGAAACCGAAGCCTTGGGCCATACGCCCCGGTTGTTGGCTTCCGGCCTGCACGACAGCGCGTTTTACGCCGCGATGTGGCATCAGTTGACGGCCGAAGGGCACTGGCAAGGAGAGATCTCCAACCGACGCAAGAACGGCGAGCTGTACCCCAGTTGGCTGACCATCAGCGCGGTGCGCAATCGGGACCGACAGATCACCCATTTCGTCGCGGTCTTCGCCGATATCTCCAGCCTCAAACACGCCCAGGCCCGCCTCGACTACCAGGCCCACCACGACCCGCTGACAGGCCTGCCGAATCGCACGCTGTTCGAAAGCCGCTTGCTGGCAGCTCTCAATGGCCAGCAGGAAAACGGTAGCCAGGGCGCCGTGCTATTCCTGGACCTGGACCGCTTCAAGCACATCAATGACAGCCTCGGGCACCCGGTCGGCGACCTGTTGCTCAAGGGCATTGCCGTGCGCTTGCGCGAGCAGTTGCGCGACATCGACACCGTGGCGCGCTTGGGCGGCGACGAGTTCATTATCCTGCTGCCGGGCCTGCAACAGCCCAGCGATGCCGAGCACATCGCCCAAAAACTGTTGAACTGCTTTGCCGCTCCGTTCCAGGCCGGCGAGCACGAGTTCTTCATCAGTGCCAGCATCGGTACCAGCCTCTACCCGCAGGACGGCTGCGACGTCGCCACGCTGGTGAAGAATGCCGACGCGGCGATGTACCGTTCCAAGGCCAAGGGACGCAACCGGGTGGAAAGCTATACCCGCGACCTCACCGCCCAGGCCAGCGAGCGAGTGGCCTTGGAGCATGAGCTACGGCGGGCGATTGAACGCAACGAGTTGTCATTGTCCTTCCAACCCAAAATCAGCCTCGTCGACAACCACCTGGTAGGTGCCGAAGCATTGATCCGCTGGACGCATCCCACGTTTGGCGACGTGCCGCCGGAACACTTCATCCCCCTGGCGGAAGAAAACGGCATGATCCTGCAAATCGGCGACTGGGTGCTGGAGCGCGCCTGCCGGCAGTTGTGTGAATGGAATGACGCCTACGACAGCCTCGGCCCTCTTTCGGTCAATCTGGCCGGAGCCCAGCTGCGTCAACCCAATCTACTGGGGCGTATCGAACAACTGCTGCGAGAGCACCAGCTCGAACCCGGCTTATTGCAACTGGAAATTACCGAAAACTTCATCATGAGCCAGGCTGAAGAGGCCCTGACAGTGCTGCACCAGCTGAAAAAACTCGGCGTGCAATTGGCCATCGACGACTTCGGCACGGGCTATTCCTCCCTGAGCTACCTCAAGCGCCTGCCACTGGACATTCTCAAGATCGACCAATCCTTCGTCCGCGGCCTGCCCGACGACCCCCACGACGCAGCCATCGTACGGGCAATCATCGCCCTGGGCCGCAGCATGCAATTCACCATCATCGCCGAGGGCGTCGAAACCCTGGCCCAGCAGCAATTCCTGACCGAGGAAGGTTGCGAACAGATCCAGGGCTACATCGTCAGCCTGCCCCTGTGCGCCGATGAGTTCGCCGCAACCTTTCTTCGTGTGAGCGTATCGGATTTTTCGGATAGCACAGCCGAGAAACCGTCGTTATAATCCGCGGCCTACTGAGGGCCTATAGCTCAGTTGGTTAGAGCAGAGGACTCATAATCCTTTGGTCCACGGTTCGAGTCCGTGTGGGCCCACCATACAAAAAGCCGCGCATTGCGCGGCTTTTGCGTTCTTGAGCCTGTTGACTCTTGCGCCCTAGGCGAAGGTCTTCATAAATGGCTCAGCACACTGCCTGATGGCTGCGACCACATTCGGTGCCTGTTCACAAAGTTCAGTCGAGCGGGCCAGCACTTGTTCCAGTGCTTGCAACTGTTTGCGGATTACCTTCTTCTGGCCGGACAACATCACATACCCGAGCGAAGTCCAACAGGCCCTGTCGCGAGGCAAATAGCGACTTGTTGCCGACCAGATCAAGGGCCAATACATCTCTTGGAATATAGGCCGTGGTGTTGACGATGTCGTAGGCAGGCGCCAACCGCGCGTCGCGCTGGGTAGGGTCGGAATAGAGCAGCCCGAAGTTCTTCAGATGGGCGTCACCATTGCCGACGATGCAACTCAAGGCCACGATGGCAAATAAATGGGCCAGGGAGTCCTGCACTTGCTCAGACGGGCAGAACAGACGGATGGCTTTGGCAATGGCTGAATAGCTCTTGCTGTACTTTTGCCCCGCAGCAAGCCCCATCAATGCGGCCATGTCCTCGAAGCCGATGGGGTTGAGCTGCTCGTCTCGATCGAAGCGACGCATAACGAACAGCTTGGAATTATCGGAAAGGTAGAACTCCGGCACCTTGATCCCGGCCTCCCTGGCTACAGACATGCAGAGGAACTCATTGATCGCCAGCCCCGGAAGTTCGTCCCGGCCGCTCTTGATAATCAGGTCGGAGGTTTTCGAGGTAAACCGTTGCGCAGCACCATCCTGACGCTCTGGAACGAGCACCTTGGGCTGCACGCCCGATATCCCGGCACGCAGAATGTAACGATCCACCAAGTCGGCAAAAATGTCCTGCGCACCATCCCAGGCCAGGATTTCCTCCAGCCGTTCTCCAGGAAATTGTTGGCGTAGTAGAAGCGCATCGACCTCCGGTGAACTCACCTCCACCCGCCCGATAGGCGAGCTACTGCCAGACAGTGCAAGCAGCAGCATGGGGTCGACGTTCGTCACCTTGGCCAGACGGTTGCGTAGCTGCTCCAAGACGTAACCTTCGGGCAGATTCATCTGGAAGATCGGGTGCAGCTCTCGATGACGGTATTCATCCAGACGCACAGGCATCAATAAACTGATTGCCGCCTGTGCATCAGCATCTTCGCGATAACGAAACAGGTAGTCTCCAGTGCTGGAGAGGATCCTCCCACTATCACCTTCAGGTGTTGCTACCCGTAGCAAGGTCGTCATCAGTCGAACACTCCCTGGATTTCCTCAAGCGTAGGCATCGCAGCCGGTACCACGGCGAACTCACAATCCAGGGCCCCCAGGACTCGTGCATAGGCAAGCATCCCCACCGACGGGTCACCCTTTTCGATGGCAATGACCTTCTGCCGAGTGACACCTGCCAAGGTAGCGAGATTGGCCTGGGTCAGGCCGCGATTGCGGCGGCGCTTGCGAACCTGCTCGCCCAGACGCATGAGGATGAGGGAATAATCCATGTTATGTATACAAGACAAATAAGATTAAATGTAACGTATACCTAACTTCCCAAAAAATCAAAGCAGATATGCCCTCGAAGTTAACGTGCTCACCTTTCACCGGAACATCCGTCCCCCGAATCGACTTCAAAAGCTCTCCGTTGCTTGACCGCGATAGCAACTTTGGCAACTCGCCGCCCCCTTTCCTTGTTCCTCGACTCACCTGGAAGTAATACTCTGGGGAATTAACGACGGGCGAGGCCCGTTCAACCTCCTCAAGCGAGATCTCCATCATCGCCAGCCCCAGCCTCTCCCGACTGTTTCTTGAACTGTTCTGGCAACTCGGCATCCTGCTGGTGCCGGCTTTTTTCGTCACGATATTGCCTCCCCCATTGGCTTTGCTGGCGGTGTTGTTCTTCGGCCTGCTGATGGGGTTTGCCGCACGATTCGGTTTTCTGTCGGCCGGGCGAGTCTGTGGCAGGTTGATCGTCGGCGCCGTGTTCGGCCTGGGTTTCAGTGTGGGTCGGGCCTTGCCTGAGTGGTGGGGCATCCTGGCGGCCATCGCCAGCATCGGCGGCGGGCTGGCGTGTGTCAGTGCCTGGGAGCGGCGCCTGGGTTTGACGTCCGTTTCCGGCAAAGGCGCCAGTGCTTGGGGTGGAAGCGAGCCGCAATTGACGCCTGAAGGCGAGCCGATCCGAGTGTTCAACCACAGTGAAATCGCCATGGGTGGCCCCACTTATTGTGACTATCTGTTCCCCGACGGCGTGCTCCTGCAAGGCCTTGGCTCTTCGTCAATGTTCTCCCGCGACGGGCGCTACTTTGCGGCAACCGTACCGTCCCGGCAGAACTGGGGGCTGGTCGTCCTCGACCGTCAACAGCGCCAGGTGTACCGCTGTGCCGACAGCGAACTCTGGGAGTTGGACGCTTTTGATCTCGGCGTGTTGAGCGGGCGCCATAGCCCGCTTGTGGACGACAGCGTTCGCGAAATCCGACTGGATGAGCTGTTCCAGACGGCCAGCGTTACCCAATTGGTCCCCTTCGCCGATCTATGGCTGGACTCCGAGTGGCATCCTGAGCAGGTTCAACCTACCTTCGAGCGGCGTTCCGCAGACGGCCAGCACTGCCTGTGGGGCGAGATTGCCTTGCCCGCGACATTTCGCGACCTGGCCCAGCCGCTGGAACCGCTGGCTTCACCGCGCTACGCCATCAGCGTCAACGGGCAACCGGCCGGCCTGTTGATGGCGGCCGATGCGCCGTTGGTATGGAGCAGCGATCAACGCGCCCTGGTGTGTCTGGCCCAGGAACAAACCCCTCATGCAGACGGCGACCAGTATTGGCTGTGGCAGCTGGACCTGGGCTGGCGCGCCCTGCCCTCGCCTTGGGTGAAGAGCGAAACAGAACCGTCCTTCTATTGGCACGAGTTGCTGGGTCTCGACGCAAGCCATGTGCAGATCGGCTCGTACCTTGACTATCCGCGACCGGGCTCCGGGCGTTATGGCTACCGCTTGGACAGCATCCACGGCGATACCGAGACCCAGATCGGTCACGACGCCCAAGGTCGCGTGCAGGTTGGCGAATTTGCGCTGACCCGCATGACCATCGCCATGCCGTTGGACAGCCAAGGCCAGCGCGGTGACTCGTACATCGAGACGCAGCCGATGCAGGACGGGGTGCGCGCGCGGTTGACCTGGCTTGGCGATAATCCCGATGGGCTGGGCGGTTATCGCTGTCAGATCGGCGACTGGCAATTACCTGGCCGCTGGTTGTTGGATCATCGGGTCTCCGATTGCGGGCGTTACCTGGCCCTGCTGCCCTTCGACGGTGCCACGACGGTCGCAACCCACGGGGTGGTCGCCGATCTGAAGGAACGACAGCTGCTGCAGGGGCCCGCGATGTGGGTCGCCCGCCTGCTCGATTTCCGCGCCGGCCGGCTGAGCCTGGCAGTGGTTGCCGGACGTCTTGATCAAGACCTGGAGAGCAGCGCACTGCAACGCTTCAACATCCCCGCGCCGCAGAGCGATAGCGTCCCTTCGTTCTTTCAATCCGACGAACAATCCCGGCTGTTCTACAACACCGTGGAGCTGCAGGTGAGCGATACACACCTGCACAGCGTTGCCCCTTGGCGCCTGGTGGATTGTCCGCAAGTGGCCAACGCCGACGGTGACTTCATCCAGCCTGCCCCCGACCATCAGGATGCCGCCTGGCTGTTCGGCAGCGAAACGGAATATGCCGACAGTTGGGTGCGTGCACAGGCGCCCCGGCTCGGAGGCCATTTGCTGACAGCCTCAGGCTGCGCGTTGGTTGATCTGGCACCGTCGATGATCTGGTCGACGGATAGCCGTTACCTGGCCCTGACCTGCATGGCAACCGATGTGACAGAACAGTGTGGCAGTTATCGAGGCTGGCAATTGCTGCTCCTGGATGTCCAGGAACACACGTTGCGGGTGCATCCGCAGTGGCTGGGCAATCGGCCGCTGTTTGAAAGCTTCGACGACGAACAGCTGCATGTACGGTGTTTCGAGCGCGATTGGGAAGCAGAGGACAATGACGACCCAGGTTCGGTACAGTCATTGCCTTTGACCCTTTTGCTGCAAGCGCCCGCTGAACAGCTGGTGTGCCAGGACGGTTTCTGGCTCAGGTCTTCGCAAGTACACCTGGCCCCTGCCTGGCGAGCGCTGACCTTACCCGCCATTGGCTATTTCGAACGCGAGAGCCTGTAACATGCTCGCCACCGATGCCCCCGCCGGAGCCCACCTTGCCTGACACCCGCCCTCCCGTCCTCGACGAAATCGACCGCCAACTGATCGCGGCCCTGCAAATCAATGCCCGGGAAAGCGTCGCCATGCTGGCCCGGCAGCTGGGTATCGCCCGGACAACCGTAACTTCACGCTTGGCGCGCCTGGAAAAGACCAAGGTGATTACCGGATATGGCGTGCGCCTGGGCCAACGGGTGATTGACGGCGGCTTGCAGGCTTACGTCGGCATCAAGGTCCAGCCGCGTTCCGGCAAGGACGTGCTGCGACGCTTGAGCGCCATGGCCCAGGTACAGCAACTGTGCGCGGTCAGCGGTGAGTTCGACTATGTCGCCTGGTTGCGCACGGACTCGCCGGAACAGCTGGACCAGTTGCTGGACCAGATCGGCAGCGTGGACGGCGTGGAAAAGACCACCACCTCGATCATCCTCAGCAGCAAGATCGATCGAGGCCAGCCAGTCTAAGCCCTGCGTACTTGACCTGTGGGAGCGAGCTTGCTTGCAATGGCGGTCTGTCAGTCCATGAAAGCGCTGACTGAACCGACGCTATCGCGAGCAGGCTCGCTCCCACTGGGAACAACGTAAGTTACGGTGTTGGATGGGAGAAATTTTCGATCCTGACCTGCCCCTCCGGGAAGGTCGCGATAATCTCCAATTCCCCCCCCATGGCCCGGATGTAGTTGCGCAATGTGCTGATGTACATGTCTGTACGGCGCTCCATTTTCGAGACTGCCGCCTGGTTGATATGCAGTGCCTTGGCCAAGGCCTCCTGGCTCAACTCCTGTGCCTGACGCAACTCGTGCAACGGCATTTCTGCACGCAACTGCTGATACAGAGCCTGTGCACGCGCCTGGGAGTCAGGCGAACGACGCGCCATCAAATCGGAAAATTTCTTAGCCATGGTCAATGCCCTCTCTCTCCAATACTTCCAAATGCTCGTCATAGAGGCGTTCGGCCAAAGGCACATATTGCTGATACCAACGGTCCTGGCCGGTCTTGTCTCCCCCGATCAGCAGGATGGCGCAGCGTCGTGGATCAAACGCATAGAGCACACGATAAGGCCTACCTGCATGTTGCACCCGTAACTCACGAAGGTTGCCATGACGCGAACCTTTGATATCACTGGTGTGAGGAAAGCCCAGATACGGCCCGGTATCGCCGAGCAGCATCACCGAAACCTGTACCGAGTCCTGCTCTGACTCACTGAGACGGTCCCACCACAACTCAAATTCGTCAGTGTATTCAACGTCCCATTTCATACAAATATGCCACCCAGGATATATAACCTCAAGGGAATAACCATAGGAGTTTCGGCGGGTATCTGTTGCTGTTGATCGCGCAGACAATTGTTAGGGCGCGTTTCTGTGGGAGCGAGCTCGCGATGGCGTTAATTCACTCAGCACCTTCATGGACTGACGCACCGCTATCGCGAGCAAGCTCGCCCCCACAGTGGACAGATTTCGTCATTATGATTTATGAACAGATCAAAATGACTGCCATATGCTCAAAACGACGACATATTGTGTCTTATTAACGTGTTCCACCCTCCCTAGAATGGCTGGCATCTTTCCTATACTCAGACGCGAACACCGCGTCGAGTCGCCCATCAAGGTCAGCCATGAACAAGAACAATCGCCACCCAGCAGACGGTAAGAAGCCCATCACCATTTTCGGGCCGGACTTTCCTTTCGCCTTTGACGACTGGATCGAGCATCCGGCTGGCCTGGGCAGCATACCCGCCCACAACCACGGTACCGAAGTGGCGATTGTCGGGGCCGGGATCGCCGGCCTGGTGGCGGCGTACGAGCTGATGAAGCTGGGTCTCAAACCCGTGGTCTACGAGGCGTCGAAGATGGGTGGGCGCCTGCGCTCACAAGCGTTCAATGGTGCCGAAGGGGTGATCGCCGAGCTGGGCGGCATGCGTTTTCCGGTGTCCTCCACCGCGTTCTACCATTACGTCGACAAGCTGGGCCTGGAGACCAAACCATTCCCCAACCCGCTGACCCCCGCGTCCGGCAGCACGGTCATCGACCTGGAAGGCCAGACCTACTACGCACAGAAACTGGCGGACCTTCCCGCACTGTTCCAGGAAGTCGCCGACGCCTGGGCCGATGCGCTGGAGGATGGCTCGCGCTTCGGCGACATCCAGCAGGCGATCCGCGACCGCGACGTGCCACGCCTCAAGGCGCTGTGGAACACCTTGGTGCCACTGTGGGACGACCGCACCTTCTACGACTTCGTCGCCACCTCCAAGGCCTTCGCCAAGCTCTCTTTCCAGCACCGCGAAGTGTTCGGCCAGGTCGGTTTCGGCACCGGCGGCTGGGATTCGGACTTCCCCAATTCGATGCTGGAAATCTTCCGGGTCGTGATGACCAACTGCGACGACCACCAGCACCTGGTGGTCGGCGGCGTCGAGCAGGTGCCCCACGGCATCTGGAACCACGTGCCGGAACGCTGCGCGCACTGGCCGCAAGGGACCAGCCTGAATTCGCTGCACCTGGGTGCCCCACGCAGCGGTGTGAAGCGCATTGCCCGTGCGGCTGATGGCCGATTCAGCGTGACCGACGTCTGGGACAACACCCGCGAGTACGCCGCTGTGCTGGTCACCTGCCAGAGTTGGCTGCTGACCACCCAGATCGAATGCGAAGAAGCGCTGTTCTCGCAAAAAATGTGGATGGCCCTGGACCGCACCCGCTACATGCAATCGTCGAAGACCTTCGTGATGGTCGACCGGCCATTCTGGAAGGACCAGGACCCCGAGACCGGCCGCGACCTGATGAGCATGACCCTGACCGACCGCCTTACCCGTGGCACCTACCTGTTCGACAACGGGGACGACAAGCCAGGGGTGATTTGCCTATCGTATTCCTGGATGAGCGACGCGCTGAAAATGCTCCCGCACCCGGTGGAAAAACGCGTGAAGCTGGCCCTCGATGCCCTGAAGAAAATCTATCCCAAGGTGGACATCGCCGCGCGGATCATCGGCGATCCGATTACCGTGTCCTGGGAAGCCGACCCGCATTTCCTCGGTGCGTTCAAAGGCGCCCTGCCCGGCCACTATCGCTACAACCAACGCATGTATGCGCATTTCATGCAGGACGACATGCCGGCCGAACAACGCGGGATCTTTATCGCCGGTGATGACGTCTCATGGACACCGGCCTGGGTCGAAGGCGCGGTACAGACCTCACTCAATGCCGTGTGGGGGATCATGAAGCACTTCGGCGGTGAAACTCACGCCGAGAACCCGGGTCCTGGTGATGTGTTCCACGAGATCGGTCCGATCGCCCTGCCCGAATAAAAGGAGTTTTCGATGCGCGTAGCCCTCTACCAATGCCCACCGCTGCCACTGGATCCGGCCGGCAACCTGCACCGCCTGCACCAGGTGGCGCTGGAAGCCAGGGGCGCCGATGTGCTGGTGCTGCCGGAGATGTTCATGACCGGCTACAACATCGGCGTCGACGCGGTGAATGTATTGGCCGAGGTCTACAACGGCGAGTGGGCGCAACAGATCGCCCGCATTGCCAAGGCCGCCGGCCTGGCGATTGTCTACGGCTACCCTGAGCGCGGCGAAGACGGGCAGATCTACAACGCCGTGCAACTGATCGACGCCCAGGGTGAGCGCCTGGCCAACTACCGCAAGAGCCACCTGTTCGGCGACCTCGATCACGCCATGTTCAGCGCCGGCGACGCCGCATTGCCCATCGTGGAGCTCAATGGCTGGAAGCTTGGCCTCCTGGTCTGCTACGACCTGGAATTTCCGGAAAATGCCCGACGCCTGGCCCTGGCCGGCGCCGAGCTGATCCTGGTGCCGACCGCCAACATGCAACCTTACGAGTTCATCGCCGACGTCACCGTGCGGGCCCGGGCCATCGAGAACCAGTGTTTCGTGGCGTACGCCAATTACTGCGGCCACGAAGGTGAATTGCAGTATTGTGGCCAAAGCAGTATCGCCGCGCCGAATGGCCGCCGCCCGGCGCTTGCAGGGCTGGATGAGGCCTTGATCGTCGCAGAACTGGATCGACAACTGATGGACGACTCCCGCGCGGCCTACAACTACCTGCACGATCGCCGCCCTGAGCTTTACGACGACCTGCACAAACACTGATTGAGGATTGAGAACGCGGCCTAATCCGCTAGCATGAGCGCATCTTTGTTCTGGAAGCGCTCATGCCGGCCCCCGACTCCCTCCGCCCCCACACTGAAACCCTGGCCAACGGCTTGCGGGTGACACTGCGTCACGTCCCAGGCCTCAAGCGCAGCGCTGCAGTACTGAGAGTCGCGGCTGGCAGCCATGACGCGCCCCTGGCCTGGCCGGGATTGGCGCACTTGCTCGAGCATCTGTTCTTCCTCGGCACCGAGCGTTTTCCCGCTGGGGAGAACCTGATGGCCTACGTGCAGCGCCATGGCGGCCAGGTCAATGCACGCACCAGCGAACGCACCACGGATTTTTTCTTCGAATTGCCACCCGCAACCTTCGCCGAGGGACTGGAACGGCTGGGGGACATGCTCACTCACCCACGCCTGGATGAGGCCGATCAGTTGCGCGAACGAGAAGTGCTGCACGCCGAGTTCATCGCCTGGTCCCAGGATGCAGCAGCCCAGCGGCAGCTTGCCCTGCACGACGGCCTGTCGGCGACCCATCCGCTGCGGGGTTTTCATGCCGGCAATCGCGACAGCCTCGCGGTGGCGCAAAGCGAATTCCAAAGCGCCTTGCACGACTTCTATCGCCGCTTTTACCAGAGCGGCCAGATGACCTTGAGCCTGGCCGGCCCGGAAAGCATCGACGCCTTGAAAGCGCTGGCTGAACAGTTCGGCAGCCACCTACCTGGCGGTGAAGCGCTTGCCAGGCCGGCACCACCAAGTTTGATGGCATCGTCCCCGACAAGTTATCAACAGGCCCGCGAGGGTTGCCTTGATCTGCTGTTCGCCTTCGAAGATTTACCGGCCGCCTCGCCTCAAGCCCTGGACTTTCTCTGTATGTGGCTGAACTCCAGCAAACCGGGCGGCTTGCTCGCCACGTTGCGTCAGCGCGGCCTGGCTGACAGCCTCAAGGCCACCGCGCTGTATGAGTTTGCCGGGCAGGCGCTGCTGCACATCGAATTCAAGCACGCCAATGCTCCGGCATCGGCGCAAATCCAGCCGTTGCTGCACGACTGGCTGGGCTTCTTTGCCGCCCAGGACGACTGGGCGCCGTTGCGCCAGGAGTTCACCGCACTGTTGCAGCGCCGGCAGGAGACAGGATCGGCCTTGCAGGTGGCCCGCTGGGACGGTGAAGGACGTGACGGGCCGCTGTTGGCAAACGACCTCGTGAGGCTCAGGGAAATCCTCAAGCAACTGCACCCCGCCGATAACGTCGTGGAACCCTGGCAACTGCCCGCACCCAATCCGTTCCTGCAAACGCCAAGCGAAGCGCCCCGCGCCGGGCTGATACGCGGCCAGACCAGCGCCCACCGCGGCTTGCGAACCTTCGCCCAGGACCGCTCCCGGGGGCGTCGGGAACGCTCACCCATGCAGTTCAGCCAGGCGCTGCCAGACAACGGTCGTGAAGGCGCGGTGTACCTGCGCTGGCAACTGACGACCCAGACACCACTGGACTTTCAATCCAGGCTCGACCGGCACCTGCAGGATGTGCGAGAGGATGCTCGCCAGGCCGGCGTGGATGTCAGCTTCCAGTCCTCCGGTAATCAATGGCTACTGAAACTGGTTGGCTTACAGGCGCCGATACCGTTGGTGCTCGAACACGTTCTGACGAAGCTTGCGCAACCGCTGCCAATGGCCCTGGCCAGTCAGGAACCCCCGCCGATGCCGATTCGGCATCTGTTGAAGGCGCTGCCAGATCACTGCCACCCCAACCGCCAAGCGTCAGCGTTGCCAATGCCCGACAGCGACCAAAGCGTGTGGACAACGGCCCGATGGGACGGGCTGTGCATCGGCCTGTCGGCGGCCACCCAAGGGCCGTTGGGCCCTGCGTTGGCCCGAGTGCCGGGCATTGCCGGCGATGAAGCCAGCCTGGCGCCGGCACCTCGCGGGCAACGCCTCTGGCATACGCTCCAGACTCACGGCGAAGAACCGGCCGTGTTGCTGTTTTGCCCGACAGCCACCCCGACGCTGGCCGACGAAGCCGCCTGGCGATTGCTGGCACAGCTGTGTCAGACGCCGTTCTATCAGCGCCTGCGCGTCGAGTTGCAGTTGGGCTATGCGGTGTTCAGTGGGTTGAAGCAGATCGACGGGCAAACCGGGATATTGTTCGGCGTCCAATCGCCCAGCCTTTCGGCGACGCAACTGAGCGCCCACATCGAACAGTTCCTGGCCGGGTTACCGACGTTGCTCCAGCAACTCGATGATGTTTCCCTGACCGGCCAGCAGCAGGCGCTTGCCGCCCAACTCCAGAGCACCGCCCTGCCCTGCGCCCAGGCCGCCGAGCTGCTCTGGCAGGGCAAGCTGGCCGGCCACCCGTCGGATTATCTTGAACAACTCTCCGCTGCCATCGTGTACCTGGATCGCACGCAGCTACAAAGAGCCGCCCAACGTCTGATCGAGGCTGAAGGGGGATGGTATTGCCTGAGCAACGGAGCCTGTCCGGGAGAGCGCTGGCAAGCGCCGCAGTGATCATTGCAGCGGCCGTAATGAGCTTTCTTCGAGAATCGCGGCGAACGATCTGTCAGATTTAGTAACATAGCCGCCTAAGCATCTGAACATCTCCGCGCGGAGGTGGACTATATGTATAGGTCTCAACCGTTCCAACTAACGAAAGCATCCCAACCAAAGGAGTATTCCCATGTCCTGGTCCAAACCCGCATATATCGACCTGCGTATCGGTTTCGAAGTCACCATGTACTTCGCCAGCCGTTGAATGCTGCAGGCGGTTAAGCACGCAGCACTACGCCTCGGCCAGCCGAGGCGTTTTTATTTCGGTTTGCAGATGGAGCAGCCATGTTCGTCCAGATTCTAGGTTCTGCCGCCGGTGGCGGTTTCCCCCAGTGGAACTGCAACTGCGCCAATTGCGCAGGTTTTCGCGACGGCAGCCTGCGGGCCCAGGCGCGCACCCAATCGTCCATCGCCCTGTCCGATGACGGTGTGAACTGGGTGCTGTGCAACGCCTCCCCGGACATTCGCGCCCAGCTCCAGGCGTTCGCCCCGATGCAGCCGGGCCGGGCCCTGCGCGACACCGGCATTGGCGCGATCATCCTGATGGACAGCCAGATCGACCACACCACCGGCCTGCTCAGCCTGCGCGAAGGGTGCCCGCACCAGGTCTGGTGCACCGACATGGTCCATGAAGACCTGAGCACAGGCTTTCCGCTGTTCAACATGCTGACCCACTGGAACGGCGGGTTGAGCTGGAACCGTATCGAACTCGACCAATCGTTCACCATCCCGGCCTGCCCGAACCTGCGCTTCACCCCGCTGCCCCTGCGCAGCGCCGCACCGCCCTATTCACCGCACCGCTTCGACCCGCACCCGGGCGACAATATCGGGCTGATCGTCGAAGACCTTCGCACGGGAGGCAAACTGTTCTATGCCCCGGGCCTGGGCAAGGTCGACGAGTCGTTGCTGGAGATCATGGCCGGCAGCGATTGTCTGCTGGTGGACGGTACGATGTGGGACGACGATGAAATGCAGCGCCGTGGCGTCGGCACCCGCACTGGCCGGGAAATGGGCCACCTGGCACAGAATGGGCCCGGCGGGATGCTGGAAGTGCTGGAGCGACTGCCCAATCAGCGCAAGATCCTTATTCATATCAACAACACCAACCCGATCCTCGATGAAGACTCCGTCGAACGGGCCGAGCTGGTGCGGCGCAATGTCGAAGTGTCTTACGACGGCATGAGTATTGAACTGTAGGAGCAACGGAAATGACTGACACCCCCCTGTCCCCCGCCGAGTTCGAAGCTGCCCTGCGTGCCAAGGGCGCGTATTACCACATCCATCACCCCTATCACGTGGCGATGTATGAGGGCCGCGCGACTCGCGAGCAGATCCAGGGCTGGGTCGCGAACCGTTTTTACTATCAGGTCAACATCCCGCTCAAGGATGCCGCAATCCTGGCCAATTGCCCGGACCGGGAGATCCGCCGTGAGTGGATCCAGCGCCTGCTCGATCATGACGGCGCGCCCGGCGAAGACGGCGGTATCGAAGCCTGGCTGCGGCTGGGCCAGGCGGTGGGCCTGGACCCCGATCAACTGCGCTCCCAGGAATTGGTGCTGCCAGGTGTGCGTTTCGCCGTGGACGCCTACGTCAACTTCGCCCGGCGGGCCTGCTGGCAGGAAGCCGCCAGCAGCTCGCTGACCGAACTGTTCGCCCCGCAGATCCACCAGTCGCGCCTGGACAGCTGGCCGCAGCATTACCCGTGGATCGACCCAGCCGGCTATCAATACTTCCGCACCCGCCTGGGCCAGGCCCGGCGTGACGTGGAGCATGGCCTGGCGATCACCTTGCAGCACTACACCACCCGCGCAGGGCAAGAGCGAATGCTGGAGATTCTCCAGTTCAAACTGGACATCCTCTGGAGCATGCTCGACGCCATGAGCATGGCCTATGAATTGAACCGCCCGCCCTACCACAGCGTGACCGACCAACGGGTTTGGCACAAAGGAATTACCTTATGAGTTTTAACCGCAGCCAAACCCCACGCTGGCGCCCTGGCTATCGCTTCCAGTACGAACCGGCACAGAAAGGCCATGTGCTGCTCTATCCTGAAGGCATGATCAAGCTGAACGACAGCGCTGCGCTGATCGGCGGGCTGATCGACGGTGAACGGGATGTCGCGGCCATCGTCGGCGAGTTGGCGAAGCAGTTTCCCGACGTGCCGGAACTCGGTGACGACATCGAGCAATTCATGGAGGTCGCCCGTGCACAGCACTGGATCGAACTTGTCTGAGACCAACGGGCTGCCGCCCAAGCCTGAAGTCGGCCTGCCGCTGTGGCTGCTGGCCGAGCTGACCTACCGTTGCCCGCTGCAATGCCCATATTGCTCCAACCCGCTGGACTTCGCCGAACAGGGCCAGGAGTTGAGCACCGAGCAATGGTTCAAGGTCTTTCGCGAAGCCCGCGAGATGGGCGCCGCGCAGCTGGGCTTTTCCGGCGGCGAGCCGTTGGTGCGCCAGGACCTGGCCGAGTTGATCGGCGAGGCGCGCCGGCTGGGTTTCTATACCAACCTGATCACTTCCGGCATCGGCCTGACCGAGCAGAAAATCAGCGACTTCAAGAAGGCCGGCCTCGACCATATCCAGATCAGTTTCCAGGCCAGCGACGAGCAGGTGAACAACCTCCTGGCCGGCTCGAAGAAAGCCTTCGCGCAAAAACTGGAAATGGCCCGGGCGGTGAAAGCCCACGGCTACCCGATGGTGCTGAACTTCGTGACCCATCGGCACAACATCGACAAGATCGATCGCATCATCGAACTGTGCATCGCTCTGGAGGCCGACTTCGTCGAGCTTGCCACGTGCCAGTTCTATGGCTGGGCGCAGCTCAACCGCGTCGGCCTGCTGCCCACTCGGGAACAACTGGTGCGTGCCGAGCGTGTCACCAACGAATACCGCGCCAAGCTGGAAGCGCAAGGCAATCCGTGCAAGCTGATCTTCGTCACGCCGGACTACTACGAAGAACGCCCCAAGGGCTGCATGAACGGCTGGGGCAGCATTTTCCTCACCGTCACGCCGGACGGCACGGCATTGCCCTGTCACGGTGCCCGCCAGTTGCCGGTGCAATTTCCCAACGTGCGCGACCACAGCATGCAGCACATCTGGTACGACTCATTCGGCTTCAACCGCTTCCGCGGTTATGACTGGATGCCCGAACCGTGCCGCTCCTGCGATGAAAAAGAAAAGGACTTCGGCGGCTGCCGCTGCCAGGCGTTCATGCTCACCGGCGACGCCAGCAACGCCGACCCGGTGTGCAGCAAATCCGAACATCACGGGGTGATCCTGCAGGCGCGTGAAGACGCCGAGCACGCCACGCAAACCATCGAACAATTGGCCTTTCGCAATGAACGAAACTCGCGCCTCATCGCCAAAGGCTGAGCCTTTCAGCGCCGCCCAGGCCGTTGCCGCCGGCACCGACTTCGCCGAACTGCAGCTCGGGCCTTTGGGCCTGTTCTGGAATGAATACCGCCCCGCAGACGGTGCCTGCCGGATCTGGCATTGGCAAGACGCCATGCCCCGCTGCCTGACACCGGACGGGTTCAGCGCGCGCAGCCGGGTCTATGAATACGGCGGTGGATCATTCTGCCTGAGCCATTACGGTGTGCTGTTCGTCAATGAGGCCGACCAGCAGCTGTACCACCAATCCCTGAACGACGAACGCCCCATAGCGCTGACCTCGGGTGACTGCCGTTATGGGGATCTGAGCTTCGCCGACGGCCAGGTACTGGCGGTGGAAGAACGGGCCAACCAGCATCGCCTGGTGTCGATCGGGCTGGTGGATCATCAGCGACACCTGCTGGCCGAAGGTGCGGATTTCTACGCGTCACCCACCGTGAGCCCGGACGGCCAGCGGCTCGCCTGGATTGAATGGAGCCGCCCGCATCAACCCTGGACCGCAACGCGCTTGATGCTGGCCGAGCGCAACACCGCGGGTTGGGGTGCGCCGCGCTGTGTCGCGGGCAACGGTGAAGAAGAGTCCATCCAGCAACCGCGCTTCGATGCGGCCAGTCGTCTTTATTGCCTGACTGATCGCGGGGGTTACTGGCAGCCTTGGGTGGAGTCGGCCCAGGGCCTGGAACCGCTGCCTGCCGCCCAAGCCGATCACGCCCCAGCGCCGTGGCAACTGGGTGGTTGCACCTGGCTGCCGCTGGGCGAACACACGTACCTGGCCAGCTGGACCGAAGCGGGTTTCGGGCGCCTGGGTCTATGCCACGGTGACGATGTCGAAGAAGACTTCACCGGCCCCTACACCCGCTTTCGCAGCCTGGTGCTGGATGAACGGTTCATCTACGCCGTTGCAGCCTCGCCGACCCGGCCATCGGCGGTCATTGCCATTGAGCGGCACAGCCACGAAGTGGCCGTGCTGGCCGGCGGCGTCACGCCCTTGCCTATCGAACAGATCAGCCGTCCTCGAACCCTGCGCTATCCATCCGCGTCAGGCGAGGCCCACGGGTTCTTCTACCCGGCCATGAACGCACCCGCAAAGCCACCATTGGTGGTGTTCATTCATGGCGGACCCACCTCGGCCTGTTATCCCCTGTTCGACCCGCGTATCCAGTATTGGACCCAGCGTGGCTTTGCCGTCGCCGATCTCAACTACCGCGGCAGCAGCGGCTATGGCCGGGCCTATCGGCAGGCGTTGCATTTGAATTGGGGCGTGGTGGATGTCGAGGACGCCTGCGCGGTGGTCGCGTATCTGGACGAACAAGGCCTGATCGATGGCCGACGCGCGTTCATTCGAGGCGGCAGTGCCGGTGGCTACACGACGCTCTGCGCCCTGGCATTCCATGATGTATTCCGCGCCGGCGCCAGCCTCTATGGCGTGAGCGATCCTGTCGCCCTGGCCCGTGCTACGCACAAGTTCGAAGGTGATTACCTGGACTGGCTGATCGGCGATCCGCAACAAGACGTCGAGCGTTACCGCGCCCGTACCCCGCTGCTGCACGCCGGGAACATTCGCGTGCCGGTGATCTTTTTCCAGGGTGAACTGGACGCCGTGGTCGTGCCGCAGCAAACCCGCGTCATGGTCAACGCTTTACAGGCCAACGGCGTGGCGGTCGAGGCGCACTACTATCACGATGAACGCCACGGTTTTCGCAAGGCGGCGAACCAGGCTCATGCGCTGGAGCATGAGTGGTTGTTTTATCGCAGGGTGATCGATTGCGGTCTATGACAACGGCGCTCATTGTGGCGAGGGAGCTTGCTCCCGCTCGATTGCGCAGCAATCGCAAAAACATTGGGACCGCTGCGCGCTCCAGCGGGAGCAAGCTCCCTCGCCACAGATAAATCCCTCATGGCCTCAGCGCTTGGCGATGATGTACACCGCATGCACGATGCCAGGGATATAACCCAGCAGCGTCAGCAGGATATTCAGCCAGAAAGCCCCGCCAAAACCCACCTGCAGAAACACCCCCAATGGCGGCAGCAGGATGGCGATAATGATACGAATGAAATCCATGGATAACTCCCTGATCGACGATGGCCAAATTGCCATATAGCTCATTGACCCCAGGCCGCTCGCCAGGGTTCAGTGAAACGCAACCAGAAGCAGCCCCGATGGAGGACGCCTGCCAGGAACAAAAAAACGCAGGATCGAGTAGGAGGCGGATTTGCATCCGCCGTCCTCTCACACCACCGTACGTACGGTTCCGTATACGGCGGTTCAGGTTATGCAGATAAGCCGTTGATCGTGTCCAGTATCGAGACCAGTCCGAGTTGGTTCCACAGTTTCTTCGGCAGCGCCTGATTCATATGCGACGCCCCCGAGTTCCACCATGGGCCGCGGCCATTCGACGTTGACTTGCAGGCACGAGCTTCGCCAAGCCCCAAGCGCATTAAGTTGCGCGCCCTCGTCGAGGGCTGCTTCCATTGGCGCCAGATGGCACACCGAAGCTTACGTCGCACCCATCCGTCCAACTCCTCAAGTGGCTTCTTGCTCTGACTGAGCTTGAAGTAGCCCGCCCAGCCACGCAGCATCGGTCTTATCCGCTCAATGACCTTCGCCATCTCTTGGCCCCGTGCCCCGCGCAATAATTCCCTGAGCCGGTCGCGTAAGCGATCCAGACTCAGCGTTGCCACTTTCAACCTCGGTTGTCGATGCCGGCTCATCCCATAGCCCAGATAGTCACAGACCCACGGCCGTGCCACTCGGCTCTTTTCCCGATTCAGCGTTAGTTTCAGACGCAGGCTCAGGAAGCGCTCAACCCCGGCCAGCACTCGTTCGCCAGCACGGCGACTGCGCACATAAATGTTCGCATCATCGGCGTAACGCACGAAGCGATGGCCCCGTCGTTCCAACTCTCGGTCGAGTTCGTTGAGCAGGATGTTCGACAGCAACGGCGAGAGCGGGCCGCCTTGCGGCGTCCCCTCCTGTCGTCGGCTGACGATCCCACCCGACATGACCCCAGCCTCGAGATAGCGACGGATCAGCCTGAGCACTCGCTTGTCTTCGACTTGACGCTCGACGTAGGCCATCAATACATCGTGGCTGACCCGATCGAAGAACTTCTCCAAGTCGAGTTCCACACACCAGCGGTGACCCGCCGCCACGTGGGCGCGGGCTGTTTCGATGGCTTGATGAGCGCTTCTGCCCGGGCGAAAGCCGTAGCTGTAGTCCGAGAACAGGGGGTCGAAGATCGGCGTGAGCTGTTGCAGCAGGGCCTGTTGGATCAGACGGTCCACGACACAGGGGATACCCAACTGTCGTGTTCCACCTTTGGGTTTAGGGATTTCGACGGCGCGCACACCTTGCGGGTGGTACTCGCCGGCCAGCAACCGGGCCTTGAGGATCGGCCAATACTGTTTCGTGTAGTGCGCCAGTTGCTCCACCGTCATGCCATCGGCACCCGGTGCGCCCTTGTTGCTGACCACACGTTGATACGCACGTCTGAGGTTGGCGGGTGCAAGCACTCGCTCCATCAGCGTGTCCGGCTCCGCGTTCGTCCACGTCACAAACGCCGTCGATACCTGTGCGCTGTCAGCCGTCATCCTCGGATTCTGTCCAGGACTCGGAGTCACAGTCTTCTCTGGGAGAAATTTCTGCATTTCGGTATTCAACGAGACTCTGACGCCTACCGGCGGCACAACCTGTTCGGCCCTTGGTGACGCGGTTAACCGCCACTTACTACGGCTTCGGCTGACTTCTACACGTTCATCCCGTCGCCTCTCGACGCTCGGTAGCACACTGGCAAACGGGCAGATCTCCCAGGGTAATTCGCGCGACCTTCCTGCTTATGCCTGTCGGATCTACGTCACAGCGTTCCGTGCAAGTATTGGGCTTTGGCAATTTTGGCTACCTTACCCCGCTGCACCGCCTAATCCGCTTCCTGTTCGTCAGGCCAGCATTTTTGCCTCGGGCTTCCTTCAGATTCGCAGTCACCCGCGACACCCTTGCCTCTGGCTAACACTTCCCCTTGCCGGGTGTGTAGAGGACTTTCACCTCCAAGTCACCAGCGTGACCACCACAGCCAAGCTGGTTGCGCTTGCGCGCAACGCGCCATGCCTGGCGCACCAAAAGAAAACCCCGCCGAAGCGGGGCTTTGCAGACTGTTTCCCTGACATCCATTTCACTCCGCCTTCCTGGCAGAATCCTACGTGTCCGTGTTGTTACTTTTGCGCATCCTGCGCGGCGTCCATGTGAAGTAGATTAGCCTTGGATCCAACCTGCCGATAGAGGGAAAACGCCAGCACATTGTGTAAGCGTTTGCTTACACAATGTCAGTTTTTAGAACTGTCCGGGCTCCAGCAAGAACAGCGACTCGCTCCCTGCCTTCACCGAAGCACTCAAAGAGTGAATACGCGGTAGCAGACGGGCGAAATAGAACCGCGCCGTGCCCAATTTGCTCGCGTAGAAATCATCCTGGCCTTCTTTGCCCAAGGCCGCCCTGGCCATCAGAGCCCACATGTAGGCATACGCGGTGTAGCCAAACGCCTGGAGATACTCCACCGACGCCGCGCCGATTTCGTTCGGGTTGCTTTTCGCTCGGTCCAACAACCATTCGGTCAGCTCATCCAGCGTACCGACCGCATCGTTCAGCGGCTTGGTGAACTCCGCCAGGTCGCTGCTCGCAGTGGCAGTGAAGTGCCGGATTTCATCGGCAAACAACTTGTAGAACGCACCGCCGCTGCCGACGATCTTGCGCCCCACCAGGTCCAGCGCCTGGATACCGTTGGTGCCTTCGTAGATCTGGGTGATACGCACATCGCGCACCAGTTGCTCCTGGCCCCATTCACGAATGTAACCGTGGCCGCCGAACACCTGTTGACCATGGACTGTGGTTTCCAGGCCCAGGTCGGTCAGGAAGGCCTTCGCCACCGGTGTCAGCAACGCCACCAGGTCTTCGGCGCGCTTGCGCGTGACTGGATCTTCGCTGAACTTGGCGGTGTCCAGTTGCATCGCCACGTAGGTGGAAAATGCCCGGCCGCCTTCGTTCGAGGCTTTCATGGTCAGCAGCATCCGACGCACGTCGGGGTGGACGATGATCGGGTCGGCGACCTTGTCCTTGTTCTGCGCACCGGTTGGCGAACGACTTTGCAGGCGGTCACGGGCATATTCGATGGCGTTCTGGTAGGAACGCTCACCGGAGGCCAGGCCTTGGATACCGACGCCCAGACGTTCGTAGTTCATCATGGTGAACATCGCCGCCAGGCCCTTGTTCGGCTCGCCTACCAGATAACCCACGGCTTCGTCGAAGTTCATCACGCAGGTGGCGGATGCCTGGATGCCCATCTTGTGTTCGATCGAGCCGCAGTTGGCCGCGTTGCGCGCGCCCAGGCTGCCGTCGGCATTGACCATGAACTTGGGCACCAGGAACAGCGAGATGCCCTTGGGGCCTGCCGGCGCGTCCGGCAGTTTCGCCAGCACCAGGTGAATGATGTTCTCGGTGAGGTCGTGCTCACCGCCAGTGATGAAAATTTTCGTGCCGCTAACCTTGTAGGAACCGTCTGCCTGGGGTTCGGCCTTCGTGCGGATGATCCCCAGGTCCGTACCGGCATGAGGCTCGGTCAGGCACATGGAACCGGCCCAGACGCCGGCGTACATGTTCGGCAGGTACGCCGCTTTCAGTTCTTCACTGGCGTGGGCATTGATCGACAGGCAGGCGCCGGCGGTCAGCATCGGGTACAGGCCAAAGGACAGGCTGGCGGAGTTGACCATTTCCTCGACCTGGGCCGAAACGGCCTTGGGCATGCCCATGCCGCCGTACACCGGGTCACCGCCGACACCGACCCAACCGCCTTCAGCGTAAGTCTTGTAGGCCTGTGGAAAACCTGCCGGCGTGGTGACGGCGCCGTCGGCCCAGTGGCAACCTTCTTCGTCAGCGGCGCGGCTGAGGGGCGCGATGCTTTTGCTGGTGACTTTGCCGGCTTCTTCAAGGATCGCTTCGACCGTTTCGGCATCCACGGCATCGGCCAACGCCGGCAATTGGGCCCAGAGTTTCGCGACCTCAAACACTTCATTGAGGACGAAGCGCATATCGCGCAGGGGCGCTTTGTAGTCAGCCATGGCAAACCTCGCAGGATCTAAACAGTTGGTTCGAAAGAAAACGCTTTTTGCAGTGGCTTGAGTGTACCCCAACAACTTTTGAGACACATAGAGTCAACCTGTGACTGTTTTGTTATTTTTAGTCAACATGCAGGCTTGAATGTTGATGGTGGCGAGGGAGCTTGCTCCCGCTTGAGTGCGCAGCACTCACACAAAGGAGGGCTGCTACGCAGCCCAGCGGGAGCAAGCTCCCTCGCCACGGGTTCAGTCAGAGGGCAAACAACTCTGCAGGTAGCTTCATCAGGCAGTCGCTCCCGGCCTCGACCCCAGCCCGATGGGCGGTGGTACGCGGCAGCAGCCGCTTGAAGTAGAACTCGCAGGTCGCCAGTTTGGCCTGGCAGAAATCGCCGTCACCGTTGCCGCTGTCGAGTTGCGACTGAGCCACCAATGCCATGCGCAACCACAGGTAGGCCAGGATGATGTAACCGCTGTACATCAAATAATCCACGGAGGCGGCGCCGACTTCATCTGGATTCTTCATGGCGGCCATGCCAACCCGAGTGGTCAGCTCGCCCCACTGCTGGTTGAGCCCGTCGAGTTGCGCGACGTACGCCTTGAGCTGCGGGTGTTCGGCATTGGCCACGCAGAATTTATGGACGATTTTGGTGAAACCTCGCAACAATTTGCCCTGGCTGCCCAGCACCTTGCGTCCCAGCAGATCCAGGGCCTGGATTCCATTAGTGCCCTCGTAGATCGGCGCGATGCGGCAATCTCGCACCAACTGCTCCATGCCCCACTCACGAATGAAGCCGTGACCGCCAAACACTTGCATGCCGTGGTTGGTCACCTCCAGCCCGGTGTCGGTCATGAAGGCCTTGCAGATCGGCGTGAGGAACGCCAGCAGGTCCTCGGCCTCCTGGCGGGCGGTTTCGTCCGGGCTCAGGTGCGCGGTATCGAGCAATTGCGCGGTGAAATAGGTCAGCGCCCGATTGCCTTCGTTGAAGGCTTTCATGGTCAGCAGCATCCTGCGCACATCGGGATGGACGATGATCGGGTCGGCGACTTTTTCCGGCGCCTTGGGGCCGGTCAGCGCGCGCATCTGCAAACGGTCGTTGGCGTACCTGATGGCGCCCTGGAAGCTCGCCTCGCCCAGGCACAGGCCCTGCATGCCAGTGCCGAGCCGGGCGTGGTTCATCATGGTGAACATGCAATTGAGGCCCTTGTTCGGCTCGCCGATGAGGAACCCCTTGGCCTCATCGAAATTCAGCACACAGGTGGCCGATGCCTTGATGCCCATCTTGTGTTCAATCGAACCACAGGACACGCTATTGCGCGCCCCTGCCTCACCCCTGGCGTCGGGCAGGAACTTGGGCACGATGAACAGCGAGATGCCCTTGGTCCCGGCGGGAGCGTCCGGCAACTTGGCCAGCACCAGGTGGATGATGTTATCGCTCATGTCGTGTTCGCCGGCGGAAATGAAGATCTTGCTGCCGGAGATCGCATGGCTACCGTCGGCCTGGGGCACGGCGCGGGTCTTGATGATGCCCAGGTCGGTGCCGCAGTGGGCTTCGGTCAGGCACATGGTGCCAGTCCACTGGCCGGCGGTGAGTTTGCTCAGGTAGGTCTGTTTCTGTTCTGCCGTGCCGTGGGCATGAATCGCCGACATGGCGCCATGAGTCAGGCCCGGGTACATGCCCCAAGATGTGTTGCTGGAGCCGATCATCTCGCTGATGACCAGGCCCAGGGAGCTAGGCAAGCCCTGGCCGCCATACGCCGGGTCCGCCGCCAGCCCATGCCAGCCGCCCTCCACATACTGTGCGAAAGCCTGCTTGAAACCTGTCGGCGTCGTGACTACACCGTTGTCGAAATGGCAACCCTCTTCATCACCGGAGCGATTGAGCGGCGCCAGCACGTTCTCACAGAACCTGGCACCTTCCTCGAGGATCGCGCTGACCATGTCCGGGCTTGCGTCGCTGGCGCCCAGCTCGGCATAGCGACCATGGAAATCGAAGACGTGATCGATCAGAAAGCGCATGTCGCGCAGTGGGGCTTTGTACTCGGGCATGGTGGTTTTCTCCGGTAGCAGATCGTTTCAACCTACTGCCGGCCACCCAGGCCCACAATCACAGTCCAGACGCTGAATGCGCCGTCATCACTCAACCCGCGGCAGCCTCCATGCGCACCGCACCGCGGCGGTTCTGCCCGAAGGCAATCACACAGTTACGCCCCGCGCCCTTGGCGTTATAGAGCGCCTGGTCGGCGGACTTGAGCACTTCTTCAGGCGTGCGTTGCTCGAGGCGTTCCGCGACACCGATGCTGACCGTCACCGAGACACTGGACGCACCGGCACCGGAGCGACGCTGGCGGCCTTGCTGGTCGTCCTGGGGACGACTGTCAGGGTTGCGCAGTTGGATGGCGTACGTCTCGATGGACTGGCGAATGACTTCCAGATGGGGCATGCACTCGTCGATGGTCTTGCCTGCGAACACCAGGGCAAATTCCTCACCGCCGTAGCGATACGCCCTACCGCCACCGCCGATTTTCGACAATTTGCTGGCCACCAGGCGCAGGACCTGGTCACCCACATCGTGGCCGTGGGTGTCGTTGAATTTCTTGAAGTGGTCCACGTCACTCATCGCCAGCACATAATTGCGGCCCAGGCGCTGCATGCGTTCGTTCAGCGCCCGACGGCCCGGCAGGCCGGTGAGTTCATCACGGAAGGCCATTTGATAGGCCTCATGGGCGACCGCTGCCGCGATCATCAACATCACCTGGCTGCACATGATGTTCAAGGTGAACGGCAGGATGAAGGTTTTCGGCAACATCCAGAACAACCCCAGCACCCCCACCAATTGCGCAGCATGCAGTGGCCGGGGGTTGCGCCAATATTGCCAGGCCAGCAGCAGGAACGCGGCGGCGAACATCGGGTAAGACAATTGGATCAGGCTCATCCAGGCACCGTGCAACGCCGGCCAGCGGATCTCCGAAAGCCACAACAGCAAGGCCTGGGGGTAACTTTGCTCCAGGGCCAGCGCCACGCTGCCAAAGACCAGCAACACCGCGAACCGCGCCACCATGTCCTGGAACAGATGGGTGCGCTCCTGCCACGCGGCGAACAGCCCGAACAACAGCGGCAACAACAGGCAAACGAGATGGAACACCACCGCCGCGTCTTCGCGCACCTTGCCGTTATCGCGATAGAAGTCAGTCTGGGTGTCCAGCAGGAAATAGGCGATGTACACCGTGACCATCAGAAACAGCTCACGTTGACGTCGGTAGACCGCGCAATACGCCCCACCCAGCAACAACACCAGTGTCGGGAGCACGTTGAACAGCGAGGTGAAGAAAACGTTGAGATCCTTGACGTAGGCAGCCGCAAGCCCCGCCAGCAACAGCAGCAATGACGGCAGGAAATGGCTGAAACGTACAGCGGAAGAACGCGGCAAGGGTAAAGCTCCAACCCGGCTGATCAAAGATGGCATTGTGCCTGCAACTGGAGCAGTAAGGCACGCGAGATGTGACAGATGTCACACTGCCATCGCTGTAACGGCAGAGGTGACGGTTTTCTTAGGGTCGAGTTGGATGAATATTGTTTCAGGATCCTGGTTGCCCCTGTGTGCGAGCTTGCTCGCGATAGCGGTGTGTCAGCCATGAAGGTACTGACTGAACAAACGCCATCGCGAGCAAGCTCGCTCCCACAAGGGCCTGCGGTGAATACAAATTTGTGGCAGGCATGAAAAAGCCGCTGCTCCCGAAGAAGCAGCGGCTTTTGGAAGAAGCGCGTGAGGCTTAGTAGCCCAGCGCGAAATCCTCTTCCTTCATGTCCATCAGGTTGTTGGCGCCCGACAGCATGGTTGCCACGTGGGTACGGGTACGCGGCAGGATGCGCTGGAAGTAGAAGCGCGCGGTCTGCAGCTTGGCAGTGTAGAAGGCTTCTTCAGTGGTGCCGGCTGCGAGTTTTTCCGCCGCCAGGCGCGCCATGTCGGCCCAGAAATAGGCCAGGCAGGCGTAACCGGAGTACATCAGGTAGTCCACCGACGCGGCGCCGACTTCTTCGCGATCCTTCATGGCCGCCATGCCGACCTTCATGGTCAGCTCGCCCCATTCCTTGTTCAGCGCAGCCAGGGGTTCTACGAATTCCTTGACCGCTTCGTTGCCTTCGTTGCCCTGGCAGAACTTGTGGACGATCTTGGTGAAGCCCTTGAGTGCCTCGCCCTGAGTCATCAGCACTTTACGGCCCAGCAAGTCGAGTGCCTGTATGCCGGTGGTGCCTTCGTACAGCATCGAGATACGGCTGTCGCGAACGTTCTGCTCCATGCCCCACTCGGCAATGAAGCCGTGGCCGCCATAGATCTGCACGCCGTGGTTGGCCGATTCGAAACCGACTTCGGTCATGAAGGCCTTGGCGATCGGCGTCATGAACGCCAGCAGTGCATCGGCCTTTTTCTTCTCTTCTTCATCCACGCCGTACTTGACGATGTCGACCTGCTTGGCGGTGAAGTAGACCATCGCCCGGTTACCTTCGGCGAAGGCCTTCATGGTCAGCAGCATGCGCCGCACGTCAGGGTGGACGATGATCGGATCAGCGGCCTTGTCTGGCGCTTTCGGGCCGGTCAGGGAACGCATTTGCAGGCGGTCGCGAGCGTATTTCAGGCCGCCCTGGAAACCGATTTCGGCGTGGGCCAGGCCTTGCAGCGCGGTGCCCAGGCGTGCGGTGTTCATGAAGGTGAACATGCAGTTCAGGCCTTTGTTCGCCGGGCCGATCAGGTAACCGGTGGCCGCGTCGAAGTTCATCACGCAAGTGGCGTTGCCGTGGATGCCCATCTTGTGTTCCAAGGAACCGCAGCTCACCGCGTTGCGCTGGCCGATGGAGCCGTCGGCGTTAGGCAGGAACTTGGGAACGATGAACAGCGAAATGCCCTTGGTACCAGCCGGTGCGTCCGGCAGGCGCGCCAGCACGATGTGAACGATGTTGTCGGCCATGTCGTGTTCGCCGGCCGAAATGAATATCTTGGTGCCGGAAACCTTGTAGGAACCATCGGCCTGAGGCTCGGCCTTGGTGCGCAGCATGCCCAGGTCAGTGCCGCAGTGTGGTTCGGTCAGGCACATGGTGCCGGTCCATTCACCGGACACCAGCTTGGTCAGGTAAGCCTCTTGTTGCTCAGGCGTACCGTGCTCGGAAATGGTGTTCATCGCGCCATGGGACAGGCCCGGGTACATGCCCCACGACCAGTTGGCTTCACCGACCATCTCGCTGACTGCCAGGCCGAGGGATTCCGGCAGGCCTTGACCGCCATGCGCGACATCATGGGCCAGGCTTGGCCAGCCGCCTTCGACGAATTGCTTGTAGGCTTCCTTGAACCCGGTCGGGGTCTTCACACCGGACTCGCTCCAGGTGCAGCCTTCGAGGTCGCCCACGCGGTTCAGCGGCGCCAGCACCTGCTCACAAAACTTGGCGCCTTCTTCGAGAATGGCGTCAACCATGTCCGGAGTTGCGTCCTGGCAAGCCGGAAGGCTCTGATAATGCGCTTCGTAGCCAAGCAGTTCGTCACGAACGAAGCGAATATCACGCAAGGGGGCCTTGTAGTCAGGCATAGCGATAAACCTCTGCTGATGTAACCGGGAATGAACGACCGCGTGGATTTGTTGTAGCGATCAAACAGTTGTTTGAAACATACGTTTACGCCGAAATCTTGTCAAGCACCGATCCGTTACCACTCGTCCCTCGTCTTGAAATTGATCGCGCTTGGCGCGGACCAACGCCACGACTGTCAACCTTTACAGGTTCGGCTTTGCGAGAAAACTGGTGTACTGACTCCGAGGCACAGAACAGCGCCGTTTCGGTCCAGACTAGTTCCCAATGGAGGAAAGCACATGGCCACTCAATCCGCAGGAGACAGTTCGAATCGCATACCAGGCGAACTGGACCGGAAATTTGGTACAGATGGCTATATTCAATTCAATGAACGAGGTAGCGCCACCACGATTGCTCACGACAGGGAAGCCAAATTGGTCTTTGCCTTGCAACTCCAGGATCATTTTGCACTGACGCGCTACCTGCCTAACGGGACCAGGGACGAGGCGTTCCAGGAAATTGGTTGGAATTTCCGGGATGGCGACAAGAGCTGGCCGACACGCGTATTGCTGCAAGAGGATGAGAAAATCCTGCTCATCGGAGCTTCGTCAAAAAACAGCGAGTGGAACCCGGCGGCGGTGCGTTTTCTTGCAAATGGCGGTCATGACATCGTGTTCGGTCGTAGGAGCCTCCCTGGCCCCGTCAATGCAAACCATGGGTCGATATGGAATGACAAACTCGTAGATGGATGCCTGCAAAAAAATCAAAAAATATTGATCTGCGCCACTTACTTCCTTTTTCCTGACGAAGAAAAACCAGAAGCATCGCTTAGTCGCCTGTTTTGCCTGCAACCCAACGGGGAACTTGATACTGGCTTCGGCGCAGGCCGCGGCTTCATCGATATCCGATTCCATGACCACGCAAGCTTCGCCTGTAATGTGCAGGTACAAAGGGATAGCAAGATCATTGTGGCTGGCAGTTGGCGACGCCTGGACGAAACCCTGAGGACGCGAACCGTTGCTCGCTACATGCCGACAGGCGAATTGGACCTTAGCTTTGGTAATAACGGTTTCGCCGATATCGTTGTTGAAGGAGAGGCCGCGCAATTGCTGCCTGCAGAGCGCTTTAAGCCGGAGATCGTTACCCGCGTGCTGGTCCAGAATGACGACAAGATTCTCGTCGCCGGCTACGCCAACGCTCCAGACGACCTGCAAAGCGGCTTACTTGTCAGATTGGAAGCGAACGGTGAAATGGATGGAAGTTTCAATAACGGTGAACCGCTACTGATTTCTCGCACTTTAAACAAACTGAGCCACAACTCGATGACTCTGCAACTGGACGGCAGAATCGTGGTGGTAGGTACCGCCGTCTCGGCGGGTGTAAACCTGAGGCAGTACGAGCGCGTGACTCAGAGCGGACAGTTAGAGGGCTTCTTTTTGGCGCAAAGCCCCGGCGACTGTGCAGATGTGACAGTCCAACCCTTGGGGCGGGTTGTTATTGCAGGCAGCTCTGGAGTTGGTAGCGCAATTACCCCAACGATCTGGGGATACATCGGAAGCTCATGAGGCGGGATGGTATGCACTCAAATCGGCATGAAGCGTTGAGTGCATTTGCCTAACGACGTTCAGGCAAACGTATCGATCAATGTACCGAGCATTTCGTCGGATGCCTTGGCGACATTAACACCCAGTTGCACCTGGAACTTGCCTTGGGCCATATCGACCATGTTGCTGGCCACGTCCGATTGCTGGCTACGGTCCACCGAACGCAGGCGATCGACCTGGACTTCGGACGACTGGCTGGTGACCGAACGCTCGATCGTATTGTTGGCGATCTGGCTGGAGGCCTGATCGACGCGGTTCTGCCCTGTCTGAATCGTGCTCAGACCGGCATAGAACGCGGTACTTCCTGAGATTTCCATGGCAGAGCTCGTCTTCTTGAAGGATCGACAGTGGCCATTGAATCAGAAGCCCCGGGAAAAGGCCCGACAAAAACACTAATGGCACAGTGCCGCGTCATAGGCAAAACCTTGGCGGGACTCAGTCCAGCAGATCCAGTTGCAGGTGTCCGGCCACGGCTTCGGCCGTCACGCTCTGAATCCGCGCCACCCTGCCCAGGCACGGCGCCGGAAGTCGCTCGGCCAAGGTTGCCAGGTTTTCTTCCAGGCGCGAGGTGGCCGGGTCGACGATGTTCGCGACCCAACCGGCAAGCTGCAAGCCATCATGGGCGATAGCCTCGGCGGTCAACAACGCGTGGCTGATGCAACCCAGGCGTACGCCCACCACCAGAATCACCGGCAAGCCCAGCGCGATCGCCAGATCGGAAAGATTGTCCTGGCCGGCCAGCGGCACGCGCCAACCACCCGCGCCTTCGATCAAGGTGAAGTCGGCGCCCAGCGCCAGCACTTCGCGCATCGGGCCGAGTAGCGACTGCACCGTCAACGCAACGCCCGCTTCCCGAGCGGCCAAGTGCGGCGCTATTGCCGGTTCGAACGCCACCGGATTGACCTGTGCATACGTCAACGGTATCGAGCATTCGGCCAGCAAGGCCAAGGCATCGGCGTTGCGCAGGCCCTTGGGCGTCACGTCGCAGCCAGAGGCCACGGGTTTTCCGGCAGCCGTGCTCATGCCAGCCTGTCGCGCAGCATGCAGCAGGCCTGCCGCGACGGTGGTCTTGCCCACGTCGGTGTCAGTGCCGGTAATGAAGTAGGCCTGGCTCATAGCGGTTTCTCCAAAACGGCGTAGACCACCTGGTAAGTCGCCGGCAGTCCCAGCGCCTGACGAAACTGCTCATAAGCTTCAACCAGCGCCAGGATCCGCGCCCTGCCGGTCAAGCCGCCGGGGCGGCCAGGGTTCAGATTGTGGGCGCCCAAGGCTTTCAATTCATGCGTCAGGCTGCGCACGTCGGGGTAATGCAGCACATGGGGACGGTTTTCCAGACTGACGACATTCAGCCCGCTGTCCGCGCAAAGGTGTTGATACGTCTCGAACCCACGGAAACGATTGACGTGCACCAAGCCATCCACCTGACGCCAACTGTCGCGCAATTCGTACAAAGTTCCTACACAAAGGCTGGTGAAGGCAAACACCCCACCCGGTTTCAACACACGATGGGCCTCGCTCAGCACCGCGGCAAAATCCGCACACCATTGCACCGCCAGGCTGGAGAACACCAGGTCACAGCTCGCCGCTTGCAAAGGCAACCGCTCAGCATCACCCGCGACAAAATGCGCAGCGCCACCTTGGGGACGAGCATGGTTGAGCATGCCTTCGGCGATGTCCAACGCCAGGCCGGAATCCACGCCAAAACGCGCGCCCAGGGCCCGGGTGAAATAGCCAGTGCCGCAGCCCAGGTCCAGCCAACGTTGTGGGATAAACGAAGACGGCAAGCACCCGAGCAACTGTTGGCCCACGTCGCGCTGCAGTTCGGCCACGCTGTCATAGCTGGTTGCCGCCCGGGAAAACGAAGCCGCCACCTGGCGCTTGTCGGGCAAGGCACCGGGCAATTTGGGAAGAGACAGATCAGTCATCGCCGGACTCATGCAAAAAAGCCTGGATCGCCCCCGCGACACCGTGCGGGTCCTCCAGAAGGAATCCGTGGCCGGCCTGTTCGATCAGGCCGATTTCGACATCCGGCAGCAAGACCAGCAACTCACCCGCGGCTTCGGCCGGCACCAGGGCATCGAGCCCGGCAAACAGATGCAATTGCGGGCCACGAAAGCGCTGCAATGCGGCGCGAGTGTCCAATTGCGCCAACAGTTCGAGCCCGGCCATCAAGACCTCGGGCGATGTGCCCGGCGCCCCGGCCAATAACAACCGCGACAACCCGCGTGGGTCGCTGCTGCCCTGGGCGCACAGCAAACTGAAGCGCTTGAGGGTCTGGCGTGGATCGGCCGCACAGCCGGCGAGAAAACCATCGAAGGTTGCTCCATCCATCGCACTCGGCCATTGCTCATGGGCAACAAAGGCCGGATTGCTCGCCAGGGTCAGCAGGCCGCAGCAGCGCTCACCCCGACGCGCCGCCAGCGCCGAGGCCAGCATACCGCCCAGGGACCAACCGCCCAGCCAGGCATCCTGGGGCACGGTGGCGTCCAATTCTTCGAGCCATTCATCCGGATCGTTCGATAGCAACGCCGGCAACGGTTCGATTTCCACTCGCAAGTGTTCGTCGAGCCCGTGCAACGCTGCCGCCAGCGGCTCCAGCGGTGAAACGCCCAAGCCCCAGCCCGGCAGCAATATCAGTCGGTCACGCATCGCTTGGCTCCGGTCCCAACAGGGCAAAACACTCGGCCAGTGCATTCAACAATAGCTGCACCTGGGCTTCGCTGTGAGCAGCGGTCAGGGTCACGCGCAAACGGGCGCTGCCAGCCGGTACGGTGGGTGGGCGGATCGCCGTGACCATCAGCCCGCGCTCACGCAGCATTTGCGACAAACGCATGGCCCGTCCCGCATCGCCAATCAGGATCGGCTGGATCGGCGTGAAGCTGTCCATCAATTGCAGGCCGATCTGCTCGGCGCCCTGGCGGAACTGACGAATCAGCACCTGCAAGTGCTCGCGCCGCCAATGCTCGCTGCGCAGCAGCTCAAGGCTCTTGAGCGTGGCGCAGGCCAGGGCCGGCGGTTGGCTGGTGGTGTAGATGTAGGGGCGAGCGAACTGGATCAGGCTTTCGATCAGTTCTTCACTGCCGGCGACAAAAGCCCCGGCGGTGCCAAAGGCCTTGCCCAGGGTGCCCACCAACACCGGCACGTCATCCTGGCTCAAGCCAAAATGCTCGACGATACCGCCGCCATTGGCTCCCAACGGGCCGAAACCGTGTGCATCGTCGACCATCAGCCAGGCGCCCTTGGCCTTGGCTTCACGGGCCAGGGCCGGCAGGTCGGCGATGTCGCCGTCCATGCTGAACACGCCATCGGTAACCACCAGGGTATTGCCGGTGGCTTTTTCCAGGCGGCTGGCCAAACTCTGGGCATCGTTGTGCAGGTAACGGTTGAAACGCGCACCAGACAACAGGCCGGCGTCGAGCAGCGAGGCATGATTGAGGCGGTCTTCCAGTACCGTGTCGCCCTGCCCCACCAGCGCGGTGACCGCACCGAGGTTGGCCATGTAACCGGTGGTGAACAGCAACGCCCGCGGGCGGCCGGTCAGGTCGGCCAAGGCTTCTTCCAAGGCGTGGTGAGGGCTGCTGTGGCCGATCACCAAATGGGAGGCGCCCCCCCCGACACCCCAACGGAGCGCCCCGGCGCGCCAGGCTTCGATCACTTGCGGGTGATTGGCCAGGCCCAGGTAATCGTTGTTGCAGAACGCCAGCAACGGCTGGCCGTCCACCACCACTTCCGGGCCCTGCGGGCTTTCGAGCAGCGGGCGCTGGCGATAGAGGTTGTCGGCACGACGGGCAGCCAGGCGTGCGGCGAGATCGAAGGGCATGCAGGCCTCAACTGTTTAAAGACTGGCCAAAGCCCCTTGTGGGAGCGAGCTTGCTCGCGATAGCGGTGTGTCAGTCGACATCAATGCGAATGTTCCATCGCCATCGCGAGCAAGCTCGCCCCCACAGGGTCTTGCATTCCAATCCGGGTATCGGTGAGTGGTCAGACAGCGGCGTTGTAGAACTGCTCGCTGCTCTTCTGCTCCACCAGCGCCTGTTCAATCGCTGCCTGGTGCACTTCGTCGGCATGTTCTTCGCGGGCTTCGGGCTGGATGCCCAGGCGTGCGAACAACTGCATGTCCTTGTCGGCTTGTGGGTTGGCGGTGGTCAACAGCTTGTCGCCGTAAAAAATCGAGTTGGCACCGGCCAGGAACGCCAGGGACTGCATCTGCTCGTTCATCGCTTCACGGCCGGCGGACAGCCGCACATGGGACTGGGGCATCATGATCCGCGCCACGGCGAGCATGCGGATGAAATCGAACGGATCGACGTCATCGGCATTCTCCAGCGGCGTGCCGGCGACTTTGACCAACATGTTGATCGGCACCGATTCCGGGTGCTCCGGCAGGTTCGCCAGTTGGATCAGCAGGTTGGCGCGGTCGTCCAGGGACTCGCCCATGCCGAGGATGCCGCCCGAGCAGATCTTCATCCCCGAATCACGCACATAGGCCAGGGTTTGCAGGCGCTCGCTGTAGGTGCGGGTGGTGATGATGCTGCCGTAGAACTCCGGCGAGGTGTCGAGGTTATGGTTGTAATAGTCCAGGCCGGCCTGGGCCAGCGCTTCGGTCTGTTCCTGGTCGAGACGGCCCAGGGTCATGCAGGTTTCCAGGCCCATGGCCTTCACGCCTTTGACCATTTCCAGCACATACGGCATGTCCTTGGCCGACGGATGTTTCCAGGCCGCGCCCATGCAGAAACGGGTCGAACCGATGGCCTTGGCCCGTGCTGCCTCTTCGAGGACCTTCTGCACTTCGAGCAATTTCTCTTTATCCAGGCCGGTGTTGTAGTGACCGGACTGCGGACAATATTTGCAATCTTCCGGGCAGGCGCCGGTCTTGATCGACAGCAGCGTGGAAACCTGGACGCGATTGGCGTCGAAGTGCGCGCGGTGCACGGTCTGCGCCTGGAACAGCAGGTCATTGAATGGCTGGACGAAGAGTGCTTTGACTTCGGCCAAAGACCAGTCATGACGCAGGTTGGCAGTGGTGCTGGCGCTCATGGGCATTTCCTTGATTATGCTTGGCTGGCGCCTGGGGACATGGAATACCCACAGGCGCGACACGGATGTTCGGCATATTTAAGGAAGAGTCATGCGCTGTCAACCACGATACAAAGGACAGGTTTACATCTGGTTAAAAAACAAACAATCCTGCCTGCTGTGCGGCGAAAGCACCGATACGCCGCAGCCTATCTGCACCCCTTGTGAAAGCGAGCTGCCCTGGCTCGGCGATCAATGCAGCGTCTGTGCCTTGCCGCTGCCCATGGCCGGGCTGCGTTGCGGACAATGCGCCGCGCAGCCGCCGGCCTTCGAACGGGTCCTGGCGCCCTGGGCCTACGACTTCCCGGTGGACAGCTTGATCACCCGTTTCAAGCATCAGGCGAAATGGCCCCTGGGCCGACTGCTGGGCGACCTGCTCGCGCAGTCGTTGCAACATCATTTCGACGAAGGGCTGGAACGCCCCGACGCACTGGTCCCGGTGCCACTGGCGACCCGGCGTTTGCGCCAGCGCGGTTTCAACCAGGCAGCGCTGCTGGCCCGCTGGCTCAGTGGGCCGTTGGCGATCCCTTGCGAAGAACACCTGCTGCGACGCACCCAGGACACCCCCGCCCAACAGGCACTCGATGCCAGGGCTCGGCGGCGAAACCTGCGTCAGGCCTTTGCCCTGGCACCCCAGGCTGCGTTGCACAACCGTCACTTGGCGTTGGTCGACGACGTGCTCACCACGGGCGCCACCGCCCAGGCGCTGGCCGCCCTGCTGCTCGATGCCGGCGCTGCGCGGGTCGATGTGTACTGCCTCGCTCGCACGCCGAAACCCGGAGAGTCGGCTTGACGCGCCACGCCCAAGGCGCCAACGTCCGCTCATCGACCTTTGCACGCAGTTTTCCGTCATGTCCTTGCCCACGCTTCTGACCCAGCACATCGCTCGGCGACCACAACGCATCGCCCTGTTGCAGCACATCGCCGAACAAGGTTCGATCACCCGCGCCGCCAAGAGCGCGGGCCTGAGCTACAAGGCGGCGTGGGATGCCATCGATGAGTTGAACAACCTCGCCGACCAACCGTTGGTGGAGCGCAGTGTTGGCGGCAAGGGCGGTGGCGGCGCCAGGCTGTCGGAGGAAGGCCAACGCGTGCTGCGCCTGTATCTGCGCCTGCAAGCGCTGCAGACACAACTATTGGAAGCGAGCGAGGATGCCGACGACCTGGGCCTGCTCAGTCGCCTGATGCTGCGCACCAGCGCCCGTAATCAATTGTATGGCAAGGTCCTGGGCATCGAGGCCCAGGGGCACAACGACCGGGTACGCCTGGAGCTGGCCCGGGGCCTGGTCATCGAAGCCCAGATTACCCACGACAGCACGCTGCGCCTGGAGCTGGATGTCGGCACCAACGTGGTGGCGCTGATCAAGGCCGGCTGGCTGGAATTACACCCTGTCGAGCAAGTGGAAAAACCGCGGATCAATACACTGCGCGGCATGATCGAACAGGTCGACGCCGCCGAAGACGGCCCCAGCGAAGTGCGCATCAGCCTGCCTAACGGCCAGACGCTGTGCGCCCTGGCCGACCCGCTTGAGCTACAAAAGCAGCATTTGGAAGGCGGCTCACCGGTGCAAGTGACGTTTTCAGCGACAAATGTGCTGCTCGGCACACCGCTGTAGCGTGTTGCAACAATAGTTTCATCGACCCGCTTTAAGGTGACTGCCAAAACCAGCAGGGAGCCTGAGATGAGCCTATTAGAAGAAAACCAATCCACCGACCTGGAAAAGATCGTCGGCCTGAGCCGGCGCAGTTTCATCAGCGCCGGCGCCCTATGCGGCGCGGCGATGTTCCTGGGCGGCAACCTGCTGAGCCGCAGCGTGCTGGCCGCCGCCGTGAGCGAAGGCAACAGCCGGCTGCTGGGCTTCAACAGCATCGCCGCCGCCACGGCCGACACCATCACGCTGCCGCAGGGCTACAAAGCCTCGGTGCTGATCAGTTGGGGCCAACCCCTGCAGAAAAATGCACCGGCGTTCGACCCCAGTGGCAACGGCACCGCCCGCGCACAAGAAGTGCAGTTCGGCGACAACAACGACGGCATGAGCCTGTTCCCGTTCCCCGGCGACAACAACCGGGCGCTGATGGCGATCAACAACGAATACACCAACTACCAATATCTGTTCCCTCATGGCGGCCAGCCACAGTCGGCCGAAGACGTGCGCAAGGCCCAGGCCAGCGAAGGCGTCTCGGTGATCGAAATCCAGCGTCGGCGCGGCCAATGGCAATTCGTCCAGGAATCGCGCTACAACCGCAGGATCCACGGCAACACACCGATTCGCCTGCGTGGCCCAGCTGCCGGGCACGACCTGCTGAAAACCAGCGCAGACAAGAGCGGCAAGAAAGTGCTGGGCACCTTCCAGAACTGCGCCAACGGCATGACGCCTTGGGGCACCTACCTGACCTGTGAAGAGAACTTCACTGACTGCTTCGGCAGCAGCAAGTCGGACCTGCAGTTCGACGCGGCCCAGAAACGCTATGGCGCCACAGTCACCAGCAGTGAAATCAACTGGCACTTGCACGACCCGCGCTTTGACCTGGCGAAGAACCCCAACGAACTCAATCGCCACGGCTGGGTAGTGGAAATCGACCCGTTCGATCCGCAATCCACCCCGGTAAAACGCACCGCCCTGGGCCGCTTCAAACACGAAAACGCCGCCCTGGCGCAAACCAATGACGGTCGCGCCGTGGTGTACATGGGCGATGATGAGCGTGGCGAATTCATCTACAAGTTCGTCAGCCGCGAGCGCATCAATCACAAGAACGCCAAGGCCAATCGCAACCTGCTGGACCATGGCACCTTGTATGTCGCGCGCTTCGATGCCGGCGACGGCAACCCGGACCATCCCAAAGGCCAAGGCCAGTGGATCGAGCTGACCCATGGCAAGAACGGCCTCGACGCCAGCAGCGGTTTCGCCGACCAGGCCGAAGTACTCATCCATGCACGCCTGGCCGCCAGCGCCGTGGGTGCCACCCGCATGGACCGCCCTGAGTGGATCGTGGTCAGCCCGAAAGACGGCCAGGTCTATTGCACCCTGACCAACAACTCCAAGCGCGGCGATGCTGGCCTACCAGTGGACGGGCCAAACCCTCGGGCCAAGAACGTCTACGGGCAGATCCTGCGCTGGCGCACCGACCGCGACGATCACGCCGCCAAGACCTTCGCCTGGGACCTGTTCGTGGTCGCCGGCAACCCGACAGTCCATGCCGGCACGCCAAAGGGCGGTTCCTCCAACATCAATCCACAGAACATGTTCAACAGCCCCGATGGCCTGGGCTTCGACAAAGGCGGACGCCTGTGGATCCAGACCGATGGCGACTCGAGCAACGCCGGGGACTTCGCCGGCATGGGCAATAACCAGATGCTCTGCGCCGATCCCAACAGCGGTGAAATCCGCCGTTTCATGGTCGGGCCGGTGGGTTGCGAAGTGACCGGGATCAGCTTCTCGCCGGACTACAAGGCTATGTTCGTCGGGATCCAGCATCCCAGCGGCGGCTCAACCTTCCCCGAGCACTTGCCCAACGGTAAGCCGCGGTCGTCGGTGATGGTGATTACCCGCGAGGATGGCGGGGTCATCGGCGCCTGACCCTTGTCTGGACCGGGGACATAACACTTCGTGGCGAGGGAGCTTGCTCCCGCTGGGTTGCGCAGCGCCCCCTTCTTCTATGGGCGCTTCGCACCCAAGCGGGAGCAAGCTCCCTCGCCACAACGGTGCAAGTCTCACCGATCAATCCAGGCTGCTTTGCGCTACCATGCTGGGCCGAACGCGGCAGCCCTGCCGCTGCGCAGGAGTCAGCATGTCCCATCCGTTTGAAACCCTCACGCCCGACCTGGTACTCGATGCCGTTGAAAGCATCGGTTTCCTCAGCGACGCCCGCGTGTTGGCCCTCAACAGCTACGAGAACCGCGTCTATCAGGTCGGCATCGAAGATTCCGAGCCGCTGATCGCCAAGTTCTATCGCCCTCAGCGCTGGACCAACGAAGCGATCCTGGAAGAGCACAGCTTCACCTTCGAGCTGGCCGAATACGAAGTGCCCGTGGTCGCGCCGCTGATCCACAACGGCACCAGCCTGCACGAACACGCCGGGTTTCGTTTCACCCTGTTTCCCCGTCGCGGCGGTCGTGCACCGGAGCCGGGCAACCTCGACCAGCTCTATCGCCTGGGGCAATTGCTCGGGCGCCTGCACGCAGTCGGGGCGACCCGTCCGTTCGAGCATCGTGAAGCCTTGGGCGTGAAAAACTTCGGCCACGATTCACTGGCCACTGTGCTGGCAAGCGGCTTCGTTCCTCGTAGCCTGCTGCCGGCCTACGAGTCGGTGGCCAGGGATCTGCTCAAGCGCGTCGAAGAGGTCTACGCCGCCACGCCCCACAAGAACATCCGCATGCACGGCGATTGCCACCCCGGCAACATGATGTGCCGCGACGAGGTGTTCCACATCGTCGACCTGGACGACTGCCGCATGGGCCCGGCGGTGCAGGATTTGTGGATGATGCTCGCCGGCGATCGCCAGGAATGCCTGGGCCAACTGTCGGAACTGATGGACGGCTACCGAGAGTTCCACGACTTCGACCCGCGAGAACTGGCACTGATCGAGCCACTGCGGGCACTGCGCCTGATGCACTACAGCGCCTGGCTGGCGCGGCGCTGGGACGACCCGGCGTTCCCCCGCAGCTTCCCGTGGTTCGGCAGCGAACGTTACTGGGGCGACCAGGTATTGGCGTTGCGCGAGCAACTGGCGGCGCTCAATGAAGAGCCGTTGAAGCTGTTCTGACGACCACTGCGGATCCCCTCTGGGAGCGAGCTTGCTCGCGATTGCGATCGAACATTCGACGCCCTTGTCGACTGATCCACCGCTATCGCGAGCAAGCTCGCTCCCGCAAGGAATTGCAGTGAAACGCTCACAAAGGTTCACAGCACGACCCGACAAATCTCCTTACAATCACGCCTTTGTTAGCTGCCTAAGCAAGGATTCTGCATGCAAGCCGCCAACCCGCGTCGCGGGTATATCCTGGGCCTGAGTGCCTACATCATCTGGGGTCTGTTCCCGATCTACTTCAAGGCCATCGCCAGCGTGCCGTCGGTGGAGATCATCATCCATCGGGTGCTGTGGTCGGCCCTGTTCGGCGCGGCGTTGCTGCTGGTCTGGAAACACCCGGGCTGGTGGCGCGAACTGCGGGACAACCCACAGCGCCTGGCGATCCTCGCCCTGAGCGGGACGCTGATCGCAGCCAACTGGCTGACCTACGTCTGGGCGGTGAACAACGAGCGCATGCTCGAAGCCAGCCTGGGTTACTACATCAACCCGCTGGTGAACGTGCTGCTGGGCATGGTGATCCTCGGCGAGCGCCTGCGCCGCATGCAATGGCTGGCGGTGGGTTTGGCGGCGGTCGGCGTGGCGCAGCAGGTCTGGCAAGTGGGCAGCCTGCCCTGGGTGTCACTGGTGCTGGCGCTGACCTTCGGCTTCTACGGGTTGATCCGCAAGCAGGCACCGGTCAAGGCCCTGCCGGGGCTGGTGGTAGAAACCTGGATGCTGGTGCCGATCGCCATTGCCTGGTTGCTGTTCAATCCCACGGCCACCAGTGCCCAGGCGGCGTTCTGGACCACCTCCGAAGCCTGGTGGCTGGTGGCGGCAGGCCCCGTGACGCTGGTGCCGTTGGTGTGCTTCAACGCCGCAACACGGCATTTGCCCTACACGACCATCGGTTTTCTCCAGTACATCGCGCCGACGCTGGTGCTGCTGCTCGCCGTGATGCTGTTTGGTGAGCACCTGTCGTCCAGCACACTGGTGGCGTTCCTGTTTATCTGGGCCGGGCTGGCGGTGTACAGCGTCGATGCGGTGATCAGCATGCGTCGGCGCAGCTGATCAAAAAACGCACAAACCTCTACAGGCCACGTCTGGCGTGGCCTGCGCTCATCCTTCCCAAGGTTATCCACAGCGTGATCCCCGCCGTTTGTGCACAAGCCCTTGAAAACTGATGATTTTTTGAGCATTCCTCGCCGAGGCCCGGCGGGCTTGGGCTGGAGCCGGGTCTCTACAGGTTATCCACAGGCAGGCGCAGTTTTTCCTTGGATAACCTTCGTCACGCTTCGTCGCTGAGCTTGAGCTCCACCATCAACTCATCGGCCAGGGTCTCCAGGCGTTCCTGCAACGTCTCCAGCGACAGGGTCAAGGGCACCCCCAGGATCGCTTCGGCGTGGAACAGCAGCTCGCTGCTCATCGGCGCCGGCCGGACGTAAGTCACCAGACGCTCGACATTGACGCCCTGCTCGCTCAACAGCCGGGTGATGTCCCTCACTATGCCGGGACGGTCGTTGCCCACCAGCTCCATGGTGATGGGTTTCCAGGTGCAGGACTCCTCGAGGGCGCTTTCAGCGATCAACACGCGGATGTCGTAAGTCGATAACCCCTGCAAGGCTTCTATCAGTTCCTCATGGGCCTCGGCGGGAGCGCCGATTCGCAAGATCCCGGCAAACTGCCCAGCCAGGCGCGACATGCGGCTTTCCAGCCAGTTACCGCCGTGGTCGGCGATGCAATCGGCAATGCGCTCGACCTGCCCGGGCTTGTCCGGGGCGAAAACAGTGATGACGAGGTGGTCCATGGCGCAGTCCTCTTGTTGGGGAAGGGACAGTATAGGCAAGCCATGAATCGGCACCGCCCTGCTTTCGTGGCGAGGGAGCTTGCTCCCGCTGGGCTACGCAGTAGCCCCCCTAAATAGGGGAGCGCTTCGCACTCCAGCGGGAGCAAGCTCCCTCGCCACGGGACAATGTGTACATTAATTAGATTTATCTGGAACAATGATCCGCTTTTTTGAGAACATCCTATACCGCGCCGTGACTGTACTGCTTTAGTCGGTCGCGGAACGACGCAATTAGTCTAATTTTCACAACCGCAATTGATCATGTAGTATGCCGCAGCGAGCACTACATAACGTTGTACCGATGTCTGCTTAAGGCGCAGTCGCATCCCTGAAAAGCCCCGTCAGCAAGGCTTACCACCCAGCCGCCAGCGATGGCATGTACTGGTTCCGGGGTTTGTGCTTTAAATGTCCCGAGGCTTCATTGTCAAAATCGAAGAGCTGAAAAGCGAAATAGCTGAGCAGAGTGAGGCAAGCAATGACTGAACACGTTCAAGTCGGTGGCCTGCAGGTCGCCAAAGTCCTGTTCGACTTCGTGAATAACGAAGCCATTCCCGGAACCGGCCTCACCGCCGACGCGTTCTGGGCCGGTGCCGACAAGGTCATCCACGACCTGGCGCCGAAGAACAAAGCCCTACTCGCCAAACGCGATGATTTCCAGGCGCGGATCGATGCCTGGCACCAGGCCCGTGCTGGCCAGGCCCACGACGCCGTGGCTTACAAAGCCTTCCTGCAAGACATTGGATACCTGCTGCCAGAAGCGGCGGATTTCCAGGCTACGACCCAAAACGTCGATGACGAAATCGCCCGCATGGCCGGCCCGCAGCTGGTAGTGCCGGTGATGAACGCCCGCTTCGCCCTCAACGCATCGAACGCCCGCTGGGGTTCGCTGTATGACGCGCTGTACGGCACCGATGCCATCAGCGAAGCCGATGGCGCGGAAAAAGGCAAAGGCTACAACAAGGTCCGCGGCGACAAGGTCATCGCCTTCGCCCGTGCCTTCCTCGACGAAGCCGCGCCCCTGGCGGCCGGCTCCCATGTCGACTCCATTGCTTACAAAATCGTCGACGGCAAACTGGTGGTCACCCTCAAGGGCGGCAGCAACAGCGGCCTGCGTGACGATGCCCAGTTGATCGGCTTCCAGGGCGATGCCTCGGCACCGACCACCGTGCTGTTGAAACACAACGGCCTGCACTTCGAAATCCAGATCGATGCCAGCACCCCGGTCGGCCAGACTGACGCCGCTGGCGTCAAAGACATCCTGATGGAAGCCGCGCTGACCACCATCATGGACTGCGAAGACTCGGTCGCCGCCGTCGATGCCGATGACAAAGTGGTGATCTACCGCAACTGGCTCGGCCTGATGAAAGGCGACCTGGCTGAAGAAGTCGCCAAAGGCGGCCAGACGTTCACCCGCACCATGAACCCCGACCGTGTCTACACCGCCGTCGACGGTTCGAGCGTGACCCTGCACGGCCGCTCGCTGTTGTTCGTGCGTAACGTCGGCCACCTGATGACCATCGACGCGATCCTGGACCAGCACGGCAACGAAGTGCCGGAAGGTATTCTCGACGGCCTGATCACCAGCCTGGCAGCGATCCACAGCCTCAACGGCAACACCAGCCGTCGCAACAGCCGCACCGGCTCGGTGTACATCGTCAAGCCGAAGATGCACGGTCCGGAAGAAGCTGCGTTCACCAACGAGCTGTTCGGCCGTGTCGAAGACGTACTGAACCTGCCGCGCAATACCCTCAAGGTCGGGATCATGGACGAGGAACGCCGTACCACGGTCAATCTCAAGGCCTGCATCAAGGCCGCCAGCGAGCGCGTGGTGTTCATCAACACCGGCTTCCTCGACCGTACCGGCGACGAGATCCACACCTCCATGGAAGCCGGCCCGATGGTGCGCAAGGCCGACATGAAAGCCGAGAAGTGGATCGGCGCGTATGAGAACTGGAACGTCGACATCGGCTTGAGCACCGGTCTGCAAGGCCGTGCGCAAATCGGCAAGGGCATGTGGGCGATGCCGGACCTGATGGCGGCGATGCTCGAACAGAAAATCGCTCATCCGCTGGCCGGCGCCAACACCGCATGGGTTCCCTCGCCGACCGCCGCGGCCCTGCACGCGCTGCATTACCACAAGGTCGACGTGTTCGCCCGCCAGGCCGAGCTGGCCAAGCGCGCGCGCGCATCGGTGGACGACATCCTGACCATCCCGCTGGCCGTCAACCCGAACTGGACGCCGGAGCAGATCAAGAACGAACTGGACAACAATGCCCAGGGCATCCTTGGCTACGTGGTGCGCTGGATCGACCAGGGCGTGGGCTGCTCCAAAGTGCCGGACATCAACGACATCGGCCTGATGGAAGACCGTGCGACGCTGCGTATCTCCAGCCAGCACATCGCCAACTGGCTGCGCCACGGCATCATTACCCAAGACCAGGTGATGGAAAGCCTCAAGCGCATGGCGCCGGTGGTCGACCGCCAGAACGCCAGCGACCCGCTGTACCGTCCGCTGGCACCAGACTTTGACCGCAACATCGCCTTCCAGGCGGCGGTCGAGCTGGTGATCGAAGGCACGAAGCAGCCTAACGGCTACACCGAGCCGGTGTTGCACCGTCGTCGTCGTGAGTTCAAGGCAGCCAATGGGTTGTGATTGAGCAGCGCGTGACAACGAAAAAGCCCTGATCGAAAGATCAGGGCTTTTTCATTTGCAAATACATGAGCGCTTTTGTGGCGAGGGAGCTTGCTCCCGCTGGGCTGCGAAGCAGACCCTTTTCCAGCGTTCGGAATCTTATTGACCTGCACTGCGGTCGCTGCGCAACCGAGCGGGAGCAAGCTCCCTCGCCACAAAAGCACCCGATAGCGCCATTCTCACGACAGGCTAGAGATCCATCCCCAACTCATGCTTGACCAACCCCAGCAACTTGTCGGTATCGATCGGCTTGAGCAGAAAGTCCACCACGCTCAGGTGCATGGCTTCGATGGCGTCCTTCACGTCGGCATCGCCCGATACGATGATGATCGGCAGCGCCGCCCGCGGAGACTCGCGCACCAGGCGAATAAGTTCCAGCCCATCAACATTGCCCATCCGCAGGTCGGTGATCAACAGGCCGATCGATGGCTTGGTTTCCAGCATCTTGAGTGCCGTTTCACCACTGGCGGCGGTCATGCAGTGAATCCCGTCCAACGCCAGGATCTCCGACAGCAGCTCACGAGCGTCCTTGTCGTCATCGACGATCAAGACGCGCTGCGGCGGCAGGTCGGGTTCCAGCATGACGGCACTCAGCGCCTCGCGCTCGGCGTCACTCAAAATATCGTGGTCGGACATGGTGCTCTCTACGTTCTTTAAATCGATCCCCTGGCACAGTGGTCAGACATCGTTCTGCGGCGCTTCAATGTGCACTTCGTCGGATTTTTTTCCAAGAACATTTAATGAAGATTTTTCTGACGCCTGGCGTAGGTTTTTTCCGTAAGTTCACCCCTAGGCCGCGACCTAGACTTACGTCCAATGGGCACCCCGCTCTGAGGGGCCGACCATGGGAGAACAGATCGACCACAACAATTCAAAAAAGACTGCGTAATGGTTATGAAAAAAGCGGACGCCTTCACCCAGGCAGGGAAAACCGCGGTGTTGCAAAACATCCAGGGGACACTGCAGTTTCTCCAGCGTTTCCCACCGTTCAACCAGATGGAAAACGCTCACCTGGCCTATCTGGTGGAGCAATGCCTGCTGCGTTTTTATGCCCCGGGCGAAACCATCATCAAACCAGCCGACGGCCCGGTGGAGCACTTTTACATCGTCAAGCAAGGCCGGGTGGTAGGTGAACGTCCGCATACGGCCAAGGGTGGAACCGAGACGACCTTCGAAATCACCACCGGCGAATGTTTCCCCCTCGCCGCGCTGCTGGGCGAACGGGCCACGCGCACCGAACACCGGGCCGGCGAAGACACGTTCTGCCTGCAGTTGAACAAACTGGCCTTCATCAAGCTGTTCGCCCTGTCCGGCCCGTTTCGCGACTTCGCCCTGCGCGGGGTCAGCAGCCTGCTCGACCAGGTCAATCAACAGGTCCAGCAAAAGTCTGCGCAAACCCTGGGCACCCAGTATTCCCTCAACACGCGACTGGGCGAACTGGCGATGCGCCATCCAGTCAGTTGCAGCCCGGACACGCCGCTGCGCGAAGCCGTGAAGCTGATGCACGACCAGCAGGTCGGCAGCATCGTGGTGGTTAATGAACAGAAAGCTCCGGTGGGAATCTTCACCTTGCGCGACCTGCGGCAGGTGGTGGCCGATGGGGCCGGGGATTTTTCCCAAGCCATCGTAGGACACATGACTCAGGCACCGTTTTTCCTCTCGCCGGACCACAGCGCCTTCGATGCGGCCATCGCCATGACCGAACGGCACATCGCCCACGTCTGCCTGGTCAAGGACCAACGCCTGTGTGGCGTGGTGTCGGAGCGCGATCTGTTTTCCTTGCAGCGCGTCGACCTGGTGCACCTGGCCCGGACCATTCGCAACGCGCCCAAGGTGGAAAACCTCGTGGCCCTGCGCGGCGAGATCGGCCAACTGGTGGAACGCATGCTAGCCCACGGCGCGTCATCGACCCAGATCACCCACATCATCACCCTGCTCAACGATCACACCGTATGCCGGGTCATCGAGCTGACCCTGATCGACAAAGGTGACCCAGGCGTGCCGTTCAGTTGGCTGTGCTTCGGCAGTGAAGGCCGGCGCGAACAAACCCTGCACACCGACCAGGACAACGGCATTTTGTTCGAGGCCCGGGACGCCGCCCATGCCGCGCAGATTCGCGGCCTGCTACTGCCCATCGCCCAGCAGATCAACCAGAGCCTGGCCTTGTGCGGCTTCACCTTGTGCAAGGGCAACATCATGGCCGGCAACCCCGAGCTGTGTCTGTCCCGAGCTGAATGGGCCCGGCGTTTTTCGGCATTCATTCGCGAAGCAACCCCGGAAAACCTGCTGGGCTCGAGCATCTATTTCGACCTGCGGGTGGTCTGGGGCGATGAGCAAGGCTGCGAGCAGTTGCGCCGGCAGATCCTCGATCAAGTGGCCGATAACCGTTTGTTCCAACGCATGATGGCCGAAAACGCCCTGCGCCACCGCCCGCCCGTGGGCCGCTTCCGGGATTTCGTGCTGAGTCGCAAGAACGGCGAAAAAGCCACCCTCGATTTGAAAGTGCAAGGCCTGACGCCCTTCGTCGACGGCGCCCGTCTGCTGGCGCTGGCCAACGGCATCGAAGCCAACAATACCCTGGAGCGCTTGCGGCAATTGGTCGACAAGCAAGTGATCGAACCGCTCGATGGCGCAGCCTACGAAGAGGCCTATCACTTCATTCAACAGACCCGCATGCAGCAACATCAATTGCAAACCCGCGAGAACCTGCCCTACTCCAACCGCGTCGACCCCGACAGCCTCAACCATCTGGACCGACGTATCCTGCGCGAATCCCTGCGCCAGGCCCAACGCCTGCAAAGCAGCCTGACGCTGAGGTATCAGTTGTGAGCATTTTTTCCTGGTTGCGCCCAGCCCAACCAATGTTGTCCGAAGAAATGCAGAGGCGCCTGGAACGCCTGCCGGCGGCTTCAGCCTTGGGTGAATGCGATCTGCGGGAACAACGCTGGGTCGTGCTGGACCTGGAAACCACCGGATTGAACCTGAACAAGGACCAGGTGCTGTCCATCGGCGCGGTGGTCATCGAAGACGGCGCCATCGACTTCAGCCAGCAGTTCGAACGCACCTTGCAATGCGATAAACAGAAACTCGGACCCAGTGTGCTGATCCATGGCCTGGCGCCCAGCGCCATTGCCGCCGGCAGCGACCCGGCCGAGGCGCTGCTGGCGTTCATGGAGTTCGTCGGCGACAGTCCGCTGCTGGCCTTTCACGCGCCGTTCGATTCCCACATGCTCGGGCGCGCCTTGAAAGACTACTTGGGCTATCGCCTGCAGCATTCATTCCTCGACGTGGCGGACCTGGCCCCGATGCTTTGTCCCCAGGCCAACCTGCGCAAGTCGGGCCTGGACGAGTGGATCGACTGGTTCAAGCTGCAAGTCTTCGACCGCCATAACGCCAGTGCCGACGCCCTGGCCACGGCAGAACTGGCGCTGATCCTGTTCAGCCGCGCCCGCCAGCAACAGATCCTGAGCCCGCTTGACCTGCAACAACGGCTGAGCCAATGGAAACGGCGGCAGCAAGCGCCTTCGCTTTGACTCACCTTGAAGATGAACACACTACCCTGTGGGAGCAAGCTCGCTCCCACGCAGAACCCGGCCTCAATTTCCTTATCCCACGCCGCCCGACCGGCGCCAATTGCTTTCCCGCCCCCGCCTCTGACACAATCGCGAACAATTCTCGTTACTTAAAACATCGGTGATGCTCCGTGTCGTCAGTCCCTAGCCCCCACAGTGATCTGGTTGGTGCGTTATACCGTGACCATCGTGGTTGGCTATTGGCCTGGCTGCGACGCAACGTGGCGTGTTCGCAACGGGCCGAGGACCTGAGCCAGGACACCTTTGTGCGCTTGCTGGGTCGCGAAGAGCTGAAGGCGCCCCGCGAACCGCGGGCGTTTCTGGTGGCCATCGCCAAGGGCCTGTTGTTCGATTATTTCCGTCGAGCGGCATTGGAGCAGGCCTACCTCACCGAACTGATGCTGATTCCCGAGGCCGAGCAGCCCTCGGTGGAAGAACAGCAAATCATTCTCGAAGACCTCAAGGCCATCGATCGCCTGCTTGGCAAACTGTCGAGCAAGGCCCGCGCAGCCTTCCTCTATAACCGCCTCGACGGCCTCGGCCACGCCGAAATCGCCGAGCGCCTGGGGGTTTCGGTGCCGCGCGTACGGCAGTATCTCGCCCAAGGCATCCGCCAGTGCTACATCGCACTTTATGGTGAGCCGACATGAGTCAGGCCCATGCCAAACCGGTCTCGGCCAGCGTGCTGGATGCCGCCATTGCCTGGCAGCTGTCCCTGGACTCGAGCAGCGCCCAGGAACGTGAAGCCTTCGCCCAATGGCATGCCGCCGACGAAGAACACGCCCGGGCCTGGCGACAGCTGGGCATGCTTGACCAACGCTTCAGTGTGGCCAACGGGCCGGCGCGCGCCGCGTTGCTGCAATCGCGGGTGAGCATTCGTCGCCGGATACGCAAGGTCGGCAGCGGCCTGGCCAGCGTTATCGCGGCCATCGGCCTGGCGCTGTTTGCCGGCGATCGTTACCTGCCGCTGGATTACTGGCTGGCCGATCAGCGCACCGCGACAGGCGAACAGCGCACCCTGCGCCTGGACGACGGCACGCTGATCAACCTCAACACCCACAGTGCCCTGGACGTGCGTTTCGATGACAAGCAGCGCCGCATCGTCCTGCAGGAAGGCGAGATCCTGGTGGAAACCGGTCACGACGACCCGCGTCCGTTCATCGTCGAGACCCGTGAAGGCCGCCTGCGCGCCTTGGGCACACGATTCCTGGTCAAGCGTGAAGACGAAGGCACGCGTCTGAGCGTGTTGAAATCCGCTGTGGCGGCGCATCCCCAGGCCACGGACCAGGAACAGATCCTGCGCGAAGGCCAACAGGTGCTGATGCGCCGTGACAGCCTCGGGCCGACCCTCGCCTTGAACCCCGGCGCCGATGCCTGGACCCGCGGCATGCTGGTGGTGGATAACGCGCGTCTTGAAGATTTGGTCCATGAGCTGGGGCGCTATCGTCGCGGCTACCTGGGTGTGGAGCCGCAAGTGGCGGATTTACGCATCACCGGCAGTTTCCCGCTACACGACACCGACCTGGCCTTGACCGCCCTGCTGCCGACCTTGCCGGTGCAGGTCGAGCATCACACGCGGTGGTGGGTGGTGGTGGGCCCCCGGGCTAAAGCCAAGCCCTGAATGGCTTTGTGGTGAAGAGAATGGCCTCATCGCGAGCAAGCTCGCGATGAGGCCATCACTGATACAAAGCCACTACCCGCAAAACGAATCTAAATTATTTTCATCCAGCCCTATCACTTTTCAATTTTCATCCGGCACCCAGGCAATTGAGAAATATTTCCATTCAGGAGCCGCCGTATGTCCCGCCCGCTAGACACCCTGTTGCGCCCCAGCCTGTTGGCAATCGCCATCGCCTTCGCCACTCCCTTCGCCAGCGGCCCGCTGCTGGCCGCCGAACAGGCCTCGAGCGTGCACACCTACAACCTGCCTGCCGCGCCACTGGCCAGCACCTTGAACCAGATCGCCAGCCAGGCTGGCCTCGCCCTGAGCCTGAATCCGTCTTTGGCCTCGGGCAAGACCTCGGCCCCGGTCCAGGGCCAGTTCGACGCCACCGGCGCATTGCGCCAGGCCTTGCGCGGCACCGGCCTGCAACTGGAACAAAGCAGCGCTGGCACCTACAGCCTGGTGGCTGTACCTGAAGGCGTCATGGCCTTGCCGGAAACCAGTGTGATCGGTGCCGGCCTCAGCGAAACCGCGTGGGGCCCGACCGAGGGCTACGTCGCCACCCGCACTGCCGCCGGCACCAAGACGGATACGCCGATTGTCGAACTGCCGCGCTCAGTCTCCGTGGTCACGCGCCAGCAGATGGAAGACCGTTCGGTCCTCAACCTCAATGACGCCCTGCGCTACACCGCCGGTGTGCAGAGCAGCGGCTACGGCTCGGATTCGCGCAACGACTGGCTGTTGGTCCGTGGCTTCATCCCGACCCAATTCCTCGATGGCCTGCCGCTGCCCAAGGGCAACTACATCACGCCGAAAATCGAGCCCTGGAACCTGGAGCGCATCGCCGTGCTGCGCGGCCCGGCGTCTTCGGTCTACGGCCAGACGCCACCTGGCGGCATGCTGGACATGGTCAGCCGTCGCCCGCAAGCCGAGAGCAGCCATGAAGTCGAATTGCAGGCCGGCAGCTACGAACACAAGCAGATCAATTTCGACAGCACCGGCAAGGTCGATGACGAAGGCCAGTTCCTCTACCGGCTCAGCGGCACCGTACGTGACAGCAATTCCCAGGTCGATCACATCCCGGACAAGCGCTACAACCTCGCGCCGAGCCTGACCTGGAACATCAACGACGACACCCGCCTGACCTTCCTGTCCCAGTACACCCGCGACGACACCGGCATCACCGGGCAGTTCTTGCCGTTGCAAGGCACCAAGCTGTCTTCGCCAGCGGGCAAGATTTCCCACCACAAGAACCTCGGCGATCCGGATTGGGAATTCTACGACCGTACCTACTACGCGCTGGGCTACAACTTCGAACATCGCCTGAACGACACCTGGCAGTTCCGCCAGAATTTGCGTTATACCAAGAGTGATCTGGAGTCCCAAGGCATCACCGCGGGAACATTTCCTCCTGATCAAGCAGTAAGCCCCGACGGTACAGTCAAGCGCAGCGCCGGGATTGTTGACGAAGACATCAGCCAGTTCGCCGTCGACAACAACTTCCAGGCCGACTTCCAAACGGCAAGCCTGAGCCACACCTTGCTGCTAGGCCTGGATCACCAGCGCTCCAACAGCAATTCGCGTTGGCTGTGGGGTTCCACTGGTGTTCCCGACAGCAATATCCATAACCCGATCTACGGACAGGACTTTTCCAACGTTCAGTATTTCACCATGTACGACTACAACCAGAAGACCCAGCAAACCGGTCTCTACGTCCAGGACCAGATCGCCCTGGACAACTGGCGCCTGACCCTCGGTGGTCGTGAGGACTGGATCCACACCGGCACCGAGTTCCACAATCAGGCCGGTGCGACCAACACCCAGCGCGACAAGAAATTCAGCGGCAACGCGGCGCTGAGTTACGTCTTCGATAATGGGGTGACGCCGTACATTTCCTTTGCCCAGTCCTTCCAAGCTGCGGCCGGCACCAACGTCAACAGCACCGATGCATTCAAACCGACCGAAGGCGAACAGTACGAAGCCGGCATCAAGTACCAGCCGCCCGGCACCAAAACCCTGCTGACGGCGGCGGTGTTCGACCTGACCCAGCAGAACAACTCCGTCACTGAAAACAACATCACCCGCCAAGTGGGTGAAGTACGAGTACGCGGCCTGGAACTGGAGGCGTCCGGTGACGTGACCGACAGCCTCAAGCTGATCGGCTCATACACCTACAACGACAGCGAAATCACCAAAGGCACCGTGGCTGAAGAAGGCAAGCGCATGACCCAGGTGCCGCGTCACCAGGCCACAGCCTGGGCCGATTACACCTGGCACAACGGCCCGCTGGACGGTTTCGGTGTCGGCGCGGGTGTGCGTTATGTCGGCGACACCTATGGCAACACCACCAACACCGATTGGGGCCACGTCGGCTCCTATACCGTGTATGACGCGTCGGCCCATTACGACCTGGGGCGCCTGAACAACTCGCTCAAAGGGGTATCGGTGGCGGTGGACGCAAAAAACGTCTTCAACAAGGACTACCTGTCCACTTGTGACGGTTCCTACTGCTACTACGGCGACCAACGCAACGTCGTCGCCAGCGTGAATTACAAATGGTAAACGGTTAGCATTTGCAAAACCTTTTGAGGGCACGCCGCTGAGTGCAATGTTACTCGTCGAAGTGAATGGATCCGTGGCGAGGGAGCTTGCTCCCGCTTGAGTGCGCAGCGCTCATCCAAGAGGGGCTGCTGCGCAGCCCAGCGGGAGCAAGCTCCCTCGCCACAATGGATTAGCGCCTTGAGTCAATAGTGTGCTCGCCGCAAGCGGCCTTTTTGCATTTGGAACCATCATGAAAAGCAAAACCATCCGCCGCTGGTCCTTTGTCCACACCTGGACCAGCCTGATCTGTACGGTGTTCCTGCTGATGCTGGCAATCACCGGGCTGCCGTTGATTTTCCACCATGAAATCGAACATCTGCTGGGCGACGCCCCCGAGTTCCGGGAGATGCCGGCCGACACGCCACACCTGGACCTCCAGCAATTGGTGGAAAAGGCCAAGGCCCATCGTCCGGGTGAAGTGGTCCAGTATTTTGGCTGGGACGAGGACGAGCCCAACGGCATCTTCACCATCATGGCGCCGACACCGGACACCGAGCCCAATTCCTCCCATACCTTCATGCTCGATGCGCGCACCGGCGAGGCCCTGGAAATGCCCTCGGCCAACGGCGGTTTCATGATGGTCATGTTGCGCCTGCACGTGGATATGTTCGCGGGTTTGCCGGGCAAGTTGCTGCTGGCGTTCATGGGGCTGTTGTTCGTGATCGCCATCGTTTCCGGCGTGGTCCTGTACCTGCCGTTCATGCGCCGGTTGAAGTTCGCCACGGTGCGCCAGGACAAATCCACGCGCCTGCGCTGGCTCGACCTGCACAACCTGATCGGCGTGGTCACGCTGGTCTGGGCGCTCACCGTTGGCGTCACCGGCGTGATTGCCGCGTGCGCCGACCTGATCATCGCCGCCTGGCGCAACGACAGCCTCAGCACCATGGTCGAACCCTATCGCAACGCCCCGCCACTGACGCAATTGGCTCCGGCTACCCGCTTGCTCGACATCGCCAAGGAAGTCGCGCCGGGCATGGAACCGAGCTTCATTGCCTTCCCCGGCACATTGTTTTCCAGCCAACACCACTACGGCGTGTTCATGAAAGGCGGCACCCACCTGACCTCGCACTTGCTGACGCCGGTATTGATCGACGCCAGCACCCTGGAGGTCACCGCCGTGGCCGAGCGGCCGTGGTACATGGACGTCATGAGCCTGTCCCTGCCACTGCACTTCGGCGATTACGGTGGCCGGCCGATGCAAATCTTCTGGGCCACCCTCGACGTGCTCACCATCATCGTCCTCGGCAGCGGCGTCTACCTGTGGCTGGTGCGGCGTAAAGCGGCCAAGCGCGCAGCCGTCGGCACGGAGGTCGTCTCGTGAGGCCTCGGCAGTCGAGTTTCTGGAAGGTGTTTGGTATTCCCGTGGTGATTGGCGTACTGAGCGCAGCAGGGTTGTTTTCGGCGCTGCTGGGCGATGGGATGTGGGATGCAGTGGCCTGGGTGGGCCTGGGGGTTCCGACGGTGCTGGGGACCTGGGGATTGCTCAAGCGCGGATAAGCTCAGCCGGACGCGGCCACTCGCCAGCCGCACCGGAACTGTCTAGGCTAAGTCCTGCCCGCCAATCGAGGAGACTTTGCATGTCCACCCCCAGCATGAGGCTGTTCCACAACCCCGCTTCGCCTTTCGTTCGCAAGGTCCTGGTGCTGCTGCACGAAACCGGTCAGCAGGATCGCGTGGCATTGCAGCTCAGCCAGCTCACGCCGGTCAAACCGGATCGGGCGCTCATCGATGACAACCCGTTGAGCAAGATCCCGGCCCTGCGCCTGGCCAACGGCAGTGTCATCCACGACAGCCGGGTCATTCTCGATTACCTCGACCACCAGCACGTCGGCAACCCGCTGATCCCCCGCGAGGGTGCGGCCCGCTGGCGGCGCCTGACCCTGGCCTCCCTGGCCGACGGGATCATGGATGCGGCGGTGATGATCCGTTACGAAACCGCGCTACGCCCGGCGGAAAAGCACTGGGACGAATGGCTCGAGGCGCAACGGGACAAGATTCGCCGCGCCTTGGGCATGCTCGAAGCCGAGGCGATTGCCGAACTGGCCTGCCACTTCGACGTGGCCTCCATCAGCGTGGCGTGTGCCTTGGGCTACCTGGACCTGCGCCATCCCGACCTTGAATGGCGTAGGGCCCATCCACAACTGGCGGCGTGGTTTGCCGAGGTCAGTTTGCGGCCATCAATGCTTGAAACAGTGCCCCGGGTCTAACGCTGCACAAGCTGTGCCGGCCTCATCGCGAGCAGGCTCGCTCCCACATAGAGTCGTGTTGCACCTTGTGGGAACGAGCCTGCTCGCGATGGCAGCGCACCGGATCCAGCGGGAACAACCCGGCAATGCGCATCACCAACACTTCGCGCACTCGCTGATCCTCACGCAACCCGAGCGACCGGCTCATTTCACCTCTCCCAGATCAAAGCTCATCGCCGCCGCCGGCTTCGCGCCAACCCCGTACCAGTCCAGCTTGCGGGTCAGCACCATGAACACCCCCAGCAGGCCGAACAGCAACAGCGAACCCATCAACAACGCGTAGTCCTCTGCGCTCAACAAGCCGTAGAGCAAACCGTACAAGCCCGCCAGCCCCGCCGAAAATCCCAGGCCATGGCTGACGCTGCGCAGCACATGGCAGACATAGAAGCCGATCAGCAATACACAGGCACTGGCCGACGCCAGGTAGGCCAAGGCGAAGCCAATGTGCTCCGACAATGACAGCAGCAACAGGTAAAAGAACGCCAGCGCCACACCCACCAAGGCGTACTGCACCGGATGCACCGCCAGGCTCTTGAGCACTTCGAAAAGGAAGAAGCCGGCGAAGGTCAGGGCGACGAACAGCAACGCATATTTGATCGCCCGGTCGCTCTTGAGGTACTGGTCCACCGGGTCGATGAAACTCACACCGAAGGCCCGGCTGCGGAACGCTTCACAACTGTCGCTTGGTTCGCAGGCTTGCAGTGTTTCCAGAAGGTTGGTGGAGAAAAACGACGTCTGCCAGTCGGCACTGAAACCCTGCTCATTGATCTCGCGATTGGTGGGCAGGTAGTTGCCAATGAAGCTGGGATGTGGCCAGTCGGCCGACAGGTGCACCTTGGTGGATTTGCCCACTGGCAGAATCTGGAACTCGCCGGTGCCTTGCAGGCGCAGGTCAAAACCGAAGGTCAGCTCAGGGCCGCCCTGGGCGGTGATCATTGGCAGCGGCACATGCACACCCTGCCCCAGCCAGCCGAGCCGCGAGCCAGGCAGGAAGTCGACGGTCTGTTGGTTCAGCGTCAGCGTCAGCGCATTCTCGATGCCGCGAATATCGCTGATGCCGACGCTCAGGTATGGCTCGTCGAAGCGGTAGTCGGCAAAGTCCTTGGCAGCGACACCGTAGCGCTCAGGCACCTTGAAGCGGCCATCGATCCGGTTATCGGCATGGAATAAACGCGCTTCGTAGATGCCCCGGGCACGGGTTTCGGTGCGGACCTGGCCGTCGAGTTCAAACTGCTCCGGTAAAAAATACAACTCACCTGCTCGCTCGACGGTTTCCAGGAAACGCACGCCGGTCTTCTCGTTGGTATTCCAGACCTTCACGCTCTTGCGAAACGGCACCACGATCATCGGCCCGATCAGTTGCTGGTTGTAGCTGGAGCTGCGGGCGATGTCCTGCAGCACACCGTCACGCAGTTCCTGGCGCTCATCAATGAGCCCGTTGATCATCAACAACGGGACCATCAACAAGAGAATCAATAGGGCGATCATGCCCAGTTTTATGGCGAGACTGCGGTTCATGTGGGGCTCTCCCTGTTCGAATGAGGGAGAGTCTGGAGTGGCTGTGTGCTGGGCTTATGGAGCGATTGTGGAGATTGTGTGGAGACTGCCATCGTCGTGCTGGGCGCGAACGCCGGCCTCCGCCACATCCACGACCTGGAAAGCTTCGCGCAGGGAATCCTCCATCAGCTGCCAGGCCTCCTCGGCCGACTCGTCCGGCCCCAGGTGGGTGAACATGTGGTCGCAGCCTTCAAACATTCGCAACCGCACTGGCACGCCGGCCTGACGCAACTTTTCGGCGTAGGCCTCGCCCTCGCCACGCAAGATATCGTACTGCGCGGTGATCACCGTGGCCGCCGGCATCCCCACCAGCGAATCGACCGGCGACAGCAAGGGCGACGCCAACGGATCGAGCGCCTGCGCCGGATCGCTCAGGTAACAGCGCATGAAGAAGCGCATCAGGCCGACACCGAGCAAGGGACGGGCAACGGTGGAGGTCTTCAGCGCTGGGTCTTGGGCCAGGTCCAGCGCCGCATAATCGATCAATTGATGCACCACCTTCAGTCTTCGATGCCCCCGCGCCAGGCCCGCCACCACCGCGGCCAGATTACCGCCGGCGCTATGACCACCGACGGCGATCCGCTGGGGATCGATACCCAACGCTTCGGCCTGGCCCGCCAACCACTCCAGTACCGCAAAGCATTGCCGCGGCGCTGCGGGAAAGACCTGCTCTGGCGCCAGCGCATAGTCCAGGTTGACCACCAGGCAATTCAGGTTGTGGGCCAGTCGACGGCAATAGCTATCGTCATGTTCGGGCGTTCCGGCGACAAAACCACCCCCGTGGAAATTCAGATACACCGGCAGCGTCGTCGATACCTGGGAATGGGGCCAGTAGAACAACGCCCGCGCGGGTCCCCATGGGGTTGCAATGGTTTGTTCGGCCACGGCGCGCAACGGAAACCGCGCGGGGTCATAGGTGAACTTCGCCTTCATTCGCTTGGCGAAGGCGCGCAGCAACTTGGCCTGCAATTTTTGCCAGAGGCTTACCATGCTCATGCTCCCGGTTGTGTAGCCACGAATAGGACCAACGAACCGAAAGCCATCTCGCCGTAAGGCAGGGCGTGCTGACAGGTCTAGTTATTGTTCGTCAGTGCTGAGCGAAAACTAAACCTAAAAAATGATTATGTAAATTAACCAATAACAAAATTAATCAAATTCCCCTCAGGGCAACCGCAACACCACCTCCACCCCATCCTCGACATTGCCAATCCTGAATTCCCCCCCATGCAACTGCACCACCTCCTCCACAAAATTGAGCCCCAGGCCGGTGCTCTTGCGGCCGCTGTCCGGGCGCGGCAAGGAGTAGAAACGCTCGCTCAGGCGCGGCAGGGCGTAGTCGGGAATCGGTTCGGCCTGATTGAACAAGCGGATCTCGACCTGGTTGTCGATTCGTTCGGCGCTGATGCGCAGCAATCCATGGGCGGGAGTAAAGTCCAGGGCGTTTTCCAGCAGATTACCCAGGGCCTGGCGCAACAGAAATGTCTCACCCGTTAGGGTCAGGTCGGCGGCAATACGTTGCTCGACCTTTAGCTGACGACTTTCGATCCAACCACCGCGCGCTTCCAGCAACTCATCCAGCAAAGCCACCAGCGGCACAGCGACCACGTCCTCCAACCCCTGTCGTTGCTCGATCTGGGCCAGGTTGAGCAAGCGTTCGATCAACTGCTGCATGCGCACGCTTTCACTCTCGATGTTGCTGACGAAACGCTGGTGCTGGGCCGCCGGCATATCACTTTGCAGCAGTTCGGCAGCGCCGCGGATCGCCGCCAGCGGGCTCTTGAGCTCGTGGGTCAGGGTGTGCACGTAACGCTCGACGTAGGCCTTGCCTTCGAGTTGGGTGCGCATGTGCTCCACCGCCCCCGCCAGTTGCTCGAACTCGCCGCCGCGATAATGCGGCACTTCCACCCGGCGTCCCTGGCTGACCGCCTGGGCGTAGCTCGTCAAACGCCGCAATGCTGCGCTGAGCCACCATGACAACAAAGCCCCCAGCAGCAGACCGAGCACGATCAGCCCGGCGCCGTAGGCCAGCAGGCGCCGCTCCGTGCGGTCGACATAGGGCTGCAGCGAACTGTTGGGCTTGGCCACGGTGACGACACCGATGATGCGGCCGTTATCGCGGATCGGCGCGCCGACATGCATCACCGAAGACGTTGGATCATCGGCAACGCTGCGAGTCGAACGGGCGCCGTAGTGGCCGCGCAGGGTCAGGTAAACGTCGTTCCAGCGCGAATAATCCTGGCCCACCGCCACGCCACTGGAGTCGAGCACCACGATGCCCTTGGCATCGGTGACATAGATGCGATGGCTGACCTGGTTTTTCGGCAAGCCCCAGATCGTCGCCGCTGGCTGGCGCTCGCCGTAGGCCTTGAGCAGCTGCGGCCAACGATTCTGGTTGAGGGTGCCGGCCTTGAAATCGTCCCGCAGGATCTCGGCCATCAGGTTGGCCGTGTCCACCAGGGTTTCTTCGGTGGACTGGCGCACGCCGGGGCGGATTTCTTCCATGACCGTATTGAGCACGAAATACCCGGTCAAACCGATAAACAGCACATAGACCAGGAAAATCCGGATCCCCAGCGACATCAGCTGTGCCCCGGACTGTAGCTGTAACCCAGGCCGCGATGGGTCTGGATCGGTTCGGCTTCGGCCCTCACCAGGCGCAACTTGGCGCGCACGCTCTTGATATGGCTGTCGATGCTGCGCTCATAGCCGGCATCACTGGCCACGCCCAGGGCGTCGAGCAATTGTTCGCGGCTGAAGACCCGTTCGGGCTGTTCCAACAGACAGTTCAGCAGGCGAAATTCGTGACGCGTGAGGTTCAGCGGTTTGCCGCGATAGTTGATCTGCACCCGGTCGCTGTCCACCTGGAACAACGCTGTGCTTGAGTCCGCCGCCGGTCGCGGCGCCACGCGCTTGAGAATCGCCCGAACCCGGGCCGCCACTTCGCGGGGGCTGAAGGGCTTGACCACATAATCGTCGGCACCGATCTCCAGGCCCACGACCCGGTCGATCTCGCCATCCCGGGCTGTCAGAAAGATGACCGGAACGTCGCTGAAACGTCTGAGATTTTTACACGTCTCGAATCCGCTGATATCCGGCAGGCCCACATCGAGGATGATCAGGTCGGCCGGGGTGTTCTTCTGGTGATCGAGGGCGGCGGCGCCAAGGCTCAGCCACGTGGTGTCGAACCCCTCCCCTTGCAGGGCAAACACCAGCGTATCGGCGATGGCGGCTTCGTCTTCGACAATCAGGATATGAGGCATGGCTTGCGAGCCCGGCAATAAAGTTGCCGGAACGGTGCCCCAAGGCTTGGGGCACGTCAATCAGGGAAATCAGCAGTCCGGCTTATCCGCCGTAAACCGCCGCGCCGGATTCACCGCCGCGCCAAACTCGCGCAATGCCTTGGCACCAATCAACAACGGGTAGTTGAAACTGCTGCGGTCGGTCAGGTTGACCTCCACGGTGCGCTTGACGTTACCCAGGCACAGCTCCAGATCCACCACCGGGCGCTTGGTCGGCGCAATTTTTTCGTCGTCGTCCTCGTCTTCTTCAGAGCGGGTCTTGATCTTGCTGATGCGCGCGATCTTGTGCTCGTAGAGTTTATTGCTCGCACCTTTGGTCGCCAGGCGGAAGCGCACCCAGTCATCACCGTCGCGGGTGAACGTTTCGATGTCCTTGGCCGACAGCGAGGCGGTCAACGCGCCAGTGTCCATCTTGGCCTTGAGCACTTCACCACCGATTTCCGGCAGCGCGATGTATTCGTAGCGCCCGTACAGGGTCGGCTCGGCGGCCAGCACTGGAAGGGCCACCAGGGTAAGCAGGGCTAGAACTGATTTCATGTAGTCAGGGCTTCCATTGTGGGAGTGGGGTTTTAGACCGTTGCTGATGAATTCGTTCGGTTAAACATCCCTGTGGCGAGGGAGCTTGCTCCCGCTCGACTGCGCAGCAGTCGCAAAATCGACCCGATCATGGCCACTATGGGGGGCCGCTTCGCAGCCCAGCGGGAGCAAGCTCCCTCGCCACAAAAGCCCATCCAGTTTAGCCAAGCCCAAGTGAAACTTTCGTCCACGCCGATTTGGCCTGCCGCCGGAAGCTGCTTATCATGGCCTGCCCACCCGCTTGCAAGAGTCATGTATGCGCCGCCTGCTCACCGGCTGTTTCGTCACGCTGCTGTTGTTACTCAACACCCTGGTGCTGTTCGGGCCGCTGATGGTGTTCGCCGTGCTCAAACTGATCCTGCCCGGACGCTTTCGCGACTACGCCTCGTGGGCGGTGATGTGGATCGCCGAGACCTGGGCCGAAATCGACAAGCTGATCTTCGCCCTGTGCATCCCCACCCGCTGGGACATCCGCGGCGGCGGTAACTTGCGTCGCGACACCTCTTACCTGGTGATCAGCAATCACCAATCCTGGGTCGACATCCCCGCCCTGGTCCAGACCCTCAACCGGCGCACGCCATTCTTCAAGTTCTTCCTCAAGAAGGAACTGATCTGGGTGCCGTTCCTGGGGCTGGCCTGGTGGGCGTTGGACTACCCGTTCATGAAACGCTACACCAAAGCCTTCCTGGCCAAGAACCCGGAACTGGCCGGCAAGGACCTGGAAATCACCAAGGCCGCCTGCGAGCTGTTCAAGCGCCAGCCGGTCACCGTGGTCAACTACCTCGAAGGCACGCGCTTCACCGCTGCCAAAAGCCAACAGCAACAGTCACCCTTCACCCACCTGCTCAAACCCAAGGCCGGTGGCGTGGCGTTCGTACTGGCGGCGATGGGTGAACAACTCGATGCCGTACTGGACGTGACAGTGGTGTATCCGCAGGAACGGATTCCCGGGTTCTGGGATTTGATCAGCGGCGCAGTGCCCCGGGTCATCATCGACATCCAGACCCGCGAGCTGGACCCGGCGCTGTGGCAAGGGGATTACGAGAACGACCCGGTGTTTCGCCAGCATGTGCAGGATTGGGTTAACCAGCTGTGGACTGAGAAGGATCGGCGGATTGCGGCGTTGCGTAGCGAAACAATGGATTCCTAACAGTTCTGATAGTAGGCAGCGGCGGGGAAACCTTCGATGCTGGTGGTCCGGATTTTTGGACCCTTGCATGGAGCCCGGTGCATGCCTACTGCCCCTCGCGAAATCGTATTGTGCCGGTACCACTACGACCCGCTCGATCGCCTGACCGATTGTGCGCCCTCCGCCGAGGCCCGCACCCAGCGTTTTTATTGCAAGAGCCGATTGGCGACCGAAATACAGGGAGCGGTGCAACACAGCGTCTTTCAACACGACGACCAACTGTTGGCGCAACTACGGCGCGAGGATGCAAGGGGCGACACCACGCTGCTGGCGACCGATCAACAGCGTTCGGTATTGAACGCCCTCGATGCGACCCGACCGCATCCTCTCGCCTATACGCCTTACGGCCACCGCCCGGCGGAAAACGGCTTGCTCAGTTTGCTTGGGTTTAACGGCGAACGGCCCGGATCCGGTGACGGGGCATTATTTGTTGGGGCATGGGTATCGGGCGTTCAATCCGGTGTTGATGCGGTTTAATAGCCCGGACAGTTTGAGTCCGTTTGGGGAGGGTGGGGTGAATGCGTATGCGTATTGCGCAGGGGATCCGGTAAACAAAAGCGACCCTAATGGGCATTTAGCGCAATCGATCATTAATAAAACGCTGATTTGGATGCGCAACGCCCGAGCACGTGTAGCACTTCGAGCCACAAAGAGCCCAGGGAACCCTACGTTCGGTTGGAACACCGAAGAAAGATATGTAACGGACTCCATATCACGGCATAGTTCATCATCCTCAATAAGTTCAATAGATACGAGAGAGGCCATATCACCAACTTCTTCACCTATCTCTCCACGCCGCGCCTCCGCAATCTCGTCCACGCGCGAGAATAGTGGCAGTGGGCGTCGACGCCGTTTCGGCGTTATCTATGACCCAAATGACACTGCAGTAGTTGAGCTGCGAAATAGACCGGAAGCGGTGGCGCATGGGAACCAAATGGATGCTGCATCTTCGACCTCCAGCCACAACCCTGACGCAGGCCTCCAACGCGATCCTCCTTCTTTCGGGTTAGCAACTACTGGTTTACCAAACTATGAGGAAGCACTGGATGCCGCACAGCAGGCAAGAGCTCCAAGAACAAGAGAGAGAACTGAAGAGCTGCGGATGCGAGGACAAGTATTAAGGCGATCATAAGCCAAGCTATGTCACGAAATAATATACAAGGCTTGAAGACTGCATCCCGCAAGCATGGCACTTGACTTTCCGGGACCAAACAATCTGGTTTCACTGGCTTGTGCCATGCGGTGTTTGACATTACCTTTCGTACATCTAATTCCAAATCAACATAAAAACTGTCATCCCTGACAGATTCTGGTACCCCCTGTGGCGGGTTTTCGAAGTCGCTACCCTCATCACCCCCCCGCACCGCTCCCGCAAATACCCCCAAGTTCTGCAACAGCGAACCGGCAACACCCTGCTGACCAAGGTACTGCAGAATAATCGGAGCAAACTGCCCGATCATGTCGCTGTCCATGCCCAGCGCGCTGAAGGCGTTGTTCAAATCATTGGTGTCCTTGACGTTACCAGCAACCCGTCGAGTAACGCGTTTTTGTCCGACCCGCCACCGAGCAAACCGCCCAGGCCATTGAGCCCGCCGATGGCACTGTTACCAGCAATCTGATCAAGACCCGGCACGCTTTTGCCCAACTCGGAAAACTGCGGCGCGCTGAGCTGGTTTTTCGCCAGACCGAGCATCGCACCGGCCCCGCCCACGGCCTGTTCCGGCGTGATCTTGAGTTCCGAGCCCAGGGTGTTGAGCAGCCCGGCGGCTTTCGGCGCGGCGGCAATGGCGCCTTCGCCCTGCCCGCCTTGATTGCCCTGCATCGCCGACACACATTGGCCACATCACTGAGACTGAACAGCGCGAAGGCCGGGCTGACGGCCAGCGTCAGCAGGCAAGACAGAGCAAAACCGCGTGAAACCTTCATCCCGAACGTCATCGGAACCCTGAAAAAACCGCCCCATCTGTTAATCCTTCAGACGTTTCCGCTTTTCATGAAGTTTTGAGTTAATTATCGCCAAAGGTTAACAGTCAAGAACCAACTAATTCCAAATCAACATAAACAACTGTCAGCATTGACAGTAGCCCTCACCAAGCACAGCCGCAAACATGTCGCCGGGACACATTGTGGAGGCAAGCCCATGAGAAACTTAATGACTGATGGCGGCGCAGGAATTTGCTTACTGATAATCGGCCATGTTCATGCCGCAGAAGTCACCTGTCCGGCTACAACACTCATCCATGGCACCACTGAAACAGTAGAAATTCAGGATGATCGCGAATGGCAGAGCCAAGACCTTGGACAGGAGGCCAATCCAGCGGTGCAGCAATTCAACGGTGCTGAGTTCGCGGTCCATGAACCCGACGAAGATGAACAGGTGCCGAGGAGAGTGATCATTAGCTGCAATTACGGCGAGAACAACCTCACGCTGGATTATCTTGACGTCCAGGAGCCGGCGTCCTTGCCCTGGTCGGCCAACCATTGCGCCAGTCGGGACACCTACTCCTGCAAGCCGGTGAACGCCGACTATTTCAGCTTGAGGTTTTGATGGTTCCGTGGCGGATTTTCGATGTCGCCACCTTCATCAAACACCCGCCCCCGTACCCCAAATCCCCCCCAGATTCTGCAGCAACGAACCTGCCACGCCCTGTTGGCCGAGGTACTGCAAGATAATCGGGGCAAACTGGCCGATCATGCCGCTGTCCATGCCCAGCGCACTGAAGGCATTGTTCAGGTCGCCGGTGTCCTTGACGTTGCCCAGCAAGCCGTCGAGCAGTGCATTCTTTTCCGACCCGCCCCCGAGCAAACCGCCCAGGCCATTGAGCCCGCCGATGGCGCTGTTCCCAGCGATCTGATCCAGGCCCGGAACACTTTTGCTCAACTCGGAAAACTGCGGTTCGCTGAGTTGGTTCTTCGCCAGCCCCAGCATCGCACCGGCACCGCCGATGGCCTGTTCCGGCGTGATCTTGAGTTCCGATCCCAAGGTGTTGAGCAACCCGGCGGCTTTCGGCGCGGCAGCCACGGCGCCCTCGCCCTGTTCGCCTTGGTTGCCCTGCATCGCCGACACCACATTGGCTGCATCACTGAGACTGAACTGCGCGAAGGCTGGGCTGGCAGCCAGCGTCAACAAGCAAGACAGAGCAAAACCACGTGAAACCTTCATCCGGGACATCCTCTAGACCATGAAAAAGCCGCTCATCAAGAGCGGCGTAAAGCGAGCGTTGGACTGGAGCGGATGCAGATTGTTCCTAAACGTATTACAGGAATGGCCGATAGCCACTACAGAAAAATCTTCCAAGCCCGTCAGAAGTGTCTGATTCAATGAAAACTGCGCTTTTTCTTATAGCTATAAGTTACCAAACATCCATATACAGTTCTGAATTGACATAAATAACTGCCAACATTGACAGTAGCCCGCCCGACCAAAGCCGTGAATCGTTGATCTGAGCCCTGGAGCCTGGCACATGAGAAAAATACTGGCTGGAGGCGCGGCGTTGCTTTTGCTGATCATCGGCCACGCCCATGCCGGTGAAATAACCTGCCCTGCCGTCACTGACATCCATAAAAACATTGAATCGGTGGAAGATGTTTTTTTCGTCGAGGTACAAGACAACCACGAATGGGAGAGCGAAAGCCTGGTGGACGTGGTCGACCCGGCAACGCTGCAATTCGAAGGCGCCGAGTACGTTATCCATGAAACCGACGAGGACAGACAGGCAGCCACAAAGGCGACCATCACGTGCCGGTACGGGGCCATAAATCTGAATACGGAGGATCAGCAGATCTTGGAACCGGCCTTTTCAGGGTGGGTGAATAATCGCTGCGAAAGCCCGGACACCAAAATGTGCAAGTTAATGGACGCAGACTACTTCAACCTGTTGCTTTGATCGGGAATGGCAACCGCGTCACTGTTCCTGCACAGCATTTCAAGGCGCCCTGCCATCGCCTGCACGGTTACCGTACAGTGCGGCTTTCTCCAGCAGAGTTTGCCTATGAACGTAAAAATCGGCGGCGCGGCCCTCGCCGTCATCCTGACGGGCATGCTCATTGTCCTGGGCGTCAACGAGTACCAGCGTGGCCCGCTGAATCCGGAACTGGCCGACGGCACCAGCGAAGAACAAAAGACCTGGCTGACCATCGAACACCGCATCAAGCGCTCCGCCCCGACGCTTACCGATGTGACCCGCGACCAGCAAACGCTGACGTTGCGCTACCGTCCAAACACCGCCGCGGATGACAGCAACGCCTGGGTTGCGGACCTGCTGCGGGTTGTCGGCCATGGCCTGGCGGCGCTCAACGGCGCACCGGGGGGTAAGCAGTACACGCAAGTGACGGTCAAGGCGCGCCTGCTGGCCGATGATGACGTGGAGCTGGTCTACGACATGCAAGGCTTCGACGCCATCAAGACGCAACAGGATGGCTACGTCACCTTCGCCAGCATGCCCCGTAGCCTGGACTTCAGCGCCGATGCCCTGACCCAGGCGCAAGACTATTGCCAAGGCCCCAGCGCCCGGGGTTTCTACCCTGAATTCTGCGACCGGGTCGAGGCCGCGACTGCACACCAATAACCGGGTGGCGAGGGAGCTTGCTCCCGCTCGAGTGCGAAGCGCTCGCCGCTGGTATCTGAAAAGCAGGGGACTGCTCTCCCTTTGTGGCGAGGGGATTTATCCCCGCTGGGCTGCGCAGCAGCCCTAAAGCCGCGAACTCGATCTTCCTGACGCACCGAGTTGTCTGGTTTGGGGGCCGCTTCGCAGCCCAGGGGGGATAAATCCCCTCACCACAATGGAAGCGGTGTTCCTGCCTGAATACTCACGACCAAAAATCCCACAAATACTTGGGAAATCCCCCGCAACAGCGAGCCTTGCCCAGCCCAATAGGCGATGCCTATAGTTCTTCCCGTCGTCCACATGGCGACTCGGGTTTGGCGACTCGATACACTATGGTCAGAAGCCCTGCTTTTTGGCACGGGCTTTTGCACTCGCAGAATTGCTCAATGGCAGTTGTGCGCGGGAGGCCTTCGGGTCTGCCGGCTTCCATGGTGTCCGGTTCGCCAACCTGCGTACAGCTGCCACCCATTCGTTTGGCGACGAGTGAGTGGCGGCATCATCGAACCCATGGAGATCTACCCAATGAACCGATACATCCCCATCACCGGCGTCGACTGCACCCCCGCCACCCTGCTCATCGACACCCAAGCCCCCCTCGACGTCCTCTACGAAACCGCCGCCTACCGCATCCGTGCCGCCACCCAACTACTGGAAAACATCGCCTTCCGCGAGGAGATCAGTTCCGACGCCGTCGTCCTCCACGACTTCGCCCTGCTCCTGGCGATTCCGTTGCGCGATGGCTGCGACGTGCTGGACGTGATCGGCCGACGATTGCAGGCGCAAGCCCTGGCATGATCGCCTCATGACAGTCATCTGAATATCACTTGCAATCGGTTATTCCCTCTCGGTATTGCCTACTGTCAACTCTGACAGTAGGCAACGATTTGCCCCGATCCTAAGCTCCCGTCGTGTCAACGAAAACAAGGCCATGGGCAACCACGCCTTTATCCATTCGGGCAAGCAGGACAATAAAAATGAACGACCGAATCAAGGGAACCGTTAAATGGTTCAACGATGCAAAGGGCTATGGCTTCATTTCCTGTGGCAAAGGTGGCGAGGAATTGTTCGTTCACTACTCGGCGATATCCGGCGAAGGCTATAAAACCTTGAAGGAGAGGCAAACCGTCTCCTTTGAAATCGAGCAGGGAAGCAAGGGAATGCAGGCCACTAAAGTTACGCCGGAATAATCGGTCCATTCAGGGAGCCAACCCATGTCTGCTAACCGTGAAACACCGCTCTGTCGCTACCATTACGACCCATTGGATCGTCTGGCCGACTGTTCACCATCGACCCAGGCCAGTACCCAGTGCTTTTATCTGCAAAAGCGCCTGACCTGCGAGATACAAGGTTCTATAGGGCGCTCGATTTTCCAGCAGGCCGATCAACTCCTCGCGCAACAACAGCGCCAGAACGGCGCCGTCGAAACCACTTTGCTTACCACCGATCAACAACGCTCGGTATTACACGCGCTCAATGCAACGCAGCCTTATGCCCTTGCCTACACGCCTTACGGCCACCGCCCGCCGGAAAACGGTTTGCTTAACTTGCTCGGCTTCAATGGCGAACGGTCGGACCCGGTGACGGGTCATTATTTGCTGGGTAATGGTTACCGGGCATTCAACCCGGTGTTGATGCGGTTCAACAGCCCCGACACTTTGAGTCCTTTTGGAGAGGGAGGGTTGAATACGTATGTGTACTGCGCAGCAGATCCGGTGAATCGGAACGACCCGACGGGCCATGTTTGGCGCCCACTCATGAAGCAATACAGGTTCAGGACCCCATCGACTCGTCGCCCGGCAGATATAATAGGAGGCTCTGAAGAACCTGGCCAAAACATCCCAATAAAACAAAAAACCATGGATTTACCTGAGCGCATTTCTTATGTAAAAAATCCAAAGACTCAAAAAAAACACAGTGAAAGAAGCACTCAACACTGGATTGCCGAAAAATCCGAAACGCCACACAGAACAAATCCCGAAGACATCCCGAACTGGATTGAAAGCGGCGCCAACCTCCCAGACAAAGAGTTAGAAAACTCTGCTCCACTTAAATTCAGCGACGAAGTGCATCGACTAAAATACAGGGAGCGACGAGCAGTAACGCTCGCCGGTAGAAAGGTCAATTCAAATATAATAACCAACTTACCAATGTATGGCCTAGGACCAATTCCTTTTGATTTGGAGGCATTACGCACCTATTACATCAACAGATATACTTTAGAGCCTAAAAACATTCGTGGATAATTCAAGACACCTTATTCAAAAAAACATGGCCTCAAGCGAACTGCATTTTCACACGCGCTGTCAAGGTCGTCCTTTATCGTTGTCTGTTAGAAAATAGCGACATCACTGACGCCCGTTTTTCCGTCTTGTTTCCAACCTTACAAGAAAAGGAATGCAGGCCACAAGAGTTACGCCGGTATAGAGACCGGTCCATTTAGGGATCTAGCCCATGTCAGCGAACCGTGAAACGCTGCTCTGCCGCTATCATTACGATCCATTGGATCGCTTGGCCGATTGCACGCCAACAGCCCAAGTCAGCTCCCAACGTTTCTACCTCAAGGATCGTCTAACCACAGAAGTTCGGGGGACGGCGCAGTGCTCCATTTTTCAACTGGAGGACCAGCTCATGGCGCAGCAACAACGCCAGGAAGACACTGTCCAAACCACTTTTCTCGCCACCGATCACCACCGCTCAGTATTACAAGCGCTCAATGCAACGCAGCCTTGGCCCCTCGTCTACACACCTTACGGCCATCAGCTCCCCGAAACTGGCTTACTCAGCTTGCTTGGTTTCAACGGCGAGCGGTCGGACCCAATGACCGGGCACTACTTATTGGGTAATGGTTATCGAGCGTTCAATCCGGTATTGATGCGGTTTAACAGCCCGGACTCGACGAGCCCATTCGGAAAAGGTGGTTTGAACGCTTATGCATATGGTCAAGGGGACCCTGTTAATACCGTAGATCCTACTGGTCATTACAACCCCTTTAAAAAACCTTTGATTATGCTAGGACTTAGAAAACCTAAGCCTAAATTTGAAACCGTTTTTCACGGCGTACCTTTGAAATTATCTTCTAGCAGGCCAGACATAGGATTTTTTGAAAAAACCACAGAAGTATTTAAAAATACAAAAATTATCGGTCCGGAACATGAACTACCTGCCACCCCCCGCGTCGACTCTTTTCCCGTACGCGAAACATTACTCACACGAGAAAGCCACAGAGTAATCCAACTCGAAAAAGATTTAGCTTATGAATTAAAACGCAGCCCAAAACTTAATTCACGAAGCTTTCAGAAGAGAATGCGTAACGCCTGGACCGAGAAAACTACCCACGAAGCAAACGTCAAAGACTACAATAGAGACGCCGACTGGGTTACGAAAAATGCCTTCGAAGATACCTCAGTTCTTTTCCTAGCCCCGCCGTCTTATGATTGGGCTATCAATAACGAAAAAAAGGCATCGCGCATTCGACAACCACAATAAAAACAACCCCTTCGATCTGATCTTCACGACGCAAGGCGCAATAATCGTTGAACTTTGGAAAAGCAGCAATACAATTCACCGAAGCTTTTAGGAGGTTCGCTCATGTCGACAAGCCAGCGAAATTTCCTCTGCTACCATCGATATGATCCATTGGACCGCTTGGTTGAGTGTGGGCAAACGGCGCAAACCGACACCCAACGTTTCTACTTGAAAGATCGGTTGACCTGTGAAATTCAGGGCGCGAAACAGCGCTCGATTTTCCAGCTCGACGACCATCTGCTGGCGCTACAAAAAACACACAACGGCGTCTTAGACATAGCGCTATTAACCACCGATCTGCAACGCTCGGTATTACACGCGCTCGATGCAACGGGCCTTTCCCCCCTCGCCTACACACCTTACGGCCACCGCGTCCCAGAAAACGGTCTACTCAGTCTGCTCGGCTTCAACGGCGAACGGCCAGACCCGGTAACCGGACATTATTTGTTGGGTAATGGGTACAGGGCGTTCAATCCCGTATTGATGCGCTTCAACAGTCCGGACAGTTTGAGTCCGTTTGGGGCAGGTGGATTGAATTCATATGCCTATTGCGTTGGAGACCCGATAAATCGGAGTGATCCAACGGGGCATACTTGGGGCCCGTTAAAGGCTGTCTTGAGGGAAGCAGGGCTCATGAGGCAATCAAATCCGGTAGTTCAACCCGCAGCCTCGCGAAATCCACCGGCAACAACTGGAGCTACTCCGTTACAGACCTCCAATGCTGAAACCTCGGCACGGACGACTAGAGGCATTATAGAGGTCAGTGCCCTCTCAGTTTTTCCCGCTGAGGATCCCAATCGTGGCTTGCACGCTCGGATATTTTCACTAATTAGAGCGGATATTAGAAGCATCTTAAGGACGGGAGCAAGATATAGACCACCTGTTGTAATAATCGTAAATGACGGACTGAACGACTTTCGAGGTCGACATGTTGTTCCTCGGCCTAGTGTCGGAGAGTCGCCTCCGCCCAGTTACGGAAATTTTTCTCCGCCATCTTACTCAGACGCGATGAAAAACATTAGATCAAGTGATAGGACTATAAAAAAACAAGACACTAAGCCACCCTCCTATTTTCAAAATTAACTTACCCCCCACGCTAAACATATTATGCAGCCCAATCACAAACTTCTTCGACACGCCTACATCGAACGCACCAAAGCCTTTCGGCGTGTAGTCCAGACTGACGATCTACTCGGACGTTTTCCACAATGTTGATGCCGTCCCATATGATCGCTTGTATCGCTACACCGTTGTGCTCTCGTGAGGCCTAGCCCTTATGAGTAACGTTCTCCCTCACCTCCCGCTACCCCACTATCAGAGTTGCTAGTAGGCGACTCTACCCAGTTGCGTCACAGTAACTCTCTAAATGACATACCCTCCAAGGAGTAATGCCCATGCCAGTCGAACACGCAAACCTGCTTTGCCGGTACCGCTACGACCCTTTGGATCGGCTGGTCGATTGCACACCAACGGCCCAGGCAAAATCCCAGCGTTTCTATTTGAAGGATCGCCTGGCTACCGAAATCCAAGGCTCGGCGCAGTGCTCCATTTACCAGCAGGATGACCAGCTCCTGGCGCTACAACAGAGACACAACGGCGCCCTACACATCACCTTATTAACCACGGATCTGCAACGCTCGGTATTACACGTGCTTGATGCAACGGGCCTTTCCCCCCTCGCCTACACACCTTACGGTCACTGCGTCCCGGAAAACGGTCTACTCAGCCTGCTCGGCTTCAACGGCGAACGGCCGGACCCGGTGACTGGGCATTATTTGTTAGGTAATGGCTACAGGGCGTTCAACCCGGTGCTGATGCGCTTCAACAACCCGGACAGTTTGAGTCCGTTTGGAGAGGGTGGGATGAATACCTACACGTACTGCTCTGGAGATCCGCTCAACCGGACCGATCCCACAGGCCGTTCTTCAATCTATGGACTTTTCAAATCGATTGGGCGAAATCTCCACCTAAGAAAATCGACACGAATGGCCACCCCTAATATTAAAGAGGCCAAAATGTCGAATTTCAAAATAATCGACAGCCGTGTCGTAGCATTTGAGAGCTCAACCCCCACGCAACGACAATTAATAATCGAAGCCCACGGCACCCCGCATGGCCCGTGGTCTAAAACGGCAGTAGTCAGTAGTGAACGAAGACTGACGCCACAAAATCTTCACGATGCCGCCACCCGCCATGGGATTAACTTCGGCGATTACGACAACGTGGGTTTGCTTATTTGTTATGCAGGAAAAGGTGGAGGCGGATCTTTTGCCGGTCGCTTTGCAAAACTCACAGGAAAACCGGTAGATGCGTATCGAATTAGGGTAGGCATCTCGCAAACTGGTAGTCCGTTAAAGAAACTTCAACAACATGCTCAATTTCCAGGCACTGCGAACCAATCAATTTTTGCAAGCCTTGAAGGCAGAAGCCTTAGTATTGATCCCGAACACGCGGCCTCAGCAATCCGCTTTACCCCATAAAAAAGCCTGACCGATGTAGAACGGTGCCGAAACACGATAATAAAAAAGGGCGACATAACTGCCGCCCTTTTTCCGTCTTGCCTACAACCTTACGCCGCACTAAACAACTTATGCGGATCAATCACAAACTTCTTCGGCACGCCCGCATCGAACTCGCCATAGCCCTTCGGCGCATCATCCAGGCTGATCACCTGCACACCGACGATTTCAGCAATGTTGATACGGTCCCACATGATCGCCTGCATCAGCTGGCGGTTGTACTTCATCACTGGGGTCTGGCCGGTGTGGAAGCTGTGGGATTTGGCCCAGCCGAGGCCGAAGCGGATGCTCAGGGCACCGATCTTGGCGGCGGCATCGATCGCGCCTGGGTCTTCGGTGACGTAGAGGCCGGGAATACCGATCTTGCCGGCGACACGGGTCACCTGCATCAACGAGTTGAGCACGGTGGCCGGGGCTTCGTGCTTGACGCCGTCATGGCCGTGACCACGGGCTTCGAAACCAACGCAGTCGACGGCGCAATCCACTTCTGGCTCGCCCAGCAGCGCAGCGATTTGCTCGTGCAGCGGGGTGTCGGTGGACAGGTCGACGATTTCAAAGCCCTGGGCCTTGGCATGAGCCAGGCGGACTGAGTTGACGTCACCGATGATCACCACCGCAGCGCCAAGCAGGCGTGCGGAAGCGGCGGCCGCCAGGCCAACCGGGCCGGCACCGGCGATGTAGACGGTGCTGCCAGGGCCAACACCAGCAGTGACGGCGCCGTGGTAGCCGGTCGGCAGGATGTCGGACAGGCAGGTCAGGTCGCGGATTTTCTCCATGGCCTTGTCACGGTCCGGCAGTTTCAGCAGGTTGAAGTCGGCGTACGGCACCAGTACGTATTCAGCCTGGCCGCCGGTCCAGTCGCCCATGTCCACGTAACCGTAGGCACCGCCGGCACGGGCCGGGTTGACGGTCAGGCAGACGCCCGTGTGTTGCTCTTTGCAGGAACGGCAGCGCCCGCAAGCCACGTTGAACGGCACCGACACCAGATCACCGATTTTCAGGTTCTCGACATCGCTGCCTTTTTCGATCACTTCACCAGTGATTTCGTGACCCAGGACCAGACCGGTCTGAGCCGTGGTACGGCCGCGCACCATGTGCTGGTCGGAGCCGCAGATGTTGGTGGAGACCACGCGCAGGATGACACCGTGCTCAATCTTCCTGCCGCGCGGGTCCTGCATTTTTGGATAGTCGATTTTCTGTACTTCGACCTTACCGTTGCCGAGATACACGACACCACGATTACCAGACATGCTTTCACCTCGCTGTTGTTTTTGTGGAACTGCGTTGCCCAGGCAGGCAGCGCGTTGATTGCTCGGGTTAGTGCTTGTGTCTTTGTTTCTTTGTTGTCTGTAAGGGCCTCATCGCGAGCAAGCTCGCGAATGGGCTGCGAAGCGGCCCCAAAAATCTAAAGAACGACAGTGCGATTGGCGTTCAAAAACACCCTTCTTTCGATGTGATACCCCACGGCCCGGGCCAGGGTCAGCCCCTCGATGTCCCGGCCCTTGGCGATCAAATCCTCGGGATAGTGGCTGTGGTCCACCACTTCCACGCCCTGGGCGATGATCGGACCTTCGTCCAGGTCGTTGTTGATGTAGTGCGCCGTCGCGCCGACCAGTTTCACGCCCTTGTTGTAGGCCTGGTGATACGGTTTGGCGCCCTTGAAACCCGGCAGCAGCGAGTGGTGGATGTTGATCGCCTTGCCGTCGAGCTTGCGGCACAACTCCGGCGACAGCACTTGCATGTAGCGGGCAAGGATCACCAGCTCGGCACCGGTGTCTTCGATCACCTGCCACACCTGCCGCTCCTGGGAAGGCTTGTCGTTCGGGTCCAGGGGGAAATGGTAGTAAGGAATCTGGTGCCAGTCGGCCAACGGCTTGAGGTCGGGGTGGTTGGACACCACGGCCACCACGTCCATGGACAACTGGCCGATGCGCTGGCGGTAGAGCAAGTCGTTGAGGCAGTGATCGGCCTTGGACACCATGATCACGACTTTGGGCCGGTAGTTGGGCGGCGTCAGTTCGAAGACCATGCCGAAGGCTTCGGCACGTTCGGCCAGGCCGGCGCGGAAGTTTTGCTCATCAAAGCCATCCGGTTGGCGAAATTCCACGCGAATGAAAAAACGTCCCGAGAGCCGGTCGTCGAAGGAGTGGTGCTCGGTGACGTAGCAGCCCTGCTCGAACAGAAAGCGGGTCACCGCGTCCACCGTACCGAGCACGCTGGGGCAGTCGGCGGTGAGAATCCATGTGTCTGGGGCACGACTCATTGCGGTGACTCCTGTTTGTTATGGCTAACCCCCGCCGAACACAGAACCCTGTGGCGAGGGGATTTATCCCCGTTGGGCTGCGAAGCAGCCCCAAAAAGCTTGATGCAATCGGCCTGATACACCGAGCTGGCTGGTTGAGGGCTGCTTCGCAGCCCAGCGGGGATAAATCCCCTCACCACAAAAGTGTTCGGCTTTAGAACGTGTTTTCAGGCCTGCACGCTCAAGCCATACTCAGCCGCGGCATCCTGCAACCACAGCCACCAGTAATCGGAGAAGCTGCGGCGGATCACCAGTTCCCAGGTGTCTTCGCCCGTGTGGCGGATCACCAGTTGCGACTTGGCGAACACCGTGCCCACGGCCTTGCCCACCGGGAAGTTGCTCGGGTGTACATCGTAGCTGGTGGATTTCATCAGCACGTCGCGCACGTTCGGACCGGACAGCTCGAGGATCTGCTGGCCGCCGCTGACGTTGACGATCTGGATGTGCAGGTCGCCCAAAGCTTCACGCAGTTTCTGCTCGGCGGCGAACTCTTCGCCGGTGGGCACCACCAGCAGCCACTCGTCCGGGCCGAGCCATTGCAGGCTGGTTTCACCCTTGACGATAACGGTCAGGGCGCCTGGCAATTCCAGGCCCAGGGCCTTGTGCACGCCGGCGGCGAACGCCGGGTCGTGGCCGTCGCCACGAAGGGTCAGGTGGCCCAGGAGTTTTTTCTCGCGCACGGTGACACCGGCGTTCTTGCGGCCCTTGCCCACCAGGCTGGCGAGGTCGGCATGGTGCAGCGACGACTCGGCCTTGGCCCCGGTGGTTGGGCGTTGTTGGTACACGTTGACTGCGGTCATGTGGAGCACCTGTCTCGTAGATTGATCGTTCCCACGCGCTGCGTGGGAATGCCGCCATGGACGCTCTGCGTCCGCTTTTGGGACGCTCTGCGTCCCGGGATGCATTCCCACGCAGGGCGTGGGAACGATCAGGTATCAAATATTCTGCCGGTCGCCCTTCGGATCGAAGAACACCGAAGAAACGATCTCTGCCTCGATCACGCTGCCGTCGGCCAATGGCGCGAACACGCGCTCGCCCATCCGCTTGAGGCCGCCCCTGACCACACCCATGGCAAATGAATAACCCAGGGAGTTGTGGGCATAGCTGGAGGTCACGTGGCCAACCATGGTCATCGGGATCGCCTGCTTGGTGTTGAACACCAGTTGCGCGCCTTCCGGCAGCCAGACATTCGGGTCGATCGGCTTGAGGCCCACCAGTTGCTTGCGGTCTTCACGCACGCAATCTTCGCGATTCATGCCGCGCCAGCCGATCCACGAGAACGGTTTGGTGCGGCCTACGCACCAGCCCATGTTCAAGTCGTCCGGGGTCATCGAGCTGTCAGTGTCCTGGCCGACGATGATGAAGCCCTTCTCGGCCCGCAGTACGTGCATGGTCTCGGTGCCGTACGGGGTCAGGTTGTATTTCTTGCCCGCCTCGACGATCTGCTCGAGCACGCCCATGGCGTAGTCGGCCTGCACGTTGATTTCGTACGACAGTTCACCGGTGAACGAGATCCGGAACACCCGCGCCGGCACGCCGCCCACCAGGCCTTCCTTCCAGGTCATGAACGGGAACGCGTCCTTGTCCAGGTCGATGTCAGTGACTTCGCTCAGCAGCTTGCGGCTGTTGGGGCCCGACAGGGTCATGGTCGCCCAGTGATCGGTGACCGAGGTGAAGTACACCTTCAGGTCCGGCCATTCGGTCTGGTGATAGATCTCCAGCCATTGCAGCACGCGCGCCGCGCCGCCCGTGGTGGTGGTCATCAGGAAGTGGTTGTCCGCCAGACAGGCCGTTACGCCGTCGTCGAAGACCATGCCGTCTTCCTTGCACATCAGGCCGTAGCGGGCCTTGCCCACGTCGAGCTTGGTCCAGGCGTTGGTGTAGACGCGGTTGAGGAACTCACGGGCATCCGGGCCCTGGATGTCGATCTTGCCCAGGGTCGAGGCGTCCAGCAGGCCGACGCTGTCACGCACCGCCTTGCATTCGCGCTTGACGGCGGCATGCAGGTCTTCACCGTTTTTCGGGAAGTACCAAGGGCGCTTCCACTGGCCGACGTCCTCGAATTCGGCACCGTTCTTCACATGCCAGGCATGCAGCGCGGTGAAACGTACCGGCTCGAAGATGTGCCCACAGTGCCGGCCAGCCACCGCGCCGAAAGTCACCGGCGTGTAGTTCGGACGGAACATGGTGGTGCCCATCTGCGGGATGCTCACGTTCAGCGAACGAGCCGCGATGGCCAGGCCGTTGACGTTGCCCAGCTTGCCCTGGTCAGTACCGAAGCCCAGTGCGGTGTAGCGCTTGACGTGTTCCACCGACTCGAAGCCTTCGCGGGTGGCGAGTTCGATGGCGGCGGCGGTGACGTCGTTCTGCAGGTCGACGAATTGCTTCGGCGCCCGTGCGGTGGATTTTTCATGAGGCACCTGGAACAGCGCCAGGGTTGGCTCTTCATGACGGCTCAGGGCTTTGGGCAAGACGCCTTCCACTGCCTTGAAGCCGGCTTCGCTGGCCGCGCGCACGCCGCCCTCGAAGCCATCGGCCAAGGTATCGCCGAGGCTGTAGACACCGTTCACGCCGCCGACGCATACGCGCTTTTGCGGTGCTTCGCCCGGTACGAAACCGAGGATGTCTTCACGCCAGATCGGCTTGCCGCCCAGGTGCGACGCCAGGTGAACCACCGGGCTGTAGCCGCCGGAGCTGGCCACCAGGTCGCAGTCCAGCCATTCGCCAGGGCTGGTGACTTTATGGGCACGGACGTCGATCGCGGCAACACGTGCGCCGGTGACGCGCTTGCTGCCACGGGCTTCGATCACGGCGCTGCCGGTGAGGATGCGGATGCCCTTGGCGCGGGCTTCTTCCACCAGCGCGCCACGCGGGTTGCTGCGCGCGTCGGCCACGGCCACCACTTGCAGGCCGGCGTCGAACCAGTCCAGGGCCACGCGATAGGCATGGTCGTTGTTGGTGCTCAGCACCAGTTTCTTGCCCGGTGCCACGCCGTAGCGACGCACGTAGGTGGACACCGCGCCGGCCAGCATGTTGCCCGGCACGTCGTTGTTGCCGTAGACCAGCGGACGCTCGCAGGCACCGGTCGCCAGGACCACGCGCTTGGCGCGGACGCGGTTGATGCGCTGGCGAACCTGGCCGATCGGTGCGCGGTCACCAAGGTGATCGGTGAGGCGCTCGTGGATGGTCAGGAAGTTATGGTCGTGGTAACCGTTCACCGTGGCGCGAGGCAGCAACACCACTTCTGGCATCGCGCGCAGTTCGGCCACCGCCGCAGCGACCCATTCGGTCGCGGGCTTGCCGTCCAGGCTCTCGCGGGAGTCGAGCAGGCTGCCACCGAACTCTTCCTGCTCATCGGCGAGGATGACGCGCGCACCGCTGCGGGCCGCGGCCAGTGCGGCGGCCAAACCAGCAGGGCCAGCGCCGACGACCAGCACGTCGCAGTGGCGGTTCATGTAGTCGTAGGTGTCCGGATCGTTCTCGGTCGGCGAGCGACCCAGGCCTGCGGCCTTGCGGATGTACTTCTCGTAGGTCATCCAGAACGATTGCGGGTACATGAAGGTTTTGTAATAGAACCCCGGCGGCATCAGCTTGCCGCCGACCTTGCCGAGAATGCCCATCATGTCGTTGTTCACGTTCGGCCAGCCGTTGGTGCTGGTGGCGACCAAACCTTGGTACAGCGCCTGTTGCGTGGCGCGCACGTTCGGGATCTGCGTGGCTTCGGTGGCCCCGAGCTGCAGCACGGCGTTCGGCTCTTCTGCGCCGGCGGCGAAGATGCCGCGCGGGCGGGAATACTTGAAGCTGCGGCCAATGATGTCGACGCCGTTGGCCAGCAGTGCAGCGGCCAGGGAATCGCCCTCGAAGCCTTTGTAGGTCTGGCCGTTGAAGGTGAAGCTCAGCACTTTGTTGCGGTCGATCCGTCCGCCGTTGGACAGGCGATTGATCTGGCTCATACCTTCTCTCCCAGAGCCTGTGCAGCCGCTTTCGGACTGTCAGCCTTGTCGGTGAACTGCGGCTTTTGGCCGATCTTGTAGGTTTCGAGAATCTCGTAGGTCACGGTGTCACGGGTCACGTTGAAGTACTGGCGGCAACCGGCGACGTGGTCCCACAGTTCATGGTGCAAGCCGCGTGGGTTGTCACGGAAGAACATGTAGTCACCCCACTCCTCGTCGGTGCAGGCGTTCGGATCCAGCGGACGCGGGATATGCGCCTGGCCGGATGCGTGGAATTCCTCTTCGGAGCGCAGTTCGCCGCAGTGAGGACAGAAGATGTGCAACATAGGGATTTCTCCTGTTAGTGGGCGACGGCAGCAGCGCCGTGTTCGTCGATCAGTGCGCCGTTGTGGAAACGGTCGATGGAAAACGGCGCGGCCAGTGGGTGCATTTCACCCTTGGCCAGGCTTGCAGCGAAGACGTTGCCCGAGCCCGGGGTGGCCTTGAAGCCGCCGGTGCCCCAACCGCAGTTGAAGAACATGTTCGGCACCGGGGTCTTGGAGATGATCGGGCAGGCGTCCGGCGTGGTGTCGACGATGCCGCCCCACTGACGGTTCATGCGCACCCGCGAGAGCACCGGGAACATTTCGACGATGGCCTGGATGGTGTGCTCGATCACCGGGTACGAACCACGCTGGCCGTAGCCGTTGTAGCCGTCGATACCGGCGCCGATCACCAGGTCGCCCTTGTCGGACTGGCTGATGTAGCCGTGCACGGCGTTGGACATGATCACGCTGTCGATGATTGGCTTGATCGGTTCCGACACCAGCGCTTGCAGCGGGTGGGACTCGATCGGCAGGCGGAAGCCGGCGAGCTTGGCCATGTGTCCGGAGTTACCGGCGGTCACCACGCCGACGCGCTTGGCGCCGATGAAGCCCTTGTTGGTTTCCACGCCGATGCACACGCCATTTTCCTTGCGGAAACCGATCACTTCGGTCTGCTGGATCAGGTCCACGCCCAACGCGTCCGCCGCCCGGGCAAAGCCCCAGGCCACGGCATCGTGACGGGCCACGCCGCCGCGACGCTGGACGGTGGCGCCCATCACCGGGTAGCGGGTGTTTTTCGAGCAATCCAGGTAGGGGATCTCGTCGGCCACTTGCTTGGCGTTGAGCAGCTCGCCGTCCACGCCGTTGAGGCGGTTGGCGCTGACCCGGCGCTCGGAATCACGGATGTCCTGCAGGGTGTGGCACAGGTTGTAGACACCACGCTGCGAGAACATCACGTTGTAGTTCAGGTCCTGGGACAGGCCTTCCCACAATTTCATCGCGTGTTCGTACAGGTGGGCCGATTCGTCCCACAGGTAGTTGGAGCGCACGATGGTGGTGTTGCGCGCGGTGTTACCGCCGCCCAACCAGCCCTTCTCGACCACGGCCACGTTGGTGATGCCGTGTTCCTTGGCCAGGTAATAGGCGGTCGCCAGGCCATGCCCGCCACCGCCGACGATGACCACGTCGTAGACTTTTTTCGGTGTCGGCGTACGCCACATCCGCTGCCAGTTTTCGTGATGGCTGAGAGAGTGTTTGAAGAGGCCGAAGCCCGAATAGCGTTGCATAGTCATTACTCCAAAACCGACTCAGCGATAAACCGGGAAGTCCGCGCACAGGGCCGCTACTTGCTGCGCGACATTGGCCTCGACATCGGCGTCGCCGAGGTTGTCGAGAATGTCGCAGATCCAGCCGGCCAGCGTGACGCACTGGGTCACCTTGAAACCACGCGTGGTCACCGCCGGGGTGCCGATGCGCAGGCCCGAGGTCACGAACGGCGATTGCGGGTCGTTCGGCACGGCGTTCTTGTTGACGGTGATGTGGGCGCGGCCCAGGGCAGCATCGGCGTCCTTGCCGGTCAGGCCCTGACGGATCAGGCTGACCAGGAACAGGTGGTTATCGGTACCACCGGACACTACATCGTAGCCGCGCTTGATGAAGACGCCAGCCATGGCCTGGGCGTTATCGATCACTTGCTGCTGATAAGCCTTGAAGCCAGGCTCCGCCGCTTCCTTGAAGCACACCGCCTTGCCGGCGATCACGTGCATCAACGGGCCGCCCTGGGCGCCGGGGAATACCGCGGCGTTGAGCTTCTTCTCGATCTCTTCGTTGGCCTTGGCCAGGATCAGGCCACCACGCGGACCGCGCAGGGTCTTGTGGGTGGTGGTGGTGACCACGTCGGCGTAAGGCAGTGGATTAGGGTACAGACCGGCGGCAACCAGACCGGCCACGTGGGCCATGTCGACGAACAACAGAGCACCGACCTTATCGGCGATCTGGCGGAAACGTGGGAAGTCCAGGGTCTTGGAGTAAGCGGAGAAACCGGCCACGATCATTTTCGGCTTGTGCTCGACCGCCAGGCGCTCGACTTCGTCGTAGTCGATCAGGCCGGTGGTGGTGTCGATGCCGTATTGCACCGCGTTGTAGAGCTTGCCCGAGGACGACACCTTGGCACCGTGGGTCAGGTGACCGCCGTGGGCCAGGCTCATGCCCAGGATGGTGTCGCCGGCCTGCAGCAGGGCCAGGTATACGGCGCTGTTGGCCGAAGAACCGGAGTGCGGCTGGACGTTGGCGTAATCGGCACCGAACAGTTGCTTGGCGCGCTCGATGGCCAAGGCTTCCACTTTGTCGACGTGCTCGCAGCCACCGTAGTAGCGCTTGCCTGGATAGCCTTCGGCGTACTTGTTGGTCAGGCCGCTGCCCTGGGCCTCCATCACGCGCTTGCTGGTGTAGTTTTCTGACGCGATCAGTTCGATGTGATCTTCCTGGCGTTGCTCTTCGGCGTTCATCGCCGCCAGCAGTGCATCATCGTAGCCTTGGATTTGGTCTTGCTTGCTGAACATCGCGTCTCTCCCAGCGGCGGCGGTGCGCCTTTCGTCTCGGTGAGGCACGGACCGTTCGGTCGTGCCCTTTGGATGCGATGGTATGGCTGGCGCAGGCATGTCAAATGCCTATGGACGCCACGCAAAGGTGCGTTTACGACATGCACTCAAATGGAATGGAACACCGACCCTGTAGCGAGGGAGCTTGCTCCCGCTCGACTGCGAAGCAGTCGCAAAACCGGCAAACGCGGTGGACCTGACAAATCGTATTCTCAGGCCTTGGGGCTGCTTCGCAGCCCAGCGGGAGCAAGCTCCCTCGCCACAAGGGGTTATGCGGCGATCTGGCGAACCACGAGCAACACCAGAAAATGCGCCGGATAAAGGCCATACGCCCAACGCCGCATCGCTGGAGGATGAAAACGACCGGCCTGTCGCAAAACCACCCACCCAAGCCCTGGCGCGATCAGGCAAGCCAACAACCCCCAGAGCGCCACCGCATCCCCCAGCCACGCCGCGCCATACAACACTCGCCATTGATTGGCCGCCACGCAGACTACCCCTGGCAAAGCCGCGAAATACCAGGGTCGGCGCAACACCAGTAGCGCGGCCAGCGGCAGCAGCACACCGAAGAACCCGAACATCAGCCGCGACGAAAACAGCGCCGCCAATAGCAACGCCATCGCGGCCAGGCACCGCGCCTCCAGGGTGGGCGTCTGCCAGCAGCGCGCCACCAACAACCCCAACACCAGGGTTGGCATCACATTCAGGGTGGTGGGGTCGGGAATGAACAAGCGGTAAGGGATTTCACTGACGGCACTGAATAGCAGCAACCAGCCCAGGTAACGCCATGGAGCGACGTGGGTTCCACCGCGCCCCAGGTTCGCCGCCATCGCCAAGCAGAACCACGGGAACGCCAACCGTCCTGGCACATACAACCAATCGACGGAAAAACCGACATATCGCAGATGATCGAGGACCATCGACAAAAGAGCCAGCCACTTGAGCAGGTCCAGGGCGCCGTCACGCCGGCTCATGTGTATAGCGGCCCGAAGACCTTGTGACTTTCTGACAGCAACATCCGGTGTGTTCCCCCGCTAATCTTGGGTAAAGTGCGCACCAGTATCGACCACGGCGCTGTGGACCCAAACACGCCGAACCATGGAACGCCCCATCCAGGCATTCCGCCAGGGATCTCTTTACCCAGGACTCTCTATTCAAGGAGCAAGGCCATGACCGACAAGAGTCAACAGTTTGCCAGCGACAACTATTCCGGCATTTGCCCCGAAGCCTGGGCCGCCATGGAAGAAGCCAACCAGGGCCACCAGCGCGCCTACGGTGACGACGAGTGGACCCATCGCGCGGCGGATGATTTCCGGGCCTTGTTCGAAACCGACTGCGAAGTGTTCTTCGCGTTCAATGGCACGGCGGCCAACTCCCTGGCGCTGTCGTCGCTGTGCCAGAGTTACCACAGCGTGATCTGCTCGGAAACCGCCCACGTCGAAACCGACGAATGTGGCGCGCCAGAGTTCTTCTCCAACGGTTCCAAACTGTTGGTCGCGCGCACTGAAAACGGCAAGCTGACCCCCGAGTCGATCCGCGAGATCGCCCTCAAGCGCCAGGACATCCACTACCCCAAGCCCCGGGTCGTGACCCTGACCCAGGCCACGGAAGTCGGCAGTGTCTACACCCCGGAAGAAATCCGCGCCATCAGCATCACCTGCAAGGAACTGGGGCTGAACCTGCACATGGACGGCGCGCGCTTTTCCAACGCCTGCGCCTTCCTCGGCTGCTCCCCGGCCGACCTGACCTGGAAGGCCGGTGTGGACGTGTTGTGCTTTGGCGGTACGAAAAACGGCATGGCGGTGGGTGAAGCGATCCTGTTCTTCAATCACGACCTGGCCGTGGACTTCGACTACCGCTGCAAACAGGCCGGGCAACTGGCATCGAAGATGCGTTTCCTCTCCGCGCCCTGGGTCGGTTTGCTGCAAAACCAGGCCTGGCTCAAGCACGCCCGCCACGCCAACCACTGCGCCCAATTGCTGGCAGAGCTGGTCAGCGACATTCCAGGCGTGGAACTGATGTTTCCGGTCCAGGCCAATGGCGTGTTCCTGCAACTCTCGGAACCGGCCATCGCCGCGCTGACCGCTCGCGGCTGGCGCTTCTACACCTTCATCGGCAAGGGCGGCGCGCGGTTCATGTGCTCGTGGGATACCGAAGAGGCGCGGGTAAGGGAATTGGCGGCGGATATTCGGGAAGTGATGGCCGGCTAAGTAAAGACTCATTCAAGACCGGGCTCGACCACTGTTGGGCCGGGGACATGATTAACCTGTGGCGAGGGGATTTATCCCCGTTGGGCTGCGAAGCAGCCCTGAAAACCCACAACCGCGCTGTATCAGGCTGACCGAGCTGGCTGTTTTGGGGCTGCTTCGCAGCCCAGCGGGGATAAATCCCCTCGCCACAAGAGCTCATCACCCGCCAGAGAGAACGGATCAGAACTCGATCCGCACATCCCCCTTCGGCACGCTGCAGCACGACAGGATGTAACCCTCGGCCTCGTCGTCCTCGGTGATCCCGCCGTTGTGGTCCATTTCCACTTCCCCGCCCAGCTTCAGCACCTTGCAGGTGCCGCAGATGCCCATGCCGCAGGCCTTGGGGATCATCATGCCGAGCTTGGCAGCGGCGGCGTGCACGGTTTCGCCCGGTCCCACGCGAATGCTCTTGCCAGAGGAGGTGAACTCCACCAGGTGCAGGTCCGCCGCATCGACTTCCGGCGCGTCGGCAGCCTGTTCGGCCTGCTCCACGGCGTCGGCGCGGGCTTCCGGTGGTGTAGCGCCGAAGGATTCCTCGTGATAACGCTTCATGTCGTAGCCAGCCGCTTCCAGCAGGCGCTTGACCGCGGTCATGTACGGGGTCGGGCCGCAGCAGAACACCTCGCGCTCGAGGAAGTCGGGCACCATCAATTCCAGCATCTTGTGGTTCAGATAACCGCGATACCCGGCCCAGGGCTCGCCCAGGCCATGTTTTTCGCAGATCAGGTGCAAGCTGAAGTTGTCGATCCGCGACGCCATGTGTTCCAGCTCGCGGTGATAGATGATGTCCTTGGGCGAGCGGGCGCTGTGGATAAAGGTCATGTCGACATTGGCGTTGGTGTCGTAGAACCAGCGCGCCATGGACATGCACGGTGTGATCCCCACGCCACCGCTCAGGTACAGGACTTTCGGGCTCGGGAAATCGATGGCGTTGAACAACCCCACCGGCCCGTGCACCGCCAGCTCCTGGCCTTCATGCAGGGTGTCGTGCAGCCAGTTGGAAACCTTGCCCCCCGGCACGCGCTTGATGGTCACCGAAAAACTGTAGGGCACCGACGGCGAACTGGAGATGGTGTAGGAGCGCATGATCGGCTGGCCTTCGATTTCCAGCTCCAGGGTGACAAACTGCCCCGGCTTGAAAAAGAACATGATTGGCTGGTCGGCCATGAAGCAGAACGTGCGCACATCCCAGGTTTCCTGGATGACTTTGACGCAACGTACGATATGTCGGCCATTGGCCCAGGTCTGGGTCGTGACCGGGTTCAGGAAGTTATTGGACATGCTGATCTCCACGGCCGACTGCCGGCCTTCATGTTGGCGATTGTGCGCAGGCGCCTGAACGGCCATTTACCTATCTGCGACATTCACATACTTATCGCGACCAGCCCTTAACTACCGGGGCTTGCGCGTCGGGAACAGATTGGGCCATGTCGCCCATGGATAAGGTTCGGCCCCTGCGCGGCCCCACACTCGCTCCAACAGACAAACACAATTTTCTGCCTTGCGTAGCACAACCGATCAGCCACTTTTTGATGGTCACGTAGAGGGCCATGAGGATAAAACGATGGACGTCACCACTACCCTGAGCCTGGGCGATCCGCTGGAACCCGCACGCAAGGCCACCGCACAGATGCTACAGGAACGCGAGCGCACGTTCTCGCTGCCTCAGCCGTTCTACAGCGATGAGCGCCTGTTCGATATCGACATGCAGGAAATCTTCCAGAAGGAATGGTTGATCGCCGGCATGACCTGCGAAATCCCGACCAAGGGTAACTACCTGACCCTGCAAGTCGGCAAGAACCCGATCATCGTGATCCGCGGCGCCGACGGTGTGGTGCACGCCTTCCATAACGTCTGCCGTCACCGTGGTTCGCGGTTGTGCACCAGTGACAAGGGCAAGGTCGCCAAACTGGTTTGCCATTACCACCAATGGACCTACGAGCTGGACGGTCGCCTGCTGTTCGCCGGCACCGAAATGGGCGCCGACTTCGACATGAAACAGTACGGCTTGAAACCCGTGAACGTGAAGACCGCCGGTGGCTACATCTTCATCAGCCTGGCGGAGAACCCGCCGGCCATCGATGACTTCCTGGCGACCCTGAACCACTACATGGAACCCTACGACATGGAAAACACCAAGGTGGCGGTGCAAACCACCTTGATGGAAAAAGCCAACTGGAAGCTGGTCCTGGAAAACAACCGCGAGTGCTACCACTGCGGCGGCGCGCACCCGGAACTGCTCAAGACCCTGCTGGAATGGGACGACGTCACCGACCCGCGCGCCGACCAGGCGTTCAAGGACCACGTGGCCGCCTCCGCCGCCGCCTGGGAAGCCGAGAAGATCCCTTACGCCCACGCCAGTTTCGGCCTGCGCAACCGCATCGTGCGCATGCCGCTGCTCAAGGGCACCGTGTCGATGACCATGGACGGCAAGCAAGGCTGCGCCAAGCTGATGGGCCGCATCAAGAACCCGGACCTGGGCTCGATGCGCATCCTGCACCTGCCGCATTCGTGGAACCACTGCATGGGCGACCACATCATCGTGTTCACCGTGTGGCCGATCAGCGCCCAGGAAACCATGGTCACCACCAAGTGGCTGGTGCACAAGGACGCGGTCGAAGGCGTGGACTACGACGTGGCGCGCATGCGCCAGGTCTGGGACGCCACCAACGACCAGGACCGTCGCCTGGCCGAAGAAAACCAGCGCGGCATCAACTCCACCGCCTACCAGCCAGGCCCGTACTCCAAGACTTATGAGTTCGGCGTGGTGAACTTCGTGGACTGGTACAGCGAGCGCATGCTCAACAACCTCGGGGCCGAGCCAGCGCCATACCTCAAGGGCGTTCCGGTCCAGGGCTAAAACCAGGCGCTTCGGTTGGAGATCATTCCCACGCTCCGCGTGGGAATGCAGCCCGGGACGCTCTGCGTCCCGAAAGCCGAACGCGGAGCGTCCGTTGAGGCATTCCCACGCAGAGCGTGGGAACGATCGTCAGTGAGAAGACCACCGCACACTGCCATCCTCCCCATAAAACGTCTCGACAATCTCCTCCCCCTTCAGCCGCACCTTCACATACCCGTTCAACACCCGCTGCGGATACGCCTCGTCACCCGCCAATTGAGTCTCCGACCACAACACCCCGGCATGCCCGTTCAATTCGCTGGTGGTGCCATAGGGGATCGCTCCGTGCCCGACGCAGCGCGCATGCAATCCGCCTTGGGGCGCGTAGCAGATACCGTTGTGCAAATGCCCCCAATACCAATAATCCGGCTCGCGCCCCAAGGCATCGCATACCGGTTGGTAAAGCGCCGTCTTGTGGTGCCCGGAAATATCAAAACCCTGGTGATGACTGAGCACCATGAGTTTCTTGCGCTTGGGCAGGGTCTTCATCCATTCGATCTGCTGGGTGTTGAGGGTACCGTCCATGTACAGGTTCATGGCGTCCGAGGCGTAGGCGCTGTCGAGGCCAACCACCAGCCAGTCATCGTTGTACAAGGCAAAGTAACTGGTGCCTTGCTGCACCGGGAAACGCTTGGACAATTCCTTGAAATAGCCGTGGGCACCGCTGTACATCTCATGGTTGGAATTGAGGGTGAACGCGCCATGCTTGCCCTGGGGCCAGCCGACCATGTCGACGTCTTCCTGGGAATGGGTGCCGGCGTAATACACGTCACCCAGGTGAACGGTGAAATCGGCCAGGGCCAGTTGCATCTGGTTGGCCACCGCCACCGCCGGGGCGTGACTGTCGAACGGCCCGGTGCCCCAGTCGCCAGCGATAGCCAGCACCACGTCGCTGTCCATTTTCACCAACGCCGGGTTGGTGGCGAACGGCGCATGATGCCGCAGGTTCTCGATCCACTTGAGCAGCGCCTCGCTCCACAACAGGTCCAGCAGTTCCCATTTGCGGCAGCCGAGCAAGGTGCCGTCCTTGAGTACCCGGGTCGGTAGCTCGTCCTCGCTTTGCGGCAAGGGCGTGACGTTGCCGATCTTGAGGATCGACAAGCCGTGGGACAACTCCCATGGCACGGCCGGTTCGTCGTCCGGCAGGTCGCCATGCTCGATGACATGCCGGGCCTGGTCGTGGCCTCGCTGCAGCAGCTTGACGATGGCCTGGAACTCCTCGGGTTCCAGGTCGTTGACGAGTTTTTTCCAAGACATTTCCAACCGCGTGACCAACCCGTGCAGGCGGACCTTGACCTTGTCGAACTCATGCTCCCAATGGTGCAGTAATGACATGTGAACGCTCCTTCGCAATGCCCTGGGCTACAGGGTCTTCATGAATTCGATCAGGGCCCGTTTATCGACATCCGACAGCTGCGTGCCATACAGATGGCCGCCGTTGTGGTTGCCTTCCAGACGGGTGTCGTATTTGAAATCCGCCGACGCCTTCATCTGCGCGCCGCTGGTGATGAAACCGACCTTCTCTTGGTCGTAGATGTCGGAGCCGGTGTAGAACACCTGCGGACGCTGCTGCGGCGGTTGCAGCAAATCCCACAGGGTCGGCACCGAACCGTTGTGCAGGTACGGCGCGCGCAGCCAGATGCCATCGGTGGGGGTGTTGCTGTAGCTCTGGGTCTTGCGGTAGGCGTTGAAGTCGAACGGCGGTTTCTTGAAGCCGTGGAACGCCGTCACCAAACCTTCGGTGAAAGAATTGAGTCGGTGGGGATCAGTGCCCAACTGGTCGATGTTGGTAGTAACCTGGCCCGTGTCGGTGCGGCCGAAGTCGTGGCAACCGGCGCAGTTTTTCTCCCAGATCGGTTTGCCCTGGGCGACTTTCGCCTGATCCAGGGCGAACGGCCAGGCGGGCGCCTTATGCCCCAACAGCCAATTGGTCACCCGGTTGAAACTCGGCGGCAATACCGATTGCGGTGTCGCGCCCACGGCCATGGCCGCGGCGTAATTGCGCTCATGGATGTTGTTGTTATTACCATCCCAGTGCAGATACAGGGACTCGCGGGGTTTCTGGTTCCAGACCTGCGGCAGGTCCACGGTGCCGATGGTGGAGTCATCCGGGAAGCCGAACACCACCATTTTGGTCGGGTTGAAGGTGTCGGTCCGCCCGGGGCCCTGGGCCGGACGCAGCTTCTGCCAGGCGTAGGCCTGCTTCTGCTTGAGCAGCGCACTCTTGGCCATCGGGATGATCAGGTAACGGTTGTACAGCCTCTCGAAAAAGCCCAGTTGGAACTTGCCGTTGATCGCCGCCATGACCGCATCCGGGGTGAATTTCGGATCGCTGGCGCAATCGTAGGCAAACCACTGGAAGGCTTGCAGTTGCAGGGTATTGGCCGGTGCGCTGGCGACCGGAACGGCGACGTCGCTGGCGTTGGCCCGGTAGGAACCGGTGTGACACAGGGCGCAGTTCGGTTCCACCGTGGGGTAGCCGAGCTGCCGCTTGGCCATGCCGATGGGCAGGTCGTTGCCATTTTCGTAGAGGAAGCCGAACACCTCGTAACCGCCCGGCTTGGGCAGTTTCTCCGGGCACATCTGCGGCAGCACGGCGAACAGGTAGTAGGGAATCCGCGCCTCGATGCCCAGGCCGATGGCGGCGTATTTGTAATGGTCTTCATCGGAGGCGAAGTCTGGCTGCGGCACTTCGCGGATCATCTGGTACCAGGTCTGGTAGCCGATGAAGCCCAGCAACAGTACCACCACCAACGTGCCAACCTTGAAAGCGTGGCTCTGCCAGCGCCGCGTCCAACCGGCGCGCCACTCTCGCCAACCAGCACAGAGCAAGGCCAGTGGTCGATTGACCTGCGGGCTGCCCAAGTACAGCAGCACGCCCAGGATCAGGAACATGCCCAGGTCGCCCATCAACATCGGCACGAACAACTGGCCCTGGTTGTTGGTGTTGATCAGGTAGATCCAGAACACCACCGCCACCAACCGCGACAGCACGCACAACCACGAATGCACGACGAAACGCGGCGCGTTGAACCCCGAGGGCATGTAGAACAAGCTGATCCCCACCAGCAACATGCCGGTGTTTTCCAGCCAAGGATCGGACAACACGGGCGGCAAGCCGAGCATGGACGTCAGCAACGCCGGCGCGAACAGCGCCGGGATCGCGAAGACCATGTTCATCACAATGCCCACCCAGATGACGCGTTGGAACCAGCGGATGTAAGCGTTCATGGCATCCTTTTTCCTTATTCTTGGCCCAGAGCAAAGCTTTTGTGGCGAGGGAGCTTGCTCCCGCTGGGTCGCGCAGCGGCCCCCAGATTTCAGAAGCGACGACTGCTTCGCAGCCGAGCGGGAGCAAGCTCCCTCGCCACGGGTCAGTTGTCCTCCTAGCCGAGGGCGGTCTTCTCCAGGTGCTCAAGAATGATCGGATAAACATCCACCACCGCATCCTTGCCGAACATGCAATCGATGTGGCCGTAGCCCGGCACCTCGTGACGACTGAACAACTGCGGGCCGTGCATCTCGCACAATCGCTCATAGGTCTTGAGGGTGCTCTGCGGCAGGTAGCACTGGTTGTCGGCGCCGCTGATGAAGCAGATCGGCAATTTCAACCGATCGAAATGCGGCATGTAGACGTCGTTGCCCTTGAAGTCCACCAGGTGCCCCTTGCGCACGATCAACGCCAGGTGCTCGAAGGTCTGGATGTTCGACTCGCCGAACAACTCATGCAGGTTGTCGTGCAGGGTTTCGTTGAGGGTGTCGTGGCGGTACAGCGACGCATACATGAACGTGATGCGATGGCAGACGGGGTTGGTGCAATAGCCCTGGGCCTCGATCCGGGCATAGCCGTTAAGGGCCTTGTCGTAGAGTTTGTTGAACCAGCTTTCCTTGGTGTCGGCGTAGGCCGTGAGGGACTTGATGCCGATGGCATCGAGCATCCCCGGCAAATGCAAACCGGCTTTCAGACCGGTGGCGGTGGCCACCACCGTGTCGGCGGCGATCTGCGAACAGACCACCGAACGCACGCCCTGCAAACCCGCCAGCATCGACATGAAGAACGTCGTCGCGCCGTAGCAATGCACCACGCACTGCACGTCACGGGCCAGGGTCGCTTGCTGGATCTGCTCGATGGCGGCCTTGAAATCGTACTGGGCCACCTGGTCGCCGTTCCATTCGTGCTTGCTGGCCGGCAGCAGGATGCTCACCCGCAAATCCAGCAGCCAGACGTCGTATTCGTGCTTGCAGAGGTATTCCAGCAGGTTGGTGTGAATGGTGTCAGTGGAGAAAATATTCGAGCCCACGCCCAGGCCATGAACCAACATCACCGGGCCTTTGGTGCCGGCTTGGTAACGGGTCAGGCGCAGCTCGACGTTGTCTTCGGTCTGGAAGAAATGCACCATCGGTGGCGGCGCATCCAACGGCCGTTTCAACCGGGGCGGCGCGTCCGGGTTGAAGTAGACGTCGCCGGCGAAGACACCGCCGTAGCTCTCCCACAAGATGCCGGCAAAGAACTTGCCGAATCGCGCCAATGCCTCCACGCGCTCACGTTCATTGCGGGCGTTGAGCACTTTCATGGTGGTCATTTGCTTGGCGAAGTCGGCCGGCAGAATGTGCATCACCCCGGAGCCGATCACCGCACCGGTCTTGTCCGGTCCGCGATAGAGCGTGACGTACAAGGTGCTGGTGTCGTGCCAGATGTTCAGCACGCCGTTGTCCTCGGGCACGGTCTTGAAGGCGCTGAAGTAGTAATCGTTGCCGTCCTCGGCGGTCAGCTTCATGTCGTAGTTCATGTGCCGTACGCCAACCTGTTCCTGGTACTGCTCGAACAGGTTGAACACCCCATTGCTGGCCACCAGCGGTTGCGGTGAGAGCAGCGGCGCATCGAGAGTGCCCACCAGGGTCGCGGCGTGTTCCGGCTCCTTGATCAGGCGGTTGAGGTCGGCGGCGGTGATGGTCAGGGTGAATTCGATGGGCGAGTTGTCGGCCCTGCCCCGCTTGGCCGCTGCTTCGTACAGGCTCAGATCGGTGCCCTGGGGCTGGATGAAGGCTGTGGAAAAGTAGCCCTTCATGGTTTCGGTGAACTGCACGCCGAGGGTCGGCGCGGCCACCGGCTTGCGCGGGGCCGAGGGCAGCGTGTAGTCGATGATCCAGCCGCGGTCGGCTGCCAGCAACCCCATGTTGCGCTCGCTCACGGCCGAGATGGTCAGCAGCGGGTTGACCGCCAGGGACGTGGGGATCACCGCACCGTCGGTCACGTACAGGCCCGGGTAGACATCGGTGCCACTGGCGCCACTGAACACCTGGCCCTTATGGTTGACCACGCCTTGGGTCGCATCCTCGCCCATCACGCAACCGCCCAGAGGATGGACCGAGACGATGCTGTGCTTGAGCAGCTTGGTCCAGATCGGGTTCTCGACCCAGATCCCGCCCAGGGCCTTGGTGCTCTGGTGCAGCCGCTCGTTGCCGAGGGTGACGTTTTCCTGTTCGCCAACACCGGGCCAATCGATGCGTAACTGGTCCTTGTTGTCGAGCAGCATACGGCCCTTGGCGTTGTCATGGCTCATGATCAAGTAGGTCTGCATGTTATGCAGCGCACCGTAGTAGGGACCGCGCAAAAAGCTCTCGGCTTCGCGCCCCTTGTACTTGAGGCTGGCGCCGAAGCCGGTGTCGGTGGGCACGCCTATCATCCCGGCAAACGCCGCCATGCTCGGCACCATGGCCCGACCGAGGGCGCCGGGAATCGAACCTTCCTCGATGACCATGCGGCTGCGCCAGTCACCCTCGGTGCGCATGTCGATGACCGAGGTGATGCACGGCCCCACCGGCTCCAGTTCCTTGGCCGAATGGGCGCCGAAACCAATGCCGTTGATGGTCTGGTCGCAGTTGTGGCCGAAGCCGAGGATGTCGCCGTTGCCGCTCATGTGCTCGCCCAGTTGGTCGGACATGGACAGGCCCTTGTCCCGCGAGCGCAACATGATTTCGGTGGAACCCAGGGTGCCGGCGGACACCACCACGATGTCGGCACGCACGAACAGGGTCGGCGCCGAGAACATCTCGCGACCGCTGTCCAGATATTGGAAGTGCACGATCCAGCCATCGCCGTCGCGCTCCAGGTGCCGCACCTCGGCCTGGCAGAAAATCTCCGCGCCGTGGTTCCAGGCATCCGGCAGGTAGTTCATCAACGTGGTGTTCTTGGCCTTGTTGTTACAGCCCGAAACGCAATCGCCACAACCATTGCACGGCAGCTGTTCGACACCGACGTGGTTGAGGTTGTTGGGCAGTTTGTCGAAGGTCACATTGATCGGCGGCTTGTAGAAATGCGCGCCTTGCTTGAGGTAATCGGCGGACTTCTTGTGGGCGTCGAGCTTGGGCAGGTTTGGCTCCGACGCCGGATAGGCGTTGGGTTTGAGCATCTCCCGGGCCCGTGCGTAGCCGTCCTTGAGCAGCGTGTCGCGGTGCTCACGGATCGCCAGCGGCCAACGCGGGTCATCGAACACGCCGGGCTCCGGCTCCAGCGCAACGTTGGCATTGATCAGCGATGTGCCACCCAGGCCGCAACCGACCACCACGTTCTGCTGGGCGTTGACGTGCAGGTCGAACAGCCCGGTGCGCGAGCCGATATGCCCGTCCGGGTCATGGACCTGCAGTTCCTCGGTGGCCGCGAGCAGGGTGTTGGGGTATTCGCCGGGCTGGATCTCCCGGCCACGCTCCAGCAGGCACACCTTGCGCCCGGCCCGGGACAGGCGCGAGGCAGCAATGCCGCCACCGTAGCCGGAACCGATGACGATGACGTCGTAGTGCTCCTGGATATCACTGATGGGGGTCGAGATCCGTGTCATGTTCAAGTCCTCAAGGCAGAAGGGGCAACTCTGCGGTTGCCTGCAAATCGACAGGCGCACGAACGCCTGGCCACTATCCCGTACGGGTTCGAGCGGCAGTCAGCGGTGTTACGGGGAAACGCGGGAACCTGCTGGGGCGCTATAGCCGCGCACGCAGATTGACGGCGCGGCGAGCGGGCCGTTTGGGCAACGAGGTGGGACGCGTCGGGACGCACGTCGCAGGAGAAAATGAATACGAGCGAGGGGGTTGGCTATCCATCATGTGTTCTCCCTGAACCTGATGTGGATAAATGAGCGATGTCCTTGTGCCATGGAGTGAAGACAGCCCACAGACCCTCGTCAAGGGTATGACTTAGAACTGTATGAAATTTGATCTATCACGATTTGCGCTATGCCCGCCGTGGCTTGCAGCGTTTGGCGAACAAGTTATCCACATGACCACCCACAGCAAATGGGGACAAGTACGTGTATGTCCGGCATTTTTCCACCGACAAAGTGAATAAAAACCGTGACTTATGAACAATGACGGTTTTACCGGCCCATCGGTTGTTTTTTGATCAAATACCTGTAAGCCATGCCTGGCAAGGCGTGTGGCGGTAAGCGAACACCTTATCCACAGAAGCGCCAACAGTGTTTGGGGGTAGTTTTGACGATTCTGTGGAAAACCCTTCTGACGGCTTGTAAATCGCGGTTTCACGGAGGTTTTCCTGATAAAAAGGGCTGGTTGATCATTTTATGACCAGCCCACGGAAGCCCCCGGTTCGTCTGGCTTGCAGCGTAGAGCGAACATCTTATCCACAGAAGCGCCAACAGAGATTGGGGGCAAGTGTTGTTATGCACCCGAGCTTATTCACACACAAAACCCATGAAAAACCGTAGGTTAGCCTGTCTGTTTTTTGAGCACTGCCCTGGAGGGCCCGATTGGCGTGGTGTACCGCGAGGGGCGAACAGGTTATCCACAGAGGCGCGCACAGGGATTGTGGGTAACCCCATACTTACCTGTGGGACCGGGCCAACCTGTGCCCCGCGCCAGGGTTTGCGCCGTACCGGTCAAGGCCGATGCATGAGGTAGGCGGCGCCCGTCACCTGAATCATCGGGTGCGGGACAACCTGACAGGTCTTGACGATGCTGAAGCCATGGCGCTCGTAAAAGCGCCGGGCGCCGGTGTTCGCGGCATAGTCGATCAAGCTCAGGCCCTTGAGCTCCAACTGATCGGCACGCTGCTGCGCCCGCTCGAGAAAGCGCACGCCCAACCCCTTGTTGCGCCAACCTTCATGGAGGGCCAGGCTGGAGATATAGAGGGTGTCGGGGATTTCCATGTCGGCGTAGGGCGCCAGGACCGGGTCTGTCACGGGGGCCGCCTGTGGATCATGACGCGTCACATAAGCGTGCATCATGCCAATGACCTGGCCGTTGGCCTCGGCGACAAGGCAGTTCTGGTAGGAAAAATCGACATCTTCCCGGGCATAACGCGCGGCGCCCACGTCAAGGAGATCCTGGCCTGGCTCCGCCAGCTGGCTCCAGATGTAATCCGATGCCCCCTCCGAGGAGATCCGGAACAAACGAGCGATCTCGTGTGTATCCGTGGGCAAGGCCGGACGAATTGCTACTTCCATTGAGGGGACTCCATTGGCGATGAAACGACCTTTTTTACCCACAGGCGTGAGACGCGGCAACCCGCCAGGCCAGTGGTTTTATGGCCGGATGTTGCAGCAGGTCAGGCGGGTGTTTTGAGCGCAGGCCTGGATGGCCTTTGCGGCGGAGCCGGACAGGTTATCCACAGAGGCGCACAGCAACGGCGGGCAAACACATGACCCCCTGTGGGAGCGAGCTTGCTCGCTCCCACAGGGGGATTCAGGTGTTCCTGGGTTTAGCGAACAACCCCTTCCTCAATCAACAGCTTGAGAATCGCCTCGGCCCCGGCCTCAGGGCTCACGCCCTTGAGCACCTGCCCGCCTCCGCCACTGGCCTTGGCCGTGGCGGCTTTCATGCGGTCGGCGCCGCTCTTGGCCTTGATCACTTTCAAGCGTTTGGGGCGTGGCTTGGCCGGTTGCAGGGTCGCCACCGCCAGCAAAGTGTCGTCGATCACCTCCACCTCTTCAGCGTGCAACGCCCCGCGCCGGGCCGGGCCGTAGGCGCTTTGCCGAGGTTTTGGCGCGGCGTTATCCACAGTGGCCAGGAATGGCAGGCGCACTTTCAGGCGACGCCGTTGGCCACGAGGCAAGGCTTGCAGCACCAGGGCCACACCGCCGTCGATGGATTCGACCTGGGCCAGCCCCACCACCAGCGGCCAACCGAGATTCTCGGCCAGCAGGAACGGCAGCATGCCCGAACCTTCACCGGTTTCCGCCTGGCTACCGGTGAGCACCACTTGGGCGCCGGCATCACGCAGGTAATCGGTCAGGGCCGGCAGGGCGTCGGCGCCGACGGGGTTTTCCAGTACGTGCAATTCATCCAGGCCCATGCCCAGGTAGGCGCGCAGGGCCGGTTCGGCCACGTCGCCGGCGTGCAGCACTTGCAGGTCGCTGCCGGCCAGTTGCAGGCCCAGCTCCACGGCCCGGGCGTCCTGTTCAGCGCGCCGGGGGCGCCCGGAAGTGGGATGGGCGCCGATGGACACGAGGCTGATCACTTGGGTACTCATCAACTTATCCTTCTTAAGCCGCATCGCGCTTGGCTTCGTTGCGGTAAGCCTCTACCGCCGCGATCAAGGCCTGGAGAATCGCCGCGCTGTCACCGATCACCGACAGGTCTGCCCGTTTGATCATGTCGCAGCCTGGGTCGAGGTTGATTGCCACCACCTTGTCGCAGGCGCCAATGCCCTGCAGGTGCTGGATAGCCCCGGAAATCCCCACGGCCACGTAGACCCGCGCCGTAACCCAAGTGCCGGACGCACCGACCTGGCGATCGCGGGCCATGAAGCCGTCGTCCACCGCCACCCGCGAAGCACCCTCGGTGGCGCCCAGGGCCGCTGCGGTCTGGTGGAACAGTGCCCAGTCCTTGACGCCGTTGCCGCCGGAGAAAATGAATTCGGCCTCGGCCATCGGGATCGCCCCCGGGTCCACCGCCACCGCGCCGAGGTCTTCGATACGCGACAAGCTGCGGGCCACGCTTGTGGATAACTCCACCGGCAAGGCTTCGTGGCGGGTTTCGCTGACCGGTTCAGCGCATTCGGCCGCTGCCAGGATCAAGCGCGCCAATGGCCGGGCCAGGTCTTGCAGGCCTGCACCGGCGCGACCGATGCACTCTTCGCCCTTGACCTGCCAGACCCGCGTGGCCGGGCGCTCACCCAGGGCTGCCGCCAAGCGCCGGCCCAGTTCGCCGCCACCGGTGCGGCTGTCAGGCAACAGCCAATGGCGTGGGCTGAACTGGTTATCCACAGCCCGCAGGCCTTGCACCCGTTGTTCCGGTGCATAACCGCTGAATTCCTCGCCATCGAGCACCAGCAAGCGGTCGACACCGGCCGTGGCGAAGGCGTTTTCCTTGTGCTCGCCGAAGACCACCGCCAGCACTGCACCGTCCGTACCTGCAAGCTGATGGGCCAGGCCCAACAGATCGCGGTCGTGGCTGCTCAAGCGGCCCCCGACCATGTCCGGCACCACGCTGATGTAGAACGCCGGTTGCGGCACCTGATGCAGCGGCAATTGCACTTCCACAGCGGCAGTACGCTTGCTCGCGCCTCCCTGCTGGGCGCCGCTGCGGTCGATGCGCTTGATGCCGTTGGGACCGATGAAACCGATGCCATGGACATTCTTGCGAATGACGCCGTTGGGGCCCATCCAGCTGTGCTGGACCGGTTGCATGGCCGCGTGCAGCGGGTGCAGGCGGTTGCGGGCGATCCACTCGGCGCGAGGGTCGCGGCGGATGATGTCGCTCATTAATGCACCTCCGCGGGTTCACGTTTGACCGGGATCACCGGTTTGCTCGGGGCCGCGTCTTCCAGCAGCGCGTCGGCCACCAGTTCGGCGATGTCCTTGATCATCGGCCGCGGCTCGACCACACCTTCGAGCATCGCAGTGCACTGTGGACAACCCACGGCCACCAGTTCGGCGCCGGTTTCGCGGATGTCTTCCATGCGCATGTCAGGGATCCGCTGCTTGCCCGGGATGTCGGTGATCGGCGCACCGCCGCCACCGCCGCAGCAACGCGAACGGAAACCGGAACGCTGCATCTCCTTGACCTCGATACCCAGCGCGCGCAGCACCTGGCGCGGCGCCTCGTATTCGCCGTTGTAGCGGCCCAGGTAGCACGGGTCGTGATACGTCACGCTGTCGCCCTTGTGCTGGCCGAGGTTCAGGGCGCCGGCGTCGATGATTTCCGCCATATAGGTGCTGTGGTGCTGCACCAGGTAGTTGCCATCGAAGGCGCCGTATTCGTTTTTCAGTACGTGGAAACTGTGGGGGTCACAGGTGACGATGCGGTTGAAGCTGTATTTGGCCAGGGTCTGGATGTTGCGTTTGGCCAACAGCTGGAACGTCGCCTCATCACCCAGGCGCCGGGCCACGTCGCCGCTGTCGCGTTCTTCGAGGCCGAGCACGGCGAAGTCGATCTTCGCCGCCTTCAGCACTTTGACGAACGCCCGCAGGGTGCGCTGGTTGCGCATGTCGAAGGCACCGTCGCCGACCCAGAACAGCACGTCGGTGGATTTCTTCTCGCTGAGCAGGTTCAGGTTCAGGTCCGCCGCCCAGTTCATCCGCCCGCCCGGGGCAAAGCCACCTGGGTTGTCGGTAGCGATGAGGTTTTCCAGGACCTCGGCACCTTTGTTTGGCGTGGCGCCTTTTTCCAGGGTCAGGTGACGACGCATGTCGACGATCGCATCGACGTGCTCGATCATCATCGGGCATTCCTCGACGCAGGCCCGGCAGGTGGTGCAGGACCACAGCGTCTCGGCGTCCACCAGGCCATTGACGATCGGCTGATGAGGATTGCCGCCGTGTTCGCCCACGGGTTTGCCCGGGTATGGGCTGCCAGCGAATTTCGCATCGGTGCCACCGGCCAGGCCGACGACCATGTCCTGAATGAGCTTTTTCGGGTTCAGCGGCTGGCCCGCGGCAAACGCCGGGCAGGCCGCTTCACACTTGCCGCACTGCACGCAGGCGTCGAAGCCGAGCAGTTGGTTCCAGGTGAAATCCTTGGGTTTCTCCACGCCCAGCGGTGCCGCTGGGTCGTTCAGGTCCAACGGCTTGAGCCCGGTGGAACGACCGCCGCCAAAACGCTCGGCGCGGCGGTGCCAGGCCAGGTGCAAGGCACCGGCGAAGGCGTGCTTCATCGGCCCGCCCCAGGTCATGCCGAAGAACAGTTCCGAGACGCCCCACAGCACACCGACACCCAGGACCGCCGCCACCAGCCAACCGCCGAAGTTCTCCGGCAGGATCCCCGCCACCGGCAGGGTCACCAGGAAGAACGACGCCGAAAACGCCAACAGGCTCTTCGGCAGGCGCATCCACGGCCCTTTGGACAAACGTGCCGGCGGATTGCGCCGACGCAGGTAAACGAAGATCGCACCGACGAACATCACGGCCGACATCAACAGCAACGCATAGCCGAGGAAGCGGTTATGCAGGCCAAACCCGTGGACCAGGATCGCCAGCACCACCGACGCCACCGCACCACCGGCCGTGGCCACGTGGGTGTTGGCAATGTATTTGTCCCGCGCCACCACATGGTGCAAGTCCACCATGTAGCGCTTGGGCATGGCGAAGAGGCCGCCGATCAGGTCGACCTTGGACGGTCGCCCCCGGCGCCACATATTCACCCGCCGCAAGGCGCCGAGGACCGCGAGGCCCAGGGCTGCGAACAGCAGGATAGGAAGAAGGGTGTTCAACATGGTGAAGCTCCCAAAGACCTCAGGTCTTGCAGGCACAGAAACCTGGATGTCTTGCTCGATCCCTGTGGGAGCGAGCTTGCTCGCGAAGACGGACTCAGATCCAACATAAATGTCGACTGATCCACCGCTATCGCGAGCAAGCTCGCTCCCACAGGGTTATCCACAAGCCGTTAGAAATCCTTGCACAACCGCAGGGCGTCGTAGATGGCCGCATGGGTGTTACGCTGGGCCACGCAGTCGCCGATGCGGAACAGCAGGTAGCCGTCTCCACTCTGCTCCAGGCATGGCTGGGGCTTGATCGCGAACAGGGCTTCGACGTCGATCTGGCCCTTGTTGCGCGAACCTTCCTTGAGCGCGTAGTAGATTTCTTCGTCCGGCCGCACGCCGTTTTCCACCACCACCTGGTCCACCACGCGTTCTTCCTTGGCCCCGGTGTATTCGTTCTCCAGCACCGCCACCAGCTTGTCGCCTTCGCGGTAGACCTTCTCCAGCATCATGTCCCCGGTCATGATCACTTCCTTGGGGTACATGCTGCGGTAGTAGGTAGGGAACGACGTCCCGCCAATGGCCACGCCCGGCTTGATGTCGTCGGTGACGATCTCCACCTGGCTGCCCTTGTCGGCGAGGAAGTCGGCCACCGACATGCCGGTGAACTCGCAAATGGTGTCGTAGACCAGCACGTTCTTGCCTGGCGCGACCTTACCGTCGAGCACGTCCCAACTGCTGACCACCAGCCCTTCGGCGGCGCCCCAGTGCTCGTTCTGCTCCAGGAACGGATGGCCGCCGACGGCCAGCACCACCACGTCCGGACGTAAGTCCATGATGGTCGCTGCATCCGCCGCCACGCCCAGGCGCAGGTCGACTTTCAAGCGTGCCAGCTCCAGTTGGAACCAGCGGGTGATACCGGCGATCTGGTCCCGTTGCGGGGCTTTCGAGGCGGTGGTGATCTGCCCGCCGATGAATTCTTTTTTCTCGAACAGGGTCACGTCGTGCCCACGTTCGGCGGCCACACGCGCCGCTTCCATCCCCGCTGGGCCGGCCCCCACGACGACCACCTTGCGTTTCGGCCCGGTGGACTTCTCGATGATGTGTGGCACACCCATGTATTCACGGGACGTCGCGGCGTTCTGGATGCACAGCACGTCCAGGCCTTGGTACTGGCGGTCGATGCAGTAGTTGGCACCGACGCACTGCTTGATCTGGTCGATCTGACCCATCTTGATCTTGGCGATCAGGTGCGGGTCGGCGATGTGGGCGCGGGTCATGCCGACCATGTCGACGTAACCGCCCTCCAGGATCCGCGTGGCCTGGTTCGGGTCCTTGATGTTCTGTGCGTGCAGTACCGGGACCTTGACCACTTCCTTGATGCCGGCGGCCAGGTGCAGGAACGGCTCCGGTGGATAGCTCATGTTCGGGATGACGTTGGCCAGGGTGTTGTGGGTGTCGCAACCCGAGCCCACCACGCCGATGAAATCCAGCATGCCGGTGTCGTCGTAGTACTTGGCGATCTGCTTCATGTCCTCGTGGGACAAGCCGTCCGGGTGGAATTCGTCACCGCAGATGCGCATGCCCACGCAGAAGTCGTCACCCACCTCGGCGCGTACGGCTTTCAGCACTTCCAGGCCGAACTTCATGCGGCCTTCGAAGCTGCCGCCCCATTCGTCGGTACGCTTGTTGACCCGCGGGCTCCAGAACTGGTCGATCATGTGCTGGTGCACGGCGGACAGTTCGACACCGTCCAGGCCACCGGCCTTGGCCCGCCGTGCCGCCTGGGCGTAGTTGCCGATCACCCGCCAGATTTCTTCCGGCTCGATGGTCTTGCAGGTGGCGCGGTGCACCGGCTCACGCACACCGGACGGCGACATCAGGGTCGGCCAGTTGAAGCCGTCCCAACGGGAGCGACGGCCCATGTGGGTAATCTGGATCATGATCTTGGCGCCATGCTTGTGCATGGCGTCAGCCAGGTTCTGGAAGTGCGGGATGATGCGGTCGGTGGACAGGTTCACCGAGCTCCACCATTCCTGCGGGCTGTCGATGGCAACCACCGACGAGCCACCGCAGATCGCCAGGCCGATGCCGCCCTTGGCCTTCTCTTCGTAATACTTCACGTACCGGTCGGTGGTCATGCCGCCGTCGGTGGCGTAGACCTCGGCGTGCGCGGTGCTGAGCACGCGGTTGCGGATGGTCAGCTTGCCGATCTGGATCGGCTGGAACATTGCTTCAAAAGCCATGGCGCGATCCTCGACTTACAACGGCTTGACGATGAACAGGCCGTCGTCGTGGCCTTCTTCGGAACCGCCGTAGACCTGCTCGGCCACGGTGCGGATCGAGCTGCCACGAGCGGCGAGGATCTGGTCCATGGCGCCGGCGAACCAGCCGGTGAACATGTAGTCGACCTTGCGCCCGACCTTGCCGTACACGTAGACGAACGCCGAGTGTTCGAGCTTGACGCTGGCGGTGCCTTTGTCGAGGTCGATGTCCTGGATCTTGAACAGGCCCCAGCCACGCTGGGACAGGCGCTTCATGTAGTGTTCGAACACCGCGACGCCTTCCAGGCCGTGGCATTCGGCTTCTTTTTCACACCAGTGCCAGGCGGATTTGTAGCCGGCCTTGTAGAGAATCTCGGCGTAGGCGTCGGCGCCCAGGACTTCTTCGATGCCCATGTGGTTGTTGACGAAGAAGTGACGCGGCACATAGAGCATCGGCAGGGCGTCGGAGGTCCAGACACCGGTTTCGCTGTCGACTTCGATAGGCAGTTGGGGGGCGATTTTGGCCATGAAAACTTGACTCCGGAAATGCGTGGTATTGCCTGCGGCGCACAAGGCCGCAGGTAAAGGATTCAGCGGTGCGGCGGCGGTTATTCGCCCCAGACGTCTTTGAGGACGTTGACCCAGTTCTCACCCATGATCTTGCGCACCACCCGCTCAGGGTGACCGCGCTTGAGCAGCGTCTCGGTGAGGTTCGGGAACTCGCCCACGGTACGGATGCCCAGGGGGTTGATGATCTTGCCGAAGCTGGTCAGACGACGGGCGTAGCCCTTGTCGTGGGTCAGCATCTCGAAGAACGCCTGGTCGTGGCCCTGGGTGAAGTCGGTGCCGATACCGATGGCGTCTTCACCGACGAGGTTCATGGTGTATTCGATGGCCTCGGCGTAGTCGTCGATGGTCGAATCGATACCTTTGGCCAGGAACGGCGCGAACATGGTCACGCCGACAAAGCCACCGTGATCGGCAATGAACTTCAGTTCTTCATCGGACTTGTTGCGCGGGTGCTCTTTCAGGCCGGACGGCAGGCAGTGGGAATAGCAGACCGGCTTCTTCGACTCGAGGATGACCTCTTCGGAGGTCTTGGAACCGACGTGGGACAGGTCGCACATGATGCCGACACGGTTCATCTCGGCGACGATCTCACGACCGAAGCCCGACAGGCCGCCGTCGCGCTCGTAGCAACCGGTGCCCACCAGGTTCTGGGTGTTGTAGCACATCTGCACCACACCGACGCCGAGCTGCTTGAAGATCTCGACGTAGCCGAGCTGGTCTTCGAAGGCATGGGCGTTCTGGAAACCGAAGATGATGCCGGTCTTGCCCTGCTCCTTGGCGAGGCGGATGTCGGCGGTGGTTTTCACCGGGATCACCAGATCGCTGTTTTCGCGGATCAGTTTCTGGCTGGCTGCGATGTTGTTGATGGTGGCCTGGAAGCCTTCCCATACCGACACGGTGCAGTTGGCTGCGGTCAGGCCGCCCTTGCGCATGTCTTCGAACAGTTCGCGGTTCCATTTGGCAATGATCAGCCCGTCGATAACGATGCTGTCGGCGTGCAATTCGGCTGGGCTCATCAGGCAGTCCCCTTTTATCGGATTTCATGCGCCGAATCGTCTGCCGGCGCTTTGGGGCCAGCATATGCCTGAGGGCCGTGGCGACCCGGTGCAAAAACGACAGGGGAATTGCCGAAAGCGTCAATCCACGACAATGGACTACAACAGGCCCATCCTACCCGTCTGTTCTTTACCCGACGGTTGCGCCAGAATCCGCCGCATCACTGGTTTTCACTGGACTTGAGCGGCAACGCAATGAAATCACTCTTCCTGGCTTTGGCACTGATCAGCACCGTCGCACATGCGACCGAAGACACCGAACCCAACCCCTGCGACGAAGTTGAAAACGACGTCCAGACCCTGGCCTGCTCGGCCTATGGCAAAACCGCCGCCGAACAATTGCTCAACGAAAACCTGCAGAGCCTCTTCGAGCGCCTGCAAACCCGCTACGCCAGCGACAAGACGCAACTCAACGACATCACCGCCAAGGTCAAGACCGCCCAACAACTGTGGCTCAAACAACGCGACGCCGATTGCGCCATCGCCGCCTTCCCAGCCAAACCCGGCAGCGAAGCCTACAAAATCGCCGAGAACGACTGCATGGCCCAGGTGAGCGATGATCGGTCGGAGTTTTTGGAGTCGATTGGGCAGGATTGAAGGTTATCCACGGAGCAATATCCAGACACCTTTCATGTGTTGGCCCCACGCCTATCCGCGCCTGGCGCGAACACCTGAACCTGACTCAGGATGAAGTTGCCAGGCGCCTAGGGATTTCTCAACCGGCATTTGCCCAGCAAGAATCGGTCGCAAAGCCTCGCCGGGCTACCCGAGAGAAAATTGCCGCTGCCTTTGGTATCCATGCTGATCAGTTAGAGCTGTAAGCTGCACGTCACCACCGAGCAAAGAGATTCCCATGAAAACCTGCGGCATCGAAATCAAAGGCAGCGAAGCGATCATCGCCGTTGTCTCGCTGGAACAGCAGACACTGGCCCACGTCGCCCTGAACACCAAGAAAATCACCCTGGACGACGATGACGAAGCCGCCAACGTCAAGGCGTTTGCCGCCCAGGTACGGACTTTCGTGGCTGAGCATGGCATCGAACGCATCGCCATCAAGAAGCGCAGCAAGAAAGGCGAGTTCGCCGGCGGACCGACCACGTTCAAGATCGAGGGGATATTCCAGTTGCTGGAAGGCTGCGAGGTGACGCTGCTGTCACCGCAGACCCTCAACGCGCAGCACAAGAAACATGACTTCGCCTTGCCGGCGACGCTGAACAAATATCAGCATGAGGCGTACAAGGCGGCGTGTTCGGCGCTGGTAAAGAAGTAAGCTGCCAACCAATACTTGATTGAACACTATCCTGTGGCGAGGGGATTTATCCCCGCTGGGGCGCGAAGCGGCCCTGAAACCTGGTAACTCGGTCTCTCATATAGCTTGAATCGCTACTATCGGGGCTGCTGCGCAGCCCAGCGGGGATAAATCCCCTCGCCACAAGTCTTTGTTCGACAGTTCATTGGAGTTGGCATCAGTCCTTCTGCTTGCGATACCCCTTCAACCAATCGGCAAACGCCTTGTCCTCCAGCGCATAACCACCACGGTTGGACTTCCACACCAATTCCTTTTCACGCAGCGCATCAATACAGGATTGGATGGTCTGGGTACCGGGCACGACTTCGCTTCCCATAGTCCTCAGCGCCTTGCCCACCGCCTCCAGCGTTGAATCGGTGAAGGGCGCGAAGGGTTCGTTGTTTTGCGAGCGCTCGGCCATGACCTGAAGCACGGCGCGTTGCGGCACCGTCAGGGCGTTCCAGGCGCTCTCGAACTCGGTCCAGACGCCGGCGCGCAGCATTTCAGCGCTGTTGCGCAGCAAGTCACCCAACTGGCTCGCCTCACCCAGTTCCAGGGCAATTTCGCCGATGACGCTGCGCAACATCTCTGGACGGCGCCCAACCAACTCAAAAGCCTGGTCCAGATCATCGGCGTTGAACTGGTTGGTCTGGGCCAGGTGCGCGTTCAAATGAGCGGTATAGGCTTGGGTGAAGGCTTTGCCCAGCAACGGAAACGGCGTGATGCTGGACCCGTAGAACGGTTGGTTGCGGCTTAATACCAAGTGCGCGAGCTTGTCGCGATTGGAGCCGGTGAACACCAGCCGCAGGCCGCTGGCATCCCCCTCACGTCCCTGGTTGAGCTGGTCGCGGGCAGCCTTGAGGCCGAACATCGCGTTGATCCCGGCCTCGGTGGTCAACGCATGCTGGGCTTCGTCGATCACCAGCACCACGGTTTTACCCGCGGCACGGTGCAACAGCTCCAGCGCCTGGGTCAGCGTCGCCCCTTCGGGCAGTTGAGGCTGGCTGAAATCCCAGGACAACGTGCGCAAGAAGCTGAGTTTGTCGATGCCCATGGATTTGGCGAGCTTGCGGATACCCTTTTCATAAGGCACCAGTGCCCCGGCGATGGCCGAGGCGATCAGGTCGGCAGGGTCCTTCTCCTTGTTGGCCCAAAGGTCGACGTAGACCGCGAGCCAACCTCGCGTCTCGCATTCGGGAATCAGGTCTTCGCGCAGGAACGTACTTTTTCCGGTACGCCTTGGCGCGGCCAGGAACAGGCCTGAGGTGTAATCCTGGATCCCGGCGCCGGCCAGCCCATCGACAATATTGCGGGCCAGATCGGGGCGCCGGAAGACAAAACCGGGGTGCTTGGACATGGTTTTATACTCAATTATGGCGGCAGGTATAATTTATAGTCGCGAGTATAATTGAGTATAAAAGCCTGTCAAACCAGCTCCCGACCATCCCCCTGCCGTCGCCGATCCTCCCGCGGGCATCGCTCGAACCGTGCCCGATAGCTGCGGGTGAAGTACGACGGCGACTCAAAGCCGCAGGCGATGCTCACTTCCAGCACACTCATGTCGGTCTGGCGCAGCAACTGCCGGGCCTTCTCCAGGCGCAGCCTCAGGTAGAAGTTGCTCGGGGTGTCGTTCAGGTGCAGGCGGAACAGGCGTTCGAGTTGGCGCCGGGTGACGCCAATGGATTCGGCCAGTGCCAAGGTGCTCAGGGGCGGTTCGCTGTGGGTTTCCATCTCGCCGATGACGTGCACCAGCTTCTTGTTGCGAATGCCATAGCGGTTGGCGATTTCCATGCGCTGGTGATCTTTGCGCGGACGGATGCGGCCGAGCACGAACTGCTCGCTGACCTGGATCGCCAGTTCCGAACCGTGGGCCTGGCCGATCAGGTCGAGCATCAGGTCGATGGACGCGGTGCCACCGGCGCAAGTGATGCGGCGACGGTCGATCTCGAACAGTTCCTGGGTCACGCTGAGTTGCGGATAAGACTCCTTGAACGCCTCGATCGCTTCCCAATGCAAGGTCACGCGGTGCCCTTCCAATAGCCCCGCCTCGGCCAACACCACGCTGCCGGTGTCGATGCCGCCCAGGGTCACACCTTCGTTGTCCAGCCGATGCAGCCAGCGCTCCAGCGTTGGGGTGGCGAATTTAAGCGGTTCGAACCCGGCCACCACCCAGAGGGTCGCGCCCTTCTTCAGCGGCTCCAGCGCGGCATCGGCGTTGACCGACATGCCATTGCTCGCCAGCACCGGCCCGCCATCGATACTCAGCACATGCCAGCGGTACAGCTCGCCACGAAACCGATTGGCGACCCGCAACGGCTCGATGGCCGAAATGAAACCGATGGCCGAAAAACCCGGCATCAACAAAAAGTAGAAATCCTGGGACATGGAGCGCACTCGGTTGGCGGGTAGCGTGCGGACCTTGATACGCCAGTTGCAAGGCCCATTCAAGAGTCGCTGCAGTGCAAGAGCACGTCGCCGCTGTGCGTTTCGCCAAGTGCCGGGCTGCGTAACTTGGCATCACCGGCGCACAGACACCGGACCCCATAACAATAAGCTGCCGAGGAACCCGACATGAAACGACTGATCAGCTCCTGTGTACTTACACTTTGCGGCACCACTTTCCTCAATGGCGCCGCCATGGCTGCCGAGCCCGCCGCGTGCCAGAACGTGCGCCTGGGCGTGGTCAACTGGACCGATGTCATCGCCACCAGCGCCCTGACCCAAGTGATGCTCGACGGCCTCGGCTACAAGACCAAGCAAACCAGCGCCTCCCAGCAAATCATCTTCGCCGGCATCCGCGACCAGCGCCTGGACTTGTTCCTGGGTTACTGGAACCCGTTGATGACCCAGACCATCACCCCGTTCGTCGAGGCCAAGCAGGTCAAAGTGCTAGAGCAGCCCAGCCTCAAGGACGCCCGCGCCACCCTGGCGGTACCGACCTACCTGGCCGACAAGGGCCTGAAAACCTTCGCCGACATCGCCAAATTCGAAAAAGAGCTGGGCGGCAAGATCTATGGCATCGAGCCTGGCTCGGGCGCCAATACCCAGATCAAGGCGATGATCGCCAAGAACCAGTTCGGCCTGGGCAAATTCCAACTGGTCGAGTCCAGCGAAGCCGGCATGCTCGCCGCCGTGGACCGCGCCGTGCGGCGCAAGGAAGCCGTGGTGTTCTTTGGCTGGGCGCCGCACCCGATGAACGTCAACGTGCAAATGACCTACCTCACCGGCAGCGACGACGCCCTCGGCCCGAACGAAGGCATGGCCACCGTCTGGACCGTCACCGCGCCGGACTACGCCCAACAATGCCCGAACGTCGGTCGCCTGCTGAGCAACCTGACGTTCAGCGCCGAAGATGAAAGCCGGATGATGCAGCCGTTGCTCGATCACAAGGACCCGCTCGAATCGGCCCGGCAATGGCTCAAGGATCATCCGCAAGACAAGCAGCGTTGGCTCGAAGGCGTCACCACCTTCGACGGCAAGCCCGCCGCCGACAACCTGAAACTGACCAGTAACTGAACAACCGCTATCCATCTGCGCAGCACCAAAGGGCTGCGCAGTGACTTACCACGCCTGAAGGAATCCGCACCATGAACCACGACGTCATCATCACCTGCGCACTCACCGGTGCTGGCGACACGACCGCCAAGAGCCCTCACGTACCGGTCACCCCGAAACAGATCGCCGCAGCCGCCATCGAGGCGGCGAAGGCCGGGGCCACGGTGGTCCATTGCCACGTCCGCGACCCGCAGACCGGCAAGTTCAGCCGCGACGTGGCGCTGTACCGCGAAGTGATGGAGCGCATCCGTGAAGCGGACGTGGACATCATCGTCAACCTCACCGCCGGCATGGGCGGCGACCTGGAGATCGGTGCGGGCGAACAGCCAATGGAATTCGGCCCCAACACCGACCTGGTGGGCCCGCTGACCCGCCTGGCTCATGTCGAAGAGTTGTTGCCAGAAATCTGCACGCTGGATTGCGGCACCCTGAACTTCGGCGACGGCGACACCATTTACGTCTCCACTCCGGCGCAACTGCGGGCCGGCGCCAAGCGCATCACCGAACTGGGGGTCAAGGCCGAGCTGGAGATCTTCGACACCGGTCACCTGTGGTTCGCCAAGCAACTGATCAAGGAAGGCCTGCTGGACAACCCACTGTTCCAACTCTGCCTGGGTATCCCGTGGGGCGCACCGGCCGACACCACCACCATGAAAGCCATGGTCGACAACCTGCCGGCGGACGCGGTGTGGGCGGGTTTCGGCATCGGCCGCATGCAAATGCCGATGGCCGCCCAGGCCGTGCTGCTGGGAGGCAACGTGCGGGTCGGGCTGGAAGACAACCTCTGGCTGGACAAAGGCGTACTCGCGACCAACGGTCAGTTGGTGGAGCGGGCCGGCGAAATCCTCAGCCGCCTCGGCGCCCGCGTGCTCACCCCGGCTGAAGGTCGCAAGAAAATGGGGCTGACCCAGCGCGGCTGAGCCGAACGTACACATTGGATCTGCAGTGACTGCAGGTCTCAAGACCACCAAGATCAAATGTGGGAGCGAGCTTGCTCGCGATAGCGGCGGTACATCCAGGGCATCTGCTGCACCTGGAATCCGTCATCGCGAGCAAGCTCGCTCCCACAGGGAATCGGCGAATCATTAGGAAAACACCATGAGCTTTATCACCGACATCAAGACCTTCGCCGCCCTGGGCAGTGGTGTAATCGGCAGCGGCTGGGTCAGCAGGGCCCTGGCCCATGGCCTGGACGTCGTCGCCTGGGACCCGGCGCCGGGTGCCGAGGCGGCATTGCGCAAACGCGTCGCCAACGCTTGGGGCGCGCTGGAAAAACAGGGCCTGGCCCCTGGCGCCTCGCAGGATCGGCTGCGCTTTGTCGCGACCATCGAAGAATGTGTGCGCGACGCCGATTTCATCCAGGAAAGCGCCCCCGAGCGCCTGGAATTGAAGCTCGAATTGCACGGCCAGATCAGTGCCGCTGCCAAGCCGAACGCGCTGATCGGTTCCAGTACCTCGGGGCTGCTGCCGAGCGAATTCTACGAAGGCGCCACCCATCCGGAGCGCTGCGTGGTCGGGCACCCGTTCAACCCGGTCTATCTGTTGCCGCTGGTGGAAGTGGTCGGCGGCAAAAACACCGCGCCCGAAGCCGTACAGGCGGCGATGCAGGTGTACGAATCCCTTGGCATGCGGCCGCTGCACGTGCGCAAGGAAGTGCCCGGTTTCATTGCCGACCGCCTGCTCGAAGCGCTGTGGCGCGAAGCCCTGCACCTGGTCAACGACGGGGTGGCGACCACCGGGGAAATCGACGATGCGATCCGCTTTGGCGCCGGCTTGCGCTGGTCGTTCATGGGCACGTTCCTGACCTACACCCTGGCCGGCGGCGATGCCGGGATGCGGCACTTCATGGCCCAGTTCGGCCCGGCGCTGCAACTGCCGTGGACCTACCTGCCAGCGCCAGAGCTGACCGAAAAGCTGATCGACGATGTGGTGGACGGCACGAGCGCGCAATTGGGCAGCCATAGCATCTCGGCCCTGGAGCGCTATCGTGACGATTGTCTGCTGGCTGTGCTGGAGGCGGTGAAGGCCACCAAGGCCAAGCATGGCATGGCGTTCAGCGAATAAACACCCCCCTTGTGGCGAGGAAGCTTGCTCCCGCTGGACTGCGAAGCAGTCCCAAAACCGGCAAATGCGGTGTATCAGTCAAATCGTATTCGCTGGTTTTACGACCGCTTCGCGGCCGAGCGGGAGCAAGTTCCCTCGCCACAAGGGTGTACACCAGCGACTATTTGTGGAGTTCCAGCATGCCCACCCTAACCACCTATCAAACCCGCATCCTCCCCGAATGGGTCGATTACAACGGCCACCTGCGTGATGCCTTCTACCTGCTGATCTTCAGCTACGCCACCGACGCGCTGATGGACCGGCTCGGCATGGACAGCCAGAACCGCGAAGCCAGCGGCCACTCGTTGTTCACCCTCGAACTGCACCTGAACTACCTGCACGAAGTGAAGCTCGACGCCCAGGTCGAGGTGCACACGCACATCATCGGCCACGACGCCAAACGCCTGCACCTCTACCACAGCCTGCATCTGGTCGGCGGTGATAAAGAGCTGGCCGGCAATGAACAGATGCTACTGCACGTCGACCTGGCCGGCCCGCGCTCGGCGCCTTTCACCGAACAGACCCTGGACCGGCTCGGTGCCCTGCTCGACGAACAATCCGACCTGCCGCCGCCGCTGTACATCGGCCGGATCATCGCCCTGCCTCTCCCCCGATAAGCCGCGAACAGGAGATCGCCATGAACACCGCCGCCGCCTTTGCCGACTTTCGCCATTACCCCTTGATCTTCCCATTGACCGCCGTCACACCCTTGGCCGACCGGATCCAAGTGATGTGGGCCGATGGCCGGGCCAGCCCCTTTCATCACCCGTGGCTGCGGGACAACTGCCCTTGCCCTCAATGCGTCTACAGCGTCACCCGCGAGCAGGTGCTGGAAATCATCGACGTCCCTGAAGACATTGCCCCCGGCGCAACCTACCTCGACGACGAAGGCTGCCTGTGCGTGGATTGGCAGGACGGTCACCAGAGCCGTTTCGACCCGGGCTGGTTGCGCGCCCACGCCTACGATGATCAGTCCCGGGCCGAGCGCCTGGCGAACAAGCCTCGGCGCCAACTGTGGCGGCACGACCTGCAATTGCCAGTGTTCGACTACCCGGCACTGATGGACGATGCCCATGCGTTGTTGCAATGGTTGCTGGCGGTGCGCGACATCGGCCTGACCCAGGTGCGCGGCGTACCCACCGAACCCGGCTCGCTGACACGGATTGCCCAGCGCATTTCCTTTATTCGCGAGAGCAACTTCGGTGTGCTGTTCAATGTGCAGTCCAAAGCCGATGCCGACAGCAACGCCTACACCGCTTTCAACCTGCCATTGCACAGTGATTTGCCGACCCGGGAATTACAGCCGGGGCTGCAATTCTTGCATTGCCTGGTGAATGACGCCGACGGTGGCGAAAGCATTTTTGTCGACGGGTTTGCCATTGCTGAAGCACTGCGCCAGGAAGACCCCGAGGCCTTCGACGCGCTGTGCCGGATCCCGGTGGAGTTTCGCAACAAGGACCGTCGCAGCGACTACCGCTGCCTGGCGCCAATCATCGCGCTGGACGCCCTCGGCCAGGTTTCGGAAATCCGCATGGCGAACTTCCTGCGTGGGCCGTTCGACACCACGGTCGAGCAGATGCCCAAGCTTTACCGCGCCTACCGCCGCTTCATTGCCCTGACCCGCGAGCCACAATTTCGCCTGGTACAGCGTCTCGAACCCGGCCAGCTCTGGTGCTTCGACAACCGCCGCACCCTCCACGCCCGCAATGCCTTCGACCCGGCCTCCGGGGCCCGGCATTTCCAGGGATGCTATGTGGATCGGGATGAGTTGTTGTCGCGGATTCTGGTGTTGCAGCGCTAGGCCGCGTCATCGTTCATCGCCGGACACCCAAGCTTTCCCTGATTCACAGGCAAAAAAATCCCCGATCAAGCCGTGACAGGATCGGGGCAGGTTGCGTTACTGGAGGAGCTGTCGCGCGAGGGTGACCAGACCATCGTGATTCAGCTTGAGGTCAGTGTGCCCAGTCCAGCTCCGTGCAAGTTAGCCGAAAACGACGCCTCCATAGTCATTCATGACATTGCGACCATTTGCCCTTGCCGCCGCTTCGGGTGGCTACCAGAATCGAGACACGACCCCAATCCCTGAACAAGGAAAAGCGTCATGATGTACGCCGATTTGATCGACCAGGAAGACCTGCTGGGCCATCTCAAGGCCCTGGGCCTGCAAATACCCAGCGGCTCCACCGCCGAGCAGGCGTGCGAGTGCGCCGTGCGGGGGCTGGACACCGTCCGGGCCAATGATTTGCGGCGGATGGTCAAGGAGATGTACACCAGCAGCGCCACTATCCTGCCGGCCGTGCGCCAGGCGATTGATAAGCAGCTGTTGCCGGCGTTGATGCAATACCAGCAGAACCATAGCGCCTGACCCTGTGGCGAGGGCGCTTGCTCCCGCTCGGCCGCAAAGCGGTCGTAAAACCAGCGAATGCCATTTGACTGATACACCGCATAGGCCGGTTTTGGGACTGCTTCGCAGTCCAGCGGGAGCAAGCTCCCTCGCCACAGAAAGCTGCTAGAGCCTCACACTGGCAAACGTCGACTCATTACGTGCCTGGCTCAGCGCCGACAGCGGGCCGGACAATGGCGACAGCACCAACGCCTGCGGCAACGGCATCATCGCCACCTGCTGCGTGGTGTTGGAACCGACGCGTTCGTCACGCGGCGGAATGCCGAAGTATTCGCGGTAGCACTTGGAGAAGTGCGGGGTGGAGACGAAGCCGCACACCGAGGCCACTTCGATGATCGACATCGGCGTCTGCTTGAGCAGTTGCCGTGCACGAATCAACCGCAGCTTGAGGTAATAGCGCGACGGCGAGCAGTGCAGGTATTTCTGGAACAACCGCTCCAGCTGACGCCGGGACACGGCGACGTACACCGCCAGTTCATCCAGGTCGATCGGCTCTTCGAGGTTGGCTTCCATCAGCGCAACGATTTCCTGCAACTTCGGCTGGTTGGTGCCGAGCATGTGCTTGAGCGGCACACGCTGGTGATCCTGTTCGTTGCGGATACGCTCGTAGACGAACATTTCCGAGATCGCTGCCGACAGTTCACGGCCATGATCACGGCTGATCAGGTGCAGCATCATGTCCAACGGCGCGGTGCCGCCGGAGCTGGTGAAGCGGTTACGGTCGAGGGTGAACAAGCGGGTACTCATCGATACCCGTGGGAAAGCTTCCTGCATTGCCGCCAGGCATTCCCAGTGCACGCTGCAATCGAAGCCGTCCAGCAGACCGGCGCAGGCCAGGGCCCAACTGCCGGTACAAACCGCGCCGAGGCGACGGGATTGACGGGCCTGGCTCTGCAGCCACGACACGTGTTCGCGGGTCACGGTGCGCTGGATACCGATGCCGCCACAGACGATGACAGTATCCAGGGCCGGCGCCTTGTGCATCGAGGCATCGGGGGTGATCTGCAAGCCGTCGCTGGCCCAGACCTGGCCGCCATCGACTGTAAGGGTCGTCCAGCGATATAGCTCGCGACCGGACAGTTGGTTGGCCATGCGTAGCGGTTCTACCGCGGACGCCAGGGAAATCAGCGTGAAATTGTCCAGCAGCAAAAAGCCGATGGATTGAGGCGCACGGTTCTGGGGTTGGGCCCCGGAGTTGGACGTCGTCATCGCGGTATCTCCTCACACAAAGCGGGTGATGGCCTCAGGCGGAGGCTCTTTTTATTGGGTTATGTGCCATTGCTCTCCACAAGGGAGACGGGCTTTACAGTGTTACAGCAATTGTCATGCCTAAATTGAATGCGCGTTCAATAAATCCTGAAAACGACATCGCGGCCTGTCTATTCAAGGCGTATTTCGAGGGACGGTTATCAGGACTTTGGCGGGTGTCTGGCCCCCGTCACGCGGCACCGTGAGCAGATCGGTAGCACTTGTGGGAACTGGGCTGCGGGGCTTGCGCAACAGGTATCACCACAAGTGCGGCGACGGACGGTCGCGTGGCACCCGACGGTGGGGCCGACCGTTCGTCTCTTGTCTGTTTGCGACGCGCTAAAAGGTGGCGTGTTTCGAGGTGGGTGTGCATTTTACGAGCGGTTTTAGTTCTTTGTGGCGAGGGGATTTGTGGCGAGTGGATTTGTGGCGAGGGGATTTATCCCCGCTGGGCTGCGCAGCAGCCCTCGACTCATACACATCTGTAAAACCATAGGGGGCCGCTTCGCAGCCCAACGGGGATAAATCCCCTCGCCACAGGTGCTGGCCTAAAGAGGGCAGTGGGAGCTTTGGATCAGCACTCCACCGCACTGACCGCCAAGCCGCCGCGCGAGGTCTCTTTATATTTGTCATGCATGTCGGCACCGGTATCACGCATGGTGCGGATCACCCGGTCCAGGGAGATGAAGTGCTGGCCGTCACCCCGCAGCGCCATTTGCGCGGCATTGATGGCTTTCACCGCGGCAATCGCGTTGCGCTCGATGCACGGCACCTGCACCAGGCCGCCCACCGGATCGCAGGTCAGGCCGAGGTTGTGTTCCAGGCCGATTTCCGCCGCGTTGCACAGTTGCTCCGGCGTGGCCCCGAGGATCTCCGCCAGGCCTGCCGCCGCCATGGCGCAGGCCGATCCCACTTCACCTTGGCAACCGACTTCGGCGCCAGAAATCGATGCGTTCTTCTTGCACAGGATCCCGACGGCCGCCGCACCGAGGAAATAATCCACGACGTTGGCGTCGGTGACCGCTTCGCTGAACTTCATGAAGTAATGCAGCACCGCCGGAATGATCCCCGCCGCGCCATTGGTCGGCGCCGTGACCATGCGTCCGCCGGCGGCATTCTCTTCATTGACCGCCAGGGCGAACAGGTTAACCCACTCCATGGCGCTGAGGGTCGAGCCGATGACATTGGGTTTGTTCAGCTCTTGCAGGCTGCGATGCAACTTGGCCGCCCGCCGACGCACATTCAAACCGCCCGGCAGGATGCCTTCGTGCTTGAGGCCCTGCTCGACGCAATCCTGCATGGCCCGCCATAGTTTCATCAGGCCACTGCGAATCTCTTCTTCGGACCGCCAGACCTTTTCGTTGGCCAGCATCAACTCGGCTACTCGCAAGTTGTGGGTACGGCACAGCTCAAGCAATTCTTCGGCGCTGGAGAAATCGTAAGGCAGCTCAGTGCTGTCCAGATCCACCACGCCGCTGGAGGCCTGGGCCTGATCGACGACAAAGCCACCGCCGACCGAGTAATAAGTGTCACGGTGCAGCTCGCCGTCGGCGCCCTCGGCCACCAGCGTCATCGCATTGGGATGGAACGGCAGGTTCTCGTCGATCAGGCGCATGTCCCGGGACCATACGAACGGCACCGGCAGGCGACCGTCGAGCAGCAGGGTCTGGGTTTCACGCAGCAGCTCGATACGCGGGCCGATCTGCGACGGGTCGATTGCGTCCGGCCACTCCCCCATCAGGCCCATGATCACGGCGTTGTCGCTGCCGTGGCCAATGCCGGTGGCCGACAGCGAACCGAACAATTGCACCTCGACCCGGCGCACATCATTGAGCAGGGCCTTTGCCTTCAGCGCTTCAACGAACAGCGCCGCGGCACGCATGGGGCCCACGGTGTGGGAACTGGACGGGCCGATACCGATTTTGAACAAGTCGAAAACGCTGATTGCCATTGCCGAAAACCTCCAGAACAGGCACATCCGGGCGCAGAAGCGTCCGGTGACGGAGCTGCTACGCTCAACGCCGGGATGGCCGCATCATCCGGTTTTTGCCTTGGGGTCCGACGTCTGACACCGACGCAATCATGCCCAGCAACGCCGTCCCGTCCTGGCCCCGGTTTTGCGCCGTTTTTCTGCGTATCAGAGGCCCGCCAGGGGCGGAAAAAATCTGTAAACGACGTCACCGACACTGGATGCGACCCTCCCTGTACTGGATACGACCCACCCTGTAGGCGTCAGATTTGCACTGGTACATGATCGGTTACGGCTCGTTTGCAAGGCCGCGTGTCAGAGAGTGCCCACGCGCCACCAACCGCAACATCCAATAAGCGCGGTTGTCCTGACCGGACACCGCCGATAAAACACCAGGAGTCCACCCATGAAAGGTTCCACATCGTTGTTGTTGGCCGCCATGCTGAGTCTTCCGATGCTGGCCAACGCTGCTGAACCCGAACAGTGCAGCACCGTCAATTTCTCCGATGTCGGCTGGACCGACATCACCGTGACCACCGCTACCACCAGCGTGGTGCTCGACGCCCTCGGCTACAAGACCAAGACCACCATGATTTCCGTGCCGGTGACCTACAAGTCCCTGGCCGATGGCAAGAACATGGATGTATTCCTCGGCAACTGGATGCCGACCATGGAAAACGACATCAAGGCCTACCGCGAAGCCGGCACCGTGGAAACCGTGCGCACCAACCTCAAGGGCGCCAAGTACACCCTCGCCGTGCCTCAGGCTTTGTATGACAAAGGCCTGCACGACTTCGCCGATATCCCCAAATTCAAGAAAGAGCTGGACGGCAAGATCTACGGCATCGAACCCGGCAACGACGGCAACCGCCTGATCCAGAGCATGATCGAAAAGAACGCCTTCGGCCTGAAGGACGCAGGCTTCAAAGTCGTCGAGTCGAGTGAAGCGGGCATGCTCTCGCAGGTCGACCGTGCCGCCAAGCGCGGCACCGATGTGGTGTTCCTCGGCTGGGCACCACATCCGATGAACACCCGTTTCAAGATCCAGTACCTGACCGGCGGTGACGACTTCTTCGGCCCCGACTTCGGTGCCGCTACCGTGGCGACCAACACCCGCAAGGGCTACAGCCAGGAATGCAGCAACGTTGGCCAACTGTTGAAAAACCTGGAGTTCACCGTCGACATGGAAAGCCAGCTGATGGGCAACGTGCTCGATGACAAGATGAAACCTGAGGCCGCCGCCAAGGCTTGGTTGAAGAAAAACCCACAGGTACTCGATACCTGGCTCGCTGGCGTGACCACCATTGACGGTAAACCTGGCCTGGAAGCCGTGAAAGCCAAACTTGCGCAATAACTGCTGATGTTATGCCGGGCGAGTTCGCTCGCCCGGGCTGTTTATTCCCTTGCATGCGGACGTTCACTACCATGCTTATTGATCAGAAAATACCTTTGGGCCAGTACATCGCGGGCTTTGTCGAATGGTTGACGCAAAACGGCGCCAACACATTCGACGCAATCGCGCTGTTCCTGGAAACGATGATTCACGGCGTGACGTTCGCGCTGACCTGGTTCAACCCCCTGGCCCTGATCGGCCTCATTGCGCTATTGGCGCACTTCATCCAGCGCAAATGGGGCCTGACCGTATTCGTCATCGCGTCCTTCCTGCTGATCCTCAACCTGGGTTACTGGCAAGAAACCATGGAAACCCTCGCCCAGGTGTTGTTCGCGACCCTGGTTTGCGTACTGATCGGCGTGCCGCTGGGCATTGTTGCCGCGCACAAGCCGATGTTCTACACAATGATGCGTCCGGTACTCGATCTGATGCAGACCGTACCGACCTTCGTTTACCTCATTCCTACCCTGACCCTCTTCGGGCTGGGTGTGGTCCCAGGCTTGATCTCCACGGTGGTGTTCGCGATTGCCGCGCCCATCCGCCTGACCTACCTGGGCATCCGCGACGTACCGGACGAACTGATGGACGCCGGCAAAGCCTTCGGCTGCTCCCGTCGCCAGCTCCTGTCGCGCATTGAACTGCCCCATGCGATGCCCAGCATCGCGGCCGGTATCACCCAGTGCATCATGCTGTCGTTGTCGATGGTGGTGATCGCCGCACTGGTGGGCGCCGATGGCCTGGGCAAACCCGTGGTCAACGCACTGAACACCGCCGATATCGCCCTGGGCTTCGAAGCCGGCCTGGCGATCGTATTGCTGGCGATCATGCTCGACCGAATCTGCAAACAACCCGACGCTAAAGTAGGGGGTGACGCATGAGCATCATTCGTTTCGAAGACGTCGATGTTATTTTCTCCAACCGCCCCAAGGCCGCGCTGGACCTGCTGGACAAGGGCCTATCGCGCCCCGAGATCCTGCAGCAGACCGGCCTGATCGTTGGCGTGGAAAAAGCCAGCCTGTCCATCGAGAAGGGTGAGATCTGCGTCCTGATGGGCCTTTCCGGCTCCGGTAAATCCAGCCTGCTGCGCTGCATCAACGGCTTGAACACGGTCAGTCGTGGCAAGTTGTTCGTCGAGCATGAAGGGCGGCAGATCGACATCGCTTCCTGCTCCCCTGCCGAACTGAAGATGATGCGCACCAAGCGCATCGCCATGGTGTTCCAGAAGTTCGCCCTGATGCCTTGGCTGACCGTGCGCGAGAACATCAGCTTCGGCCTGGAAATGCAGGGCCGTCCCGAGAAGGAACGGCGCAAGCTGGTGGATGAGAAGCTGGAGCTGGTGGGCCTGACCCAGTGGCGCAACAAGAAACCCGACGAGCTGTCCGGCGGTATGCAGCAACGGGTCGGCCTGGCCCGCGCCCTGGCGATGGACGCCGACATCCTGCTGATGGACGAACCATTTTCGGCCCTCGACCCGCTGATCCGCCAGGGTTTGCAGGACGAACTGTTGGAACTGCAACGCAAACTGCAAAAGACCATCGTGTTCGTCAGCCATGACCTGGACGAAGCCCTGAAGCTGGGTACGCGGATCGCCATCATGAAAGACGGCAAGATCATCCAGTACAGCAAGCCGGAAGAGATCGTGCTCAACCCGGCGGACGACTATGTGCGCACCTTCGTCGCCCACACCAACCCACTCAACGTCCTGTGCGGTCGCAGCCTGATGCGCACCCTGGACAACTGCAAGCGCATCAACGGTTCGGTGTGCCTGGATCCGGGCGGCGACTCCTGGCTCGACCTGGCCGAAGGCAACACCATCAAGGGCGCCCGTCAGAATGGCGCGGCGCTGGACCTGCAGAACTGGGTACCGGGCCAAGCCGTCGAAGACCTGGGCCGGCGTCCGACCCTGGTTGATTCCAACATCGGCATGCGCGACGCGCTGCAGATTCGCTACCAGACCGGCAACAAACTGGTGCTCCACGATAACCAGCAAGTCGTCGGCATCCTGGGCGACAGCGAGCTGTACCACGCACTGCTGGGCAAGAACCTGGGCTAAGCCTGCACACGAAAACGCCGCGAGATGATCGCGGCGTTTTCGTTTGTGCATTTGCTGACTACTGACTACTGACTACTGACTACTGACTACTGACTACTGACTACTGACTACTGACTACTGACAAGCTTGGCCTGAAATACAGTTGTGGCGAGGGGATTTATCCCCGCTGGGCTGCGAAGCAGCCCCAAAAGCCAGGTGTCTCGGTGTGTCAGACAACATGAGGTCGCCGCTTTTTGGGCTGCTGTGCAGCCCAACGGGGATAAATCCCCTCGCCACAACAGTATTCCAGCTATCAATGGGCGTTAGGCCTCCACACAGCCAACGAGTGTTATAAAGACATCCCGAAAAAGTCCTCGCCCCGCACGGCGGGTTTCCCATGTGCCTTCAAGCGCCCTTTACACATGGAAATCCCGACAGACAGCGACGACTTGTCATAGAACCTGTTTTTTGTTGATTGAACGTTCAATCAAAACAAAATAGACTGGCTTTCATTCCGGCAGACGACTCTCGCCCGCCGGATGGCCTAAGGAGATGTGCTAGATGCCCAAGGTCGGTATGCAACCCATCCGCCGCCAACAACTGATCGAAGCCACGCTGCAAGCGGTCGATCAAGTCGGCATGGGGGACGCCAGCATTGCGTTGATCGCCCGTTTGGCCGGTGTCTCCAACGGCATCATCAGTCACTACTTTCAGGACAAGAATGGCCTGATCGCGGCCACGGCCCAGTACCTGATGACTGTCCTGAGCGAGAACGTCACCGCGCGCCGCCAGGCGCTGGAGGACACAAGCCCCCGGGCTCACCTGAAGGTGATCATCGAAGGCAACTTCGACGCCAGCCAGGTCAACGGCCCGGCAATGAAAACCTGGCTGGCCTTCTGGGCCACCAGCATGCACCACCCGTCTTTGCACAGGTTGCAGCGGATCAACGATCACCGCCTGTATTCCAACCTGTGTAGCCAGTTCCGCCGCGTGTTGCCTGTCGATCAGGCGCGCAGCGCAGCAAGGGGCCTGGCCGCGTTGATTGACGGTTTGTGGCTGCGCGGAGCGCTGTCGGGAGACGCGTTCGATACCGCCCAGGCGCACCGGATCGCTTACGAATACATGGATTTCCAACTGGCCAAAGCAGGAGCACCAGAGCACACAGAACCGCTCGACTCCTGAACCGCCGCCGAACCGCGTAGTCAGCTATAAACGACACGCTCCGGTGGCCAGCCAACCACTTATGCACTTGCGAGGACTTTATGGCCCGTTTCGAACTGCAAAAACTCTACATCGATGGCGCGTACAGCGATGCCAGCGGCGACGCCACTTTCGAAGCCATCAACCCTGCCAACGGTGAGGTCCTTGCCCAAGTGCAGCGTGCGACTTTCGAGGACGTCGAGCGCGCCGTGGTCAGCGCCGAAAAGGGCCAGAAAGTCTGGGCCGCCATGACCGCCATGCAGCGTTCGCGCATCCTGCGTCGCGCGGTGGACATCCTGCGCGAGCGCAACGATGAGCTGGCCGCCCTGGAAACCCTGGACACCGGCAAGGCCTACTCCGAGACCCGCTATGTCGACATCGTCACCGGTGCCGATGTGCTGGAATACTACGCCGGCCTGGTGCCCGCTATCGAAGGCGAGCAGATCCCGTTGCGCGACACGTCTTTCGTCTACACCCGTCGCGAACCCCTGGGCGTAGTGGCTGGTATCGGCGCGTGGAACTACCCGATCCAGATCGCCCTGTGGAAATCCGCACCGGCCCTGGCAGCCGGTAACGCGATGATCTTCAAGCCGAGCGAAGTCACCTCGCTGACCACCTTGAAACTGGCCGAGATCTATACCGAAGCCGGCGTTCCGCCAGGCGTCTTCAATGTCCTGACCGGCAGCGGCCGTGAAGTCGGCACCTGGCTGACCGAGCACCCGCGCATCGAGAAAGTCTCCTTCACCGGCGGCACCGACACTGGCAAGAAAGTCATGGCCAGCGCCTCGAGTTCTTCGCTCAAGGACGTGACCATGGAACTGGGCGGCAAGTCGCCGCTGATCATCTTCGACGACGCCGACCTGGATCGCGCCGCCGACACCGCGATGATGGCCAACTTCTACAGCTCCGGCCAGGTCTGCACCAACGGCACCCGCGTGTTCGTGCCGAGCCATCTCAAGGCCGCCTTCGAAGCCAAGATCGCCGAGCGCGTGGCGCGCATCCGCATCGGTAATCCAGAGGACGAAAACACCAACTTCGGCCCGCTGGTGAGCTTCGCCCACATGGAAAGCGTGCTGGGCTACATCGAGAAAGGCAAAGCCGAAGGCGCGCGCCTGCTGTGCGGTGGTAGTCGCCTGACCGACGGTGAATTGGCCAAGGGCGCTTTCGTCGCCCCGACCGTGTTCACCGATTGCACCGACGAGATGACCATCGTGCGCGAGGAAATCTTCGGCCCGGTGATGAGCATCCTCACTTATGAAACCGAAGAAGAAGTGATCCGCCGCGCCAACGACACCGACTTCGGCCTGGCCGCCGGCGTCGTCACCCGCGACCTGAACCGCGCCCACCGCGTGATCCACCAGCTCGAAGCCGGTATCTGCTGGATCAATGCCTGGGGTGAGTCCGATGCCAAGATGCCGGTGGGCGGCTACAAGCAATCGGGCGTGGGCCGGGAAAACGGCATCAGTTCGCTGAACAACTTCACCCGCATCAAATCGGTACAGGTCGAGTTGGGCGATTACGCGTCGGTGTTCTGATTGGGCATGTGACCTTGAGTGAACGCTGTTGTGGCGAGGGGATTTATCCCCGTGGGGCTGCGTAGCAGCCCCTCCCCAAGGCCCCCCCATTCTTCAGACAAACCCAGTCGCTGATTTACGACTGCTGCGCAGCCGAACGGGGATAAATCCCCTCGCCACAGGTTATGCGGCGTCAAGGCGACCACGACCTGAACCCAATTCAAAAGAGGGTGCATTTCATGTCCCACGTATTCGACTACATCATCATCGGCGCCGGCTCGGCCGGTAACACCCTGGCCACCCGCCTGACCGAAGACGAAGGCGTCACCGTCCTGCTGCTCGAAGCCGGCGGCCCGGACTATCGCCTCGACTTCCGTACGCAAATGCCCGCCGCCCTGGCGTTCCCGCTGCAAGGCCGGCGCTACAACTGGGCCTACGAGACCGACCCGGAGCCGCACATGAACGGCCGCCGCATGGAGTGCGGTCGAGGCAAGGGCCTGGGCGGCTCTTCGCTGATCAACGGCATGTGCTACATCCGCGGCAACGCCCTGGACTATGACAACTGGGCAAAACTGCCTGGCCTCGAGGACTGGACGTACCTGGACTGCCTGCCCTACTTCAGGAAAGCGGAGACCCGGGACATCGGCCCGAACGATTACCACGGCGGCGACGGCCCGGTCAGCGTGACCACCCCCAAGGCCGGCAACAACCCGTTGTTCCACGCCATGGTCGAGGCCGGCGTACAGGCCGGTTACCCGCGTACCGAAGACCTCAACGGCTACCAGCAGGAAGGCTTCGGCCCGATGGACCGTACCGTCACCCCCAATGGCCGTCGTGCCAGTACCGCGCGCGGTTACCTGGACGTGGCCAAGAAGCGTTCGACCCTGACCATCGTCACCCACGCCCTGACCGACAAGATCCTGTTCGAAGGCAAGCGCGCGGTCGGCGTGCGTTACCTGGTGGGCGCCGCCGAAGAGCGGGTCGAAGCCCGGGCGCGCAAGGAAGTGCTGCTGTGCTCCGGCGCCATCGCCTCGCCACAGATCCTGCAACGCTCCGGGGTCGGTCCGGCCAAATTGCTGGAGAGCCTCGACATCCCGGTGGTCCACGACCTGCCGGGTGTCGGTGAAAATCTGCAGGATCACCTCGAGTTGTACCTGCAATACGCCTGCACCCAACCGGTCTCGCTGTACCCGTCGCTGCTCTGGTACAACCAGCCGGCCATCGGTGCCGAGTGGCTGTTCAACGGCACCGGTATCGGCGCCAGCAACCAGTTCGAGGCCGGCGGTTTCATCCGCACCCGCCCGGAATTCGATTGGCCGAACATCCAGTACCACTTCCTGCCCGTGGCGATTAACTACAACGGCAGCAACGGCGTGAAGGAACACGGCTTCCAGGCGCACATGGGCTCGATGCGCTCACCAAGCCGCGGCCGGATCCAGGCCAAGTCCAAGGACCCACGCCAGCACCCGAGCATCCTGTTCAACTACATGGCGACCGAGCAGGACTGGCAGGAGTTTCGCGACGGCATCCGCCTGACCCGCGAGATCATGCAACAGCCGGCGCTCGATCCGTTCCGTGGCCGCGAGATCAGCCCGGGCATCGAGGTGCAGACGGACGCGCAACTGGACCAGTTCATCCGCGAACACGCCGAAACCGCGTTCCACCCATCCTGCTCGTGCAAGATGGGCACCGACGACATGGCGGTGGTGGACGGCGAAGGCCGCGTGCATGGCATGCAGGGCCTGCGGGTGGTGGATGCCTCGATCATGCCGATCATCACCACCGGCAACCTGAACGCGCCGACGATCATGATCGCCGAAAAAATCGCCGACAAGATCCGTGGTCGCAAGCCATTGCCACGCAGCACTGCCCCGTACTACGTGGCCGGCGATGCGCCGGTGCGCGGCAAGCCACTGCGGGAAGTCGGGCCTATGGCCCAGTAAGACTCAAGCTCGCTTGGATAAAGATCGCTCCCACGCAGAGCGTGGGAATGATCTCCAACGATCTTTACAGCAGCATCCTGCTCGCGATGGCGCTCGACCAGGCCCTCAAATTCCCTTCTACCTTGATCCCACCCCCACCCCAGGCCTAATCTAGAGCCGCCGCGTCAAATCACCGCACTGCGCCGCACCCTCGCTCCAGACAAGGAGGTTCCATGTTCGACTTCCACCCCCAGCTCAAGCAGCGTTTTGCTGCCTTGCGCACGGGCGCTGAATTCTTTTCCCTGCGTTACGTGCGCGAGTCCGGCCAGCACCTGTCGGTGCGCAAGAATGTCGCCGAACCGCCCAGCCTGGGCCGTGATGAAGGGGCGATGCTCACGGTGCGGGTCAACGGGGTCGAGGCGTATGCCGCTACCAACGATCTGTCCCAAACCGGCCTGCAAGCGGCGCTGGAACGAGCCGAGCAACAGGCCCGCCGGCTCAAGCCCCACGCCCTGCTGGACCTGCGCGAGCAAGCGGTGTCCAGCGACCGCGCCGATTACTTCTCGCCGAATTTCGACCAGGCCTTCCCACCACTGAGCGATTGCTACCAATTGCTCGGCGACGAGTCAGCCGCAGTGCCTCAGGACGAGCGCCTGGTGAACTGGCAAGCCAGCATCGGCCTGACCCAGGTCGAGCAGATCTACCTCAACAGTGCCGGTGCTGAATTGCGCCAGGCCCAACGTTTCATCTACCCGGCCCTGGAAGTCACCGCCTTCAACGGCAACGACAGCCAGACCCGCACCCTGGGCCGGGAAAATTTCGGCCAGCAAGGCAGCTTCGATGTGATCAGCCGCAGCGGCCTGCTCGGCGCCGGGCTGAAAATCGCCGACCAGGCCCTGCAACTGCTGCTGGCACCGAACACCCCGCAAGGCCCCCGCGACCTGCTGCTGATGCCTGACCAGATGATGTTGCAGATCCACGAATCCATCGGCCATCCGCTGGAACTGGACCGCATCCTCGGGGATGAGCGCAATTACGCCGGCACCAGCTTCGTCAAGGCCAGCGACTTCGGACACCTGCAATACGGTTCCAACCTCTTGAACGTGACCTTCGACCCGAACATTCCCGAAGAACTGGCCAGCTACAGCCATGACGACGATGGCAGCGCCGCCAGCAAACAGTTCCTGATTCGTGAAGGCCTGCTGCTGCGTCCACTGGGCGGCGCACTGTCACAGTTCCGTGCTGGCCTGGACGGTGTCGCCAACAGCCGCGCCTGCGGCTGGAATCGCCCGCCCATCGACCGCATGGCGAACCTGAACATCGAACCCGGCGACCAATCCCTGGAACAACTGATCCAAGGCACCGAGCACGGCGTGCTGATGCGCACCAACCGTTCCTGGTCCATCGACGACGCCCGCAACAAATTCCAGTTCGGCTGCGAGTGGGGCCAGCTGATCGAGAACGGCGAGCTCAAGGGCGTGGTGAAGAACCCCAACTACCGGGGTATTTCCGCGCAATTCTGGAAGAGCCTGCGCGCCGTGGGCGATGCCAGCACCTTCCAGGTCCTGGGCACGCCGAACTGTGGCAAGGGCGAACCGAACCAGGTCATCCGCGTCGGCCATGCCTCGCCGGCCTGCGTGTTCAGCAACGTTGATGTGTTTGGGGGAGATGCCTGATGAGCACTGTCAAGAATCCGGCCGAGGCATTCAAGGCGTTGGTCGACTGGCTGCGCGATGCCTTGCACGAGCCTGAACAGTTCACCCTCGGCTACGCCGCCGAGTCCTCGGCCTTCGTCCGTTTCAACCATGGCAAGGTCCGCCAGGCCGGCCAGGTGCAGCAAGCCAATGTCAGTTTCAAACTGATCGACGACGGACGCCACGCCGACTTGCAGATCACCTTGTCCGGCGAAGCCGAGACGGATTTGCAACGTTTGGCCGAAGGCCTGCAACAGCTGCGCGAAACCTTGCCGCTGCTGCCCCGCGATCCATACCTGCTGCTCAACCACACCCACTGGCAGAGCCATAACGTGCAGGACCATCCGTTGCCGGACACCGAGCAGGCCGTGGCCGAAATCAGCCGCGCCGCCGAAGGCCTGGACCTGGTGGGGTTCTACGCCGCCGGGCCCATCAGTCGAGGCTTCGCCAGTTCTGCGGGGGCGTTCGGCTGGCACCAGGCCAACAGCTTCAACTTCGATTTCAGCCTGTTCCATGAAAACGGCCAGGCCGTGAAAGCCAGTTACGCCGGGCATGAATGGAGCAGCGAAGGATTTGCCCGGCGCTTCGAACAGGCCCGCGAGCAACTGGCGTTTCTCGGCCTGCCGTTGCGCACGTTGCCGCCCGGCGAATACCGCGCCTACCTGGCGCCGGCCGCCCTGGAAGAGATCATGGGCATGCTCAGTTGGGGTGGGTTCTCGGCCCGGGCGATTGCCAGCAAGCAGAGCCCGTTGCAGAAGTTCTACGCCAACGAAGCAAGCTTGAGCCCCAACGTGTGGCTGAGCGAGCAGGTCAGCGGCTCCTTGAGCCCGGCGTTTTCCGACGAAGGTTATCCCCGCGATGACCTGGGGCTGATCGCCAAGGGCACAGCCAATGCGCAGTTGGTCAACTCCCGCAGCGCCGCTGAATACGGCCTCGCCGCCAACGGCGCCAGCAGCTACGAATACCCTACGGCGCTGGACATGCGGGGCGGACAGCTGGAGCACAAATACATCCTCGAACAACTTGGCACCGGGCTGTACATCAGCAACCTCTGGTACCTGAACTACTCGGACCAACCGGCCGCCCGCCTGACCGGCATGACCCGCTTCGCCACGTTCTGGGTCGAGAACGGCCAGATTGTCGCGCCGGTCAGCACCATGCGCTTCGACGACAGCGTCTACAGCCTGCTCGGCTCGCAACTCGAAGGCCTGACCCGAGAGCGGGAACTGCTGCTCTCGGCCAGCACCTACAGCCAGCGGGCCACGGCCTCGATGTTGTTGCCGGGGGCGCTGTTGAAGCGGTTGACCTTGACGTTGTAATGACCGGAGTTGTACCCCTGTGGCGAGGGAGCTTGCGCCCGCTCGACTGCGCAGCAGTCGCAAAACCCTGCTGACCCAACGCATCTGAAACACCGCGGTACCTGGTTTTAGGGTTGCTTCGCAACCCAGCGGGAGCAAGCTCCCTCGCCACAACAGCGATACCTGTTCCTGATCAACACTTCATACAAGAGGTCCCATGCCCAACCGCGCACCGCTCGACGCCGTCACCGCCCGCTGGCTTCCGTGGGTGGTGGCGATTGCCTTCTTCATGCAGTCCCTGGACGGGACCATCCTCAACACCGCCCTGCCCGCCATGGCCAGCGACCTGGCGGAAAACCCGCTGCGCATGCAGGGCGTGATCATCGCCTACATGCTCACCGTGGCGTTGCTGATCCCAGCCTCGGGCTGGATCGCCGACCGCTTCGGCACCAAGAAGATTTTCTTCGGGGCGATCCTGCTGTTCAGCTTCGGCTCGTTGCTGTGCGCCTTATCCAATTCGTTGAGCATGCTGATCGGAGCCCGGGTCATCCAGGGCCTGGGCGGTGCGCTGATGCTGCCGGTGGGCAGGCTGGTGGTGCTGCGGGCGTATCCGCGCTCGGAACTGGTGCGGATCATGGGCTTCATCACCATCCCCGGCCTGCTCGGCCCGCTGATCGGCCCGACCATGGGCGGTTGGATGGTGGAGTACCTGACCTGGCACTGGATCTTCATCATCAACCTGCCGGTGGGCGTGATCGGCTGTTATGCGGTGTGGAAGTTCATCCCCGACCTGCGGGGCAGCGAGCGCACGCGGTTCGATGGGTTGGGGTTCCTGCTGTTCGGTGCGGCGATGGTGCTGATCACCATTGCCATGGAAGGCCTGGGTGAGCTGCACCTGCCGCACCTGCGGGTGATGTTGCTGCTGTTCGGCGGCATGGCCTGCCTGGCGGCCTATTGGCTGCGGGCCGGGCACGTCGAGAATGCGCTGTTCCCGCCGTCGCTGTTCAAGACCCGGACCTTCGCCGTGGGCATTCTTGGCAACCTGTTCGCGCGCCTGGGCAGCGGTGCCCTGCCGTTCCTGGTGCCGTTGCTGCTGCAAGTCGCCCTGGGCTATTCACCGTCCCAGGCCGGCATGAGCATGCTGCCCCTGGCAGCGGCGGCCATGGTCGCCAAGTCCGTGGCCCGGCCGCTGATCGAACACCTGGGCTATCGCATCGTCCTGACCGGCAACACCCTGGCCCTGGGCCTGATGCTGGCGAGCATGGGCCTGGTCAGCGAACAGACGCCGTATTGGCTATTGCTGGCGCAACTGGCGGTGTTAGGGGCGATCAACTCGCTGCAATTCACCGCGATGAACACCGTGACCCTGATCGACCTGGACGACGCCAGCGCCAGCAGCGGCAACAGCCTGCTGTCGGTGGTGGCGCAGCTGTCCCTGAGCCTCGGCGTGGCCTGCGCCGGCGCCCTGCTCGGCGGCTTTACCGCCCAGGTGGGTAACGACGGGGTCGATACCGTGCTGGGCGCGTTCCAGCTGACCTTCGTAACGGTGGGGATCATGGCGATGCTGGCAGCGACGATTTTTTCCCAGTTGTCCAAGCAGGATGGGCGGCGGCAGAAGCGTCACGACGAGCATATCGAGCATTAAGCCAGGCGCTTGGGACGCTGTCCGAACCGGGGGACATGCTGGCTCTTGTGGCGAGGGAGCTTGCTCCCGCTGGGGTGCGAAGCGCCCCCAAAATCGGTCGACACGGTGTACCTGAAATATCGCGTCGCCTGGGTTACGACTGCTGCGCAGCCGAGCGGGAGCAAGCTCCCTCGCCACAGGGGCCACACCACAGCTCGTCCAGAACTTTCGAAGAAAGTGGCACGAGGCTGCTACACTGCGCGACATTTTGTTTTGCAGGCCCGTCCCGTGACCACCATTGCCACCGCTTTTAATACTTTGCCGCTGTCCGCCGCCATGCTGGCTAACCTCGAATCACTCGGTTATGCCCAGATGACGCCGATCCAGGCGCAAAGCTTGCCGGTGATTCTCAAGGGCATGGACCTGATCGCCCAGGCCAAGACCGGCAGCGGCAAGACCGCGGCTTTTGGCATCGGCCTGCTGAACCCGATCAACCCGCGCTTCTTCGGCTGCCAGGCCCTGGTGATGTGCCCGACCCGTGAGCTGGCCGACCAGGTCGCCAAGGAAATCCGTCGCCTGGCCCGAGCCGAAGACAACATCAAGGTCCTGACCCTGTGCGGTGGCGTGTCGTTCGGCCCGCAGATCGCTTCCCTGGAACACGGTGCCCACATCATCGTCGGCACGCCAGGACGTATCCAGCAGCACCTGCGCAAGGGTTCGCTGGTCCTGGACGGCCTCAACACGCTGATCCTCGACGAAGCCGACCGCATGCTCGACATGGGCTTCTACGACGCCATCGAAGACATCATCCAGCAGACCCCGGAACGCCGCCAGACGCTGCTGTTCTCCGCCACCTACCCGGTGGGCATCAAGCAACTGTCGTCCAAGTTCATGCGTAACCCGCAGCAAGTGAAGGCCGAGGCGTTCCACTCCGACGCGCAGATCGAGCAGCGCTTCTACGAGATCGCCCCCGAGGAACGCATGGACGCAGTGGTCAAGGTCCTGGCGCATTTCCGCCCGGCCTCCTGCGTGGCGTTCTGTTTCACCAAGCAGCAGGTCCAGGAAACCGTCGATCACCTGACGTCCAAGGGCATCTCGGCCGTCGGCCTGCACGGCGACCTGGAACAGCGCGACCGCGACCAGGTACTGGCGATGTTCGCCAACCGCAGCACCTCGGTGCTGGTAGCCACCGACGTGGCGGCCCGCGGCCTGGACATCGATGCACTGGACATGGTGATCAACGTCGAACTGGCCCGGGACTCGGAAATTCATATCCACCGTGTCGGCCGCACTGGCCGTGCCGGGGAGAAAGGCATCGCCATCAGCCTGGTGGCGCCGTCCGAAGCCCACCGCGCCCAGGCCATCGAGCAGTTGCAGAAGTCACCGCTGAGCTGGGACCAACTGGACAACCTCAAGCCCCAGGGCGGCGGCCCGTTGTTGCCGGCCATGAGCACTCTGTGCATCGGCGCCGGGCGCAAGGACAAGGTCCGCCCCGGCGACATCCTCGGTGCCCTGACCGGCGAGGCCGGCATCCCTGGCGCCCAGGTCGGCAAAATCGCGATCTTCGATTTCCAGGCCTACGTGGCCGTGGAACGCGGCATCGCCAAGCAGGCCCTGCAGCGCCTGAACGATGGCAAGATCAAGGGCCGGTCGTTGCGGGTGCGGATCCTCTGACCGCTGTTGATTCACCCTGTGGCGAGGGAGCTTGCTCCCGCTGGGCTGCGCAGCAGCCCTGAAAACCATGAACGCGATGCTTCAGACAGTTCGCTGGCTTTTCGACCGCTTCGCGCTCGAGCGGGAGCAAGCTCCCTCGCCACAAGAGCGAACTCCTGTCAGACCCCAGATATGCAGAGGACACCGTTTTGCGCTCTACCGAAGTCGTGATCATTGGCGCTGGCGCCGCAGGGTTGATGTGCGCACTGACCGCCGCCGCGCGCGGGCGGCAGGTGATGTTGCTGGACCACGCCAACAAGGCCGGCAAGAAAATCCTCATGTCGGGCGGTGGACGCTGCAATTTCACCAACATGTACACCGAGCCAGGCAATTTCCTCTCGCAGAACCCGCACTTCTGCAAATCGGCCCTGGCCCGCTACACCCAATGGGACTTCATTGCCCTGGTGGCCAAGCACGGCGTGCCCTATCACGAGAAAAAGCTCGGCCAGTTGTTCTGCGATAACAAATCCAGCGACATCCTCGGCCTGCTCTTGGATGAATGCGACCAGGCCGGCGCCAGCCTGCATCTGGACACCTCGATTACACAGATCGAAAAAGCCGACGGCGGCTACCTGCTGCAAACCACCCTTGGCGCTATCGCCTGCCAGTCCCTGGTGATCGCCACGGGCGGGCTGTCGATCCCAACCCTGGGGGCGACCGGTTTCGGCTATCAGGTGGCAAAACAGTTTGGCCATGAACTGCTGCCCTCCCGCGCCGGCCTGGTGCCGTTCACCATCACCGATCAGCTCAAGGCGCTGTGCACCGAGTTGTCAGGCACCTCGGTGGATTGCCTGGTGAGCTGCAACGACCAGAGCTTTCGCGAGAACATCCTGTTCACCCATCGCGGCCTGAGCGGTCCGGCGATCCTGCAGATTTCCTCGTTCTGGGAATCGGGGGACACGGTGCAGATCAACCTGTTGCCGGACCACGACGTGCCGCAATGGCTGCAACAGCAGCAGAGCGAACGCCCCAATAGCGAGCTCAAGACGTTGCTGGGCGAGTTGTTCACCAAGAAAATGGCCAACCTGCTGGCGGACACCTGGTTCGTCTCCAAACCCATGAAGCAATACACCCATGCGGAGCTGGCAGACATCGCCGAAAAACTGGCGAGCTGGAACGTCGTCCCCGCTGGCACCGAAGGCTACCGCACCGCAGAAGTCACCCTGGGCGGCGTCGATACCCGGGAAGTCTCGTCCAAGACCATGGAGTCGCTGAAAAGCCCCGGCCTGTATTTCATCGGCGAAGTGCTGGATGTCACCGGGCACCTGGGTGGGTTCAACTTCCAATGGGCGTGGGCTTCGGGGTATGCCGCCGCGCAGTACGTCTGATCCCCACCTGGGTTGAGCCTGCTTCTGTGGCGAGGGAGCTTGCTCCCGCTGGGCTGCGCAGCAGCCCCCCTCTCAAGCTCACTCAATCAACCTGATCCACCGTGTCGCCGGGTTTTAGGGCCGCTGCGCGCCCCAGCGGGAGCAAGCTCCCTCGCCACCGGGAAGTGGCCTCAGGTGCATCGCGGAACACTTTTTGCTGTCGGATGTGATCGCCGCCATTGCGTCGGCGTCATTACTGCCTCAATTTAGCGTCATTGCCCGTCAGGCCCGTGCACTTCATGTCAGCAAACTCGTTTAGCCAGTCTTTGCGTCGCCTTTGGGCGTTGGATAAGTTCAGTTATAGCGTGCGGGTCTTCATCGCCCTGACCGGCAGCATGGGGCTGTGCTGGTATCTGGATGAGATGGGGCTGCTGATTCCCTTGTTCCTGGGCATCATCGCCAGCGCCCTGGCCGAGACGGACGACAGTTGGCAGGGCCGCCTCAACGCGCTGGCCGTGACCCTGGTGTGCTTCACCGTCGCGGCACTGTCGGTTGAATTATTGTTCCCCTATCCCGTCCTGTTCATCATCGCCCTGGCCCTGGCGGCCTTTGGCCTGACCATGCTTGGCGCCCTGGGTGAGCGCTATGGCGCCATCGCCTCGGCCACGCTGATTCTGTCGGTCTACACCATGATCGGCGTGGACCAGCGCGGCGGCGCAGTCAATGATTTCTGGCATGAACCCCTGCTACTGGTCACGGGGGCCGCGTGGTACGGCTTGCTGTCGGTGTTGTGGCAGGCGTTGTTTTCCAACCAACCGGTGCAACAAAGCCTGGCTCGGCTGTTTCGCGAGCTGGGACGCTACCTGAAACTCAAATCGTCGCTGCTGGAGCCGATCCGCCAACTGGACGTCGAAGCCCGACGCCTGGAACTGGCCCAGCAAAATGGCCGGGTGGTCGCTGCGCTCAACAGCGCCAAGGAAATCATCCTGCACCGCGTGGGCAATGGCCGCCCCGGCTCGAAAGTCAGCCGGTACCTGAAACTGTACTTCCTGGCCCAGGACATCCACGAACGCGCCAGCTCTTCTCACTATCCCTACAACGCCCTGGCCGAGGCCTTCTTTCACAGCGACGTACTGTTCCGCTGCCAACGCCTGCTGCGTCAGCAAGGCAAGGCCTGCCAGGCGCTGGCCGAGTCGATCCAACTGCGCCAGCCGTTCGTCTACGACGACACCTTTGCCGAGGCCCTCAACGACCTGCACGCGTCCCTCGAACACCTGCGCATCCAGAGCAACCCGGCCTGGCGCGGCTTGCTGCGTTCGTTGCGGGCACTGTCGGTGAACCTGGCTACCATGGACCGCCTGCTCAGCGACGCGAGCAACCCCGACGCCCTGGCCGACGCCACCGACAGCAGCCTGCTCGACCGCTCGCCGCGCAACCTCAAGGATGTCTGGCTGCGCTTGCGTACCCAGCTCACGCCCACTTCGCTGCTGTTCCGGCATGCCCTGCGCTTGCCCTTGGCCCTGAGCGTGGGCTACGCCATGGTGCACCTGATCCATCCGTCCCAGGGCTATTGGATCATCCTTACCACACTGTTCGTGTGCCAGCCCAACTACGGCGCCACCCGGCGCAAGCTCGGCCAGCGGATCATCGGCACCGCCATCGGCCTGACGGTGGCCTGGGCGCTGTTCGATCTGTTTCCCAATCCGCTGGTGCAATCGAGCTTCGCCATTGCCGCCGGGGTAGTGTTCTTTACCAACCGCACGACCCGCTACACCCTGGCGACAGCGGGGATCACCATCATGGTGCTGTTCTGCTTCAACCAGGTGGGCGACGGCTACGGGCTGCTGTTGCCACGGCTGTTCGATACCTTGCTCGGCAGCCTGATTGCCGGGCTGGCGGTCTTCCTGTTCCTGCCCGACTGGCAGGGCCGTCGGCTGAACAAGGTGCTGGCCAATACGCTGACCTGCAACAGCATCTACCTGCGCCAGATCATGCAGCAGTACGCCGCCGGCAAAAGCGACGACCTGGCCTATCGCCTGGCCCGACGCAACGCCCACAATGCCGATGCCGCATTGTCCACCACCCTGGCCAACATGCTGATGGAGCCGGGGCATTTCCGTAAGGAAGCCGATGTGGGGTTCCGTTTCCTGGTGCTGTCCCACACCCTGCTCAGCTACCTGTCGGGCCTGGGCGCCCACCGGGGCACCGAACTGCCGACCGAAGTGCGCGAACAGTTGATCGACGGGGCTGGGGTGAAACTGGCAGCGAGCATCGACGAAATCGCCCAGGGCCTGGCAAGTAAACAGCCGATCGCGATCCAGAGCGACGAAGAAGAAGCCCTGGCCAGCGAGCTTGAGCGGATGCCCGATGAAATCGACGAAGGACAGCGCCTGGTGCAGACGCAACTGGCGTTGATCTGCCGTCAGCTTGGCCCATTGCGGACCTTGGCGGCGCATTTGATGAAGGCCTGACGGCCTCAGCTTCAAGCTTCAAGCCATAAGCTGCAAGCAAAGTTCGTGCGCTCTGCTTGCAGCTTATGGCTTGAGGCTTGAAGCTGCTCCCCCCTACATCCCATGCGCCTTCAACAGCCGCGCATAACTCCCATCCGCCTTCATCGCCGCGATCTCCCGATCAAATCCGGCCACAATCTGCTCATGCTCCGGGTTCTTCAGGCTGACCAGGATGTGCAGGCTGTTTTCGCTCAAGGGCTTGGGCAGGAACTCCACGGCGCTGCGTACCTTGGCGGATTCGCGGGCCAGGTAATAGCGGGCGACGTACTCGTCTTCCAGGGTCAACTTCACACGATCGGCAGCCAGCATGCGCACCGCCATCGCAAAGTTATGCACAGGGACTTTCTGCATTTGCAGGTCTTCGTCGAAGTCCTTGGAGTAGGCGTAGCCGCGAACCACGGCGATGGGATAGGCACGCAGCTGTTGCAGGCTGTCAAACTGGATCGTTTCGTCCTTGCGCTTGATGAAACGCACACGGTTGAGCAGATACTCAGCCGAGAACTGGCCAATGTGAGTGCGCTCCTCGCTGTACCAGGCGTTGACCAGCACATCATAGCGGCCCTCGCCGATGCCCAGCATCGCCCGGGCCCAAGGCACCTGTTCGAAGTCCGTGGCATAGCCGGCCCGCGCCAGCGCCGTGCTGACGATATCGGTCGCCAGGCCACCATTGATCAATGTGGAATCGGTAAAGGGCGGCCAGGCATCGGCGACCAGACGCAGCTTTTGCGCGCAGGCCTCATAGCTCAGTAACAGCAATCCGATCAATGCAAGAGCTCGATGCAATCGCGGCATGCCAAACGTCCTTGACGGGTTCAAAGCCCGGTTTGTTTTTAGCCGACACTCAACAGGCATCCTCAGACACCCGGTCCTAACATTAGCTCATTGGAACCGCTGCGCAGCGCTGTCACGAAGATTACACAAAGACGACAACGCCGCGACAGAGGAATGATGGCATTTTGGTCTTTATCGCAGATTTTCCAGTCGAGCGAGAAAGAGACTTCCGGGCCAAGCACGCTTAATATCGGCATCAAGCTCTTCAGGAAATTCAAAAATGGATATCGAGTGGGTCTGTAAACATCACAGTGACCTGAGCAAGGAACAGCTGTATGCCATCCTCAAATTGCGTGCCGAAGTGTTCGTTGTCGAACAGAACTGCGCCTACCCGGACGTTGACGGCCTGGACCTTGAGGGCGACACGTGCCATTTGATGGCTTGGCAGGGCAACCACCTGGTGGCCTATCTGCGCCTGCTCGACCCGCATTCGCAAAACAGTGACGTGGTGATCGGGCGCGTGATCATTGCGCCAGAAGCACGGGGCAAGGGGTTGGGCCATCAACTGATGGAACAGGGCCTCAAGCACGCCGAGAGACACTGGCCCGGCACCTCGATCTCACTGTCGGCCCAGGCGCATTTGCAGGGGTACTACGGGCGGTATGGGTTTGAAGTGGTGGGTGTGGAATACATGGAGGATGGGATTCCACACATTGGTATGCATCGGCCTTAAGATCCTCTTCGCGAGCAAGCCCGACCCCACTGTGGGAGCGGGCTTGCTCGCGAAGGCGTCAGCCCAGGCATAACCAGTATTCAGGGATATTCAAGCACCGCCTTGATCCGCTGCAAATTCCCCTCGATCCACCCCCGATCAATCGCCCCCCAATCGCGAATCCGATAACGCCCGGCATGGTTGCGCGCGCCGTCCTCTTGCTCGAACTCACAAACGATATCCAGGTCAGCCAGCGCGGCGATGGTGTCCTGGGCGGTACGCCGTGGCATGCCGGTGGTTTCGGTGAGGGCCGGGACGTTGCTGGCGACACCGCTGTCGATCAGGTAAGCCACGTACAAGCGACGGTAGAAGCTGCTCTTGGTCTTGCTGACATCCATTCGGTCATTCCTTGTGGGGTTGCAGATCCCGCCAGGTCAGGTACACCCGCAGGTCGAATTCCAACTGGTGATACCCCGGCAGCATGTGCTCGCAGAGTTGGTAGAACGCCTTGTTGTGGTCCGACTCCTTGAAGTGCGCCAGCTCGTGCACCACGATCATGTTCAGGAACTCGGGCGCCGCGTCCTTGAACAACGCAGCGATGCGGATTTCCTTCTTGGCCTTGAGCTTGCCACCCTGCACCCGCGACACCGCGGTATGCAGGCCGAGGGCGCGATGGGTCAGGTCCAGGCGACTGTCGAACAACACCTTGTCGATGGCTGGCGCGTTACGCAGGTATTGCTGCTTGAGGTCCAGCGCATAACCGTACAGGGCCTTGTCGCTCTGGATCGGATGCCGATCCGGATAGCGCTGTTGCAGGTAATCGCCCAGTCGGTCCTGGGCGATCAATTGCTGCACTTGGGCTTGCAGGGCGGCGGGGTAGGCCTGGAGGTATTTGAGCGCGGTCATCAAGGGGCAACACAGTCACAAGAGGCCGCCAGTGTAGCGAATTCAAGCCTGCACCGCGCTCCAGTCGAACGGTGTGGCGAAGGCATCGGTGTCTTCGGCCATCAAGGGCCGCGCCACGAGGACCCCCTGCACATACTCGCAGCCATGGGCCTGCAGCCACTCATATTGCTCGCGCGTCTCCACCCCTTCGGCAATCACCCGCAAGCCCAGTTGCGTACACAGGTCAATCACCGAGGCGGCCAACGCGGCATCCCGGGGCGACCCCGGTACGCGGGCGATCAGATGCCGATCGAGCTTGAGGGTATCGAGCTCAAGGTCGCGCAGATGCGTCAATGAGCAGGGTCCCGAACCAAAGTCATCCAATGCCACCCGCACCCCGAGGTGACGCAGCAGTCGCAATTGCTTTTGGGTTTCATCGGGGTTGCGCATCAGCGCATCCTCGGTCACCTCGACCTCCAGTTGCCGAGGCTTCAAGGCATGACGCTCCAGGACCTGGCGCAACTCGGTCACCAGGTTGGGCATGCCGAACTGGGTACTACTCAGGCTCACCCCCAACACCAGGTCGTCAGCGAACAAGCGCTCCCAGACTTTGCGCTGGGCCGCGCTGCGATGATAAATCCAGCTGCCCAGGCGACTGATCAACCGCGCCTCTTCCAGCAAGGGCAGGAACAGGCCCGGCGGAACATCACCGACGCTGGGGTGCTGCCAGCGCAACAGCGCCTCGAACCCACGGATCCGCCCATCGATGATGCTTACCTGCGGCTGGTAGACCATATTGAAGTCGCGGTTCTCGATGGCCGAGCGCACGCTCTCTTCCAGCATCAGCCGTGAACGGGCGCGACCGTTCATTTCATGATCGTAAAAGCGGTATTGCTGGCGACCGGCACGCTTGGCTTCGTACATGGCGATGTCGGACGCCCGCAGCAACCCATCGAGATTGGCGCCGCAATCGGGGTACGTCGCGATGCCGATACTGGCCCCCAATGCGACGTCCATGCCTTCTATCTGCTGGCAGATCGCGACCCGCTCGATGAGTTTCTCGGCGATCTTGGCCGCTTGCTCGGGGAACTCCAGGTCCAGCAGCGCCGTGAACTCGTCCCCGCCCAGGCGCGCCAGGATATCGAATGGGCGCAGGCACGCCTTCAACTGTTCCGACACCCAGCGCAATACCCGGTCCCCGGCATCGTGCCCCAGCGAGTCATTGACCCGCTTGAAGCCATCGAGGTCCAGGTACAGCAACACCCAGTTGCTTTCCAGGCGCTCGCTGCGCATCAACAGGTTTTCGGCGGTCTGGTAGAACCCCCGGCGGTTGAGCAAACCGGTCAGCGGGTCCGTGACGGCCTGGTATTCGAGTTGTTGGTGCAAATGGCGAACCACGGACATGTCCTGGAGCGTCACCACCATCGCCTTCTGCTCCGACGGCAACGGCGCACAGGACAAGGCCACCGACACCTGCTGGCCAGGCGCCGTGCGCAGCACCGCGTCATGCAGTCGCCAGGTTTCACCGCGCCGATAGGCGTTGTGGATATCGGAATCGACCCACTCTGGGATGTGCGGTTTCTGCAGGAAATCCAGGAACGGCATGCCCTGCAACTGCTCGGCGGTGGCATTGAGCAAGCGGCAGGTAGAAGGGTTGGCGAAGCGGATACAGCCATTCTCATCCACCACCAGGATGCCTTCGGCGGCGTTGTCCAGCACCGAGGCATTGAAGGCCCTGGCCGCTTCGAGATCCTGGCTCAGGCGCTGCAAGGCCCGGCGATTGCGCTGGTGCTCGAGCAGCGCCTGGACCTTGGGCTTGAGGATTTGCGGATCGAAGGGTTTGAACAGGTAATCCACGGCGCCACTGGCATAGCCCTTGATCACCGCATCCTGGGATTGCTCGTTGGCCGTCAGGAAAATGATCGGCGTGAGCCGCGTACGCTGGCTGCCGCGCATCAGGCGCGCCACTTCGAAACCGTCCATGTCGGGCATCTGCACATCCAACAGAACCAGATCGATGTCGTGTTCAAGCAACAGGTTAAGCGCCTCGACCCCCGAGGACGCGGTCATGACTCGCCAATCCTGACGCTGCAACAAGGCTCGCATGCTGAGCAGGTTTTCAGGGTAATCATCAACAATCAAAAGGACAGAGCTGTCTTCGCCGAGCGGTGGTTGCGCGCATTCCATGCTGCTTCTCTTATCGGGCGCCACGTCCGTTTTTTACGTAGCAAAGCGGACAAATACTGTCCCCTCACTCTAGACCGGGATTGTCAAAAGCAGTAGGTGTCAACGCGCCATCATCCAGACAAAGCCCGAAATAGCCGACTAACGGTCACCCTCCTCGGGCACAGAAACTGCAAAGACCCCTTCGACGGACAATTGACGTCAACCACCCGCCGAAAAGTTGCCGGGCAGTTTCTTCCGTCGCTTACTCGTACGCCCGAAAAGACCGGCCTAGAGCCTTGCCTTGTGGTGTGCAGCTTTTTCATCGAGTGACAGAGGATCCCCACCATGATCGATCTCTCAACCTGGAACCTGAGCATCCCCGAAGGCAGCCCGCCGGCTACCATCGAAACCTCCCAGCTCGTGCAAGGGTTCCAGGCCCCGTATTTCCACTCCGACTCCGGCACGGTTTTTTTCTGGGCGCCGGTGACCGGCTCCACAACCGCTAATGCTATTTATCCGCGCAGTGAACTTCGTGAAACCTACAGCGACGGCACCTTGCGCAATTGGCTGTACCCGGCGGCGGACAACAAGCTGGCTGCCACCCTGGCCGTCAGCCAGGTGCCCAGCACCGGCAAGGTCGTGATTGGTCAGATCCATACCAAGAACAGCACCAGCCCCCTGTTGAAGCTGGAATACCAATATAAAACCTACAGTTCCACCGGCAACATTGTCGCCAAGGTGCGCATGCGCCCGGACGACGAAACAGGCCAAGTCATCACCATCGCCACGGGCATCAAGCTGAATCAATCCTTCTCTTACCTGATCCATCTCAGCCCCGCCGGCGTCCTGACCATCAATGGCGCGGGTTACCAGTGGAGCTCCCCCATCAGTTCCACGTGGAGCGACAAGCCGCTGTACTTCAAGGCGGGCGTGTACGTGCAGGACAATACCGGTTATCCCACCGAAGGTGGGACCGTGACGTTCAGCCTGCTGGATATCGATCACATCTAGGCGCTTTGCGTGGCGCCAGGGCAGCAACGGAATGCTGCCAGCCCAGCCAGACACTATGGATGCGCAATAGTTCATGGCGAGCTCGAAACTACCGACTAACGGTTATCCATCCAGGCATAAATGCTGCAATTGACATGCTTGACGGACAATTGACGTCAAACATCCGCCGGATGGCCATTCAAAAAACCCTTCCTGCGTGATCAACACACTCCAAATGCTCGGAGTAGAGCCTCCCGCTTTGGTACTCAGCATTTTTACGCCCGTTACGCAGGATCCGACCATGATCGATCTCAACACTTGGAACTTGAGCATTCCCGAAGGCAGCCCCGCCATCACCATCGAAACACCTCGGCTGGCCCAGGGGTTCAAGGATGAATACTTCCACTCCGACACCGGCACGCTGTTCTTCTGGGTACCGGTGACCGGCACCAAGACTGCAAACGCGATCTACCCACGCAGCGAACTGCGGGAAACCTACAGCGACGGCACCCTGCGCAACTGGTTGTACCCGGCGGCGGACAACATCCTGCGCGCGACCATGACCGTCAACCAAGTGCCCAGCACTGGCAAGATCGTGATCGGCCAGATCCACACCAAAGACAGCACCAGCCCCATGGTGAAACTGGAGTACCAGTACAAAACCTACAGCTCCACCGGCAACATCGTCGCCAAGGTGCGCCTGCGTCCCGACGATGAAACCGGCCAAGTCATTACCATCGCCACCGGCGTGAAGCTGGACCGCAGCTTCTCCTACATGATCCACCTGAGCCCGAAGGGCGCACTGGGTATCAGCGCAGCGGGCTACAACTGGAGAACCACCGTCGATCCTAGCTGGAAGGTCAAGCCCCTGTATTTCAAAGCAGGGGCGTATGTGCAGGACAACACCGGCTACACCACCGAAGGCGGCAAAGTGACGTTCAGCCTGCTGGAAATCAAACACAACATCTGATCACTTTTCCTGGCGCCATGGCAGCACGGATGCTGCTTGCGGGGCCCTCCTCGACGCTTCGGCAACCCATCTCACGCTCAATCGAGCACAAGGCACGCAGCAGTGCCATATCGCCATCGTTCAAAAAAAATCTGCTTTAGCCGACTAACGGTCGTCTGTCTCGGGCACCAAAGCGGCAAACGTCACTCTGACGGTCTGCTGACGCCAACCCTCCGCCGGGTCCCCGTGAAAAACGCGAGCTCCCGCTTCCTCCTGGCGTCAGTGAAAGCGCGTCCTAGAGCCTTCGGCTGTGGCGTAAATCATTTCTTATGTACAGAAAGGATCCGAACATGGTCGATCTTGCAACCTGGAACTTGAGCATCCCCGAGGGCAGCCCACCGAAAACCATTGAAACGCCTCGGCTGTTGGATGGCTTCCAAGATAAATACTTCAATTCCGAAGGCAGCACGGTGTATTTCTGGTCACCGGTGACCGGCACCAAGACTGAAAATGCGATCTACCCGCGCAGCGAATTACGAGAGACCTATAAAGACGGCACCTTGCGCAACTGGCTGTATCCCGCTGCCGACAATAAATTGAGTGCGACCCTGGTGGTCAACCAGGTACCCAGCACCGGCAAGATCGTGATCGGGCAGATTCATGCCAAGGACAGCAGCAAACCCATGGTGAAGCTGGAATACCAGTACAAGGACGACAGCAAGACCGGCAACATCGTCGCCAAAGTGCGCATGCGCCCCGATGACGACGAGGGTCGGGTTATCACCGTGGCCAGCGGCGTGAAGCTTTCTCAGTCCTTCAGTTACCGGCTTCACCTTGATCGAACCGGCGACTTGGGTATTACTGCGGCGGGTCGTAGTTGGTACACCACCATCAGTTCTACGTGGCGGGACAAGCCGTTGTACTTCAAGGCTGGCGTGTATGTGCAGGACAACAGTGGGTATACCAGCGAGGGTGGGAAAGTGACGTTCAGTAAGTTGGATATCGATCACAACACTTGATTGTGTGCTTTCGATAGAGAGATATCGTGTGTATATCCGTTGCTGCGGTAACGGCTGCTGACGGTTCCGCTCTTACAGCGGCTCACTTTTGAGAAGCGCAAAAGTAAGCAAAACGCTCTTGCCCCACCACTCGGCACCTCGCCTAGGCTCGGTGTGCCCTCACTCCGGCATTGCTCCGTGGGCCGCCGCGAAGGGCCATCCATGGCCCAGCGCGGCTATCCCGGCATCCATGCCGGGATGCCCACTGCGCAATGTCTGCGTTCGGCCAGCGTGGTTTAACGGGGCGCCCCAGATCAAAAGCATGCCCGAGGCGGCCTTATAGCCGGCCTGTCTCCTTGTCGTACTCCGCTCCAATTGTGGGAGCGAGCTTGCTCGCGATGGCGGCCTGACAGCCGACCAGGATTGGTGGGATGGCCGGAGATTTTGATCGCTCCCCTGGCCTTCTGAAAATCTCGTAGGAATCTCCCCTTTTGTGACGAGGGGATTTATCCCCGCTGGGCTGCAAAGCAGCCCCCTCTTTTCGTCAGACCAGCCCCATACCCAGGATTTACGGCGGCTGCGCCACCGAGCGAGAGCAAGCTCCCTCGTCACAGAGGTTGTGGGCGTCCTACAGGTCGGTTGTTGCCTCAAAAATCCCCTTCTATAGTTCGGTTCACCTGCTGGCTTTGGTTAGCGGAGGGTTTCGCAGCCCTATCGAGGAATACATGGCATTTCTTTTTCTTCGAGGACTTCAACCTTATGTCGACAAATCAATCATCCAGCAACTTCACCCCGCTTACCCCAACAGCCACCACCCACCCCGTCCTGTTCATCGATAAAACCGCCCCACTGACCGAACTCCACGCCTGCGCCAGCGAACGCCTGCACGCCACCCTCGACTACCTGACGCTCATGGCCTGCACCACACTGCGCGATTCGGCCGAGACCGACATCAACACCATCACCAACATCGCCCGGATCATGGTCCAGGATGTGGCGGATGTTTTTGGGGTGATTGAACAGCGCGGGCTCGAAGGACAGTAAAAACCTGCGGGAGGAGTCTGCTCGCGATACTGTTGGCGCAGCAGGAAGAGCTGTTGGCTGACGCACTATTAACGCGAGCGGGCTCGCCTATCGTCCGCCTACAGTCATCGCTGACTCAGGAAGTCATGTGCATATTCTCCAGAGCAGAGTAGGATTAAATCCTATCTTATTCAGGAAGCCCATCATGCGTAGCACTCAACAGTTCAGCATAACTCTGCCTAAGCAGATGGCCGACGTGGTGAAAGCCAAGGTTGCTGCCGGTGAATACGCCACTGAAAGCGAAGTCATTCGTGATGGCCTCCGGGCGCTGCTGGCCCGTGATCGCGCTTTGGAAAACTGGCTCGTAGGCCAAGTAGCCCCCGCTTATGATGCATTGAAAGCTGACCCCTCACGCGCGCTGAGCGTCGATGAAGTGCGCTCCCGATTGGCGGCGGAGCACCAGAATGCCACTATCAAATCGTAATGGCGTATAGCATTGATTTTGTCCCGGAAGCCCTTGAGCAGTTAGCTGCGCTATATAGCTACATTGCCACGGCGTCTTCGCCAGAAACCGCGCAGCGGTATACCAACGCCATCGTGACCTATTGCGAAGAACTACGGACGTTCCCGCACCGAGGCAACCAGAGGGACGACATACGCCCTGGGCTGCGTATCACAAACTACCGCAAGCGGACCGTGATTGCCTTTGTCGTTGATGCCGAGCAGGTTTCCATCTTGGGCGTTTTTTATGGGGGGCAGGACTTTGAAGTCGCTTTGCAATGTGAACTGGACGATTAACGTGCAGTAGATTCTGTGTAGGGTCAAAGGGGATTTACACACAAATACAAAACAAAAAAACCCGCATCACTGCGGGTTTTTTCTGACACCTGAAACTCAGTTGACCTTAGCGTTCAACTCACCCTTCAAATACCGCTGATACATCGCTTCCAACGAAATCGGCTTGATCTTCGAAGCATTCCCCGCCGTCCCAAACGCCTCATAACGCGCAATGCACACATCACGCATGGCCGTCACAGTAGCGCCGAAGAACTTACGTGGATCAAACTCGCTCGGGTTGGTCGCCATCAAACGACGCATGGCACCGGTAGAGGCCAGGCGCAGGTCGGTGTCGATGTTGACCTTGCGCACGCCGTACTTGATGCCTTCGACGATTTCCTCAACCGGCACGCCGTAGGTTTCCTTGATGTCGCCGCCGTACTGGTTGATGATCGCCAGCCACTCCTGCGGTACCGAGGACGAACCGTGCATCACCAGGTGAGTGTTGGGGATGCGCTTGTGGATTTCCTTGATGCGGTCGATGGCCAGTACGTCGCCGGTAGGTGGCTTGGTGAACTTGTAGGCGCCGTGGCTGGTGCCGATGGCGATGGCCAAGGCGTCGACCTGGGTCTTCTTGACGAAGTCCGCAGCCTCTTCCGGGTCGGTCAGCATCTGGCTGTGGTCCAGCACGCCTTCGGCACCGATGCCGTCTTCTTCACCGGCCATGCCGGTTTCCAGCGAGCCCAGGCAACCCAGTTCGCCTTCCACGGAAACGCCGCAAGCGTGGGCCATGGCCACGGTTTGCTGGGTGACGCGCACGTTGTATTCGTAATCGGTCGGGGTCTTGCCGTCTTCGCCCAGGGAGCCGTCCATCATCACCGAGCTGAAGCCCAGCTGGATGGAGCGCTGGCAGACGTCAGGGCTGGTGCCGTGGTCCTGGTGCATGCACACCGGGATGTGCGGGAACTCTTCGATCGCCGCCAGGATCAGGTGACGCAGGAATGGCGCACCGGCATATTTACGGGCGCCGGCCGAAGCCTGGACGATCACCGGAGAGTCAGTCTTGTCAGCGGCTTCCATGATGGCGCGCATCTGCTCAAGGTTGTTGACGTTAAAGGCTGGAACGCCGTAGCCAAACTCGGCTGCGTGGTCCAGCATCTGACGCATGCTGATAAGTGCCATTAGTGTGTCTCTCCCGGTCGAGGGTCGTTAATCGTGCCAGCCTGCCGGAGCGGCGGCGGCTATTCAAGTCATTGCGGATCGGGGGTCGGCCCCGGCCTGCGTGTTCGGTGAAACAAAATCTCAAAACTAAGAGGCCCGCTCCCACATTGGGTCTCCGTGGATCAATTGGCCTTGCAACCCCGCCCAATCAAGTCATTGGTGGCGACCCAATACACCAGGCCTTCCTCACCCTTGACGTGAAACGCCAGCATGTCATCGCTGTACAGTGAACCTTCAGCACCCGGTTCAAGCTTGAGGCGATAAACCTTATCGGCGCCGCCCAGGCGTACATCGACTTCCTTGTGGGCGGTATCGGTGTAGCGCCAGAGCACTTTGGCCTCGCTGTCACAGGTCCAGGTCGTCCAACCTTCAACAGGTTCGGACGAGTGTAAAAAGTCCAACTGCGCACAACCGCCCAGCAATACCAACGCCACGACGGCGATCAAGCCTTTCATCCGTGTTCCTCGACTGACGGCACACGCCGCCAGCCATGAGTTAAGAGTCAGACCCGTCAAGGACAGCCATGTTCCTTGGTCGGGGTTTGCGTCTCGTATTTGTCCAGGCCGTCCGGCCCGGAACGCTTGTTCAGCACCGGGTTGGTCTCGGCCTGCCAGTCGGCCTGGTAACAGCCATCTTCAGGCGCCGGCGTGCCGGGTTGCGGGGCCGTAGCCTGCGGGCCGCTTGAGCAGGCCACCAGCATCGTCGCCGCCAACAGCAACGGGATCGTCTTGACCATCAGAACACTCCTTTGCCTGGTCAACGCAGCTTCAGGCCTTGGCCCGGCTTTCCAGGACTTCCACGGCTGGCAACACTTTGCCTTCGACGAACTCGAGGAATGCGCCGCCGCCCGTAGAAATGTAGGAGATCTGCTCGGCCACGCCATATTTGTCGATGGCCGCCAGGGTGTCGCCGCCACCTGCGATGGAGAACGCAGCGCTGTCGGCGATAGCCTGGGCCAGCACCTTGGTGCCGTTGCCGAACTGGTCGAACTCGAACACGCCGACCGGGCCGTTCCACAGGATGGTTTTGGAAGACTTCAGCAGTTCGGCGAAGTTGGCTGCGGTTTGCGGGCCGATGTCGAGGATCATGTCGTCCTCGGCTACGTCATCGATCAGCTTGACGGTGGCGGTGGCGCTTTCTGCGAATTCCTTGGCCACGACCACGTCCACTGGCAACGGTACGCTGACCTTGGCGGCGATTTCCCGAGCGGTGTCCAGCAGGTCCGGTTCGTACAGGGATTTGCCGACCGGGTGACCCGCAGCGGCGAGGAAGGTGTTGGCGATGCCGCCACCGACGATCAACTGGTTGCAGACCTGGCTCAGGCTGTTGAGCACGTCCAGCTTGGTGGAGACCTTGGAGCCGGCGACGATGGCGGCCATCGGCTGGGCCGGGGAGCCCAGGGCCTTGCCCAGTGCGTCCAGTTCAGCAGCCAGCAACGGACCTGCTGCGGCGACTTTGGCGAACTTCGCCACGCCGTGGGTCGAACCCTCGGCGCGGTGGGCGGTGCCAAAGGCGTCCATCACGAACACGTCGCAAAGGGCGGCGTACTGCTGGGCCAGTTCGTCGGCGTTCTTTTTCTCGCCCTTGTTGAAGCGCACGTTTTCGAACAGCACGACATCGCCGGCCTTCACGTCCACGCCGCCCAGGTAGTCAGCCACCAATGGCACATCGCGGCCCAGGGCACGGCTCAGGTAATCGGCCACAGGCTTGAGGCTGTTTTCCGCCGAGAACTCACCTTCGGTCGGACGGCCCAGGTGGGAGCAGACCATCACGGCCGCGCCTTTTTCCAGGGCCAGCTTGATGGTCGGCAGCGAAGCCAGGATACGCGCGTCGCTGGTGACAACACCGTCCTTGACGGGGACGTTGAGGTCTTCGCGGATCAGTACGCGCTTACCTTGCAGATCGAGGTCGGACATCTTCAACACGGTCATGGGTCGCAATTCCTGGGTAACTGTTTAGAGAGCAGGTTTTTTTGAAGCGGTTTGCAGGTAATGCTCGGCAACATCCAGCATTCGGTTGGCAAACCCCCATTCGTTGTCGAACCAGGCCAGGATGTTCACAAGCCGAGGCCCGGAAACACGGGTCTGGCTGGCATCGACGATGGCCGAATGCGGGTCATGGTTAAAATCACAACTGGCATGAGGCAACTCGGTGTAGGCCAGAAGGCCTTTGAGCGGACCGCTGGTGGCGGCTTCGCGCAGGATCCGGTTGACCTCGGTGGCGTCGGTATCGCTCACGGTCTGCATCGTAATGTCGAGGCAGGACACGTTGACCGTCGGCACCCGCACGGCTTTGGCCTGAATTCGCCCCGCAAGTTCCGGCAGCAGCCGTTCAATGCCGCGCGCCAGACCAGTGGACACCGGAATCACCGATTGGAATGCCGAACGGGTGCGGCGCAAGTCCTCATGGTGGTAGGCGTCGATCACCGGCTGGTCGTTCATCGCCGAGTGAATGGTGGTGATCGACACGTATTCCAGGCCAATGGCCTGGTCCAGCAGGCGCAACAGCGGCACGCCGCAGTTGGTGGTGCAGGACGCGTTGGACACCAGCAGTTCGTCGCCGGTCAGGCAATCCTGGTTCACGCCGTAGACAATGGTGGCGTCCACGTCCGCTTCGCTGGCCATCGGCTGGGAGAACAACACCCGTGGCGCGCCGGCAGCGAGAAAACGCTGGCCGTCTTCGCGGGTGTGGTAGGCACCGGAGCATTCGAGCACCAGATCGACATCCAGGGACGCCCAATCGATGCCTTCGGGGGTGGCACTGCGCAAGACCTTCACGCAGTCGCCGTTAATATGCAGACAATCGCCCTCGACCCGCACTTCGCCGGGAAACCGGCCGTGGGTGGAGTCAAAGCGTGTCAGGTATTCGATGCTGGCCATGTCGGCCAGATCGTTGATGGCCACAATCTCGAACCCGGCCTTGGCCCCTCGCTCGAACAACGCACGCAAGACGCAACGACCAATCCGGCCGTAGCCGTTGAGTGCAACTTTGTAGGGACGCGGTTGGGGCATGGGGGTTCTCTGACCTAGTTGAATCCATTGAGGCAGTTCGTCTGAGCCACCGCTATCGCGAGCAAGCTCGCTCCCACAGGATCGGTGGAGAACCTTGTGGGAGCGAGCTTGCTCGCGATGGCGGCAGAACAGACAACCTGTTTGCGGATCAGTCTTCCAGCAACTCTTCAGCCTGACCCAGGATGTTTTCCAGGGTAAAACCGAATTCCTCGAACAGCGCTGGCGCAGGCGCCGATTCGCCGTAGGTGGTCATGCCAATCACGCGACCTTCCAGGCCCACGTACTTGTACCAGTAATCGGCATGGGCAGCCTCGATGGCGATCCGTGCACTGACCTGCAGCGGCAACACCGCTTGCTTGTAGCCGGCGTCCTGGGCGTCGAACACGCTGGTGCAAGGCATGGACACTACGCGCACGTTGCGGCCCTGCCCGGTCAGCTTGTCGTAGGCCTGGACGGCCAGGCCGACTTCGGAACCGGTGGCGATCAGGATCAGCTCAGGCTCGCCGATGCAGTCCTTGAGCACATAGCCGCCACGAGCGATGTCGCCGATCTGGTCGGCATCACGGTTCTGGTGCTGCAGGTTCTGGCGGGAGAAGATCAGCGCCGACGGGCCGTCGTTACGCTCGATCGCGTATTTCCAGGCCACCGCCGATTCCACGGCATCGCATGGGCGCCAGGTATCCAGGTTCGGCGTGCAACGCAGGCTCGCCAGTTGCTCGATCGGCTGGTGAGTCGGGCCGTCTTCACCCAGGCCGATGGAGTCGTGAGTGAACACATACAGGACGCGTTTTTTCATCAGCGCCGACATGCGCACGGCGTTGCGGGCGTATTCCATGAACATCAGGAAGGTCGCGCCGTAAGGCACCAGGCCGCCGTGCAGCGCCACGCCGTTCATGATCGCGCTCATGCCGAACTCGCGAACGCCGTAGTACATGTAGTTGCCGCTGGCATCTTCAGCGCTGACGCCTTTGCAGCCTTTCCACAGGGTCAGGTTGGAACCGGCCAGGTCGGCCGAACCGCCCAGCAGTTCCGGCAGCAACGGGCCGAAGGCGTTCAGGGTGTTCTGGCTGGCCTTGCGGCTGGCGATGGTTTCGCCCTTGGCGGCGACTTCAGCGATGTACGCCGAGGCTTTTTCGGCGAAGTCGGCCGGCAACTCGCCGCTGAGGCGACGCACCAGTTCATTGGCCAGTTCAGGGAATTCGGCGGAATACGCGGCGAAACGCTGATCCCATTCGGCTTCGACCGCGCGACCTTTTTCCTTGGCATCCCATTCGGCGTAAATGTCGGCCGGGATTTCGAACGGGCCATGGTTCCACTTCAACGCGGCACGGGTCAGGGCGATTTCCTCGGCACCCAATGGCGCGCCGTGGCAGTCTTCCTTGCCTTGCTTGTTCGGCGAGCCGAAACCGATGGTGGTCTTGCAGCAGATCAGGGTCGGCTGGGCGCTTTTGCGGGCCGTCTCGATGGCGGTCTTGATCTCTTCCGGGTCGTGGCCGTCGACGTTGCGGATCACCAGCCAGTTGTAGGCTTCGAAGCGCTTGGGGGTGTCGTCGGTGAACCAGCCTTCGACTTCGCCGTCGATGGAGATGCCGTTGTCGTCGTAGAAAGCAATCAGCTTGTCCAGGCCCAGGGTGCCGGCCAGGGAGGCGACTTCGTGGGAAATGCCTTCCATCATGCAGCCATCACCCAGGAATACGTAGGTGTGGTGATCGACGACGTTATGGCCGGGACGGTTGAATTGCGCCGCCAGGACTTTTTCTGCCAATGCAAAACCCACGGCGTTGGCCAAGCCCTGGCCCAATGGACCGGTGGTGGTTTCCACGCCTGGGGTGTAGCCGTATTCCGGGTGGCCCGGGGTGCGGCTGTGCAGTTGACGGAAGTTTTTCAGGTCATCGATCGACAGGTCGTAGCCGGTCAAGTGCAGCAGCGAGTAGATCAACATCGAGCCGTGACCGTTGGACAGTACGAAACGGTCACGGTCGGCGAAGGCTGGGTTGCTCGGGCTGTGCTTGAGGTAGTCGCGCCAAAGCACCTCGGCGATATCCGCCATACCCATGGGGGCACCGGGATGGCCGCTGTTGGCTTTCTGCACGGCATCCATGCTGAGGGCACGAATGGCATTGGCACGCTCACGACGGCTGGGCATCGCTGTTCTCCTGCGGGTATTGAATCGAGAATGAATAAAATGGAACTGAAAAAAGGCGAGCATTTTCCCTCACCCACCCGCCCCGGGGCAATGACAGATAGTCATCCTTGGGCGTTTTTCCGGCAGATAAAGTCGCATTCACCAGGTGAAACCTTTCCGCTGATGGCTTGTAGAGTCAAGCACAGGCTGGGAAGTGCCATTTATCCAGCAATATCAAAACTTTTTGATATTGAACTTGCGGTGATCCAAACCCCTCACTAGACTGCCCCACTATGAAACAGACTGCCGCACTATGAACTTACCTGCGCCTTCCATTCGCCATGACGACTGCGATGAGCTGGCGGCCCTTTGCAAGGCCGGCGGCGATCCGTTGCGGCTCAATGTATTGCGCGCCCTGGCCAACGACTCGTTCGGCGTGCTGGAACTGGCGCAGATCTTCGGCATCGGCCAGTCCGGCATGAGCCACCACCTCAAGGTCTTGGCCCAGGCGGACCTGGTGGCGACCCGCCGGGAAGGCAACGCCATTTTCTATCGCCGCGCCCTGCCCCACACCGACCTGCTGGGCGGCAAGCTGCACGCCGCGCTGCTGGACGAAGTGGACACGCTGAACCTGCCGACGGACGTGCAGGCTCGCATCGCCCAGGTACACGGGCAACGGGCCGCCGCCAGCCAGGACTTTTTCGCCCGGGTCGCCGAGAAATTTCGCGCCCAGCAAGACCTGATCGCCGGTCTGCCGCAGTACCGCGAAAGCGTCGTGGCACTGCTCGACAAACTAAGCTTCGAAGCCACGGCCACGGCGATCGAAGTCGGCCCCGGTGATGGTGCTTTCCTGCCGGAACTGGCGCAGCGTTTCAGCCAGGTGACGGCGCTGGACAACAGCCCGGCCATGCTTGAACTGGCGCGCCAGGTGTGTGAACGCGAGGCCCTGGCTAATGTCAGCCTGCAACTGGCCGATGCATTGGATGGCATGAGCTTGCAGGCCGATTGCGTGGTATTGAACATGGTGCTGCATCATTTCGCCGCGCCGGCCGATGCACTCAGGCACATGGCCGGCCTGCTGCAACCGGGCGGCAGCCTGCTGGTGACGGAGTTATGCAGTCACAACCAGAGCTGGGCCAGGGAGGCCTGTGGCGATCTCTGGCTCGGATTCGAACAGGACGACCTGGCCCGCTGGGCCACCGCTGCGGGCCTCGTGCCCGGGGAAAGCCTCTATGTAGGCTTACGCAATGGTTTCCAGATCCAGGTTCGCCACTTTCAGCGGCCGACTGGCGACACTCACCAACGGTAACTTGTAGGAAAACATCGAGATGAGCGAATACTCCCTTTTCACCTCCGAGTCCGTGTCTGAAGGGCATCCGGACAAAATCGCCGACCAGATTTCTGATGCGGTGCTGGACGCCATCATTGCTGAAGACAAGTTCGCCCGCGTGGCGTGCGAGACTCTGGTGAAAACGGGCGTGGCGATCATCGCCGGCGAAGTCACCACTTCGGCCTGGGTCGACCTGGAACAGATCGTCCGCGACGTGATCCTCGGCATTGGCTACAACAGCTCCGACGTCGGCTTCGACGGCGCGACCTGTGGCGTGATGAACATCATTGGCAAGCAGTCTCCCGACATCAACCAAGGCGTTGATCGGGCCAAGCCTGAAGACCAGGGCGCCGGCGACCAGGGCCTGATGTTCGGCTACGCCAGCAACGAGACCGACGTGCTGATGCCGGCCCCGATCACTTTCTCGCACCAGTTGGTCCAGCGTCAGGCCGAGGCCCGCAAATCCGGCCTGCTGCCTTGGCTGCGCCCGGACGCCAAGTCCCAGGTGACCTGCCGTTACGAAGGCGGCAAAGTGGTCGGTATCGACGCCGTGGTCCTGTCGACCCAGCACAACCCTGACGTGTCCTACAAAGACCTGCGCGAAGGCGTGATGGAGCTGATCGTCAAGCACGTGCTGCCTGCCGAGTTGCTGTCCAAGGACACCCAGTTCCACATCAACCCGACTGGCCAGTTCATCATCGGCGGCCCGGTGGGCGACTGCGGCCTGACCGGTCGCAAGATCATCGTCGACAGCTACGGCGGCATGGCCCGTCACGGCGGCGGCGCGTTCTCCGGCAAGGACCCATCGAAGGTTGACCGCTCGGCGGCCTACGCCGGCCGTTATGTAGCCAAGAACATCGTCGCCGCCGGCCTGGCCGAGCGCTGCGAGATCCAGGTGTCCTACGCCATTGGCGTGGCCCAGCCTACGTCGATCTCGCTGAATACCTTCGGCACCGGCAAGATCGGTGATGACAAGATCATCAACCTGGTCCGTGAAGTGTTCGACCTGCGTCCATACGCCATCACCACCATGCTCGACCTGCTGCACCCGATGTACCAGGACACTGCCGCCTATGGCCACTTCGGTCGTACGCCGCAGACCAAGACCGTGGGTGACGATACCTTCACCACGTTCACCTGGGAAAAAACCGACCGCGCCGACGCCCTGCGCGCCGCTGCCGGCCTGTAATACCGGCGTGTAAAGAAAAAGCCCCTGGCGACTGGGTCGCCAGGGGCTTTTTTTGTGCCAAAAGATAACCCTGTGGCGAGGGAGCTTGCTCCCGCTGGGGTGCGAAGCGCCCCCCCTGCAACCCTCAGGAGTATTGGGTTGCCTGGGTGGTTAGTTGGGGTTGCTTCGCAACCCAGCGGGAGCAAGCTCCCTCGCCACAGGGGACCCTCAGTGAAGTTAGGTCCTGCGTGCCACCAACAAAAACGAAGCCGCACTGGCCAGCAGCCCCGCACACATCCGATTGAACAGGCGCTTGCCACTGGGCCGGGCGAATAGCCGTCGCGCGTAAATGCCCATGTAGCAATACAAGCCGATGGCGATGCACTCCAGTGCCAGGAACAAACCACCCAGCACGGCGAATTGTTGGGTGACGGTGCCCGCACGGTCGACGAATTGCGGCAGGAACGCGGTAAACAACAGGATCGCCTTCGGATTGCCGATCGCCACCAGGAACTCCTGACGCGCCAGGCCGGCCCGGCTCATCGACGCAACCACGGTTTCGCTGCCGGCCTCGGGCTGGGCCCGCCACAATTGCACCGCCAAATAGAACAGGTAACCGGCACCGACGAGCTTGATCCCCAGGAACAGCAACTCCGAGGTGTGCAGCACGGCGGTAAGCCCCACCGCTGCCAGGGCGATCATGATCGCAAATGCCAGCAATCGACCAATGCCGCCACTGCACGCCCGGACGAAGCCATAACGCGAGGCGTTGCTGATGGACAGCAGGTTGTTCGGCCCCGGCGCCATGTTCAGCGCGAAGCAGGCCGGGATGAAAACAGCGAGCGTCGACAGTTCCATCGGGAGCATTCCAGGCAGCGGCGAATCGAAAGTCCATTCTGCGCCGGCCGTTGACGAGGACAAGGCACAGTTGCGCGACTAAATCGCCTCGCACTGTACCGCCGCGATTTTGCCACCAGGCCCCGCAAAATCCGGTAACGCTCCGGGCCTCGCAACTTCCGGGACGGTGGCTAGCCTTCAGTACTCAACCAAGCAAGGATGCTTCGATGCCACCGTTTTTGTATGCACTCGCCTGTCTTGTCTTCATTGCCATTCCTGCGCTCGCCGCGCCCTGCCCCGATTGGCCCACTGAGCGCGCCCAGGCCGAGATCGCCGCGCGGCAGCAGCAAATCGACACCTGGGACGACAGCTATCACCGCCTCGGCCAATCGCTGGTGGCCGATGAACTGTATGATCAATCCCGCATAGAGTTAGGCCAATGGCGCCGCTGCTTCAACCTCGCAGCGCCCAACGATCCGCTGCGCTCAACGGGCGGGAAGATACCGCACCCCGTGGTCCACACCGGCCTGGAAAAGCTTAAGGACGCCGACGCCGTGGGGGCTTGGTTACGGGGTCGCAAGGACGTCTGGGCGCAACCGAAAGTCGATGGCGTGGCGGTAACCCTGGTCTATCGCAAGGGTCGCCTGCATCAGGCAATCAGCCGCGGCGATGGCGTGCAAGGGCACGACTGGACCCCGAATGCGCGCAAGATCGGCGCCATCCCACAACGGCTGCGCCAGCCTCTGGACCTGGTCGTCCAAGGCGAGTTGTATTGGCGCTTGCTCACCCATGTCCAGGCCAGTAGCGGCAGTCTCAACGCCCGGGGGACCGTGGCGGGCCTGATGGCGCGCACGAACATGACGGCGCAGGAGGCGGCGGACATTGGCCTGTTTGTCTGGGACTGGCCTGAAGGGCCGGCCACCCTGCCAGAACGGATGGCCGCGCTGAATGAACTGGGCTTCGCTGACACGCTCCATTACAACCAGCCTGTCCAGGTTCTGGCCGATGCCGAGCACTGGCGCGACCATTGGTACCGCACACCGCTGCCATTTGCCAGCGACGGGATCGTCCTGCACCAGAGCCGCCGCCCACCCGCCGACCGCTGGCAGGCCAGGGCGCCGTTCTGGAGCGTGGCCTGGAAATACCCGTATGCCCAGGCGCTGGCCGAAGTGCGCAAGGTGCACTTCAAGGTCGGTCGTACCGGACGCATCACGCCCGTACTGGAGCTTGAACGTATCCGGCTCGACGACCGGTGGATTCGCCGGGTAAGCGTCAGCTCCCTCAAGCGCTGGAAGGAAATGGACATTCGTCCCGGCGACCGGGTCGCTATCAGCCTGGCCGGGCTGACCATCCCACGACTCGACAGCGTCGTGCTGCGCAGCGCCGAGCGGCAGGACCTCAACGTCCCTGCGCAAACCGACTATCACTTCTTGAGTTGCTGGCAACCGACAGCCGGCTGTGAAAGCCAGTTCCTCGCACGACTGGGCTGGCTCAGTGGCAAACAAGGGCTTGCCCTGCCCCACGTCGGCCCGGGCACCTGGGAAAAGCTGCTGGCCGCCGGACGACTCGACGGATTGCTGGATTGGATGACCCTCGATGCCGCCGAGCTTGCTAATATTGCCGGCTTCGGCGAACACAGCAGCACCCGCCTGCTCGCCAGCCTGCACAGCGCCCGGCAACGCCCTTTCGCGCAATGGCTCAAGGCCCTGGGCCTGCCGCCCGCTGGTGAGGCCCGGCTGGAAGGGCCGTGGCAGGTGCTGGTCGAGCGCAGCACCGAACAATGGCAAGCCGAGGCCGGTATCGGACCGGGACGCGCCGCGCAACTGAGCGCATTTTTTCGCGACCCGCAGGTGCAGGCCTTGAGTGATGTATTACGCACTGCCGGGGTCGACGGTTTTTAATCCGGGCCCTGTGCGGTTGAACCCAAGGGGCAAGCATGCGTTCCAACAGCGCATCTGTACCGACCGCTCGAGATTTTTTACGGAGTTGCTATGAATTTCCTGTCCCCCGTTGCCCTGCTGGTCTTATGCAGTGCCATGGCCGCCCCCTTGATGGCGGACGAGCAAACCCCGGAGCTCACCGGTTGCGCGGCCAAGCGCCAGGGCATCATCAACCAGATCGAACTGGCCAAGTCCCGTGGCAACCAGGACCAGCAGGCAGGCCTGGAAACGGCGCTGGACGAAGTCACCAGCCATTGCACCGATGCGTCCTTGCGCAAGGAGCGTGAAAACAAGGTGCTCGATGCCAAGCACGAGGTCAGTCGGCGTCAGGCCGACCTGGAAAAGGCCATGAAGAAAGGCGACGCCGAGCGGATCAACAAACGCAAGGACAAGCTGGCAGCCTCCCGCAAGGAACTGCAGGAAGCGGTGGATGAGTTGGATCAGTAGCAGCTGCAAGCTGCAAGTGTGGAGCTTTGAGCTTGCCGCTTGAAGCTTGAAGCTCGCAGCTGCTTTCATTCAATGATCGCGAAACTCTTTATGGCAGGCGCTGCACGCATCCTCGACCTTTTGCACCGCCGGCCCCAAGTAACTGGCCTTGTAGGGCTGAACGTTGCTGGCGGTCACCAACTCACCGGTGGCGGCTTCAAGGTGGCGGGCCATTTCCTGGAAACGCGCCTGCTTTTGCCAGACTTCATCCCGGGCGCTGGTGTGGTCTTGCTCGCGCACTTGCGGGAAATGTTTCCACGGCTCATGGGAGAGTTGATCCAGTTGCGCCGCGCCTTCGGCAAATCGTGGGCCATCGAACGGGACCCGGCCACGCAACATGCCGCCCAATTCTTCGTTGGTCTTGAGCATCTGCTTGAAGATCGCCTTGCGCTGGCCAAGGGGAGAATTGGGGTCGACGCCGCCACAGGCGGACAACATCAGGCAAGCCAGCACTGCCATGGAAAATCGTTTTACAAACATCTTGGCCTCGGGGCAGGAAACGGCGGTTAGTATCCTCGGGTCATCGGCAAAGACCAATGGCCTTATCAACAATACGGGTTATTCAGGCGCCCTAGACAGCGTTCGAATGACTGCAAGGGAAATCTTCATGAACAGCCGCTTCAAGACCTGGCACAAAGGCCTGGCGTTGACCCTACCGCTGATCGCACTGTTGGCCGGTTGCAATCGCGGCGAAAAGGTCGAAGAACCTCAGACCCACGCCCTCGCCACCTATGTCAGCGTACCGTGGGAGGCCTTGCCGGCGGTGTCCGATGAAGACCTGCTGGCCGGGTTCGGTTCTTGGCGCAGCGCTTGCACCCGGCTCAAGGCCGATGCGAACTGGGGGCCGACCTGCGCGGCGGCGGCCAATGTGCCGCAAACCGCACAGGATGTACGCAATTTCCTGAAACAGAAACTGGACGTCTATGGCCTGCGCTCGGGGGACAACAGCCCCAATGGCCTGATTACCGGCTACTACGAGCCGGTCTACCCCGGCAGCCTCACCCAGACCGCCACGGCGAATATCCCTGTCTACGGTGTGCCGGAGGACATGATCATTGTGTCGCTGGACAGCATTTACCCTGAACTCAAGGGCAAACGCCTGCGTGGCCGCCTCGAAGGCCGCGTGCTCAAGCCATACGACGACGCGGCCACCATCGAAACCAACGGAGTCAAGGCACCGATCATCGCCTGGCTGACCGACCCCATGAACCTGCAATTCCTGCAAATCCAGGGTTCGGGACGCATTCGACTCGCCGATGGCCGCCAGCTGCGCATCGGTTATGCCGACCAGAACGGCCACCCTTACCGTCCCATCGGGCGCTGGCTGGTTGAACAGGGCGAGCTGAAGAAAGAAGACGTGACCATGGGCGCCATCAGTGCCTGGGCCAAGGCCCACCCGAACCGTATTCCCGAATTGCTGGGCAGCAACCCCAGCTACGTGTTCTTCAACCGTAACCCCGACAGCAACGAAGGACCGCGAGGCTCGCTGAATGTACCGCTGACAGCCGGCTACAGCGTGGCGGTGGACCGCAAGGTAATTCCGCTGGGCAGCCTGCTCTGGCTATCCACCACCCGACCCGACGGCAGCACATTGAACCGGCCCGTCGCCGCCCAGGACACTGGCGGTGCAATTGCCGGCGAAGTGCGGGCGGACTTGTTCTGGGGCACAGGCGAGGCGGCCGGACAACTGGCCGGGGACATGAAGCAACAGGGGCAGATCTGGATGTTCTGGCCCAAGGGCATGGCGTTGCCGCAAGTGCCACAGGTGGCGAATACGGTTACCGCCAATCCCTAGGGAATGGGCTGACTGTGTCGACCCCATCGCCAGCTTGCTCGCGATGGGGCCAGCACCGACTCCGGGATTCCGCCGCCAGGTTCAGACCGAAACGAAGAAGAAACTCAACACCAACCCCACCCCCACGAACCACACCAGCGAACGCAGAATCGCCCAGTCAGCCAGATAGCAAATGATGTAGAGCAGGCGACTGGTGATGAACAGCACCGCCAGCACATTGATGGTCACCAGCTCGGCATTGCCGGCCAGGTGCGCGACGATCACGGCGGCGGCAAAAAAAGGGCTGATTTCAAAGCTGTTCAGTTGCGCCGCGTATGCCCGCCGGGGAGCGCCTTCGAGTGTGTCCAGAAAGTCCCGAGGGTCGTGGTTATCTGCCAGCCTGTATCTTCCACCAATCTTGGCAATGGCGACGCACAGGTAAGGCAGGAGAAAGGCAATCAAAATACACCACAGGGCAACCGTCATTGACGCAGTTCCTTCTTTGAGTTTTATAGAAAATCGCGAGTTCGGGCGCCGGTCAGAACTTCATCACCAGCATGCCAACCAACACCAGCCCGCAGGCTAAGAGCCGCGGCAAACCAAAAGGTTCTTTCAAGTAACGCATGCCGAACAGCACCACCAGGATCACGCTGATCTCCCGCAGGGCCGCCGCCTCGGCAATCGACCCCAGCTGCATGGCCCACAGCACCAGAGCGTAGCTGAATAACACGCAGAATCCGACCGCCAACCCCAGCCGCCACTGCTCACGCCAGAACCGCATGAACGCCGGCCGCTTGCCTACCAACGCCAGCAACGGGAATGGCCAGGCGCTGAGCAGCGTGACCCAGACCAGGTAATCCAGCGGATGGGACCAGCGTCGCAAGGCATGGCCGTCAATGAAGGTGTAGCAACCGATGCACAGGCCGATCAGCGCCACCACCGGCAGCATCGACCAGGGCAACCGCGCCCCGCCACCGCCCTGCCACAACAGGCAGAGCATGCCGAACGGGATCAGCAGGATGCCGAAGATTTGCTGGGTCGTCAGCGCCTCACCGGCAAAGATGAAAGTCAGGGCCAGCACCACCAGCGGCGACAGGCCGCGCATCAGCGGATAGACCAACCCCAGGTCACCGACCCGATACGCCTGGATCAGCAAATAGCGATAGAGCAGCTCGAACACCGCCGACGCCAGGATCCACGGCCAGATCGCCAACGGCGGCAATGCCACGAAGCCCAGGGCCAAGGCGACGAACAGCAACGCAACGCTGTCCATGCAAGCCACCACCAGCAAACGCTCGCCGCTGAACTTGATCAGCGTATTCCATGCCGCATGCAACAGCGCCGCTACCAACACCAAGGCCGTTGCAAGCACGGCACGCTCCTTATCCATTCAGAGAATTGATTCGCCATCCATCAGCAGCCGTTTATACTGCTAGCGACCACGCCGCACTCAGTTGCGCATAAGCCTATTCCAATAATTCTGCTGCTGTCCTGTTCGTTCGAACCAGGACGCCGGCATGCGTATGCCTGATCAGAGCGTCAAGACTACAGACAGAGACCCTGCGCATGCCACTCGCCTTGCTTGCTTTGGCCGTCGCCGCTTTCGGCATCGGCACGACTGAATTCGTCATCATGGGCCTGTTGCCCGATGTCGCCCGTGACCTGGCCGTGAGCATTCCCCAGGCCGGGCTGCTGATCACTGGCTACGCCCTGGGCGTGGTGTTCGGTGCGCCGATCCTGGCGATTGGCACCGCCAACATGCCACGCAAGGCCACGCTGCTGGGCATGACCCTGATGTTCATCCTCGGCAACGTGCTCTGCGCCCTGGCGCCGAACTACGCCACGCTGATGGCCGCCCGGGTCATCACCGCGCTGTGTCACGGCGCCTTCTTTGGCATCGGTTCGGTGGTGGCGGCCGGATTGGTGGCGCCGAACAAACGGGCCCAGGCGATTGCGATGATGTTCACCGGCCTGACCCTGGCCAATGTGCTGGGCGTACCGCTGGGCACAGCCTTGGGCCAATACGCCGGCTGGCGCTCGACCTTCTGGGCGGTGTCGGTGATCGGGGTGATCGCCGCCATTGCCCAATGGGTCTGGCTGCCCAAGGACATCCCCATGGACAAAGCCAACCTGGCCAGCGAATTCAAGGTCCTGGGCAAGGCCAACGTATTGCTGGCCCTGGGCATGAGCGTGCTGGCCTCCACCAGCCTGTTCAGCGTATTCACCTACATCGCGCCCATCCTGCAAGACATCACCGGCGTCAGCCCCCATGGCATCACCGTCATGCTGCTGTTGTTCGGGGTCGGCCTGACGGCGGGCAGCTTCCTCGGCGGACGCCTGGCCGACCGCCGCCTGCTACCCTCGCTGGTGGGCATGGCCCTGGCCGTGGTGCTGGTGCTCGCCGCGTTCAGCCAGACCAGCCAGTCGGTGATTCCGGCAGCGATCACCCTGGTGTTGTGGGGCATCTTCGCCTTCGCCTTGTGCCCGATCCTGCAATTGCTGATCATCGACCAGGCCTTTGAGGCGCCGAACCTCGGCTCGACCTTGAACCAGAGCGCCTTCAACCTCGGCAACGCGGCCGGGGCTTGGATCGGTGGGTTGGTGGTGGCCAGTGGGGCTGATCTGGCGGACTTGCCGTGGACGGGGGCGGCTGTCGGCGGCCTCACGGTATTGACGGCTTTGTTCTTTATTCATCGACAACGACGCTTGGCGGCAATCGCTGTCTGAGCGTGTAGGAAATTTGCCCCAGCACCTCGATGAATGGGCGACACGTTCAGTAGGGCCTCAACCCAGATCCGTGCGGGCTGTTTTTACCTGCCCGTCAAAAAGCCCATTCCAGAGCGCTCGCTTCGAAATCATGCGAGCGCCGTTCGCGGACGGCTGATGTTTTTCCAATTGAGTAATGACGCAATCTGCCTTCAGGTTTTGTTTACAGTTCGCGCCTCCGCCCTAGGTACAAGGAACGAACCTGAATGCCCATATCCCCGATCGTCCTTTCTTTCCCTACCGGTCAGAAGCCCATCCAGACATCGCCAGAAGTCGTCGACAATGTATATGACGGTCGCGACTTCGATTGCGAGGACAACGTACTTGCGGACCTGAAAAACCCACGCGTACTGGTACGCGGCGCGACTGAACAGTCGATAACCATCGTCGAACATGACGATGGTGTCGTACTCATTATTGGTCGCCCCCCTATCGGTCGATTGGCCATGAGTGGGGGTGGCGTCAAGGGAGCCGCCTTCTCCGGCGCCATCGAGGCACTCGAAGCTATGGATATCATGAAGTCCATCCATACGATTTCAGGCTCTTCCGCAGGGGCCATCTCGGCTGCTCTGCTGGCCAGCGGAATGAACCATAAGGGCTTCGACCGGATCTCTGACAAAATTTCCCTTATTCAATTGCTCGACAGTGATAAGGCTGACGTTAAAGCCGAGCAAAGAGAGTGGTCGCGGATGGGCGAGAACATGAAAGCCCTCCCCATGGTGCAACTGCTTTGCAATCTATTGCCACGCCTGGGTACCAAAGGTACGGAGCTGGAAAAGCTGATCAGGGAAGAATCCTGTGCGGCGTTCGTGGCGTTGTGTAAAAACAGGACAGGGCTTACCGAGTTAGCGCAAAAGGCTATTGCCGATGTGCAGACGCGCAATTACGTCACCTTCCGCGACCTGGAGATCCTGAGCAAGGAGGTCAAGGAGATCAAGGCCCTGGAGATCACCGGCACCGCCATGTTCAAGGAAGGCGCGCAACTGGTGGTTTTCAGTGCGGAGCTGACCCCCGACATGGACATCGCCAAGGCTGCGCATATCTCCGCAGCGCTGCCGATCGTATTCAGCAAACCGACCGAGCAAGGGCTGCCGTTCCAAGAAAGGAAGGAGGAAGGCAGCGATGAAGGCATCGATGAGGTCACGGCATTTGCCGATGGCGGTATCCTGCGCAACACACCGATCCACGGACTCGGCGACCCCGTGACCAGCATGAGCGCGATACCGGATGAGGAGTCGTTGATTCTCGTATTCGAGTCCGTACCCTCCAAAAAAAGCATGCACGGCACAGGTCTATCGGCCTTCGCCGACTGGTTCCTTGGAGCCCCTCATGCGGCGAGCTCTGCCCACGATGCCAAACGAATGGAAGATTTCGAGAAGCAGATCGTCACCGTGCTGCTGAACACCAAGGAAGGCGATCGCCGTGGAATGCTCAAGGGAACACTCGCCTTCGACATATCCGAGGAGAGCAAGAACTATCTTCAGGAAGAGTTGCGCAAGGAGACCTTGAAACATTTGGATAAGCGCGGAGCCGCACGAGAAACCCATCCCCTCCCTTCGCTCGACACCGCCCTGCTGGCATTGAATGACAAGCTGTTCATCCAGTTAGGTGCGCAGTTGGAAGGCAACGAAACCTATGCCGAGGTGAAAGCCTTCAGACAGGCTGCGCTGACAGCACTGTCGGAACTGAAAGTCGCGATCACGCCCTCCGGCCTTGAGCCGACCCCGGAGCTACGCAACGCCATTCTGAACCTCGACGTCGTGGCGGATACTCCCGACAAGGTGGAGTGGCTGGCGAAACGCATCACTCACGACAACGATCCGGATTTCATGTACTTGCTTCAGGCTGCTGTTCGTTGGGATCGCGAAGCTTCTGACGCAGCTCGCCGAGCCGTAGAGAAACTGAACCTCGGAAATGATCAGGACCTCATCCAGCACCTGCAGGCCGCGGCTCGCAGGGAAATCCGCGCATCTGCTCATACCCCCCAGGTGATCCGCCAGGCCGTCGAGGAAATGAATAGACGGGACATCGCCACCCGTGCCGCTAACGTCGTGCAACACGTGCTGTACCGCTCGCTCTTTCGCGGCGGCCAGCCTGGCTCGAACATCACACTGTTAAGCCGCGCCATTCACGATCTAAACGATGTACAAAACAAATACGCGTTCAACAACGTACTCCTGCGGGTCATCCACAACTACAAGTCGCGCTCTACGGGATTGTCCAACCCTAAATCAACCACCATCAATGATCTGCGCGAAAGATTGATCCACTGACGGCCCATTCACGCCGGGAGCCCGCGATCAGGCTCCCGTTCATTCCGAGTCGTTGCGCTGTTTTACCGGATCTGACGGCTTGCCTTTGGGTGGGCCCACTTCACTACGAATCTGCGCATGGCTGATCAGCGCAAAAATAAAGCTACCACCGATGATATTCCCCGCCAACGTCGGTCCGGCGAACACCATCCAGAAGTCCTCCCACGACAACTGCCCGGCAAAGACCAGATACGACACCTCGGCCGAGCCGACGACGATGTGGGTGAAATCCCCCAGCGCCATCAGGTAAGTAATCAGAGTGATGATCCACATCTTGGCGCTTTCCATGGATGGGATCATCCAGACCATGGTGGCGATCATCCAGCCGGAAATGATGCCCTTGGCGAACATCTGGCCAGTGTCGTTCTCCATCACCTTGCGGCCGATTTCCAGGAAGGCCTGGTCGGTGCGCGGGTCGAAAATCGGCAGGTGCAGCATCACGTAGGCCACCAGCAAGGTGCCACACAGGTTGCCCACCAGCACCACGCCCCAGAGCCGCAACAGCCGACCGAAGTTGCCCAAGGTGGGTTTGCTCATGATCGGCAGCACGGCGGTCAGGGTGTTTTCGGTGAACAACTGCTGGCGGGCGAGGATCACCGCGAGAAAGCCGGCGCAGTAACCGAAACTGGCGATCACCTTGAAGCCTTCGTGGTCCGGCAACCGGGAGTTGAGCAAGCCCATCGCCATCAGCGACAGGCCCATGGTCAACCCAGCCGCCAGGGCCGACCACCAGAGCGCGGCGATACTGCGCTCCAATTCCTGATTACCCTGGGTGCGGATGATTTCATGCAGCACCGCGGCCCGTGGCGGCTGGTTGCGGTCGACTTCGTGTTGCTCCTGGGCCGAAAGGTCAGGGGTCTTGCCTTCTTCATGGGTGTCCATACAGCTCCTGAACCGGTGGCGTGATGTACCTACGACACGCGGCGTTCGGCGCTGTTCAGTCACCTGGGCCTGAAACCGCTATCGATCTCACTCGACGACAGCATCCTTGAACTGATCCTTGACGTACTTGATCTCGGTCCGCCCGTGAGGCGCCGGCAAGCCGTCTTCGCCGAGGTTGACGAAGACCATCTTCTCCACGGTCAGGATGCTCTTGCGGGTGATTTTGTTGCGCACCTCGCAGGTCAGGGTAATGGAAGTACGGCCAAACTCGGTGGCGGTGATGCCCAGCTCGATGATGTCGCCCTGGCGCGAAGCGCTGACGAAATTGATTTCCGAGATGTACTTGGTGACCACGCGCTGGTTACCCAGCTGGACGATGGCGTAGATCGCCGCCTCCTCGTCGATCCAACGCAACAGGCTGCCGCCGAACAGCGTGCCATTGGGATTGAGGTCTTCGGGCTTGACCCATTTGCGGGTGTGGAAATTCATGTTCACTCCTGAGTGTCTGGCCGATGAATGCCTGCATCATGGCAGACCAGGCTGCCCGGCTCTACGTCGCGGGCCCTATGACGATCATCGGCAATTTCGATTTGCCGACAGAAACCCTTTTGGAAGATCCGATTAGCCCGTTATAATCGCCACCGCTTTACCCGGTCCACCCGTTGGACCGTTCCCGCCACCTGTCCGAGGGGCGCTGCAGCAGGCTCGACCTGTCAGGCTCGGATAGGGCGTTGTTTGTACGGGGGCTCCCCGCACGGACACTAAACGCACAACGGCGCCCATTCGCATACATTACGAATGGAGACTCTTCATGAGCGCTGTTATCACGCCTGCCGATTTTACCGACTACAAAGTCGCCGACATGTCCCTGGCTGCCTGGGGCCGTCGCGAAATCATCATCGCCGAATCCGAAATGCCAGCCCTGATGGGCCTGCGCCGCAAGTATTCTGGCGAACAGCCATTGAAGGGCGCAAAAATCCTCGGCTGCATCCATATGACCATCCAGACCGCCGTGCTGATCGAAACCCTGGTTGCCCTAGGTGCCGAAGTACGTTGGTCGTCCTGCAACATCTTCTCGACCCAGGACCAGGCCGCTGCCGCCATCGCTGCCGCCGGTATCCCGGTATTCGCCTGGAAAGGCGAGACCGAGCAAGAGTACGAGTGGTGCCTGGAGCAGACCATCCTCAAGGATGGCCAGCCATGGGACACCAACATGATCCTCGACGACGGCGGCGACCTGACCGAGCTGCTGCACAAGAAGTACCCGGCCGTGCTGGAAAACGTCCACGGCGTGACCGAAGAGACCACCACTGGCGTGCACCGTCTGCTGGACATGCTGGCCAAGGGCGAACTGAAGATCCCGGCCATCAACGTCAACGACTCGGTGACCAAGAGCAAGAACGACAACAAGTACGGCTGCCGTCACAGCCTCAACGACGCCATCAAGCGCGGCACCGATCACCTGTTGTCGGGCAAGCAGGCGCTGGTGATCGGCTACGGTGACGTGGGCAAGGGTTCGGCCCAGTCCCTGCGTCAGGAAGGCATGATCGTCAAGGTGTCGGAAGTCGACCCGATCTGCGCCATGCAAGCCTGCATGGACGGTTTCGAGCTGGTTTCGCCGTTCATCGACGGGATCAACGACGGCACCGAAGCCAGCATCGACAAGGCCCTGCTGGGCAAGATCGACCTGATCGTGACCACCACCGGCAACGTCAACGTCTGCGATGCCAACATGCTCAAGGCCCTGAAGAAGCGCGCCGTGGTCTGCAACATCGGTCACTTCGACAATGAAATCGACACCGCTTTCATGCGCAAGAACTGGGCATGGGAAGAAGTGAAGCCACAGGTGCACAAGGTTCACCGCACCGGTACCGGCAGCTTCGACCCACAGAACGACGACTACCTGATCCTGCTGGCTGAAGGCCGCCTGGTTAACCTGGGCAACGCCACCGGCCACCCAAGCCGCATCATGGACGGCTCGTTCGCCAACCAGGTCCTGGCCCAGATCTTCCTGTTCGGCCAGAAATACGCCGACCTGTCGCCGGCCCAGAAAGCCGAGCGCCTGACCGTGGAAGTACTGCCCAAGAAACTCGACGAAGAAGTGGCCCTGGAAATGGTCCGCGGTTTCGGCGGCGTGGTCACCAAGCTGACCAAGCAACAGGCTGACTACATCGGCGTGACCGTCGAAGGCCCGTTCAAGCCGCACGCTTACCGCTACTGATCGGCGCGGCTCCCCCAGGGGGAGCCGGCTCTTTGTGGGAGCGAGCTTGCTCGCGATGCAGACACCTCGGCCCAACTGCCGGAGCGAGGCGATGGCAATCGCGAGCAAGCTCGCTCCCACACAAGCCTGAGCGCTTCACCGGCCTACGAGTTTCCAAGGATATGACCATGTCCCAAGACCGTCGCTACAGCTTCGAGTTCTTCCCGACGAAGACCGATGCTGGGCATGAAAAACTGATCGCCACTGCCCGTCAGTTGGCCAGCTACAACCCCGACTTCTTCTCCTGCACCTATGGCGCCGGCGGCTCGACCCGTGACCGCACCCTGAACACCGTGTTGCAACTTGAAAGCGAAGTCAAAGTCCCGGCCGCCCCTCACCTGTCTTGCGTGGGTGACAGCAAGGACGACCTGCGAAGCCTGCTGACCCAGTACAAGGCCGCTGGCATCAAGCGCATCGTTGCCCTGCGCGGCGACCTGCCGTCAGGCATGGGCATGGCCAGCGGCGAGCTGCGCCACGCCAATGACCTGGTTGAGTTCATTCGCGAAGAAACTGGCGAGCACTTCCATATCGAAGTCGCGGCATACCCGGAAATGCACCCCCAGGCGCGCAATTTCGAAGACGATTTGCGCAACTTCGTCCGCAAGGCCAATGCTGGCGCCAACAGCGCGATCACCCAGTACTTCTTCAACGCCGACAGTTACTTCTACTTCGTCGAGCGCATACGCAAGTTGGGCGTCGACATTCCTGTGGTACCGGGGATCATGCCGATCACCAACTACAGCAAGCTGGCGCGCTTCTCCGACGCCTGCGGTGCAGAAATCCCACGCTGGATCCGCAAGCAACTGGAAGCTTATGGTGACGACACGTCGAGCATCCAAAGCTTCGGCGAGGAAGTCATCACGCAAATGTGCGAGCGATTGTTGCAAGGTGGAGCCCCGGGGCTGCACTTCTATACCCTGAACCAGGCCGAAGCCAGCCTGGCGGTATGGAACAACCTCAAGCTGCCGCGTTAACAGCCAATACCGTGGTACAAAAGGCCCTGGTGAAAACCAGGGCCTTTTTTTATCCAGTTGTCGTGAGGGTCTTCGGCCCCGAATGGATGTGTTTGCCTCGGGACAAATACCGCGAAGCCTTCGATCTGCACCGACTGCAAGTAAAAGGCAACTAAGGCGCGAGCCAGAGCGCTCTAGCTATTTGAGGAGTTCTCGTCGTAACCTCAGGCCATGCCCGTTATTGCCCGGTTACTGACAGCCCTTCTCCTCTTGTGCCTGAGCATGACTGCCCGGGCCGAGAAGTTGCGCATTGTCACCGAACCCTGGGCCCCGTATGTCTACGAAGAGAACGGCAAGATGCTGGGCCTGGACTACGAAACCACGGCCATTGTCTTCAAGCGCCTGGGCATCGACGTGGAATGGCAGTTCCTGCCGTGGAAGCGTTGCCTGGTGATGCTGGAGCAGGGGTTGGCGGACGGTGCGCTGGACATTTTCCACAGCGATGAACGCGATGCCATGCTGCTTTACCCCAGCGAACCGCTGTCGGACGTAGAGTTCGTGATGTTCTACGCCAATGCCCGGCCCCATCCGTTTCGCACGCTCGATGACCTGCGCGGCCTGACCGTCGGCACCTCACCCGGTTATCTCTACAGCCAGGCCTTCAGTGAGTCGACCCTGTTCACCCGGGAAACGGCGCCAACCCACGAAGCCAATTTCGGCAAGTTGCAGTTGGGACGCATCGACCTGCTCATCACCGACCGCAGGGTGGGCCGACATGTGCTCGAACACATGCAGTTGGGCGACCAGATTACCGAAAACCCGATGGTCGTGAGCCGCCAAAGCCAATACCTGGCGGTGCGGCGCAATGCCGGGATGGATTTGCTGGTGCAACGCTTCAGTGCCGAACTCAAGCGTTTCAAGCGCGAACCCGCCTATGCCGAACTGAGCGCCCGCTACGGTGCCGGCCCAGTGGCCAAGGTCATCTCGCCCGGCCTGGGTCAACGTTGAAATAAACCGTTGAGCAGCAGGAAAGCGGCGCACGGCGTTTGCTCTGTTATACTCCGGCCTTCCCGCCAGGCTCACGCCCGGACGCCCGGTCTTGCAAAAGGCATCCCGACACCGCTACAGCGCAGCTTCCAGCCCGCGCGAGCCCTGTCCGGACCCGTCTTTCAGACCCGGCAGGACCGGACGGGATGACGTTTCCATGTTGAACGTCATTCGCGCCAGGCAAGACTATCCCATTGGGCCAGGCCCTCACTAAAACAGGATTACTCATGTCCTTTGCTTCCCTCGGTCTCTCCGAGGCTTTAGTCGGCGCCATCGAAGCCGCCGGCTATACCCAGCCTACCCCCGTGCAACAGCGGGCCATTCCCGCCGTGTTGCAAGGTCGTGACCTGATGGTCGCGGCGCAGACAGGTACTGGTAAAACCGGCGGTTTCGCCCTTCCGATCCTGGAGCGGTTGTTCCCCAACGGTCACCCAGACAAGTCCCAGCGTCATGGCCCGCGCCAACCGCGCGTACTGGTCCTGACCCCAACCCGCGAACTGGCGGCCCAGGTACACGAGAGCTTCAAGGTCTACGCTCGCGACCTGAAGTTCGTCAGCGCCTGCATTTTTGGCGGCGTGGGCATGAACCCCCAAGTCCAGGCCATGTCCCGTGGCGTCGATGTACTGGTGGCCTGCCCCGGTCGCCTGCTGGACCTGGCCGGCCAGGGCAGCGTCGATTTGTCCCACGTGGAAATCCTCGTGCTGGACGAAGCCGACCGCATGCTCGACATGGGCTTTGTCCATGACGTGAAGAAAGTCCTCGCTCGCCTGCCCGCCAAGCGTCAGAACCTGCTGTTTTCGGCGACGTTCTCCAAGGACATCACCGACTTGGCTGGCAAGCTGCTGCACAACCCGGAGCGCATCGAAGTCACGCCACCGAACACCACGGTCGAGCGCATCGAGCAACGCGTCTTCCGCCTGCCGGCCAGCCACAAGCGTGCTCTGCTGGCGCACCTGATTACCGCCGGTGCCTGGGAACAGGTCCTGGTGTTCACCCGCACCAAGCACGGCGCCAACCGCCTGGCCGAGTACCTGGACAAGCATGGCCTGCCGGCTGTGGCGATCCACGGTAACAAGAGCCAGAACGCCCGCACCAAAGCCCTCGCCGACTTCAAGGCCGGCGAAGTGCGCATCCTGGTGGCCACCGACATCGCGGCCCGTGGCCTGGATATCGACCAACTGCCTCACGTGGTCAACTTCGAACTGCCGAACGTCGATGAAGACTATGTGCACCGTATCGGCCGTACCGGCCGGGCCGGTCGCTCGGGCGAAGCGATCTCGCTGGTCGCACCGGACGAAGAAAAGCTGCTCAAAAGCATCGAGCGCATGACCAAGCAGAAAATCGCCGATGGCGACCTGATGGGCTTCGATGCCAGCACCATCGAGGCCGAGAAGCCTGAAGTGCGCGAACGTCCGGACGTGCGCAATCCGCGCAATGCCCGTGGCCCGCGTGGCGACGGTCCGAATGGCGGCGGTGGTGGCGGTGGCCGCAAAGACAAAGGCAAGGACAAGGGCAAGGAAAAATCGGCCAGCAACAGCAATGGCCGCGGCGAACGCCCAGCCCGCGAACAGAAGCCCCGCGAAGGCACTCCAGCCCGTGAACAGCAGCGTCCAGCCCCGCGCGCCGCGGCTGATCGTGCCCCGGACGAGTTCCTGGACGACGATATCGATAACTTCGGTAACCGCGTCGACTACGTGCCCCAGCAGAAACCGGCCCAGGGCCGTGGTCGTCGCCCGGGTGCCCCGGCACAGGGTGCAACTGCAGGCGCGCCGCGCAGCGGCCAGCCACAAGGTCGCCAGAATGGCCCGCGCAACAGCAACGGCTCGTCCACCGGCACGCCACCGGCCAAGCGCAGCGGCCCACGCAACGGTGCCCCGCGTGACGGTCAGGCTCGCCGCGATGACACCCGCCCGCGCCGTCCGGCCCGCGAGGACCAGCCTCGTCAGGAACCCGCCGTGCAGAACCCGCGCAGCAACCAGCCGAAGATCATGCACAAGGAATCGAAAGCCGATCGTTTCCCGACGCCTGAACAGCTGGATCAACTGCCAAGCCGTCCACGGGGCGAAAAACCGGCATTGCTGACGCGCAATCGCTGAGTTTTTCCAAGCGTTGAAAAAATGCCCCAGGTCTCGCGACCTGGGGCTTTTTTTGGTCCAACACAATTCCAAATGTGGGAGCGAGCTTGCTCGCGATAGCGGTATGTCAGTCAGCATCAAATCGACCGGCAAGACGCCATCGCGAGCAAGCTCGCTCCCACAGGGTTTTCTGTGCTGCCCGAATCCGCGTAATAAAAAACGCCCCTGATCGCAAGACCAGGGGCGTTTTTTGTCAGTGCGAAGGTTACTTCGCTTTGACACCTTCAAACGAGATGTACAGCTCAACGGCGTCGGATTGTGGACCCAGGTCCATCATCTTGCCGAAGTCGGAACGCTTGATGCTGGTGGTGCCCTCGAAGCCGGCACGGTAGCCGCCCCATGGGTCCTTGCCTTCACCCAGGAAGGTGGCCTTGACCACGATTGGCTTGGTCACGCCGTGCAGCGTCAGGTCGCCGGTCACGTCGGCAGTCTCTTTGCCAGCGGCATTCTTACCGGTGGATTTGACGCTGGTGGACACGAACTTGGCATCGGCGTACTTGGACACCTCCAGGAAGTCCTTGCTGGCGATGTGCTTGTCGCGCTCGGCGTGGTTGGTGAACACGCTGGCGGTACGTACGTTGAACTCGATCTTGCTGTCTTCTGGCTTGGCGGCGTCGAAGCTGAACTTGCCGTCGATGTCCTTGAAAGTACCGGTGATGTAGCTATAGCCCAGGTGGCTGATCTTGAAGTCGACGAAGGCGTGCTGGCCTTCCTTGTCGACCACGTAGTCGGCAGCCATGGCCTGGCCGGCTGACAGCAGGGCAGAACCGATTGCCAGGGCGGCGAGCGTCTTTTTCAACATGCTTTCTATTCCTTTGGAGTCGAGGTTGAACATCAGGCTTGGCGTCCCAGCATGCGCTTGAGGGTCGCGTCACGGTCGATAAAGTGGTGTTTCAATGCTGCCAACGCATGGAGGCCGGAGAAAATGACCAACGCCCATGCCAAGTACAGGTGAATCTCGCCAGCGACGTCTGCCTGATCGGGCAGTCCGGACACCAGCGCGGGGACTTCGAACAAACCAAACACCGGGATCCCGACACCGTCTGCGGTGGAAATCAGGTAACCGGCGATCATCACGGCGAACAACCCGAGATACAGAGCACTATGGCCAAGCTTGGCGCCGACGCGGGTCAGGCGGCCATAGGTTGGCAGGGTCGGTGGTGGTGGGCTGACGAAACGCCAGATCACCCGCAGCAACATGACTGCCAGCAGCACCAGGCCAATGCTCTTGTGCAGGTCTGGCGCGTCTTTGCGCCAGGTGCTGTAGTAATCCAGGCCGACCATCCACAGGCCCAGGGCGAACAACCCATACACCACCAGCGCAATGCCCCAGTGCAGGGTGATACTGACCCAGCCATAACGAGAAGAAGAGTTGCGTAGCTGCATTGCTCATATCCTGTAAAAACTGCGTCCAAGACTAGCGAGTTATCTATCGATTTAAAGCGGAAATTTTCGCTTTGAAATATCGAGAAATACGATGATCAGTCTGGGAGAGGTGGGTTAAGGAAAGATTAAAGGGGGAAATGGTGGGTGATGGCGACCGGCGCAAGCAGTGATCGCGTGATGGAAAGGGCCCTATCGCAGCCTGCTCACGGCGGTTTTGTGCCATGAAGCATGTGTATTAAGGAGCCTAGGGCCGATGACTGGTGCGCTCTATCACTTCCATCCTGTTAATAGGTGGGAAGTTTCCGATATATCGCCGCGGCGTATAGGACGTTGGCGCTCGTTGTACAACGCCGGGCTCTGGGTGTGGCGATGAATCCGTGGCGAGGGAGCTTGCTCCCGCTTGAGTGCGAAGCGCTCACAAAAAGGGGCTGCTACGCAGCCCAGCGGGAGCAAGCTCCCTCGCCACAATGATTCAGACAAGCCTTGAGCGAACAGTGCTAGACCCTTGAGCCGCGCTTTAGGTGGCGGCGCCGGTACGCTCGATGCTGGATAAAAAACACGGCCCTTGAGCCCAATGCGGTTCACTCAAGAAAAATGATGGCCCTGTGGCGAGGGAGCTTGCTCCCGCTCGGCTGCGAAGCAGTCGTAAACCGGCAGGTGCGGTGTATCTGATGCTCCGCATTTGGCAGGTTTTGGGGCCGCTTCGCGGCCCAGCGGGAGCAAGCTCCCTCGCCACGGGTTTGTCGATTGCCTTAAGTGAACAGCATTAGGTCCTTGAGCCGCGTTCTTTCCGCCTGATCGTTACTGAGCCTTCGTCTCAGTAGCCGTCGTCGGTTTGACTGCTGGCTTCTTCACCGGCTCGGCCTTTTTTACCGGAGCCTTGGCCGGGGCTTTTTTGGCTGGGGCCTTGGCCGCCGGTTTTTTCGCCGCAGGCTTGGCCGTGGCTTTCTTGGCGGGTTCGACGTTCACCGGGGCAGGCGCGGGTGGCGCTACCGGGGCAGGCGCTGGGGCGGGTGTCGGTGCAGGCGCTGGAGGCGGCGCTACCGGCTCCGGTGCCTTGACCGGCTCCGGCTTCTTCTCGTCATCCGAGCCACCGAACAGGTTGCTGAAGAAGTTGCCCTTCTTCGCCGCCACGGCACCGGCAGCTGCCGCCGTTGCAGCAGGCGCGACCTTGGCCGGTTCAAACGACTTGCCCGCCGCCAGGTCTTCAACCTGGCTGGCGGCCCGCTGGCCGCTGCGCAGCGCGCCTTCCAGGGTGCCCGGATACAGGGTGTCGGTGTGTTCACCGGCAAAGGCTACGCGCTGCAACGGCTTTTCCCACAGGCGCCAGTACTTGCTGATCTGGCCCGGACCAAAGGCCAGGTACGCGCCGCCCATGGACGGGTCGGTGCTGTAGCGGCGGATTTCATAGCCGGTGAACGCGCCACGGGCCTGGGGATAAAACGCGTGCAGACGGATCAGTACCTGGTCGACCATCTGCTTGTCGCCGAACGCCTGCATCACCCGGGCGTTGTCGCCCGACAGGTTGATGACCACGTTGGCGCCGCCCTTCATGGCCGGCTCGATCCACATCATGCCCAGGCCAGTGTTGCTGTAGATCTCGCCAGACATGCGCGCCTTGCTGTCCCAGACCGGGGTCTTGAACTTGAGCATGATCTGGTCGCGCCAGCCGTAGTTGGTGCCCTTGATCGCGCCTTGATGCTGGGCATCCAGGGCCGGGGTCAACTGGATCTTGTTCAGCGCCCGCAGCGGCACCGCCAGCACCACGTAGTCAGCCTGATAGCCAACGGCGCCAACCTTGACGGTCACCCCGTCCTTGTCCTGGGAAATGGCCGACACGGGCGAATTGGTCTTGATGGTTTTCAGTTGCTTGACGAACGCCTGGGCCAGGGTCGGGCTGCCACCCAACAGGCGCGAGGCCCGCAGGTCGCGGTCGGACACGCCACGATAGACGCGGTTCTGCTGGGCGAAATACAGCAGCGACAGACGCGAAGGCTCGTCGTAACGGGTGCGAATCTCCTGGTTCACCAACTGCCGCGCCGTGGCCGGCAGTTGCAGACGGTCGAGCCAGTTGGACACGGTGATCTGGTCCAGCGCGTGCAATGTGTTGTTGGCCGCCGGGTTCTGCGGGTCTTCGATGGAGCGCGCCAGTTCGTCCAGGGTGGTTTCGTAGCGCTTGAGGGCTTCAGCCGTGGCCGGCTGTTTGGTCGCCAGGTCCGCAGCGGTGAAGTAGGTGCCGTCGATCAGGTAGCTGGGGGTGCGGACGAACTCCGGCGCCGGCGTGGTGCTCAGCTTGAATGTGGAGACGTATTTGTTCAGCACCGGCTGGGTCTTCTCGTTGCCGATCCACTCACTGGTGGCCATGCCCGAACGACCGCCCAGGCTCGGCTTGGCTTCCAGCAGGGTCACGACCCAGCCTTTGTTCTGCAGCTCATAGGCCGCCGTGAGTCCCGCCAGGCCGCCGCCGATGACGATGGCCGTCGGTTGCTTGTCCTTGGCCAGCGCCGAAACGCTGAACAGCCCTATCATCACCAGCGCACAGGCGCGCAGCCAACCAGCAGACATTCAACGAACTCCGGAGTAAACGTAGGTAATTTCAGTTTTTCGAGCCAGACAGCCCAGAAGAGCCGCGAAGAATACGTCAGCCATCAAAGCGCCGCCAGCGGCGTCTATCGCCTCGCTCAAAGTCGCCGCGATGACACAATGGGTTGTCCCCAGGGCCGCCATTGCATAGGCTTGCGCGATTGTTTTGCCCGCGCCCGCCGCGAGCCGCCTCGAGGAGACTGTTAATGGGCCTGAATAACCAGTGGATGCAACGCGACCTCGCGGTGCTGTGGCATCCCTGCACCCAGATGAAAGATCACGAACAGCTGCCGCTGATCCCCATCAAGCGCGGTGAAGGCGTGTGGCTGGAAGATTTCGAAGGCAAGCGCTATCTCGATGCCGTCAGCTCCTGGTGGGTCAACGTGTTCGGCCACGCCAACCCGCGCATCAACCAGCGCATCAAGGATCAGGTCGATCAGCTGGAGCATGTGATTCTCGCCGGCTTCAGCCACCAGCCGGTGATCGAGCTGTCCGAGCGCCTGGTGAAGATGACGCCCGAAGGCCTGACCCGGTGCTTCTACGCCGATAACGGCTCGTCCTGCATCGAAGTGGCGATGAAGATGAGCTTCCACTACTGGATCAATCGCGGTCGGCCGGACAAGAAGCGCTTCGTCACCCTGAGCAACAGTTACCACGGCGAAACCATCGCGGCGATGTCGGTGGGCGATGTGCCGTTGTTCACTGAAACCTACAAGGCGTTGCTGCTGGACACGATCAAGGTGCCGAGCCCCGACTGCTACCACCGTCCTGAAGGCATGGGTTGGGAAGAACATTCGCGCAACCTGTTCGCGGCCATGGAACAGACCCTGGCCGAGCACCACGACACGGTGGCGGCAGTGATCGTCGAACCGCTGATCCAGGGCGCCGGCGGCATGCGCATGTACCACCCGGTGTACCTGAAGTTGCTGCGCGAGGCTTGCGATCGCTATGGCGTGCACCTGATCCACGACGAAATCGCCGTCGGCTTTGGCCGTACCGGGACGATGTTCGCCTGTGAGCAGGCCGGTATCACACCGGACTTCCTCTGCCTGTCCAAGGCCCTGACCGGCGGTTACCTGCCGCTGGCCGCGTGCGTGACCACCGAGGAGGTCTACAGCGCCTTCTACGACGACTACCCGACCCTGCGCGCCTTCCTGCATTCCCACAGCTACACCGGTAACCCGCTGGCCTGCGCGGCGGCCCTGGCGACACTGGATATCTTCGAGGACGACAACGTCATCGAAAACAACCAGGCCCTGGCCCAGCGCATGGCGAGCGCCACCGCGCACCTGGCCGATCACCCGAACGTCGCCGAAGTGCGCCAGACTGGCATGGTGCTGGCCATCGAGATGGTCAAGGACAAGGCCAGCAAAACCGCTTATCCGTGGCAGGAACGGCGCGGCCTGAGTGTGTTCCAGCATGCCTTGGAGCGTGGTGCCTTGCTGCGCCCACTGGGCAGCGTGGTGTATTTCCTGCCGCCGTATGTCATCACCCCGGAGCAGATCGATTTCCTGGCCGAAGTGGCCAGCGAGGGCATCGACATCGCCACCCGGGACAAGGTCAGCGTGGCGGTGCCGAAGGACTTTCATCCCGGTTATCGCGATCCGGGCTGATATCGCGATGCACTGTTGGAACACCATTGTGGCGAGGGGATTTATCCCCGTTGGGCTGCGCAGCAGCCCTAAAACCGGATACCCCAGTGCTTCAGGCAAATCGCGTTGGATGTATTTGGGGCTGCTTCGCAGCCCAACGGGGATAAATCCCCTCGCCACAGGTGTGGGGGGCCTCATAGCACCGTTAACTTTTTCAGAGATCCGACATGAGACTGTCCCGCTTCTTCATCGACGCGCCCCTGAGCCTCGGCGACCATGAACTGCCTGAAGCCCAGGCCCACTACATTGGCCGTGTGCTGCGCATGGCCGGAGGCGATGCGGTGCAGGTGTTCGACGGCTCGGGCCAGGAGTTTCGCGGCACCCTGGCCGAAGTCGGCAAGAAACGCGTGCGGGTGCAATTGGACGAGCAGTTCGCCGGACAACCTGAATCGCCGCTGCGCATCCACCTCGGCCAGGGCTTGTCCCGAGGCGAGCGCATGGATTGGGCGATCCAGAAAGCCACGGAGCTGGGGGTCAGCGAGATCACGCCGATTTTCAGCGAACGCTGCGAAGTGCGCCTCAAGGACGAGCGCGCCGACAAGCGCCTGCTGCACTGGCGCCAGGTGGCAATCAGTGCCTGCGAGCAATGCGGGCGCTCGAGCGTGCCGATCATCCACCCGCCCCTGCTGCTGGCCGACTGGCTGAAGCAGACCGAGGCCGAGCTCAAACTGGTGCTGCATCCGGTGGCCGAGCCGCTGGCCAGCCATGACAAACCGTCGACACTGGCGTTCCTGATTGGTCCTGAAGGCGGTTTGTCGGACGCCGAAGTCGAACAGGCCAAGACCGCCGGCTACCATGCCGCCCGCCTCGGCCCTCGCGTGCTGCGCACCGAAACCGCGCCGGTGGTGGCGCTGGCGGTGGCGCAGCAGTTGTGGGGGGATTTCTAAGCCGCCGCAGGTCCCACATTGAATCCAGGTTGCTCAGGGATTAGAGCACATAAAACAGAATCGCCACGAAGTGCAGCAGGCTGCCGGCGATCACGAACAGGTGCCAGATGCCATGGGCGTGGCGCAGCCGATGGTCGAGGGCGAAGAAGATAATGCCCACGGTGTACAACACGCCGCCCGAGGCCAGCCAGGCAAACCCGGCGCTGCCCAGGGCCGCCAGCAGCGGCTTGACCGCCACCAGCACGATCCAGCCCATCACCGCGTAGATGACGATCGACAGGATCCGCGCTTCGGAGCGTGGCTTGATCTCCTGCAGTATCCCTATCAGCGCCAGCCCCCAGACGATCCCGAACAAGGTCCAGCCCCACGGCCCGCGCAGGGTCACCAGGCAGAACGGGGTGTAACTGCCGGCGATCAGCAGGTAGATCGAAAAGTGATCGACCTTCTGCATGATCGCTTTTTTGCGCCCGCGCACGCTGTGGTAAACCGTCGAAGCGCTGTACAGCACCAGCAGGGTGAACCCGTAGATCGCCACACTGACGATCTTCCACGGATCGCCCGCCATCCCGGCAATCACCAGCAACCACACCGCCCCGATAAAAGCCGCCACCGCCCCGACCAAGTGCGTCCAGGCATTGAGTCGTTCTCCGTGATACATCCAGTCCCACCTCACATTCCAGAGCAGACGCCAAGGCTCAGGCCTGGCGCTGCAAAGTGCAATGGTTTGCTGTAGTCCTCAGGGCACACGACACCCTGTGGCGAGGGGATTTATCCCCGCTGGGCTGCGAAGCGGCCCCAATACAGTTGAATGCAATTTGCCTGACACGGTGATGCGGCAGAATTGGGGCTGCTGCGCAGCCCGGCGGGGATAAATCCCCTCGCCACAGATTAACCCCTCCAAAAAGAGTCGATTGGGGCACAATCGGGCGATACGAATAAGAGCCCACCCTATGCTGATCGACGAAGAATTGACCCTGAAGAAACTCGAGGTGTTCCTGGCCTTCATGCGCACCGGCAACCTGGCGCGGGCGGCAGCCGAGTTGCAGACCAGCAATGTCAGTGTGCACCGGGCCATTCACTCGCTGGAGAGCGCCCTGCGCTGCCCGTTGTTCAAGCACGAAGGCCGCAACCTCACGCCGCTGGAAAGTGCTTACGTGCTGGAAGAGCGGGCGCAGAAGCTGATCCAGGACGTGGTCGAAAGCGTACGCCTGACCCGCGAAGCCGCCGGTTTCTCCGCCGAACGCTTCAAGCTCGGCTCGCTGTATTCGTTGACGGTCAAGACCGTGCCGCAACTGATCATGGGCCTGAAAATCCGTCGCAGCGAGCTCAATATCGACCTGATCCTGGGCTCGAACATCGACCTGCTCTACAAGCTCAAGAACATGGAAGTGGACGCGATCCTGATCTCCCTGGACGACAGCGTGAACGACCCGGACTGTGAGCATATCGAGCTGTTTTGCGATGACATCTTCCTCGCCACGCCGGCCGACTCGCCCTTTGCCCGGCGCAGCGAGGTCGATCTGGCCGAGGTGCGCGACGAGACGTTCATCACCCTGACCCAGGGTTTTGCCACGCACCAGGACGGTATCCGGGTGTTCAAGCAGGCGGGGTTCGAACCGAAGGTGGCAATGCAGGTCAACGACATCTTCACCCTGCTGAGCATGGTCAGCTCCGGGGTGGGCTACGCGTTGCTGCCGGGACGAATTGCGGCGGTGTATGAAAACCGGGTGAAATTGATCCCGTTGCAGGAAAGGTATCGGCTACAACAGCGCATTGGCGTGGTGTTCCTGAAGGCCAAGGAGCGTGATCCGAATCTGCTGGCGCTGTTGGCTGAGTGCCGGATGTATGCCAACCGCCAGGCTTGAGACCGTGTTGCCTTCATCGCGAGCAAGCTCGCTCCCACAGGGACACGCGGTCAACTGTGGTAGCGAGCCTGCTCGCGATGGGACAGTCCTGTCGACAAAGAGACCAGGCCCTACCCCATCAACCCCCGCATGATCAAAAACAACAACGAAGGCCCCAACAAGCACCCAAGCGCCGTATAGAATGCCGCCGTCAGGCAGCCATATGGCACCAGTTTCGGATCGGTGGCCGCCAGGCCACCGGCCACGCCGCTGGAGGTGCCCATCAGGCCACCGAAAATCACCGCGCTGCGCGGATTGTTGAGGCCAATCAACGGTGCCACGAACGGCGTCGCTACCATCACCAGGATTGCCTTGATCAACCCGGCGGCAATGGACAACGCCATCACCTCGGAACTGGCACCAATCGCCGCCCCGGTCACCGGCCCGACGATGTAGGTCACCGCCCCGGCGCCAATGGTGGTCAGGCTCACCGCGTCGGTGTAACCGAACGCCATCGCCACGCCCACGCCAGCGATGAACGACGTAGCGACCCCGACGAACAGCGCCAGCACCCCGACGAAACCGGCGCGCTTGAGTTCTTCGATACTCACGCCAAACGCCGTGGCGACGATGGCAAAGTCCCGCAGCATCGCACCGCCCAGCAAACCAATCCCGGACAGCAGCGGAATGTCCACCACCCCCTTCTGCCCACCCGTCATAGCCCCGCCAATGTAGGAGAGCACCAGCCCCAGGAGAATGGCGATGGCCGAACCATGCAGCCGACCTTTGGTGAACGTGTTGCTGATCCAGTAGGACACCCACATGGTGATGCCGACAATCGCAAAACCGCTGATCAGGCCGTAGCCGGTGATGACTTTCATCATGGATTCGTACATGGCAATCACCCGACCGTCTTAACGGAGACGTTGCCCTGGGGCCCTTTGTTACCAATGCGCACCAGCACCGGCACCAACGCAAAGGCAATCACCACCGCCAGGGTTCCGGCCAGGATCGCCATCGGTCCGCCCTTGAGCGCGCCGTAGACGTTTTGCTGCGCCGCCATCGCCACCACAATGGGAATGTAGACCGCGCTCCAGAATTCCACGCCGGCCTCGGATTTGCCCTTGAACAGGCCACGCTTGCTCAGGTAACTGCCCAGGCCGATCAACAACAGCATCGCAATGCCGACGCCGCCGACGTTGGCCGGCACGCCGATCAATTTGCCCAGCAGTTCACCGATAAAAATACCCGCCAGGGTACAAAAGGCCAAAAATGCCACACCGTAGATAATCATTGTTGTAGTCCTCAAAGTGCATCGTCGAAGTTGTTGTTTTTGTGCTTCGCCAGCTTGAGTCGGTGGTTTAGGGTTGGCGGTTTCCCTCCTCACGCAACAGCGCCTGCAAGGTGTCGAGCCGGGCGCCGTCGAAAGCCATGACAGTGCCCTGCTCGAATACCCGGCGCGCCAGGGCGGTCAGCACCGCACCGGGCGGCAGTTCGATCTGTAGTCGCACGCCTCGCTCGTAGGCGCTTTGCACAGTGCCGCGCCAATCCACCACGCGGCACATGTTGAACGCCAGGTCGTCGCGCAAAGCCTCGGTGTCGATCAGCGGTCGCGCGCGGCTACCGCTGAGATAACCCAAGGCCGGTGCCTTCAACGACACGTCGGCAAATGCCTGGGCCAATGCCCGGGCCGGTGCTTCCAGCAACGGACAATGGGACGGCACGCTCACCGCCAGCCGACAGGCCTTCCCGGCGCCCAGGCTGCGCGCCTGCCTGGCAACGTTGTTCATGGCCTCATCGTTGCCAGCGATGACCACCTGGTTATCCGCGTTGATGTTGGCCAGGTAGACCGGAGTGTGGTCGCTGTGCACCTGCGCCAGCAATGCCTCCACTGCCGCGAGGTCGAGGCCGATGATCGCGGTCATGCCATAGCCTTGCGGATACGCCTGCTGCATCAATTCGCCCCGCAGGCTGACCAGCCGCAAAGCATCCTCGAACCCCAGCGCCCCGGCCACCACCGCCGCCGGATAAGCACCGATGGACAGTCCCGCCACGTAGTCCGGGGCAGGTGCCTGCTCCAGCAGTTGACGGGCCGCCGCCACACCGGCGATCAACAAACACAGCTGCACGGCGCGGGTCGACTGCAAGGCTTCGGCGCTGTCCAGTTGCAACACGTCCTCACCGAGCACGTCAGCCGCCTCGTCGAGGACTTGCGGCACCAGGCCCTGGAGCATGCCCGCGCGCTGCGCACCCTGGCCGGGAAAGACGAAGAGGCTGCTCACGCGACTTGCTCCAATGAAGGCTGCCAAGGATCGCTCACCAGCCGTGCCTGCACGTCGTCCTTGAGCAAGACCCACCGCGACGAACCCGCCCACTCGCGCAAGGCGACGGCACCGCAGGGTGTTTGCAACTGCATATCCACGGCACAAACCGAGGCATCCAGTTGCGCCAGCAATTCCCCGGCCTGGAGACGATCGAGAAAATGCGGCACCCGCAGAATCAAATCCAGGTCGCTGCGTTCATGCAGCGCCTCGATACCCGTGGCAAGCTCGAACCCGGCGCTGCCGCTGACGCCCCAGGTCCAGCCACTGGCATCGAGCAGCGGACGCAGGCGGGACAGCGCTTGCAGGGCTGGCAAGTCGCGAGTCGAGGCAACGTGACAAAGGTCTTCTGGCATGACGCGACGGGCAATCGCCGCGATCGCCATCGAGGTTGCATAACGCTGCTCGCGCAAGCGCCCGCGCACGCCGACCGCGATTTGATCCGGTGCCGTCAGTGCGCGCCGAACCACCACCGGTTGACCGGCGGTGATCGACTCGACTACCCATGTTGGCGCATCCGCAGCCAACTGCTCCGGAGTCAGCCCCCAGAGCAGGTCATGGGCCAGATACGTACTCACCACTGCTCTCTCAGCAGTTGGCGAACCCGGCTCGACGCGATACGGTTGTACGCCCCCAGACGGCCGCTCAGATCACGCGGCCCCGCCTCGACATCTTCAATCGCCTGGAGCAGACAATCCGTCACCCGCGTCAGATCCTCCGCCAAGGGCTGTTCGATTTGCTCCACCGACAAAATTTCCCATAACAACCCCAGGCTGGCAAAGCTGTCGATGTCATAGGCCATCGGCGGCACGCTGGCGGCCAGGGCTTCAAGCTCCTCGACGCTGCGCAGGGTCACCCGCGCCGCCGAGGCCTTACCCATGGCGTGGACCATCACCCCCGGATCGCGCAGTGCAATCAGCCGATTGGCCTGGTAGCCGTGGGCCAGAAACGCTCCGGACATCGCCCTGCCCACCAACAAGCCGATCACCGGATGCCCGGCCAATCGTGCGCGGGCATAGCTGTCCGCTGCACCGGCCAAGGCCTGATGAATACCGAGGGCTTCTTCGCGCCGGCCATAGGCTTGGCTCGGCACATCGACAACGGCGATCAACGCACGCTTGTGGGAGGCATCACGGTCGGCGTCGATGGCATCGTCCACGGCCTTGGCCAGGCCCCAACCCTCGAGCAAACCCACCTCGCCATTGCGGGCACGGGGAAAACGACTGTCGGGATCCGCCACCACCGCCAGCAGGCGCACGTGTTGCCCGCCCAGCGTGACGTCCGCGACCTTCAACGAAGCAGGCAAGCCTTCCAACGGTTTGGCGCCGCCGCTCAAGGCTTCGAACCAGCGCAAGCCTCTCAATGAATACGAGTTCATGGGCGTTCTCCCTGATACAGCTGACGAACCGTGGCCGGCTCGATTTGCACTTCAGTGTCCAAACGGGCCAGGCGTTGCAGGAACAGCTCGGCCTGGCCGCTGCGGTGTTGCGCGGGAACGCCCAGGTGCAGCAATTGGCTGACCTGTTGGCGGATCCGCGCCACATCATCGGCGACGTAACGGTCCACCAGTCCACTGGCGAAACGCTGTTCGCCGCCGGTCAGGCTCCAAATGAACGGCCGGTCGCGGGAGTCGTATTCGTCGATCCCGGCCTCCTGCTCGATCACTTGCGGGCCGTTGAGGCCCAGCCGCGCTTCCTGGGTCACCAGCAGATAACTGCACAGCCCGGCGGCGATGGACATGCCGCCGAAACAGCCGACGCTGCCGGCCACCACACCGACCACCGGTTGGTATTGGCGCAGGTCGACGATCGCCGAATGAATCTCGGCAATCGCCGCCAACCCGAGGTTGGCTTCCTGCAAACGCACGCCGCCGGTTTCCAGCAGCAACACCGCGCGGGTCGGGATGCCTTTGCGATTGTCCTCGGCGGCCAGTTCCAGCGCACCGGCAATCTTCGCCCCGCCGACTTCACCGAGGCTGCCGCCCTGGAACGCGCCTTCGATGGCGGCGATCACCACGGGCAAGCCATCGAGGCTACCTTTGGCGATCACCACGCCGTCGTCGCTTTGCGGCACCACGCCCTGGCGCAGCAGCCAGGGCGACATGATCCGCTGGAACGGGTCGAGCAGTTCGCGGAAAGTGCCGTCATCGAGCAAGGCCTTGGCCCGCTGCCGGGCGCCGAGTTCGACGAAACTGTGCTTGTTGAGCAACGCTGCACTGTCAGTCATGGCCGATCTCCTCGAAGCCTTGCTCCAGGCGCAAACGCACCACGCCGGGGGTGGCGCCGAAATCGTGGATGTCGATAGACAAGGCCGGCGGTGTCTGGCCGTCGAACATGCGGGCGAACAGATGCTGCCAGCGTTGTTCACTGCCGTTGACCGAGGTCTGCACCTGAATGGTCAACTTGCCCGCCAGGCCGGGTTCGATCAGCACTTCCAGGTCGCCCGAGCCGACGCAGCCCACCAGCGCCCGCCCCCGTGGCGGCTGCCCGGCGGGGAATTCAAAGGATAAGGTTTCCATCAGCACACTCCAGGGAAGAGGCCATCGCCGCGTTCGATACGATCGAGGAACAGGCAGGCGGCGAGCAGGTCGGCAGCGCCGCCGGGCGAGGCGTTCAAGGCGATCAGTTGTTGGTCCAGCGCGTGCAACTGGCGGCGTCCGCCCAGGCTGGCACTGCCACCGGCATCGAGCACCGCCTTGGCGCCCAACTGCATAGCCTGCAAACCGGGTTCGCCAGCACGGTAGAGCACGCAGGTGTCAGCCAGGGTGGTCATGATCGCCAGCAAGGCATCGAGCCGGGCGTTCTGCTCGCCCGCCCCCGCCGCGCGGCTGCGTTTGAGTTGCGGCAGGCCGAGGCCGGTCACCGCCGGGAACGCCAGTTGCGCTTCTTCCCGGGCACCGCGTACGCCGTAGCGCTGAGCCACCTGGGCACCATGGCTCAAGGGCTGGGGCGCATAGCGGTCGTTGAGCAAGGCCAGACGTGCGGCTCTCAGGGTGACTGCGCCTGGCGCACTGGATTCAGGCTCCAGCGCCGTCGCCGCCACGAGCAAGCCCAAGGCCCAGATCGCGCCACGGTGGGTGTTCACGCCGCCCGTGGTGACAAGCATCGCGGCTTCACCTTCACGGCCGATCCGGCCGAGGGCTTCGCGCAATGGCAGGCCGATTTCGCCACAATCGAGGGCGGTTTCGGCCATTTCCTTGAACGCGGGCCACAGCGACAGCGCCGAGGCGTGCATCAGGCCCAGGTGCAGATCGGTGTGGGCGCCGTTGCCGCGCCGGTCCACCAGGGCGGGTTTGGGCGACAGGTCGGCCTCGTCGATCAGCGCATCCACCGCCATGTCCGCCAGACGTTCGGCCAAGGACAGTTTTTTCGGTTGCAGGTTGAAGGCGTGCATTTACCAGCTCCTGAACTTGGCGGGCGGGTTGTAGAGGCCACCGGACCACTCCACCAGGTCGGCCACGCTCTTGGCCGCAAGCAGCTCGCGGGTGGCGTCGGTCCGGCGGATGCCGAGGTCTTCCGGCAAAGCGATCAACCCTTCGCGGCGCATGCGCGCGGTGTCTTTCGGGTTGTGGCGCAAGCCGATGGCGGTGACCCCGGCCACAGCCGCGATCATCGCCTGGCGCTCTTCCAGGGAACGAGCCTTGTACAGGTAGGCGATGCCCTCTTCGGTGAGCAAATGGGTGACGTCATCGCCGTAGATCATGATCGGCGCCAGGGGCATGCCGGCTTTCTTCGCCACGTCCACCGCGTCGAGCGTCTCGACGAAGGTCGGTTTGCCGCCCTCCTGGAACGTTTCGACCATCTGCACCACCAGTTTCTTGCCGCGCTCGAGCAGCGGCGCCTCGCCATCGCCGTGGCGCATGTCGAGCCAGGCCGGCGTGCCGTGACGGCGACCACGCGGGTCGTGCCCCATGTTCGGCGCACCGCCAAAACCGGCCAATCGACCGCGTGTCACCGTTGAGGAATGGCCGTCGCCGTCCACTTGCAGCGTTGCGCCGATGAACAGGTCCACCGCGTACTGTCCGGCCAATTGGCAAACCATGCGGTTGGAACGCAGCGAGCCATCGCGACCGGTGAAAAACACATCCGGTCGCGCGGCGATATAGTTTTCCATGCCCAACTCAGTGCCAAAACAATGCACGCTTTCGACCCAGCCGCTTTCAATGGCCGGGATCAAGGTCGGGTGAGGATTGAGGGTCCAGTTACGGCAGATCTTGCCCTTCAAACCGAGGGACTCACCGTAGGTCGGCAGGATCAGTTCGATGGCAGCGGTGTTGAAACCGATGCCGTGATTGAGGGATTGAACGTTGTGTTTTTCGTAGATCCCGCGGATCGCCATCATCGCCATCAGCACATGCACAGGCTTGATGTGGCGCGGGTCACGGGTGAACAGCGGCTCGATGTAGAACGGCTTGTCGGCCACCACCACAAAATCGACCCAGGACGCCGGAATGTCGACTCGCGGCAGGTCACTGACGTCGTCCACCAACTGGTTGACCTGGACAATGACGATGCCGTCACTGAACGCCGCCGGTTCGATCAGCGCCGGCGTGTCTTCGGTGCTGGGACCGGTGTAGATATTGCCGGCACGGTCGGCCATGAAACCGGCCGAGAGCACCACGTTGGGAATCAGGTCCACCACCAGGCGGGCATAGAGTTCGATGTAGGTGTGGATCGCGCCGATTTCCAGCAGGCCGTCTTCCAGCAATTGGCTGATGCGCAGGCTCTGGGTGCCGGCGAAGGAGAAATCGAGCTTGCGGGCAATGCCGCGTTCGAACAGATCGAGGTGCTCGGAACGGCCGACGCTGGGCATGATCATGTGCAGGTCGTGCAGCTTCGAAGGATCGACTTTCGCCAGGGAGCGGGAAAGGAAGTCCGCCTGCTTCTGGTTATTGCCCTCCAGCACCACGCGGTCGCCGGGCAGGATCAACGCTTCCAGCGCTGCAACGATCTTGTCGGTGGGCAACACCACACCGTCGGCAAGCCCCTTCACCAGTTCGAGACGCCGCTGCTTTTCGCTGCGTCGCCGCGTCCAGCGCGAGTCGGGGGATATTGTTGTTGTCATGACCACTCCACGGATTCGCTGTCGTGGGGGTTACCTTAGGAGTGTTGTGGCGAGGGCATCAATCAAGCTCAGCGGCGGATCGTTACGGTTGGAGTAATGGTGGGATGGACACACCGCCCTGTGGCGAGGGAGCTTGCTCCCGCTGGCCTGCGAAGCAGGCCCCTGTGTATTTTCAGGCAGACCGCATTGCCGGGTTCGCGGCTGCTACGCAGCCGAGCGGGAGCAAGCTCCCTCGCCACAGGGTTATTGGTAGGCCGGTTAATCACGGCGCAACGATGCCCCGTGTGGGAGCGAGCCTGCTCGCGATGGCGGCGGCTCTGCTCGCATCAATGCAGAATGTGCCGCCGCCTTCGCGGGCCAGCCCACATTGGAATTGAGTACACCCGGGCGAAACAGGTCGGCTATAAGGCCGCCTCGCGATGGACGTTGATTTCGGCGCCCCGTTAACCACGCTGGCCGAACGCAGGCATTGTGGAGTGGGCATCCCGGCATGGATGCCGGGATAGCCGCGCTGGGCCATGGATGGCCCTTCGCGGCGGGCCCACGGAGCAATGCCTGCGTTCGGGCATGCCGAGCCCTAGCGAGGCACCGAGTGGTGGGGCAAAAGCGCTTTGGTTACTTTCGCCTGGGCCGGCTTCCGGATTTTCGAAAGTGACCCGCCGTCAGGGCGGAACCCTAAGTGGCCGTTACCGCAGAAATGGATATGCACCCGGTCAACGACTATCAGGCCACCTCGCGGGCAAGCTCATTGGAACTTCGTATGTCTCAGGATTTGTGCTGCCGAACCAATCCCGCAGCCACCACCAACTCCTCCAACGCCAACAAATCCGGCACCTTCGCTACATGCTCCCCCACCTGCACCGCCGCCTGCTCCAACCCGCACAGCGGCACGTCGACGTAGCTCAGTTGAGTGTCGAGCTTGTAGGAGCGTGGGATGCCCTGCACCAACAGTGCGATGAACCTCAGCTCCGGACGCCCGCCCAGGGCGTTGAGGACGACGATGCGCACTCGTTCGCCAATCACGGTTTTCTGGCCACAGGCCGATTCGAAGCTCAGCAGCGGGATCTGCCGTTCGCGCCAGCTCACCCACCCCAGAAACCACGGCGGGGTGTCCATGTCGAAGGCGCTGCTCTGATAGTCGATCAACTCGGCCACGGCCACGTTGGGCAGGATCAGGTGGCGGTCGGCCAGTGGCAGCAGCAGGCCGGTGAGGTGGTCGGTACGCGAGTGGTGCAGGTCATGCATGGGTCTTGCTCCAGTGGGCGATGCTGTCGAGCAGCACCGATTCCTGGTACGGCTTGCCCAGGTAGTCGTTGACGCCGATGGCCATGGCGCGGTCGCGGTGTTTCTGGCCGGTGCGGGAGGTGATCATGATGATCGGCAAATGCGCCAGGCGCGGGTCGTTGCGCACTTGCGTGGCCACTTCGAAGCCGTCCATGCGCGGCATCTCGATGTCCAGCAGCATCAGGTCCGGGGCGTGCTCGGCCAGCAGCGCCATGGCATCCACGCCATCCTTGGCAGTCAGGACGTGCATGCCATGGCGCTCCAGCAGGCGACTGGTGACCTTGCGCACGGTCACTGAGTCGTCCACCACCAGCACCAGCAGCGGCCGTTGCGGTTCGCCCTCGCCTTCTACCGGCACTTGGCGGCGCGGCACCTGGTGGGGCAAGGCGCGGATCGGCGCCAGCAGGTCGAGAATCAACACCACCCGGCCGTCCCCCAGGATCGTCGCCCCGGACAGGCCCTGTACCGCCGAGAACTGCGGACCGAGGCTCTTGACCACAATCTCTCGGGTCCCGGCGGTAGCGTCCACCTGCACCGCAACATGCCGCTCGTTGCACTGCACCAGCAGCACCGGCAAGGGCTGGCTCTGGCCCAGCAGTTTCGGCCGGGCGCCGGTTTTCAGCAGCTCACCGAGGTAGCACAACTCGTACCGCTGCCCGGCGTAGGTGTAGGTTGGCGGATCGAGCTGGTAATGGCCGTCCAGTTCGGCGGGCAACACCCGCACAATGCTCTCGATGGTGTTCAGCGGGATCGCGTACTGGTCTTCGTGACAGTGCACCATCAACGCCCGGTTAACCGCCACGGTAAACGGCAGGCGAATGCGGAAATGCACGCCCTGCCCCGGCGTGGAATCGATGACCATGCTGCCGCCCAATTGCCGCACCTCTTCGTGGACCACGTCCATGCCGACGCCACGCCCGGAGATCTGGGTGATTTTCTCGGCAGTGGAAAACCCTGGTTGCAGGATGAACTGCAGCACGTCGCGGTCGCTGATGTCGCTGTCCGGCGCCAGCAAACCACGCTTGATCGCCTTGCTGCGCACCGCCTCCAGCGGCACGCCGGCGCCGTCGTCGCGGATGTCGAAAATGATGTCGCCGCCTTCCCGGGACAGGTCGAGGCTGATACGTCCTCGTGCCGGCTTGCCGGCGGCAATGCGCACGTCGGCCGGCTCCAGACCGTGGTCGACGGCGTTGCGCAGCATATGTTCAAGAGGGGCAGCCATGCGCTCCAACACGTTACGGTCCATCTCGCCGTCGGCGTTGCCGACCAGGAATTCCACGTCCTTGCCCAGCTCCTGCGCCACTTGCCGGACGATGCGCTTGAGCCGGGGCAGCATACGCTCGAAGGGCACCATGCGCGTACGCATCAGGCCTTCCTGGAGCTCGGTGTTGATACGCCCCTGCTGTTGCAGCAGGACCTCGGCATCGTGATTGCTGCGATCAAGGGTTTCCTTGAGCTCAAGCAAGTCCGAGGCGGACTCGAACAGTGCCCGGGACAGCTGCTGCAACTGGGAATGGCGGTCCATCTCCAGCGGGTCGAACTCTTCATAGCCCAGGCGCTCGGCCTCGACCTGTTGTCGGCTGAGAATTCGCCCCTGGGTTTCGGTATCCAGCCGTCGCAGCTGATCGCGCATGCGCTCGATGGTGGTTTCCATTTCGCCCAGGGCCACGCGCGCGTCGTTGACCTGCTGTTCGATACGCCCACGGAAGATCGACGTTTCGCCCGCCAGGTTCACCAGGTCGTCGAGCAGTTCGGCGGAGACCTTGACCATGTCCGCACCGTCGCCCGCCGCGCCGGGGTCCGGTCGTGCTGGCGCCGCGGGTGGGCTGACGATGGGAGTAGGCACCGGCTCCGGCGCCGAGACAGCCTGCGGCGCGGCATTCTCCTGGGGATGATTCACCGCCTGGATCTGTGCAATCAGCCGATCCGCCAGCGGGCACGGGTGGCCGGCGCGCACGGCGTCGAGCATCTGCGCCAGTCGGTCATGGCTGCTTTGCAACAAGGTGAACAGCGCCGGGGTCGGCTGAAGCAGACCCGCCGACAGGCCTTCATAGAGGTTTTCCAACTCGTGGGCCAGGTCGCCGATGGGGACGATTTCCACCATGCGCGCACCGCCCTTGAGGGTGTGCAAATCCCGTAGCAAGGTTTCCACGGCCTGGCGATTCGACGGTTCTTCCTGCCAGCGCAGCAGCGCCGCGCCCGAGCTGTCGAGGATGTCGAAGCCTTCCTCAAGGAAGATTTCCAGCAACTCGGGATCATGGCCGGCGCCGTCGGCCTGGGCCGCTGCGCTCGTCTCGATGGCGTTCGGCTTGTCCTGGCGGAACCGTCGAATGGCGTCGATCAGCGCAACGGGATCGCCCAACGGCTGGCCCTGCTGCAACTGCCCGAGCAACAGGTCGAGGCGTTCATGACTGCTGGCGAGCAGTTGCGCCAGCTCCTCGCTGTAGCTGTAGCGCCGGTCCACCAGTCCTTCGTAAAGGTTTTCCAACTCCTGGGCCAGGTCGCTCACCGGCCGGATGTCGGCCATTCGCGCACCGCCCTTGAGGGTGTGCAAGTCACGTTGCAGCGAGGACAGCGGCGCGCCGTTATCCGGATCGGCCAACCAGCGTTGCAAGGCTTGTGCGGCGCTTTCGAGGATGTCTTGGGCCTCTTCGAGAAAAATCGCCGAGAGATCATCTTCCATCGAGGTATCGACGGGCGCGTCACGCTCCATTTCCGCCGTTGCGTGGCCCAGTTCGCGGATGCTCAGGGTGCGGCTGCCGTCGCTGCGGATCAGACCGGTGGCCGACGGGTCGAGGCTCTCCTGGAGCAGGCGGCGCAAGGCTTGTACCCGCGCCGGCTGCGGATGCACATGCTGCCCGGCCGCCAGCTCATCGAGCATGTCGATCAGCGCTTCATGGGCGCGCTGGGCCTCCTGGAAAAATTCATTGCTGACCGCCAGGCTGCTTTCCTCTACCGCACCGTAGAGGTCGAGCAAGGCTTCGCAGAGTTCGTCCACCGGGTGCAAGTCGGCCAAGTGCGCGCCTTCGCCGAGGGTGGTCAGCTCATCGAGCAGCGCACTCAGTTCCTGGCCTTCGCCGGGGTGCTGCTGCCAGCGCTGCAAAAGGCTTTCGGCGTCCAGCAAGATGTCCATGCCCTGGGCGAGGAAATTGTTGATCAGTTGTGGGTCGCGCTTGGTGCGCAGCACTTTGTCTGGCGCATTGTTGGCGGCGTGCAGACGCTCGGCCAGGAGGGCCTGGGCACGCAGGATCAGATCCTCGGCCCCGGGGATCGCCGCCAGCGGCTCGCTGTGCAACTGGCGCAAGCCACGGCGCAGCAGCCCTTCGGCTTCCAGCAGCAATTCGACTTCATCCAGGTCGAGGGCAATCAGATGCGCCCGGTATTCCCGGGCCAGCTCATCCATCGCCCCCGCCAGTTCGGCGATCGGCAGCACGCCGGCCATCGAAGCGCTGCCCTTGAGCGTATGCAAGGCCCGCTGCAATTCATCACTGGCCTGCAAGGGCAGGTGGTCGGCCGACTGATCGAGAAAGCGATTGAGGCTGGCGAGGTGGCCCTGGGCTTCGTTGTCGAAGATCTTCAACAGCAGCGGATCGAGAGCGGCCACGTCCTGCTCGTCTTCATCCTCCTCGTCGCCGCCCTTGGCCAGGACATGGGCGCGGGCGGCCAAGCGGTCGACGTCGTCGCGCTGGCGCTGGTGATTGGCCGCGAATTCAGCCACCAGGGCCGGCAACAACTGCACCGTGTCTTCAACCAACTGGCGGACCGAGGCCTGCGGCTCGACGCTGCGCTCCAGGACCCGGTTGAGCAGGTTTTCCACGGCCCAGGCCAGTTCACCCAGCACCAGCGCCCGGACCATCCGGCCACTGCCCTTGAGGGTATGGAAGGCCCGGCGCAGTTCGCTCAGGGCGCCGTGGTCGTCGGGATGAGCACTCCAGCGCGGCAGGTATTCACGCAGGACGTCCAACACCTCGCCGGTTTCCTCGAGGAAGACCTCGCGCAACTCGTCGTCCACCGGACGTTCATCCAACGGTGGCGGCAACAGGCTGCCCGGGGTGCTCCTGGCCGGCGGATTGACCGCCGAGATCGGACTGGCCAGCACTTCGGCCAAGGATTGCACCGTCTGCGGGTCATCCAGTTCCTGCAAGTCCTGCATGACCTGGGCTTCGTTGGGGCTCAACACATCGTCGAGCACCGGCACCCGCGCTTCGTCAGGGAAATAACCGAGCGCAGCCAAGCTCCGCTCGACCCCATTGAGCAACGGCTCGCCGGAGGTTTCCGGGTCCTCGCTCAAGCGCTCCAGGTAGTATTCGAGGCCGGTGATCACGTCGGCCAGGTGGTCGAGTTCTTCCCACCCCGGCTGGGCCTGGTCCAGCAACAGGTGGTCGCGGATGAACGCGTTGCAGGCCTCCACCAGGCTGGCGGCACGGCTCAGGGGAATCATCGCCAGCGCGCCGCGCACCTGGGTCAGCAGCGCCGGCAAGGGTTGCAGTTGCTCGCTGTTCCAGTCCGCGTCGATGTAGTCGACGATCATGTCCTTGGCCTGTTGCAGGCAGGTGTGGGCTTCCTTGATGACGATCTGGTGGATCTGGGTCAGGTCGGTGGTGGGCAGGTGGGTGTCTTCGCGGCTCTCGGGCTCGACGGTGCCGACCATGCCGGCCAGGGTCGCCTCGACGTAGAGCAAGGCTCCGGCGACGTCCATGAGGGTCGCGTCATCCGGCTCGCGCTGGCCCTGGGCGAGGCTCAGGACCACCGCCAGTTGATCGATGATGACCTTGCGCGGTTGGCCGAAACCGAGCACCGCCAGGGTGTCGGCGATCTGCCGCAGGGGCGCCAACAGGCTGTCCAGCTCCGAGGCATGCTGGCGGTCACTGCGCACGAACAGGTCCAGGCGCTCCTTGACCCGTACCAACTCCTCGCACAGCGCGGCAAGCACCGAGCGCATGGCATCGCGGTCGGGCCCGGCCAGGCGCGCGCGTTCTTCGTCGACCATGGCGCTGTCGGGCAGCGCGTCGTCCAGTGAGTAGCGTTCTTTCATGATCTGCATCTGCCCGCTGGGATGTTCGGCCTTGGCAATATAGAACAACAAGCTCTTGAGCAGGTGGGGCGGTGCCGGCTGATTGATGCCAGGCATGCCTTGGTCCAGCAGGCGCTTGAGCTCCTTGTCGGCTTCCTTGAACAGGCTGCGCAGCGCCGGGCTGTTGGCGATACGCCCGTCACGCATGCCTTCGACCAGCGCCGAGGCCACCTGCCATAACGCATTGAGCGGCGCCCCAGCGCACAAGGTTTCCAGGCGGTGGAAGACCTTGGCCAGGTAACCCAGGTGGGTCGCGTCATCCTGTTCGCGCAACAGGCCCACCAGGGCCATTTGCAGGGTCTGGCGCAGTTTGCGCAAGGTGTTTGGCAGGTCCGCGGGTTCGAGGCGCTGCAACGCCTCGTCGCTGAGCGGCGCGATATCGGGCAACTCGGGGCTGAACAGGCTGGTTTCCGACAACAGGCTCTCGCCCCGGGCACTGCGCAGGTCGTTGATCAAGGGCAGCACCACCAGCGGCAGGTCGCGACGGGCACCTTGTACGCGGTCCAAGTAGATCGGCAACTGCCCCAAGGCCTGGCTCAACAGGCTGATGGCTTCGTCGCGATGGGTGACGCGGTTGTCCTGCAGGGCGGCGCACAGCTGCTCCATCTCCTCGGCCAGCAGCGCCGCACCGTAGAACTCGACCATCTGCAGGCCGCCGTGGACCTGGTGAATGCAGGCCAGGCATTGCCCGAGGGCGTCCGACGCCTGCGGATCGTCCACCAAGCGGTTGAGGGCCAGATGAGCCTGCTTCAGCGTTTCGGCAATCTCGCCCTTGACCCATTCCAGGGCCACATAGTCGTGCCGATCACCCATAACCACTCCAAATCCTGTGGCGAGGGGATTTATCCCCGCTGGGGCGCGAAGCGGCCCCCAAAAATGCTGAATCCAACATCTATGTCCCAGACTGGCTATTTCGGGACTGCTTCGCAGTCCAGCGGGGATAAATCCCCTCGCCACAAATGATCTTCATCACCAGACAGGTCAAACCAGTCACCCTTTTTCCTCATCGCCAGCCGCTGCCGCCGCCGGCAAGGTAAAACCCGACACCGAACGGCGCAGCTGGCTGGCCATTTTCGCCAGGTTGCCAATGCTCTCGGCAGTGGCGGTGGAACCGGATGAGGTCTGCGAGGTGATCTGCTGGATCACGTTCATGGTCAAGGAAATCTGCCCCGCCGAGGTGGTCTGTTGCTGCGCAGCGTTGGAGATGCTCTGGATCAGCGCCGCCAGGGTCTTGGACACGCCTTCGATTTCTTCCAGGGCGACGCCGGCGTCCTGGGCCAGTCGCGCACCGCGCACCACTTCGGTGGTGGTCTGCTCCATGGAAATCACCGCCTCATTGGTGTCGGCCTGGATCGCCCGCACCAGGGTCTCGATTTGCCGGGTCGCCGCCGAAGAGCGCTCGGCCAAGCGCTGCACTTCATCGGCCACCACCGCGAACCCGCGCCCGGCATCACCGGCCATGGACGCCTGGATGGCGGCGTTGAGTGCCAGGATGTTGGTCTGGTCAGCGATGTCGTCGATCAGGCTGACAATGTCGCCAATTTCCTGGGATGACTCACCCAGGCGCTTGATGCGCTTGGCGGTGTCCTGGATCTGTTCGCGAATGTTGTCCATGCCGTGAATGGTGTTGTGCACCACCTCGTTGCCCTTGTTGGCAATTTCCACCGACCGCTCGGCCACCGCCGACGACTCGGCGGCATTGGCCGACACCTGGTCGATGGACTGGGCCATTTCATTAATTGAAGTCGAAGCTTCGGAAATCTGCTGGGCCTGGTGCTCGGAGGCCTGGGCCAGGTGCATCGCCGTGGCCTGGGTTTCCTGCACCGCAGCGGCGACCTGGCCGGCGGTCAGGTTGATGGTCGCCACTAGGTCGCGCAGTTGATCCACCGAATAGTTGATGGAATCGGCGATGGTGCCGGTGAAGTCCTCGGTGACCGAGGCCGTGACGGTCAGGTCGCCATCGGCCAGGTCTTCGATTTCATCCAGCAACCGCATGATCGCGTTCTGGTTGCGTTCGTTCTTTTGTGCGGTTTCGTGCAACTGGCGGTTGGTTTCGCGGACCATCACCAGGCCAATCAGGATGATCGACATCAGCGCCAGCAAACCCAGCACATAGCCGCCGATGGTATTGATGGACCGCCCGCCGGCGAGGTTTTCGAAGGCCGTGGCCAGGTGCGAAGCCTCGTCGAGCAGGGTCTGCGACAGGTTGAAGATGTTGCCGGCCGATTCGCGGACCTTGAACAGCTCCGGGGAAGTTTCAAGGATTTCGTCCACCGAGCCGGAAACGAACTCGAAGAGCTCGCTGATTTCGCTCAGGCGTGCCCGGGCATCGCGGTCCTGGACCTGGGATATCTTCAGGGCCGGGTCACCTTGCAACATGCCGTTGAGCACCTGGCCAAAACGCGCGGCGTCGCGACCAAAGGTGTCGGCGGCCTGGCTGGCGTTTTCGTCCCCCGCCAGCACGGTATTCACCGCGCCGAGAATCCGTTCGGCCAGCAACGACTGGCGCTGGGCCATGGCCACCTGGGCGGCCGGCGCGCCGCGTTGCAGCAGGATCTCGACGACTTTTTCGTACTCGACCTGCAACTGCGGCACGGTTTCGGCCAGGGTCGCCGCCACCTGGTGCAGCGACAGCACGGTCTGTTCGCTGGAGAGGATGGCATCGGTGTTCTTGAGCAGGCGCTCCCAATCCAACTGCACGGCGCGCATCTGCGGGCGCAGGGTGGCGGGCGCCGGGGGCAGGCCGGTCACCGGGTCGCCCTGTTTCAGGTAGCCCCAGCGCTGGGCGAAGTCATTGCGCGCATCGCTCAGCAGCTTGAATGCCGCGGGCTTGCCGGCGGCAGCCTCGGTGGCGTTCTTGGCGATGCGCTGGGACAGTACCCGCAGCTCACCGGCATGGCCGATGTACTGCTTGTCGTAGGCGGACTGGGTGTTGAGGTAAGCGAAGTTGGCGAACAGCAGCATGATGAAGACGATCAGCGCGACGAACAGCACGATGATCTGCGAACGACTGCGCGACGCTTCCAGTGGCTTGCCTGTTTTTGCTTTGATCATCGGTTCTCGCCTGTACTGCCCAATCCAACCCAGTCACCGCCGAACCAATGTGGGAGCGAGCTCGCTCGCGATAGCATTGGATCAGTCAGCCGTGATTTAGCTGACCCACCGCAATCGCGAGCGAGCTCGCTCCCACAAGGGGCCTGCGCTGCACCTCGTTAAATCGCCACATCCATGAACCCCGGCGACCGCGCCAGGGCAAACGGGCTGAACACTTGCCACTCGCGCTCGCCGCCAAACCGCCCCTTGACGAAGGCCGCTTCGGGGCCGTCAAGGTCGTCCACCAGCGTCGGTTCCAGGCTTTCCTGGGCAAAATGCTGCAGCCCAAGGACCTCGTCCACCAACAACCCGGCGAACACCTCGTCGTGATCCACCACCAACACGCGCCGCTGCTTGCGCACGGTCGACAGCTCGTGGCCAAAGAACCCGCACAAGTCCATCAACGGCAACAAGCGCCCGCGCAGGTTAGCCACTCCACGCACCCACGGCTTGACCCCGGGCAAATGCGTGTGACGTGGTTCGTGCAGCACTTCGCTGACTTCGCCCATCGGCGCCACGTACCAGTGCTCGCCCAAGCGAAAGCCGATGCCGCTCCAACCGGCGCGATGGGCCGGCTGGGAGGGCAGGTCCGCCCCCAGCAACCGGCAGCGCCGGTCGATCTGCAGCAGCAGTTCGAATGCAGTCAGGGATTGGCTCATGGCCGTGCCGTCAACCCGCCAGCACTTTGTTCAGGGTCGCGATCAGGGTTTCTTCGTCCACCGGTTTGGTCAGGTAGTCCCTCGCACCTTGGCGCGTGCCCCAGACCTTGTCGGTGTCCTGGTCCTTGGTGGTGATGATGATCACGGGGATGTGGCCGGTGTCCGGGTCCTTGGTCAACTGGCGCGTGGCCTGGAAACCGTTGAGGCCGGGCATGACGATGTCCATCAGCACCGCATCGGGTTTTTCCTGGCGGGCCAGGGCCACGCCATCGGCGCCATTCTCGGCCTTCAGGACCTGATGGCCGTGCTTTTCCAGCATGCCGGTCAGTTTGTACATTTCAGTCGGCGAATCATCGACGATCAGAACTCGTGCCATGGTGTTCCCCATTTTCTTGTTGACCCCTGGCCCGTTGGCCAAGTGTCATTAATGTGCCTGATGCGGCTGGACAGCGGCAAAGCCCGGGACATGGGCCTGTATCGCGCCCAGCAGTTCTTCCTTGCTGAACGGCTTGGTCAAAAACTGATCGGAACCGACGATGCGCCCCTTGGCCTTGTCGAACAACCCGTCGCGGGACGACAGCATGATCACCGGCGTGGCCTTGAACGCGCTGTTGTTCTTGATCAGGGCACAGGTCTGGTAGCCATCCAGGCGCGGCATCATGATGTCGACAAAAATGATGCCCGGATGATGGTCGGCGATCTTGGCCAGGGCATCGAAACCATCGACGGCCGTGATCACCTCGCAGCCCACGTTGCGCAGCAAGGTTTCGGCGGTGCGGCGGATGGTCTTCGAATCGTCGATGACCATGACCTTCAAGGCGCTGGGTTGCTGCTGCGTGAGATGCTCTGCCATTGCCACTGCAAACCGGTTTTTAACGCGTAAGTGTGATCGACAGCGCAAACCCTTGATGTTCAAGGCCCGCACGTCACATGGCAGCCTTTTTAGCACAGTCTCCATCGCCGATCTATCGGCCGCTCGGCGCGGTGGTTTTTCCTTGACCGCCAATCTTCCGGGCGCCACTCTGACGCCACTTTTTCACGCCATTATGTGCCCATCACATTTCGAGGAACCAAGCCATGAGCGTACGCGTCGGCATTGTCATGGACCCTATCGCCAGCATTTCCTATAAAAAGGATAGCTCGCTGGCCATGCTGCTGGCCGCTCAGAAGCGCGGCTGGGAGCTGTTCTACATGGAACAGCGCGACCTCTACCAGGCCGAAGGCCAGGCTCGGGCGCGGATGAAGCCGCTGAAAGTCTTCGCCAACCCCGAGAAGTGGTTTGAGCTGGGCACCGAGAGCGACGCGCTGCTGAGCGACCTGGACGTGATCCTGATGCGCAAGGATCCGCCGTTCGATATGGAGTTCGTGTACTCCACCTACCTGCTGGAACAGGCTGAAAACGCCGGCGTGCTGGTGGTCAACAAGCCCCAGAGCCTGCGCGACTGCAACGAAAAGCTGTTCGCCACGCTGTTCCCGCAGTGCACGCCACCCACCATCGTCAGCCGTCGCCCGGACGTGTTGCGTGAGTTCGCCGACCACCACGGCGACGTGATCCTCAAACCCCTGGACGGCATGGGCGGCTCTTCGATTTTCCGCCACACCGCCGGCCACCCGAACCTGTCGGTGATCCTCGAAACCCTGACCTTGCACGGCAAGCAGCAGATCATGATCCAGGGCTACCTGCCGGCCATCGTCGACGGTGACAAACGCATCCTGATGATCGACGGCGAACCGGTGGATTATTGCCTGGCGCGCATCCCGGCCGCCGGCGAAACCCGTGGCAACCTGGCGGCCGGCGGGCGTGGCGAGGCGCGTCCATTGACCGAGAAGGATCGCTGGATCGCCGCCCAGGTCGGCCCGACCCTGCGCGAGAAAGGCCTGTTGTTCGTGGGCCTGGACGTGATCGGCGAGCACCTGACGGAAATCAACGTCACCAGCCCGACCTGCATCCGCGAGATCGACAACGCCTTTGGCACCGACATCGGCGGGATGCTGATGGATGCCATCGATCAGAAGCTCAAGGCTCGTTGATCCAGATCCTGCTGAAGGAAACCCACATTGCGCTATCATGCCCGGCCTGAAAAAAACGCGATGTTGGTTTCCTTGTCATGACACTCCCGTCCGATCTGCCCCAAGAGCTCGCCCATCGTGGCGTGCGCCCGGCTGATCGCCTCGGTTTTACCCTGTTCCTGGCGGCGTTGATCCACCTGGCGCTGCTGCTGGGCGTCGGGTTTGCCACGGTCGAACCCAAGCAGATCAGCCAGACGCTGGAAATCACCCTGGCCACCTTCAAGAGCGAGACCAAGCCCAAGAAGGCCGACTTCCTCGCCCAGGAAAACCAGCAAGGCAGTGGCACCCTGGAAAAAAAGGCGATCCCCAAGACCACCGAGATCGCGCCATTCCAGGATACCAAGGTACAAAAAGTCACCCCGCCGCCAGCCGCCAAGCCCGAGGTGCAGGAGACGGCGCCCAAGGCCGCCGTGACCACCGTGGCGCCAAAACCGAAAAAGGCCCCGGTCAAGGAAGAGGTCAAGCCTGATCCCAAGCCCAAGGCCCCCGAACCCACTTTCGACAGCTCACAGTTGTCCAGCGACATCGCCAGCCTGGAAGCCGAACTGGCCCAGGAGCAACAGCTCTACGCCAAGCGCCCGCGCATCCATCGCCTGAGCGCCGCTTCGACCATGCGCGACAAGGGCGCCTGGTACAAGGACGAATGGCGCAAGAAGGTCGAGCGCATCGGCAACCTCAACTACCCCGACGAAGCCCGGCGCAAACAGATCTACGGCAACCTGCGGCTGATGGTCTCGATCAACCGCGACGGCTCGTTGTATGAAGTGCTGGTACTAGAGTCCTCCGGCCAGCCGCTGCTGGACCAGGCCGCCCAACGGATCGTGCGCCTGGCTGCGCCGTTCGCGCCGTTTACCGGGGATTTGTCGGACATCGACCGACTGGAAATCATCCGCACCTGGAAGTTTGCCCGTGGCGATCGGCTTTCGAGCAATTGAACGAGAGCGGCGTGCCTCGCCCAACTGCATGCAGTGAGCGAGTCGGGCCGCCAGGCTGGCCAGCACAAACCCGACATTAGCCATTGGCAGCAGGGCCTTGCCAGGTCCGGGCGAGGAGGAAAACCTAACTGTTCTGTCTGTAGCACCCGACGATGGCCGCCCGCACAATGCCTGACGATGCCAACCCAGGTGTACGTCATGTCGACTGTTGAAAAGCAATTGCTTTGTCGCTATCACTACGACCCCTTGGACAAACTGGTCGGCCAGCAGGTGCCAGGCCAACCCGACCTGCAGCGCTTCTACTGTCGGCACCGCCTGGCCACCGAAATCCAGGGCGCCCTGCGGTATTCACTGGTCCAGCAAGCAGACTTGCTCCTGGCTCAACAGAGCCAGCCAGGCGAGACGCGCCTGTTGGCAACCGACCAGCAGCGCTCGATCCTGCACACGCTCGACAGCGCGGGTGAACGCAACCCCGTGGCCTATTCGGCCTATGGTCATCGCCCTGCGCAAAACGGCCTGCTGAGCCTGCTCGGTTTCAACGGCGAACGCCCGGATCCCATAACGGGCCATTATCTACTGGGCAATGGCTACCGGGCTTTCAACCCAGTGCTGATGCGCTTCAACAGCCCGGACAGCTGGAGCCCCTTCAGGCCGGGTATCTTGAACAGCTATGCCTATTGCCTGGGAGACCCAATAAACAGGAGGGACAATAATGGCCATTTACCAGTAAAATGGATAATGAGAATTCCTTTCAGAAAAATTAAACTTCATTTTTTAAGCAAGAAAATCAATCGTGCAACTACAGATACAATCCACACATTCCACACGTATAAAATATCTGCAGATGAACAACTACAGAAGCTTATTAACGAAGGTATACCCGGCGCCTTTGAGAGCGCCCACCGAGGAATATCTCTTCAGGATTTAGCCGCGAATAAATTTTTTTTAACCCATCGGGCATATGGGGACCAACTTGAAAAAACATCTGTGCCCATACCGGAGAAAATTATTGCGCTGATTGAAGCGACTAGACACAAATACAGCAACTACAAGGGTTCTGACAACTGGGTAAAAGGCAAAGTCTATCGTCTACAGTCACACCTAGTAAAAGACCAGCCACGCCAACCTGCAAAAACATGGTCCTTGCAACTCCAAGATCTCCTAGACTCTCCTGAAACAACCAGTTCCATGATTAATGACGTCAGCGCACAAGACATTGAGTGGATAGCCCAAAACCTATCAACTCCAGATCGCGACCCCTACGATGAAGCGGTGAAGAGATTCAATCATCTGCATGAGCTGAGAAATAAAGTGCGCAGTCCTCGACAACGAGGTTAACGTCTATAAAACACATTCCTTCGAGGCGCGCGCCCTTGCCAGCTCGACAAGGCGGAACCTACCGGCCCGCGCACTGCTTGCCGGCCATGCCGCTGACACCGCTTGTCAGCCGCCCCGCCCAGCGCCACACTAGCGCCTATGAAAAACGTCAGCCCCACCTACCTCAAGCATCACTTCCTGATTGCCATGCCGCACATGGCCGATCCGAATTTTGCCCACACCTTGACCTACATCGTCGAGCACACGGCCAATGGGGCCATGGGGCTGGTAATCAATCGCCCGCAGGAATTGAACCTGGCGGACATCCTGGAGCAGTTGCGCCCCGAGGTCGAACCGCCACTCTTGTGCCAGCACGTGCCGATTTTCATCGGCGGCCCGGTGCAGACTGACCGCGGTTTCGTGCTCCACCCGTCGGGCCCCAAATACCAGGCCACCGTGGACCTGGACGGGGTGTCACTGTCCACCTCCCAGGACGTGCTGTTCGCCATCGCCGACGGCGTCGGCCCGGAGAAAAGCCTGATCGCCCTCGGCTATGCCGGTTGGGAACCCGGGCAACTGGAAGCCGAACTGGCCGACAACGCCTGGCTGACCTGCCCGTTCGACGCCGACATCCTGTTCAACACCAGCAGCGAACTGCGCCTGGAAGCGGCGGCCAGCCGGCTGGGGGTCAACCTCAGCCTACTCACCAGCCAGGCAGGACACGCCTGATGGCGCTGCGCTTGCTGCTGGGCTTCGATTACGGCACCAAACAGATCGGCGTAGCGGTCGGCCAGGTCATTACCGGCCAGGCCCGCGAGTTGTGCACCTTGAAGGCGCAGAATGGCGTTCCGGACTGGAACCAGGTCGAAGCGCTGATCAAGGAGTGGAAACCCGATGCCGTGGTGGTCGGCCTGCCGCTGAACATGGACGGCACGCCCAGCGACATGTGCCTGCGCGCCGAAAAGTTCGCCCGCCGGCTCAATGGCCGCTACAACCTGCCCTTCTATACCCATGACGAGCGCCTGACCACCTTCGAGGCCAAGGGCGAGCGCCTGGTGCGTGGCGGGCAGAAAGGCAGTTACCGCGACAACCCGGTGGACGCCATCGCCGCCGCCCTGCTGTTGCAAGGCTGGCTCGACGCCAACGCCGCCCTGTTCGAAACCTGATTTTTTACAAAGCGCCGCCAAGGCGCTTTCTTTTAGCGATAAGCCGCGCCACTCACCACCGGCCCGGGAACCTGAAGGAGCCAGCATGAGCCTGCCCAATCCTGCCGAACTGATCAGCCAGATGGCGATTCGTCTCACGGCACACCTGGAACACCGCGGCATCAGCGAACCGCGCTACATCGGTATTCGCACCGGCGGCGTCTGGGTCGCCCAGGCCTTGCTCGAAGCACTGGGCAGCCAATCACCACTGGGCACCCTGGACGTGTCCTTCTACCGCGACGACTTCAGCCAGAACGGCCTGCACCCGCAAGTGCGTCCTTCGGCGCTGCCATTCGAGATTGAGGGCCAGCACCTGGTCCTGATCGACGACGTGCTGATGAGTGGCCGGACCATCCGCGCCGCCATGAACGAACTGTTCGATTACGGCCGCCCGGCCAGCGTGACGCTGGTGTGCCTGCTGGACCTGGACGCCGCCGAGCTGCCGATCCGGCCGAACGTGGTCGGCGCGACGCTGACGCTGGCCGCCCATGAGCGGGTCAAGCTCTCCGGGCCGTCGCCACTGCAACTCGAACTGCAAGACCTTGCCCTTTAACTGCCCTTGTAAGAGTCCATCGCGATGACGCCTCTCGAAACCAAGCGCCCGCTGCAGCTCAACGATCAGGGCCAGCTGCGGCACTTCCTGTCCCTCGACGGCCTGCGCCGCGAGCTGTTGACGGAAATCCTCGACACTGCCGACTCCTTCCTCGAAGTGGGTGCCCGGGCGGTGAAGAAAGTCCCGTTGCTGCGCGGCAAGACCGTGTGCAACGTGTTCTTCGAAAACTCCACCCGCACCCGCACCACCTTCGAACTGGCGGCCCAGCGGCTGTCGGCGGACGTGATCACCCTCAACGTGTCCACGTCCTCGGCGAGCAAGGGCGAAACCCTGCTCGACACCCTGCGCAACCTCGAAGCCATGGCCGCCGACATGTTCGTCGTGCGCCACGGTGATTCCGGCGCCGCGCACTTCATTGCCGAGCACGTCTGCCCACAGGTGGCGATCATCAACGGCGGCGACGGCCGTCACGCCCACCCGACCCAGGGCATGCTGGACATGCTGACCATCCGTCGACACAAGGGCAGCTTCGAAAACCTGTCGGTGGCCATCGTCGGCGACATCCTGCACTCGCGGGTGGCCCGTTCGAACATGCTGGCCCTCAAGACCCTCGGCTGCCCGGACATCCGCGTGATCGCGCCGAAGACCCTGCTGCCCATAGGCGTCGAGCAATACGGCGTGAAGGTCTACACCGACATGACCGAAGGCCTCAAGGATGTGGACGTGGTGATCATGCTGCGCCTGCAACGCGAGCGCATGACCGGCGGCCTGTTGCCCAGCGAAGGCGAGTTCTACCGCCTGTTCGGCCTGACCACCGCCCGCCTGGCCGGGGCCAAGCCGGACGCTATCGTCATGCACCCGGGGCCGATCAACCGCGGCGTGGAGATCGAGTCGGCGGTGGCCGACGGGCCGCACTCGGTGATTCTCAATCAGGTGACCTACGGCATCGCCATCCGCATGGCCGTGCTGTCCATGGCCATGAGCGGGCAAACGGCCCAGCGCCAATTCGACCAGGAGAACGCCCAGTGAAGCTCAGCATTCTCGGCGCACGCGTGATCGATCCAGCCAGTGGCCTGGATCAAGTGACTGATATCCATATCGATGCCTGCAAGATCGTCGCCCTGGGCGCCGCCCCCACCGGCTTCGTGGCGGCTGAAATCCTCGACGCCCACAGCCTGGTGGCCGCCCCGGGCCTGGTGGACCTGAACGTCGCCCTGCGCGAACCGGGCTACAGCCGCAAAGGCAGCATCGTCAGCGAAACCCGGGCCGCCGCTGCCGGTGGCGTGACCAGCCTGTGCTGCCCGCCGCAGACCAAACCGGTGCTGGACACTTCGGCCGTGGCCGAACTGATCCTCGACCGCGCCCGCGAAGCCGGAAACACCAAGGTCTTCCCGATCGGCGCACTGAGCAAGGGCCTCGACGGTGAGCAACTGGCCGAGCTCATCGCCCTGCGGGACGCCGGTTGTGTGGCGTTCGGCAACGGCCTGAACAGTTTCCGCAACACCCGCACCCTGTGCCGCGCCCTGGAATACGCGGCGACCTTCGGCCTGACGGTGATCTTCAACTCCCAGGACCATGACCTGGCCGAAGGCGGCCTGGCCCACGAAGGCCCGACCGCCAGTTTCCTCGGCCTGCCGGGCATCCCGGAAACCGCCGAAACCGTGGCCCTGGCCCGGGACCTGCTATTGGTCGAGCAAAGCGGCGTGCGCGCGCACTTCAGCCAACTGACCAGTGCTCGCGGTGCGGCACTGATCGCCCAGGCCCAGGCCCGCGGCTTGCCGGTGACCGCCGATGTGGCGCTGTACCAGTTGATCCTGACCGACGAAGCACTGATCGATTTCAACAGCGTCTACCACGTCCAGCCGCCACTGCGCACCCGCGCCGACCGCGATGGCCTGCGCGAGGCGGTGAAATCCGGGGTGATCTCGGCCATCTCCAGCCACCACCAACCCCATGAGCGCGATGCCAAGCTGGCACCGTTCGGCGCCACCGAGCCGGGCATCAGCAGTGTCGAACTGCTGTTACCGCTGGCGCTGACGCTGGTGGAAGACGGCTTGTTGGACCTGCCGACCCTGCTGGCACGCCTGAGCGACGGCCCGGCCCAGGCACTGCAATTGCCGGCGGGGAAACTCGCGGTTGGCGCAGCGGCGGACCTGGTGCTGTTCGACCCCGCCGCGTCTACCGTGGCCGGTGAAGCCTGGCGCTCCAAGGGTGACAACTGCCCGTTCATCGGCCATAGCCTGCCGGGTGCGGTGCGTTACACCCTGATGGATGGGCGGATTACCCACCAGGCCTGATACCGCGCCGCGCCTATCGCGAGCAAGCTCGCTCCCACAGGTGGATCTTTGGTGAACACATGATGTGTGAACACCTCAATCCAGTGTGGGAGCGAGCTTGCTCGCGATGCAGGCGACCAGGTCTTACTGAAAAGCCCCACGCTTCTGCGCATTACGGATCGACACCTGATCATTCAGCGTCCAGAAGTCATATAGCACCCCCAGGAAAAATACCCCGCCAGTCAGCAAGTAAAGGATCCCGCTGAGCCATTTGCCCTGGTACATGCGGTGTACGCCCAGCACCCCGAGAAACGTCAGCAGAATCCACGCCACGCTGTACTCGATAGGCCCCGGGGTAAACCGCAGGTCCGCTTCGCGATCCATGGCCGGGATCAGGAACAGGTCGATCAGCCAACCAATGCCCAGCAGGCCGAAGGTGAAGAACCAGATCGTGCCCGTGACCGGCTTGCCGTAATAGAAACGGTGGGCGCCGGTAAAACCGAAAATCCACAGCAGATACCCAATGACTTTGCTGTGGGTATCGCGGATTGCGTCCTGCTGATAGCTGTTCATGAATGGCCTCTTTTGCCTCGATAGATAAATTTTTTCGGAGTTTTTGTGACTTTTTCGTGTCCAGCCGACAAGCGGTCCTGGGCGATTCGAACCGGCGAAAGCCCCGTGATATAGGGGTTCTGTCGGACAATCAGGTCAACTTGTCGCATTTCGCCGGTTTTTTCGCTGCGTTTCGAATCGACAAACGGCCTCGGAATGGCAAAAAAAGCTGTTATAAAGTTGCGCGCCAACCTTTAAGAGCCTTGCCTAATGCGTCCATTTTTCAAGACATGGCTAACCATTTGCCTATTATTGCCACTGGCCGCCCACGCCACCAATCGTGAGCAACGTCTTCCCAACGTCAACGGCTATACCCCGAAATCCCATGTCTCTGCCTCCTTGAGCAAGGACAAGCCAAGCGCCCAGCGCGTGAGCACGACCAACAGCAAGCTGGTCCCGCCGATGGCGACCAAAGCGAGCAGCAATGTGTTGAGTCGCGCCGTGAATGTACTGGGCACACCTTATCGTTGGGGCGGCAGTAGCCCAAGTAAAGGTTTCGATTGCAGCGGACTGGTGAAATACGCCTTCAACGACGCCACCTTCGACCTGCCGCGCACCTCCAACGCCATGGCCGCCGGTCATGGCGAGAAAGTCGAGCGCAAGGACCTCAAGCCCGGTGACCTGATCTTCTTCAAGCTCAAGAGCCGCCGGGTCAACCACGTGGCCATCTACCTGGGCAACGACCGCTTCATCCACGCCCCGCGCCGTGGCAAGTCGGTGAGCATCGACACCTTGAACAAACCGTACTGGAACACCCATTACGTGGTGGCCAAGCGCGTGCTGCCGAAAGAGCCGGGTGCGATGCGCGTGGTTCAGCGCTGATCTGAAGCGCTCACCGGCCCCCCCTGTGGCGAGGGAGCTTGCTCCCGCTGGGTGGCGCAGCCGCCCCAAAACAGACCAATGATCTCTGTGGACCCCATTATTTTGGGTCCGCTTCGCAGCCCAGCGGGCGCAAGCTCCCTCGCCACAGGGACCGTATCAGGCCTTACTGACCGCTTCCCCGCCTCAGAAATTATCCGGCGTACGCGCACGCTCCCGCGCATGCTCGCGACTGATCAGGCCTTTGCTCACCAAGTCCTTCAAACACATATCCAGCGTCTGCATTCCCAGCGACCCCCCCGTCTGGATGGCCGAGTACATCTGCGCCACCTTGTCTTCACGGATCAGGTTCCGAATGGCCGAGGTGCCCAGCATGATTTCATGCGCCGCGATCCGGCCGCCGCCGATCTTCTTGACCAGCGTCTGGGAAATCACCGCCTGCAACGATTCCGACAGCATCGAACGAACCATGGACTTCTCGTCGCCGGGGAACACGTCCACCACCCGGTCAATGGTCTTGGCCGCCGATGTGGTGTGCAGGGTGCCAAACACCAGGTGCCCGGTTTCCGCGGCTGTCAGCGCCAGGCGAATAGTCTCCAGGTCGCGCATCTCCCCCACCAGGATCACGTCCGGGTCCTCCCGCAGGGCCGAACGCAGGGCCGTGGAGAAACCCTGGGTGTCGCGGTGCACCTCACGCTGGTTGATCAGGCATTTGCGCGGTTCGTGAACGAATTCGATAGGGTCTTCGATGGTGAGGATGTGATGGTGCTTGTGGCTGTTCAAGTAATCGATCATGGCCGCCAATGTGGTGGACTTGCCTGAACCGGTCGGCCCGGTCACCAACACCAGTCCGCGAGGCGCCTCGGTCACTTTGCGAAATACCTCGCCCATCCCCAGGTCTTCCATGGTCAGGACTTTCGACGGAATGGTCCGAAACACCGCCCCCGCACCGCGATTCTGGTTGAAGGCGTTGACCCGGAACCGCGCCACGCCCGGCACGTCGAAGGAAAAATCGGTCTCCAGAAACTTTTCGTAATCTACTCGTTGCCGGTCGTTCATGATGTCGTAGATCAGTTCATGAACCTGCTTGTGGTCCAATGCCGGCAGGTTGATGCGCCTGACATCGCCATCAACGCGGATCATCGGTGGCAGCCCGGCGGACAGGTGCAGGTCCGACGCGCCCTGCTTGGCGCTGAACGCCAGTAACTCAGTGATATCCATAGCGCTCCTCAATTCCAGTAGAATGCCGCGAACCTCACCGCTGGCGCTTCTTTATGTCCACGATAGCAGACAACATCGCTCAGGTTAGTTCGCGCATCCGCGCTGCGGAGCAGGCCGCCCAGCGTGCCGAACACAGTGTCAAACTGCTGGCCGTGAGCAAGACCAAACCCGTCCAGGCCCTGCGCGAAGCCTATGCCGCCGGCCTGCGGGACTTCGGCGAGAACTACCTGCAAGAAGCCTTGGGCAAACAGCTCGAACTGACCGACCTGCCCTTGATCTGGCACTTCATCGGCCCCATTCAATCGAACAAGACGCGCGCTATCGCCGAACATTTCGACTGGGTGCATTCCGTGGATCGCTTGAAAATTGCACAGCGTCTGTCCGAGCAGCGTCCGGCCGACTTGCCACCGCTGAACATCTGCATTCAGGTCAACGTCAGCGGTGAAGCCAGCAAATCCGGCTGCACCCCAGCGGACCTGCCCGCCCTGGCCAGCGCTATCAGCGCCCTGCCCCGCCTGAAACTGCGCGGATTGATGGCGATTCCCGAACCCACCGAAGACCGCGCCGCCCAGGATGCTGCCTTCGCCGCGGTCCAACGCTTGCAAGCCAGCCTGGCGCTACCGCTGGACACCCTTTCCATGGGCATGAGCCACGACCTTGAGTCAGCGATTGCCCAAGGCGCCACCTGGGTGCGCATCGGAACGGCCCTGTTCGGTGCCCGCGACTACGGTCAATCCTGAAACATGGCCGACTCATCTCTTTATAAGGACCTGTCATGAGCAACACGCGTATTGCCTTCATCGGCGCCGGCAATATGGCCGCCAGCCTGATCGGCGGCCTGCGGGCCAAGGGCCTGGACGCTTCCCTGATCCGCGCCAGCGATCCGGGTGAAGAGACCCGCAACCGGGTGAGCCGCGAACACGGCATCCAAACCTTCGCCGACAACGCCCAGGCCATCGACGGCGCGGACGTCATCGTGCTGGCGGTCAAGCCGCAGGCGATGAAAACCGTCTGCGCGGCCCTGCGCCCAAGCCTCAAGCCTCATCAACTGGTGGTGTCGATTGCCGCCGGCATCACGTGCGCCAGCATGAACAACTGGCTCGGCGAGCAGCCGATCGTACGCTGCATGCCCAACACCCCGGCACTGCTGCGCCAGGGCGTCAGCGGCCTGTTCGCTACTTCCCAAGTGTCCGCCGCACAACGCCAGCAGGCCGAGGAACTGCTGTCGGCTGTCGGCCTGGCACTGTGGCTGGACACCGAACAGCAATTGGACGCCGTCACCGCCGTCTCCGGCTCAGGCCCGGCGTACTTTTTCCTGCTGATCGAAGCCATGACCGCCGCTGGCGAGAAACTCGGCCTGCCCCGGGAAACCGCTGCCCAACTGACCTTGCAGACCGCACTAGGCGCCGCACACATGGCTGTCTCCAGCGACGTCGACGCGGCCGAGCTGCGCCGCCGCGTGACCTCGCCGGCCGGCACCACCGAAGCGGCCATCAAATCGTTCCAGGCCGGGGGCTTCGAAGCCCTGGTGGAAAAAGCACTCGGCGCCGCCGCGCACCGCTCGGCCGAAATGGCCGAACAACTGGGCCAATAAGGAGTTATTCATGATTGGATTGAACACTGCAGCGGTCTACGTGCTGCAAACCCTCGGCAGCCTGTACCTGCTGATCGTGCTGCTGCGTTTCGTGCTGCAACTGGTGCGCGCAAACTTCTACAACCCGCTCTGCCAGTTCATCGTCAAGGCCACCCAGCCGCTGCTCAAGCCACTGCGCCGGATCATCCCAAGCGTGTTCGGCCTGGACATGTCCTCGCTGGTACTGGCGATCCTGGTGCAACTGGCGCTGATGGCCCTGACCCTGCTGCTGACCTACGGCACCACCGGCAACCCGTTGCAACTGCTGATCTGGTCGCTCATTGGCGTGACCGCGCTGTTCCTGAAGATTTTCTTCTTCGCCATGATCATCAGCGTGATCCTGTCGTGGGTCGCGCCGGGCAGCCATAACCCAGGTGCCGAACTGGTCAACCAGATCTGCGAACCGGCCCTGGCGCCGTTCCGTCGTATCGTGCCGAACCTTGGCGGCCTGGATATCTCGCCGATCCTGGCGTTCATGGTGCTCAAGCTGATCGACATGCTGGTGATCAACAACCTGGCGGCGATCACCATGATGCCGGAAATCCTGCGCCTGCTGATCTGACCCCAGTGAGCTACTTTCGCTGGGATGGCGACGACCTGATCCTGGAGTGTCACCTGCAACCGGCAGCCCGCAGCGATGATTTCGCCGGGCTGCACGGTGACCGCCTGAAGATCCGCCTCACCGCCCCGCCGGTCGAGGGCAAGGCCAACGCGTACCTGATGGCGTTCCTGGCCAAGGCGTTTGGCGTGTCCAAGAGCCAGGTCAGCCTGATCAGTGGCGAGTTGAACCGGCAGAAGCGGGTGCGGATTCATTCGCCGAAGAAGCTGCCGGAGTTGCCGGGCCTCGTCCGGCCCACCTGATGAATGACCAACCCTGTGGCGAGGGAGCTTGCTCCCGCTGGGCTGCGAAGCAGCCCCCAACCAGGCAACGCGCTATTACCTATGGTACGGGACATCGGCCTGATAGGGCCGCTTCGCGCCCCAGCGGGAGCAAGCTCCCTCGCCACAAGGAAACTCATCCGGCACAGGGTTTTCACTCAAGGAACAATCAGCGCCGCCCGTTGCTTGCCGCCTGCCACAGCGGTCTTTAGACTTACGCCTCATTTCAACGCGAGCAGGGTCGATGCCAGCTGCCTTTCCCCCCGATTCCGTTGGTCTGGTGACGCCGCAAATGGCGCATTTCAGCGAGCCCCTGGCCCTGGCCTGCGGCCGTTCGTTGCCAGCCTATGACCTGATCTACGAAACCTACGGCACCCTCAATGCCACGGCGAGCAATGCCGTGCTGATTTGCCACGCCTTGTCGGGGCATCACCACGCCGCCGGCTACCACAGCGTCGACGACCGCAAGCCCGGCTGGTGGGACAGCTGCATCGGCCCGGGCAAGCCCATCGATACCAGCAAGTTCTTCGTGGTCAGCCTGAACAACCTGGGCGGCTGCAACGGCTCCACCGGCCCCAGCAGCCTCAACCCGGACACCGGCAAACCTTTCGGTGCCGATTTCCCGGTGCTGACCGTGGAAGATTGGGTCCACAGCCAGGCACGCCTGGCCGACCGCCTCGGGATCGGCCAGTGGGCCGCCGTGATCGGCGGCAGCCTGGGGGGCATGCAAGCTTTGCAGTGGACCATCACCTACCCGGACCGCGTGCGCCACTGCCTGGCAATCGCCTCGGCGCCCAAGCTGTCGGCGCAGAACATCGCCTTCAACGAAGTGGCGCGCCAGGCGATCCTCACCGACCCCGAATTCCACGGCGGCTCGTTCCAGGAACACGGCGTGATCCCCAAGCGCGGGCTGATGCTGGCGCGGATGGTCGGGCACATCACCTACCTGTCCGACGACTCCATGGGCGAGAAATTCGGCCGTGGCCTCAAGAGCGAAAAGCTCAACTACGACTTCCACAGCGTCGAGTTCCAGGTCGAGAGCTACCTGCGTTATCAGGGTGAAGAGTTCTCCGGGCGTTTCGACGCCAACACCTACCTGTTGATGACCAAGGCGCTGGACTACTTCGATCCGGCGGCGAACTTCGACGATAACCTGGCGAAAACCTTCGCCAATGCCACCGCCAAGTTCTGCGTGATGTCGTTCACCACCGACTGGCGCTTCTCCCCGGCGCGCTCGCGGGAGCTGGTGGACGCGCTGATGGCCGCGCGCAAGGACGTCTGCTACCTGGAAATCGACGCGCCCCAGGGCCACGACGCCTTTTTGATCCCGATCCCGCGCTACCTGCAGGCGTTCGGCAACTACATGAACCGTATAACGCTGTGAGGACGCCATGAGAGCCGATCTGGAAATCATCCAGGAATGGATCCCCGCCGGCAGCCGCGTGCTCGACCTGGGCTGCGGCAACGGCGAACTGCTGACCTGGCTGCGGGACAACAAGCAAGTCAGCGGCTACGGCCTGGAAAACGACCCGGACAACATTGCCGAGTGCGTCGCCAAGGGCATCAACGTGATCGAGCAGGACCTGGACAAGGGCCTGGGCAACTTTGCCAGCAACAGCTTCGACATCGTGGTCATGACCCAGGCGCTGCAAGCAGTGCACTACCCGGACAAGATCCTCGACGAAATGCTGCGGGTCGGACGCCAGTGCATCATCACCTTCCCCAACTTCGGCCACTGGCGTTGCCGCTGGTACCTGGCGAGCAAGGGCCGCATGCCGGTCTCGGAGTTCCTGCCCTACACCTGGTACAACACGCCGAACATCCACTTCTGCACCTTCGAGGATTTCGAAGCGCTGTGCCGCGAGCGTGAAGCCAAGGTCATCGATCGCCTGGCCGTGGACCAGCAGCACCGCCACGGGTGGGCCAGCAAGCTATGGCCTAATCTGTTAGGTGAAATAGGCATCTATCGGGTCAGCAGCCCAGGCCTTACCGATTATCAGGTCGCGGTGTGAGCCCCGGCCTCACCAGGAGCACGACATGAACCGTCTAGCGTTGTTTCTCATCACCGCTTGCCTGAGCGTTGGCGCCATGGCCGCCGATGTCATCAAGGGCGAGCGCAAGGAAGTGTTCGGTGATATCACCGTGCACTACAACACCTTCAACTCCACCTTCCTGACACCGGATATCGCCAAGGCTGCCGAGCTGATTCGCAGCAAGAACCAAGGCGTGATCAATGTCTCGGTGATCAAAAGCGGCAAGCCATTGATCGCCGACGTCAGCGGCACGGTGAAGGACCTGACCAGCAAGACAGTCCCCCTCTCCTTCCGCCAGATCACCGAACGAGGCGCGATCTATTACATCGCCCAGTATCCAGTGGACCAACAGGAAACCCGCACCTTCGAGATCAAGGTGAAAACCGGCGACAAGATCAACACCATCAACTTCAACCAGGAACTGTTCCCGGGCCAATGATCAATTTCACCCAACTCGTACTGGCCAGCCACAACGCCGGCAAACTCAAGGAACTGCAGGCCATGCTCGGCGGGTCGGTGCAGTTACGCTCGATTGGTGAGTTCAGCCAGGTGGAACCGGAAGAAACCGGCCTGTCGTTCGTCGAGAACGCCATCCTCAAGGCCCGCAATGCCGCACGCATCTCGGGCCTGCCAGCGCTGGCCGACGATTCCGGGCTGGCCGTGGACTTCCTGGGCGGCGCGCCAGGCATTTACTCGGCCCGTTACGCTGACGGCAAAGGTGACGCGGCGAACAACGCCAAGCTGCTCGACGCCCTCAAGGACGTGCCCGAAGCCGAGCGCGGCGCGCAGTTCGTGTGTGTGCTGGCCCTGGTCCGCCATGCCGATGATCCGCTGCCGATCCTCTGCGAAGGCCTGTGGCACGGGCGCATTCTCACCGAAGCCAGCGGCGAGCACGGTTTTGGCTATGACCCGTTGTTCTGGGTGCCGGAGCGCAACTGCTCCAGCGCCGAACTGGGCCCGGTGGAAAAAAACCAGCTGAGCCACCGCGCCCGTGCGATGGCCCTGCTGCGTCAACGCCTGGGCCTGCAATGACCATTGATTCTCCCGCACCGCTGATTCACGGCGGTGCACAAACACCTCGGGTGCCACTGCCAGTGCTGCCGCCCCTGGCGTTGTACGTCCACATCCCGTGGTGCGTGCGCAAATGCCCGTATTGCGACTTCAACTCCCACACCGCCAGCCCGCAGTTGCCGGAAGAGGAATATGTCGACGCCTTGCTGGCCGACCTCGACCAGGATCTGCATGCGGCCCATGGCCGCCCGTTGAGCTCGATCTTTTTTGGTGGCGGCACCCCGAGCCTGTTCAGCGCCCAAGCCCTGGGGCGGTTGCTCAAGGGGGTCGAGGCGCGGATACCTTTCGCCCAGGACATTGAAATCACCCTGGAAGCCAACCCCGGCACCTTCGAGCAAGAAAAATTCGTCGCTTACCGGGCCTTGGGCATCAATCGCCTGTCCATCGGCATCCAGAGCTTCCAGCAGGCCAAGCTCGAGGCCCTGGGACGGATTCACAACGGTGACGAGGCGGTACGCGCCGCCGGCATGGCCCGTCGGGCCGGGTTCGATAACTTCAACCTGGACCTGATGCATGGCCTGCCCGACCAGTCCCTCGACGACGCCCTGGGCGACCTGCGCCAAGCCATCGCCTTGAAGCCGACCCACCTGTCCTGGTACCAACTGACGCTGGAGCCGAACACGGTGTTCTGGAACCAGCCGCCGACCTTGCCCGAAGACGACACGCTGTGGGACATCCAGGAAGCCGGGCAAGCCCTGCTGGCAGAGCACGGCTACGCTCAATACGAAGTCTCGGCCTACGCCCAACCCGGTCAGGCGGCGCGGCATAACCTCAATTATTGGAGTTTCGGCGACTTCATCGGCATCGGTGCCGGAGCCCACGGCAAGCTCAGCCATCCGGACGGGCGCATCGTACGCACCTGGAAGACCCGCCTGCCCAAGGACTATCTCAACCCGGCCAAGCGCTTCCTGGCAGGGGAGAAAACCCTGACCAACGAAGAGCTGCCGTTCGAGTTCCTGATGAACGCCCTGCGCCTGACCGAAGGCGTTGACGCGCAACTGTTTGCGCAGCGCACCGGCCTGCCCCTGCAAAGCCTGGCCGAAGGCCGGCGCGAGGCCGAACAAAGCGGGCTGTTGCAGGTCGAACCGACACGTCTGGCGGCCACCGAGCGCGGACAGCTGTTTCTCAACGACTTGCTGCAGACATTTTTGAGCTAATTACCCAAACAAGGAAATCGAATGGATCTGGTACTCGACCTGCTCGCCACCGTGTCCCGCTGGAGCCGCAGCAACCTGTCGGAAATCTCCCTGGCCTTGGTGGGCTGCCTGCTGGTGTTGTTTGGTGCCGACATCAAGGGCTGGGTCGAGCAACGCCTGGGCAGCATCGCCGGCGCCTTGCGCGTACCGTTGATCGCCCTGCTGTGCATGATCGGCAGCGGCGCGGCACTGATCTATGCCACGCCGTGGGTCGTCCGGGGCTTGAGCCAGTTCAACAACTACAGCCTGGCGCCGGTGTTGTTGGTGGTGCTGGTGTTGATTGGCGTGGTGGCGGATCGGCGCTGATCCCTCAGACACCACAAAACAACTGTGGGAGCGAGCTTGCTCGCGATGGGGCCATAACATCCAACATCAATGTTGACTGCTATGCCGCCATCGCGAGCAAGCTCGCTCCCACAGGAGATCCCATTTCAACAGGATCTTCGGGTTTTACGCCAACTTCTCGAACTTCAAATCCCAAACCCCATGCCCCAGCCGCTCGCCACGGCGCTCGAACTTGGTGATCGGCCGTTCAGCCGGGCGCGGGACGCACTTGCCGTCTTCGGCCAGGTTGCGATAGCCCGGCGCGACGTTCATCACTTCCAGCATGTATTCGGCGTAGGGTTCCCAGTCCGTGGCCATGTGCAGCACACCACCGACCTTCAACTTGCTGCGCACCAGCTCAGCGAACGACGCCTGGACGATACGGCGCTTGTGGTGACGGCTTTTATGCCAAGGGTCCGGAAAGAACAGCATCAGTCGGTCGAGGCTGTTGTCGGCCACGCAGCGGTTGAGCACTTCGATGGCGTCGCAATCGTAGACCCGCAGGTTGGTCAGCCCTTGGGTCAGCACGCCGTTGAGCAGCGCACCGACACCGGGACGGTGGACTTCCACACCGATGAAATCCTGCTCCGGCGAAGCGGCGGCCATTTCCAGCAACGAATGCCCCATGCCGAAGCCGATTTCCAGCGAGCGCGGGGCCGAGCGGCCGAACACCTGGTCAAAATCCACCGGCGCATCGGCAAGCGGCAGGACAAACAGCGGCGCACCCTGCTCCAGGCCGCGCTGCTGGCCTTCAGTCATGCGCCCGGCGCGCATCACGAAACTCTTGATGCGGCGGTGCTGGCGCTCTTCGCCTTCTTCCGGCAGGACCGGCGTGTCGTTCGATTCAGTCATCAATGGCTCTTACTTGATCAGACCATCCAGCGGCGAGGAGGCGCTGGCGTAAAGTTTTTTCGGCATGCGGCCAGCCAGGTACGCCAGGCGACCGGCGACAATCGCGTGTTTCATCGCTTCGGCCATCAGGATCGGCTGCTGGGCGTGGGCGATGGCGGAATTCATCAACACCGCTTCGCAACCCAGCTCCATGGCGATCGTGGCGTCGGAGGCGGTACCGACACCGGCATCCACCAGCACCGGGATCTTGGCTTCTTCCAGGATGATCTGCAGGTTGTACGGGTTGCAGATCCCCAGGCCCGTGCCGATCAGGCCGGCCAGCGGCATGACCGCGATGCAGCCGATTTCCGCCAACTGGCGGGCGATGATCGGGTCATCGCTGGTGTAGACCATCACGTCGAAACCTTCCTTGACCAGGGTTTCGGCGGCCTTGAGGGTTTCGATCACGTTGGGGAACAGGGTTTTCTGGTCCGCCAGCACTTCCAGCTTCACCAGGTTGTGGCCGTCGAGCAGTTCACGGGCCAGGCGGCAGGTGCGCACGGCCTCGATGGCATCGAAGCAGCCGGCGGTGTTCGGCAGGATGGTGTAGCGATCCGGCGGCAGGATATCCAGCAGGTTCGGTTCGCCCGGGTTCTGGCCGATGTTGGTCCGGCGCACGGCGACGGTCACGATTTCGGCGCCCGAGGCTTCGATGGCCAGGCGGGTTTCTTCCATGTCGCGGTATTTGCCGGTGCCTACCAGCAAGCGCGACTGGTAGGTACGACCGGCCAGGACGAAGGGCTTGTCGCTACGAACGATGCTCATGGGAAATCCTCTGTTGGGGTGAGGTTCTTGCGAAAGGCTGCGAAACCGAGGCGACTAGCCGCCGCCGATGGCGTGGACCACTTCGACGCTGTCGCCGTCGTTCAAGGTGGTTTCGGCGTGCTGGCTGCGCGGGACGATATCCAGATTGAGTTCCACCGCCACCCGACGCCCGGTGAGTTCCAGACGGGTCAGCAGGGCCGCAACGGTTTCGCCGTCGGGCAGATCAAGGGGTTCGCCGTTCAACTGAATGCGCATGCCGGATGCCGTCATCATTTTTAGGGGCTGGCATTCTAGCCCGATCAGTCTGGGGGACCCAAGCCATTCGTCATGAAATGGACCGCCCGGTCAGCCCAGCCGCCCGGCGGCAAGGCTCGGCTTTCAGGACGCACCTCAACCACCCGTGTCGTAAACGGGGACTAACCCTGAAACAACTTCACGGTTCAAGCCGCGCCATACCCCACCTATATTCTTTGCCTCCAAATGAATCTCACAAAAGGAAGAACCACGAGAGGCGCCTGTGGCCAGCACTCAGCATATTCCCGCCATCGACGGCTTGCGCGCACTTGCAGTCCTGAGCGTGATCATTTTCCACGCCGACTTTCTGAAGGCTTTGCCCGGTGGATTTACCGGCGTCGATATCTTCTTCGTCATCTCGGGCTACGTCATCAGCCAGTCGCTGTCCGCTCGCGCCAACCTGAGCTTCGTGGCCTATCTGGCGGATTTCTATCGCCGACGATTCCTGCGTATCGTGCCGGCCTTGCTATCAATGCTGCTGGTGTGCGGAATGCTCTCGGCGATGTTCGTGCCGCAAGCCTGGCTCAGCGCCCAGAATGACCGCACCGGGCTGGCCGCCTTCTTCGGCCTGAGCAACTTCGTGCTGGCGTGGAACACCGACACCTACTTCTCACCTTCCACTCAGCTTAACCCCTACACCCACACATGGACCCTGGCGGTAGAAGAGCAGTTCTACCTGGTTTTTCCCCTCATCCATTTCCTCTGGTTGCGCTACCGGGAACGCAGCAAACTGGTCTGGACCTTGCTGCCTCTGCTGGCGCTGGTATCACTGGCCTATAGCGCCTTTGAGACACGGGACCACCCTCATGAAGCCTTCTATCTGCTGCCCAGTCGATTCTGGGAGTTGGCCGCAGGAGCGATCCTCTTCCAGATGATCGCAACAGGACGCCTCGCTCCAACATCGCCTTTCGTATCCCAGGTCGCCTTGCTCGGCGGACTCGCATTGGTGACCAGCGGATTGTTTCTCGCCGATGAAAGACAGTTCCCCTTCCCCTGGGCGCTCATCACGGTTTCGGGCACGCTGTTGATCATTGCAGCCGTGGCGCAGGAAACCGCGCCCTCATCGCGACTGTTGCGATTGCTGCAATCGTCGCCCGCGACCTACATCGGCCGGCTGTCCTACTCCCTGTATCTCTGGCATTGGCCGGTTCTGGTGCTCCTGCGCTGGACCACCGGCCTGGAGCTGCTGGTCGTGCAATTGGCCTACCCGGTGATCGTCATGGCATTGGCTGCTGCCTCCTATCACTGGGTCGAGACCCCGCTGCGCACCGGCGATTCGATGTTCCAACGCCGCGCCTGGATCACCATTACCTCAGGGCTTTGCGCGCTCGCCCTGTCATGGTCAGGTGCGCGCTGGGTCAGCGAAAACCCCGAAGCCGTGTCACTGAGCCAGACCCGCGATGCCTACACCTGGTTCTCCAGGCGGCTACCGCAACGGCCGGCCAGCGAATCCATCAATGACTCGCCATTGCAGGGTCGCCAGTTGTTTGTTTTCGGTGATTCGCACGCAGCGGCCTATCGCACAATGCTGAGCCTCGCCTCACGACAACTCGGCATCAGGGTCGTGGAATACGAGCGCGGCGGCTGCCCGGTGGCCAGTCTTATCGCACCCGACCCACAGGGTGCCTGCGCCCCAGCCCGGGAAAAGGCCTTGCGCGACATCGAGGCGCGGGCCAAACCGGGTGATATCGTCTTTCTCGCCTCTTTACGCATGCCGGAGCTGGCAGGGCGCGAATGGGCACGGGGCGAGGAAACCGTGTTCAATGACGTGCTTGCTGAGCTCACGCCCGGGAAGATGGAGGAGGCTCGGATTTCTGCTGAAACGGTCCTGAGGCGCTTGATGGCTGTCGAGGTGCGGGTGCTGATCAATGCGCCCATGCCGCTGTTCAAAGCCCCGCCCTATCGCTGCTCGGACTGGTTCAACCGGATGAACCCGATCTGCACCCCCGGGTTCACCATCACGCGAGATCGACTTGATCAGCTACGGGCAGCTCAAATGGCGCTGCTCGACCGCTTGGCCCGTCAATATTCGATGCTACGCATCTGGGATCCGCTGCCGCTGCTGTGTCCAGGCCCGACTTGTTCGGCCTATCGCGACGACAAACCGATTTTTCGCGACGGTGATCACCTCAGCGGCCATGGCAATCGCCTCCTTGCGCCTTCTTTCATGAAAGCCCTGCTCAATGGCTGAAGGCGTGCAAATTGTCGGCACCGTTAACCGAGGCGCCAGGCGGCAAGGCCCAGGCACAGCCAACCGATCAGGAACGCCACGCCGCCGAACGGTGTGATGATGCCCAGCTTGCTGATGCCCGTAAGCGTCAACAGGTACAGGCTGCCGGAGAACAACAGGATGCCCACCACAAAAGAGACCCCAGCCCAAGTGACGATGCGCCCGGGGATGTGCGTGGCCAGCAGCGCAACGCCCAGCAACGCCAGGGTATGCACCAGTTGATAGGTGACCCCGGTATGGAAAATCGCCAGGTACTCGGCGCTCAGGCGGTTTTTCAGGCCGTGGGCGGCAAATGCTCCCAGTGCCACGCCCGTGAAGCCGAAAAAAGCAGCCAGCATCAGAAAGCTACGCAACATGAGAACTCCAATCAGACTCGGTGGGCAGGGTCTGTATAATGGCCCGCTCGACGGGTTCGGCCAAGCCATCTCTATGCTGCGTTTACTGTTTCGACGATTCGTTAAAGCCCTGCTCTGGTTCGCCGTCGGCAGTGTTGTGCTGGTGCTGTTGTTTCGCGTGGTGCCGCCACCGTTCACGGCGCTGATGATCGAGCGCAAGGTTGAATCCTGGTTCGGCGGCGAACCGATCGACCTGCAGCGCACCTGGCAGCCTTGGGACCAGATCTCCGATAGCCTGAAAGTGGCAGTGATTGCTGGCGAAGACCAGAAATTCCCCGAGCATTGGGGCTTCGACATCGGCGCGATCCAGGCGGCGTTCGCCCACAACGGCCGTGGCGGTTCGATTCGCGGCGCCAGCACCCTCAGCCAGCAAGTGTCCAAGAACCTGTTCCTGTGGTCGGGCCGCAGCTGGCTGCGCAAGGGGCTCGAGGCTTGGTTCACCGCACTGATCGAGGTGTTCTGGCCCAAGCAGCGGATCCTTGAGGTGTACCTCAACAGCGTCGAGTGGGATGACGGTGTGTTCGGGGCCGAAGCCGCAGCACGGCATCATTTTCGCGTCAGCGCCGACGCGCTGTCCCGGCAGCAGGCCAGCCTGTTGGCGGCGGTCTTGCCTAACCCGCGGAAATGGAGCGCCAGCCGGCCGAGCCCTTACGTGCTGCGCAGGGCGAGCTGGATTCGCCAGCAGATGAGCCAGTTGGGGGGCGACAGTTATTTGCTGGGGCTCAATGATTCGCGGCGAGCACCTTGGGCGCAGTAGCCCCGACGACTCGGTGTGTCAGGCAAATGCTTGGGGCTGCTACGCAGCCCAGCGGGAGCAAGCTCCCTCGCCACAAAGGCTCGCTCCAACAGAATTGGCAGTGAATTCAAACTATCAAGCCCGAACAAAAACGCCCCGATCATCGCTGATCGGGGCGTTTTTTAAGGCCATTGCCGCAGGTCAAGCCGCAATCGACACCTTGAGCTTGTTCATCGCGCTCTTCTCAAGCTGACGAATCCGCTCGGCCGACACGTTGTACTTCTGCGCCAGGTCGTGCAGCGTGGCTTTTTCCTCGGCCAGCCAGCGCTGGTAGAGGATGTCGCGGCTGCGCTCGTCCAGCACTTCCAGGGCTTCGTGCAGGTTGGTGTTGGAGTTGTCGCTCCAGTCGGCATCTTCCAGTTGACGTGCCGGGTCGTACCGGTGGTCTTCCAGGTAGTTGGCCGGCGATTGGAAAGCGCTGTCGTCGTCCGCTTCGGCGGCCGGGTCGAAAGCCATGTCATGACCGGTCAGGCGGCTTTCCATCTCGCGCACTTCCCGCGGCTCTACGCCCAGGCTTTCAGCCACGCGGTGGACTTCTTCGTTGTTCAGCCAGGCCAGGCGCTTCTTCTGGCTGCGCAGGTTGAAGAACAGCTTGCGCTGGGCCTTGGTGGTCGCGACTTTCACGATGCGCCAGTTGCGCAGGATGAACTCGTGGATTTCCGCCTTGATCCAGTGCACGGCAAACGACACCAGGCGCACGCCCATTTCCGGGTTGAAGCGCTTGACCGCCTTCATCAGGCCGACGTTGCCTTCCTGGATCAGGTCGGCCTGGGCCAGCCCGTAGCCGGAATAGCTGCGGGCGATATGTACGACAAAACGCAGGTGGGCGAGCACCATCTGCCGAGCCGCCTCAAGATCCTGCTCATAATAGAGACTCTCGGCCAGTTCACGCTCCTGCTCGGGGGTCAGCAAGGGGATGCTGTTCACCGTGTGCACATAGGCCTCCAGGTTCGCACCCGGGACCAGAGCATAAGCAGGTTGCAAAGAAGTGGTCATACGAAAAAACCTCCGACTCACATAACTCGTGCAGTTCAGCACTGCGAAAATTGACCGGGAACCGTAGGACAAGTTCCCACAAAAACCGAAAGGTCAATACGCGCAAAAAAACTCTATTTTGGCGCAAGCTCACGCAAGTGGCGTGCGACCGCAATCCATGCACCGATATAACCCAACAGCACCGCGCCAAGCAAGAGCGATAGACCGTCGGCGACTGGCACTCCGGCCAGCGCAAAATCACTGCCGTACAAACCGGCCAGCCCCACAACCGCATCGTTCAGCCAGTCCAGGCCAAACGCCAATACGCCCCAGGATAGAATCCCGGCACCGAAGCCATACAGCGCCCCCATATAAAGGAAGGGCCTGCGTACATAACTGTCCGTACCGCCGACGAGTTTAATCACTTCTATCTCGGTGCGGCGGTTTTCAATATGAAGACGAATGGTATTGCCTATCACCAAAAGTAATGCAGAAACCAGCAGCACCGTCAGACCGAAGACAAACCGGTCGCCGAGCTTGAGGATCGCCGCAAGACGCTCGACCCAGACTAGATCAAGTTGCGCCTGTTGTACCTTCGGCAACTCGGAAAGTCTTTGTCTTAATGCTTCAAGGGTCGGCTTGTCGACCTCATTCGGCGTCACCAGCACCACGCCCGGTAGCGGATTCTCCGGCAGCTCCTTGAGGGCTTCGCCCAGGCCGGACTGCTGCTGGAACTCCTCAAGCGCCTGTTCGCGCCCGATGTATTCGGCATCGGCTACGCCCGGCATGGCCTTGATCTGCTCGCGCAGCGCCTGGCCTTCACCGGGGCTCGCGTCCATCTGCAGGTACAGGGAAATCTGCGCCGCGCGCTGCCAGGAACCGCCCAGGCGCTCGACATTGTTTAGCAATAATGACAGCCCCATGGGCAGACTCAGGGCAACCGCCATCACCATGCAGGTAAAGAAGCTGCCTATGGGTTGCTTGCCCAGGCGCCGCAGGCTGTCCAGCAGGCTGGCGCGATGGCTTTCGATCCAGGCACGCAGCAGCGTGGCGAAGTCCGGCCCGTCATCATCGTCGCGTTTTTTCTTTTGCGGCTGCGGATCGGAGGCCTTCGGGGCCACGCGTTCGGCCACTTTCGGGCTGCGAGTAGCACTCATACGCCAGCCTCCCCGTCACCAATCAGGCGTCCACGCTGCAACGTGAGCATGCGGTGACGCATCCGCGCGATCAACGCCAAGTCGTGACTGGCAATCAGCACACTGGTACCCAGGCGGTTGATGTCTTCGAACACGCCCATGATCTCCGCCGCCAGGCGCGGGTCGAGGTTACCGGTGGGTTCGTCCGCCAGCAGCAAGGCCGGGCGATGGACGATGGCGCGGGCGATGCCGACGCGCTGTTGCTGACCCGTGGACAGGTCGCCCGGGTACAAGTCGGTCTTGTCCGACAGGGCCACCCGCTCCAGGGCCGAATCCACGCGCTTGATGATCTCGGCCTTGGACAGGCCCAGGATCTGCAACGGCAACGCGACGTTGTTGAACACCGTGCGATCGAACAGCAACTGGTGATTCTGGAACACCACGCCGATCTGCCGCCGCAGGTAGGGGATCTGGGCATTGCTGATGGTGCTCAGGTCCTGGCCGGCCAGCAGCAGTTTGCCGGTGGAGGGCCGCTCCATCGCCAGCAGCAGGCGTAGCAGGGTGCTTTTACCGGCACCAGAATGGCCGGTGACAAACAGAAACTCGCCCCGACGGACCCGAAAGCTCAGCTCATGCAAGCCGACGTGACCGTTCGGATAGCGTTTACCGACCTGTTCGAAACGAATCATGAGTGCTCCCGCTCGGCAAACAGTGCCTGGACAAAGGGCTCGGCTTCAAAGGTGCGCAAATCGTCAATGCCTTCACCCACGCCGATGTAGCGAATGGGCAGGCCGAATTGCTTGGCCAGGGCGAAAATCACCCCGCCCTTGGCGGTGCCGTCGAGTTTGGTCAGGGCCAGCCCGGTCAGTTCGACGGTCTGGTTGAATTGCTTGGCCTGGTTGATGGCGTTCTGGCCGGTACCGGCGTCCAGCACCAGCAGCACTTCGTGGGGTGCGTCGGCGTCGAGCTTGCCGATCACCCGGCGCACCTTCTTCAATTCTTCCATCAGGTTGTCTTTGGTGTGCAGGCGACCGGCCGTGTCAGCAATCAACACATCGATGCCACGGGCCTTGGCGGCCTGCACGGCGTCGAAGATCACCGAAGCGGAGTCGGCGCCGGTGTGCTGGGCGATGACCGGGATCTTGTTACGTTCCCCCCACACTTGCAGCTGTTCGACGGCGGCGGCGCGGAAGGTGTCGCCGGCGGCCAGCATGACTTTCTTGCCTTCGAGCTGCAGCTTCTTCGCCAGCTTACCGATGGTAGTGGTCTTGCCAGCACCGTTGACACCGACGACCAGGATCACGAACGGCTTGTTCTGCGAGGCGATCACCAGCGGTTTTTCCACCGGCTTGAGCAGGCTGGTCAGCTCGCCCTGCAGGGATTTGTACAGTGCATCGGCGTCGGTCAGCTGCTTGCGCGCGACCTTCTGGGTCAGGCTCTGGATAATCACCGAGGTGGCCTCGACACCGACGTCGGCGGTCAGCAGGCGGGTCTCGATGTCTTCCAGTAATTCGTCATCAATGACTTTCTTGCCCAGGAACAGGCTGGCCATGCCTTCGCCGATGCTGGCGCTGGTCTTGGACAAGCCCTGCTTGAGGCGGGCGAAGAAACCGACCTTGTTTTCCTCGGTGCTACGGACGGGCTCGACGGGGGCGATGGTTTCCAACAGCGCAGGTGCCGACTCAGGTGCGGCTTGCGCAACCACGGGCGCAACGACGGCGACCGGCGGCTCAACGACAGCGTCGATGACTGGCGCCTCGACAACCTGCGTCGGCGCTGGAATCGGCGGGGTGACATGCGGCGCCGTTTCCTCGACCAGCGCGACCGGTTCTTCCGCCACCGGCAAGGTCAGCCAGGGGGTTTGCTCGGCGGACGGGGTCAGCGGCTGCTCGGCCACCGGCTCGACAACGGGCTCAGGCTCGATCGGCTGCAGCACCGGCTCGGCAATCGGCAGGAAGATGGGCGCGGTTTCTTCGGCCACTGCCTCGGCGGCGGATTCAGGCAGCGGTTGTGGCTGTTCGACGACGGTTTCCTGCGGCTTCTTGCGCAGCCATCCGAACAGGCCTTTTTTCTCGCCAGCCGCAGCTGGGGTTTTCTTGTCGTCGTTGGAACCAAACATGGAGGACGGCTATCTCACGGTAGCGACGCGCCACAAGGGCGCCTCGGTGATAAATATTCAATGCTGAACAGACTGCGTTTCATCCAGCTTGTTCACGCGCAACATTTTGTCGAAGCGTCCCCAGGACGCCCCAAAGTCGATTTTTTCGAAGGACTGGTACGGCATCATCGGCGAAAACGCCGGGATCAACGAGTAAACCCGACATTTCTCCGGGGAACCCAGACAACCCCGGGCCGATAAAAGGCCCGATAGGCGTGGCCGCCAGTAAAACGGATCAGTATCCTAGCACCTCCTCGCCTGCTGAGGCTAAGGCCAAGCAGGCAACCCAACAGGTTTAAACACGAATGAATGCTCTTGCCCGCCGCGCCGCAGGCCTGCTGCTCAGCACAGTTTGTCTGCCCTTTTCAGCCTTGGCTGCCGATCCACAACCCACCCACGAATTTACCCTCGACAACGGCCTGAAAGTCGTCGTGCGCGAAGACCATCGTGCGCCGGTGGTGGTCTCCCAGGTCTGGTACAAGGTTGGCTCCAGCTACGAAACGCCCGGCCAGACCGGTTTGTCCCACGCCCTTGAGCACATGATGTTCAAGGGCAGCGAAAAAGTCGGGCCTGGCGAAGCGTCGCTGATCCTGCGCGACCTCGGTGCCGAAGAGAACGCCTTCACCAGCGATGACTTCACCGCCTATTACCAGGTGCTGGCCCGCGACCGCCTGGGCGTGGCCTTCGAACTGGAAGCAGACCGCATGGCCAGCCTGCGCCTGCCGCCGGAGGAGTTCAGCCGCGAGATCGAAGTGATCAAGGAAGAACGCCGCATGCGCACCGACGACAAGCCCATGTCCAAGGCCTACGAGCGCTTCAAGGCCATGGCTTACCCGGCCAGCGGCTATCACACGCCGACCATCGGCTGGATGGCCGACCTGGACCGGATGACCGTCGGCGAGCTGCGCCACTGGTACGAATCCTGGTACGCCCCGAACAATGCGACCCTGGTGGTGGTCGGCGATGTGACGCCGGATGAGGTCAAGGCCCTGGCCCAGCGCTATTTCGGTCCGGTGGCCCGGCGTGACGTGCCGACCGCGAAGATTCCCCTGGAGCTGGCCGAACCCGGCGAACGCCAGATCACCCTCCATGTACAGACCCAACTGCCGAGCCTGATGCTGGCCTTCAACGTCCCGAGTATCGCCACGGCGACCGACAAGCGTTCGGTCAATGCCCTGCGACTGATCTCCGCCTTGCTGGACGGCGGTTACAGCGGTCGGATCCCGACCCAGTTGGAGCGCGGCGAAGAACTGGTGTCCGGCGGCTCGTCGAACTACGACGCCTACACCCGTGGGGATTCGCTGTTCACCTTGTCGGCGGCGCCCAATACCCAGAAAAACAAAACCATGGCCCAGGCCGAGGCAGGGCTTTGGCGCTTGCTCGATCAACTGAAGACCACCGCCCCGACTGCCGAAGAGCTGGAACGCGTACGCGCCCAGGTCATCGCTGGCCTGGTGTATGAGCGCGACTCGATCACCAGCCAGGCCACCGCCATCGGCCAGCTGGAGACCGTCGGTTTGTCCTGGAAGCTGATGGACACCGAACTCGCTGAACTACAAAGCGTGACTCCGCAAGATATCCAGAAGGCAGCCCAGCTGTATTTCACCCGCTCGCGCCTGAGCGTTGCGCATGTCCTGCCCGAGGAGAAAGCTCATGAGTGAGCGCAAATCACGGCGCCCGGTATTGATCGGCCTGGCGCTCATCGTCCTGGCCGGCTCCCTGGCGTTCTATCTGTCGCCGACCACCGACGTCACCGCCAGCCAGGCATTGGATAACGCCAAGTCCGGCAACAAGCTGCAATCGTTGGCGGAACTGGACGGTAAAGCCCCCAGCCACCGCCAGCTCGACGTACAAACCTGGAAAACCGCCGACGGCGCCAAGGTGCTGTTCGTCGAAGCCCGCGAATTGCCAATGTTCGACCTGCGCCTGACCTTCGCCGCCGGCAGCAGCCAGGACGGCGACGCCCCTGGCCTCGCGCTGCTGACCAACGCCATGCTCAACGAAGGCGTGGCCGGCAAGGACGTCAGCGCCATTGCCCAAGGTTTCGAAAGCCTCGGTGCAGACTTCGGCAACGGCGCCTACCGCGACATGGCCGTGGCGTCCCTGCGCAGCCTCAGCGCAGCCGACAAGCGTGAGCCGGCGTTGAAGCTGTTCGCCGAAGTCGTCGGCAAACCGACCTTTCCTGCCGACTCCTTCGCCCGCATCAAGAACCAGATGCTCGCCGGTTTCGAGTACCAGAAACAGAACCCCGGCAAACTGGCGGGCCTGGAACTGATGAAGCGCCTGTACGGCGATCATCCTTATGCCCATTCCAGCGACGGCACCGCGCAAAGCATCCCAGCGATCACCCTTGCCCAGGCCCGGGCATTCCACGCCAAGGCCTACACCGCCGGCAACGCGGTGATCGCGCTGGTGGGGGATTTGTCCCGCGCCGAGGCCGAAGCGGTCGCCAGCCAGGTGTCCGCTGCGTTGCCCAAGGGCCCGGCCCTGGCGAAAACCCCGGCGCCGGTGGAGCCGAAAGCAAGCGTCCAGCACATCGAGTTCCCATCCAAGCAGACCAACCTGATGCTCGCGCAACTGGGCATCGACCGGGACGACCCGGACTTTGCCGCCGTCTCCCTGGGTAACCAGATTCTTGGCGGCGGTGGTTTCGGTACCCGACTGATGACCGAGGTGCGGGAAAAACGTGGCCTGACCTACGGCGTGTATTCCGGCTTTACGCCGATGCAGGCCCGGGGCCCGTTCATGATCAACCTGCAGACCCGCGCCGAGATGAGCGAAGGCACCTTGAAACTGGTGCAGGACGTGTTCGCCGACTACCTCAAGAACGGTCCCACCCAGAAAGAACTCGACGACGCCAAGCGTGAGTTGGCCGGCAGTTTCCCGCTGTCCACTGCCAGCAACTCCGATATCGTCGGCCAGCTTGGCGCCATGGGCTTCTATGACTTGCCGCTGAGCTACCTGGAGGACTTCATGCGTCAGTCCCAGGAACTGACGGTCGATCAGGTCAAGGCCGCGCTGAACAAGCACCTGAGCACCGACAAAATGGTCATCGTCACCGCCGGCCCGAGCGTGCCGCAAAAGCCGCTGCCGCCCCCCACTGACAAACCTGCCGAGCAGCCGCTCGGAGTTCCGGAGCACTAATGGCCCGCCCATCGAATTCCAGCAAGAAACCCGTGCATAACGGTGTGAACCAGTTGCGTATCATCGGCGGCGAATGGCGCAGCCGGCGCTTGAGCTTCCCGGACGCCCCGGGCCTGCGCCCCACGCCGGACCGCGTGCGCGAAACCCTGTTCAACTGGCTCGCACCCTACGTGGCGGGTGCCCGGGTGCTCGACCCGTTCGCCGGCAGCGGCGCGCTGTTTCTCGAGGCCCTGTCCCGTGGCGCCGCCATGGGCCAGGCGCTGGACGCCAGCAACCTGGCTGTCTCCAGCCTGAAAGAACATTTGGGCACCCTGCGCTGCACCGTCGGCCAGGTGCAGACCGCCGACGCCCTGCGCTACCTGGACAGCCAACCGGCAACGCCTTTCGACCTGGTGTTCCTCGACCCACCTTTCAACCAAAACCTGTTGCCGACGGTCTGCACCTTGCTCGAGGAACGTCAGTGGTTGGCCGAGGATGCCTGGGTCTACACTGAAAGCGAGACCGCCCCGTCCACCTTGGGCTTGCCGGGCAATTGGCGCTTGCATCGCGAGCAGAAATCCGGACGGGTGTATTACGCGTTGTGGCAGCGTTTGGCAAAGGACATTGACTGAACGGCTGACCAGTGCATCGAGAACAATAATGATGTCCGCCGCATCTGAGCGTTTCGTCCCCGCCCCGGGCCTTGGCAACCCACACCTGCAGACTTTGTGGGGTCCGCTATGGCGCAAGACCACACACATCGAGCGCCAACGCGAGCGCCTGTGGCTGGAAGACGGTGATTTCCTCGACCTTGACTGGCACGGCCCCCACAGCGCCGAGGCACCACTGGTGCTGGTGCTTCACGGGCTGACCGGCTCTTCCAACTCACCTTACGTGGCCGGACTGCAACAGGCTCTCGGTCGCCAGGGTTGGGCCAGTGCGGCCTTGAACTGGCGTGGCTGCTCGGGTGAGCCGAACCTGCTGCCCCGCAGCTATCACTCGGGCGTCAGCGAAGACCTCGCCGCCGCCATCACCCATTTGCGCGCCCGCCGCCCCCTGGCACCGCTGTTTGCGGTGGGGTATTCACTGGGCGGCAATGTGCTGCTCAAGCATCTGGGGGAAACCGGCCGCGACAGCCAGTTGCAAGGGGCGGTGGCGGTCTCGGTGCCGTTTCGCCTCGACCAGTGTGCCGATCGCATCGGCCAAGGATTCTCCAGGTTCTACCAGGCGCATTTCATGCGCCAGCTCGTGGCCTATGTGCGCAACAAGCAACGTCAGTTCCAGCACGACGGACGCCACGAAGGCTTGGCGACCCTGGCAGCGCTTGGCCCGTTGGAAAACATGCGCACCTTCTGGGACTTTGACGGCCGGGTGACGGCGCCACTGCACGGGTTCTCCGATGCCGCGGATTACTACCGCCGTGCCTCCAGCCGTTATTTCATGGCGGGCATCTGCACGCCGACCCTGGTCATCCAGGCCGCCGACGATCCTTTTGTGTTCCCTCACAGCCTGCCAGAACCGGACGAATTATCCGCCTCGACCCGGATTGAACTGCACGCCCGGGGCGGGCATGTAGGGTTTGTCGACGGAACCCTGCGGCGCCCGGGGTATTACCTGGAGCGGCGGATTCCGACATGGCTGGCCCATCTGGGTCGAGACTGAACCGTGGCTTGGTTTTCTGTGGCGAGGGAGCTTGCTCCCGCTTGAGTGCGCAGCACTCACCTGAGGGGGGCCGCTTCGCAGCCCAGCGGGAGCAAGCTCCCTCGCCACACAAAAGCGCCCTGGCCAATCACATCACTCGCCCTTCGCCACGCCCCGCTGGGGATCATTGATCCACTCGCTCCACGAGCCCGCGTACAACCGCCCCAAGGGATACCCGGCCAGGCACAAGGCAAACAGGTTATGACACGCCGTCACGCCGGAGCCGCAATAGGCCACCAGGTCGGTGGGCGAGCGCTCGCCCAGTTTTTCGGCGAAGCGCTGCTTGAGCTGGTCGGCCGGCAGGAAGCGCCCATCGGCGCCCAGGTTATCGGTAAACGCCGCGCACTGGGCGCCCGGGATATGCCCGGCTATCGGGTCGATGGGCTCGACTTCACCTTTGAAACGCGGCAACGCCCGGGCATCCAGCAGGGTCATGTCCGGTTGGCCGAGGCGTTGTTGCAGCGCTTGGGCGCTGAGCACCAAGCTCTCATCCGGTGCCCCGCTGAAGTTCCCGCGACTGTTCTGCGGCGGATCCAGGCTCAAGGGCAAGCCGGCGGCATGCCAGGCTTTGAGCCCACCGTCGAGGATGTGCACGCCATCGCGCTTGCCCAGCCAGGCCAGCAACCACCAGGCCCGCGCGGCATAGGCGCCGGGACCGTCGTCGTACAGCACGACATCACTGTCGTTATCGATTCCCCAGGCCTTGAGGCGCTCGATCAAGGCCCCCGGCTCCGGCAGCGGATGACGCCCGGTCACGCCTTTGGTCACCGCCCCGCTCAGGTCGCGTTCAAGGTCTGCGAACGACGCACCGGCGATGTGGCCTTCGGCATAACTGCGCTGGCCATAATCCGGGTCTTCCAGGGCAAAACGGCAATCGAGGATGACCAGCCCCGGCTGTGATCGCCGCTCTTCGAGGGCTTGAGGGCTGATGAGTTGCGCAATGGGCATGGTGAACTCCTGTGGCTAAGTCGGGGGTCGGTCCTACTGCCCTTCCTCCAGGGTCTGGGCCAGGGGGACGTAATACTCTTTGAACAGCGCATCCACCTCTTCGCGGGCCTGATCGGTCACGAAACCGGCCTCCAACACCAGTACCTGGTACACGCCACGCTTGATGGCCTGCTCGCTCAGGTGGCTGAAGTTTTCCCGCGTGGTGCACAGGAACCGCACCCAGGACGTGAGGATGATCCAGGCATTGAGGGTCAGGGACTCGATCTGCACCCGGTCCATCTTCAGGATGCCGGCGGCAACGAAACCTTCATAAATAGCGGTGCCGTGGATCAGGCTGCGCTGGGAAAACCGTCGATAGCGCGCCGCCAGGTCCGGATCGCTGTCAAGCAGATGTTCCAGGTCCCGGTGCAGAAAACGGTAGCGCCACATGGCCGCCAGCAGCTCCTGCAAATAGAAGCGCTTGTCCTCCACCGTGGCCGCACGGCCCTGGGGCGGGCGCAGGAAGCTGTCCACCAGGTTCTCGTATTCACTGAACAGCACGGCGATGATCGCCTGCTTGTTGGGGAAGTGGTAATAGAGGTTGCCTGGGGACATGTCCATGTGGGCGGCAATGTGGTTGGTGCTGACGCTGCGCTCGCCTTGCTGGTTGAACAGCTCGAGGCTGTTTTGCACGATGCGCTCGCTGGTTTTCATTCGTGGGGCCATGGTTTGGGCTTTAATTCGACGAAGGCATTGATCGGCATCTTACGACCTATCGGTCACAGGAAAAACCCATCGCCGTTACGGATGCCATTGACTTTCTAGAGTATAAGCTCTAGAAAACACCCACTCTAATAATATCCGGTGCCCGACGATGCCTGCCGACGTTGCCTACCTGCACGAGTCTCAACAACAACTGGACGAGCTGCGGTCGCTCTTCGATGCCCAGCGCCAGGCCTACGCCGCCCATCCAATGCCACCGGCCGAACAGCGCCGACAATGGCTCAAGGCACTGCGCGAGGTATTGAGCAACGAACGACAAGCCGTGATCGACGCCATCAGCCAGGATTTCAGCCACCGCAGCGCCGACGAAACACTGCTGGCCGAGCTGATGCCGAGCCTGCACGGTATCCATTACGCCAGCCGACATCTCCAGGGTTGGATGAAACCCTCCCGGCGCAAGGTGGGCATGGCCTTTCAACCGGCATCGGCCAAAGTGATCTATCAGCCGTTGGGCGTGGTCGGCATCATCGTGCCATGGAACTACCCACTGTTCCTGGCCATCGGGCCGCTGGTAGGGGCATTGGCTGCGGGCAACCGGGTGATGCTCAAGCTCAGCGAATCGACACCGGCGACCGGCTTGCTGCTCAAGCAATTGCTGGCCCGGGTCTTCCCCCAGGACCTGGTCTGCGTGGTGCTTGGCGAGGCGGAAATCGGCATGGCGTTTTCCAAGCTGCCCTTCGATCACCTGTTGTTCACCGGCGCCACCAGCATCGGCAAGCATGTCATGCGGGCCGCTGCCGAAAACCTGACCCCGGTCACTCTGGAGCTGGGTGGGAAATCGCCAGCCATCGTGTCGGTCGATATCCCCATCAAGGATGCCGCCGAACGCATTGCCTTCGGCAAAACCCTGAATGCCGGGCAAACCTGTGTCGCCCCGGACTACGTGTTGGTACCGCAGAATCGCGTCGGCGAGTTCGTTGAGGCCTATCGCGAGGCGGTACGCGGGTTTTATCCGACCCTGGCGAACAACCCGGACTACACAGCAATCATCAACGAACGACAGCTGGCGCGACTCAACGGCTACATCAGCGACGCCACCAGCAAGGGCGCGCTGCTGATCGAACTGTTCGACCAGGGCCAGGACCGCCGCATGGCCCACAGCCTGCTGCTCAACGTCAGCGACGAGATGACCGTCATGCAGGACGAGATCTTCGGCCCGCTGCTGCCCATCGTGCCCTATGACAATCTGGATCAGGCGTTCGCCTACATCAATCAGCGCCCCCGCCCGCTGGCGCTCTACTACTTTGGCTACAACAAGGCCGAACAGAACCGTGTACTCCATGAAACCCATTCCGGCGGTGTCTGCCTGAACGACACGCTGCTGCACGTCGCCCAGGACGACTTGCCGTTCGGCGGCATCGGGCCCTCGGGAATGGGGCATTACCACGGACATGAGGGTTTCCTGACCTTCAGCAAGGCCAAGGGCGTGCTGACCAAACAGCGATTCAACGCCGCGAAGCTGATTTATCCGCCCTACGGCAAGCCTTTGCAGAAACTGATCCAGAAGCTGTTTGTCCGCTGACGCGCCTCTTCCCGGGTAATAACAATAATGAACCCAAGCCTCACCGATACACCCGCGCTGTCACGGCGCGGCCTGCTGAAGTTCAGCCTCGGCGCCAGCGCCTTCCTGGCCACCGTCGGCCTGGGCGCCAGCTTGAGCGGTTGTTCGCCCAGCCAACCGAGCAACGGCCTGGCGGCCCTGCGCGACAGCGACCTGCCATTTTTACGCAGCGTCATCCCCGTGATGCTGGACGGCGCAGTGGCCGCCGGACAGATTAGCACCGCCACGGACGCAACCCTGCGAAGCCTGGACAGCAGCCTGGCCCACCTGTCCCCCGCCATGCTCAAACTCACGCGCCAGCTGTTCGACGTGCTCACGCTGGGCATTACCCGTGGGCCGCTGACCGGGGTCTGGGGCTCGTGGGAAAACGCCAGCGCCGATGACATCCACCAGTTCCTCGGGCGGTGGGAAAACAGTTCGCTGGATCTGCTGCGTCAAGGCCATAGCTCGTTGCTGCAACTGGTGATGATGGCCTGGTACACCCAATCCGAAGCCTGGGCGCACTGCGGGTATCCAGGACCACCCAAGATTTGAAAGCCAGGCCCAACTCCTGTGGGAGCAAGCCCACTCCCACAGGGTTCTTCATCGTCCATCCATAATAATAAGAGAACCCTGCACATGCCCGTACCCGATCCCTTCCGCGAAGGCCTGGCCCGTGGCTGGACCACCTACAACGGTGCGCAACTGACCCAGGACCTGACCCTGGAAGCGGACGTGGCCATCGTCGGCAGCGGTGCTGGCGGCGGCACCACGGCCGAAATCCTCAGCGCCGCCGGCTACCGCGTGTTGCTGATCGAGGAAGGTCCGCTCAAGACCAGTCATGACTTCACGCTGCTCGAAGACCAGGCCTACAGCAGCCTGTATCAGGAAGGCCTGGGGCGCATGAGCAAGGACGGCGCCATCACCATTCTCCAGGGCCGGGCCGTCGGCGGCACGACGCTGATTAATTGGACCTCCAGCTTCCGCACGCCCGACCAGACCCTCGACCACTGGGCTGCCGAGCACAGCGTAAAAGGCCACGGCCGCGCTGAGATGGCGCCCTGGTTTACGCAGATGGAACAACGCCTGGGCGTGGCGCCGTGGCTGATTCCGCCCAATGCCAACAACGACGTGATCCGCAAAGGTTGTGAACAATTGGGCTACGCCTGGCACGTCATCCCGCGCAACGTACGCGGCTGCTGGAACCTGGGCTATTGCGGCATGGGCTGCCCGACCAACGCCAAGCAGTCGATGCTGGTCACCACCATCCCGGCCACGCTGGACAAGGGCGGCGCGCTGCTTTACCTGGCGCGGGTCGAGCGTCTGACGATCAAAAACGATGCCGTCATCGGCCTCGAGTGCCAAGCCATGGACGAGCGTTGCGTGGCGCCGACAGGGCGGCGCATCACCGTCAAGGCGCGGCACTATGTGTTGGCGGGCGGCGGCATCAACAGCCCAGGCCTGCTGCTGCGCTCCGATGCGCCGGATCCACATCGACGCCTGGGCAAACGCACCTTCCTGCATCTGGTGAACATGTCCGCCGGGCAATTCGACGAGGTCATCAACCCGTTCTACGGCGCGCCGCAATCGATTTATTCGGATCATTTCCAATGGCAGGACGGCACCACCGGCAAAATGTCCTACAAGCTTGAAGTCCCGCCCTTGCATCCGGCCCTGGCCGCGACGCTATTGGGCGGGTTCGGTCCCGAGAACGCCTTGCACATGTCCCGACTGCCCCATACCCACGCCATGTTGGCACTGTTGCGCGACGGATTTCATCCGGACAGCCCCGGCGGCAGCGTCGAATTGCGCAGCGACGGCACCCCCGTGCTCGATTATCCCGTTACACCGTATGCCTGGGATGGCTTGCGCCGGGCCTTCCACAGCATGGCCGAAATCCAGTTTGCCGGCGGCGCCAAGGCGGTCATGCCCTTGCACAGCGATGCCCGCTACGTTAAGACCCTGGCCGAAGCCCGCACACTGATCGACGGACTCGACCTGGCGTTGTACCGCACACGCCTGGGCAGCGCCCACGTGATGGGCGGTTGCGCCATGGGGGAAGACCCGAAAACCGCTGTCACCGACAGCCTTGGCCGCCATCACCAACTGGGCAACCTGTCGATCCATGACGGCTCGCTGTTCCCCACCAGCATCGGCGCCAACCCGCAATTATCGGTGTACGGGCTGACCGCGCAATTAGCGACGGCCCTGGCCGAACGCCTGAAAAACCCATGAACCATTTATTGAAAAAAACAACGAACCCGTAGCGAGGGAGCTTGCTCCCGCTGGGCTGCGCAGCAGACCCATTTTGTGAGCGCTTCGCGCTCAAACGGGAGCAAGCTCCCTCGCCACGGGCTTACCGAACATCTGAATATCCGGATTATTCGCACCGTCTATAGTGCTTTCTTACGCAACAGCCGACTTGGCCGACCGAGAAGGCTGCGATACCATCCGACTCCCCAACGGACTCCCGCCAGGACGACGCGATGAACCGAGTGTTGTACCCAGGTACCTTCGACCCTATTACCAAGGGCCATGGCGATCTGGTCGAACGCGCCGCGCGCCTGTTCGACCACGTGATCATTGCCGTCGCCGCCAGCCCGAAGAAAAACCCGCTGTTCCCACTGGAGCAACGCGTGGAACTGGCCCGCGAGGTCACCAAGCACCTGCCCAACGTGGAAGTGGTCGGCTTCTCGACGCTTTTGGCGCACTTTGCCAAGGAAAAGAACGCCAATGTGTTCCTGCGCGGCCTGCGGGCGGTCTCGGACTTCGAGTACGAGTTCCAACTGGCCAACATGAACCGCCAACTGGCACCGGACGTCGAGAGCCTGTTCCTGACGCCGTCGGAGCGTTATTCCTTCATTTCCTCGACCCTGGTCCGGGAAATCGCGGCGTTGGGCGGTGATATCACCAAGTTCGTCCACCCGGCCGTGGCCGATGCGCTAACCCTGCGCTTCAAGAAATAACCCGCGGGCTGCGACCCGCTTCGCAGCCCGGCCCAGTGCAGTCCATCGCGCCCGCGTGCACTGCGCTCGCCAATGCGGCACAATTGCGCCCATACGTTTTTCATATGCCCGGGCCCAACGCCCCGGCAGGAGCCCGCATGTCCCTGATCATCACCGACGACTGCATCAATTGCGACGTCTGCGAACCCGAATGCCCGAACGAGGCCATTTCCCAAGGCGAAGAGATCTACGTCATCGACCCGAACTTGTGCACCCAGTGTGTCGGCCATTACGACGAACCCCAGTGCCAACAGGTCTGCCCGGTGGATTGCATCCCCCTGGACGAGGCTCATCCGGAAACTGAAGAACAGTTGATGGCGAAATATCGCAGGATTACTGGCAAAGCTTGAGCCAGAAGCCTCTGTAGCGTTTGTGCGGGCCTCTTCGCGAGCAAGCCCGCTCCCACAGAGATCGGCTATGTCCACAGCATGTGTATCTTGAGCAAATCCCTTGTGGGAGCGGGCTTGCTCGCGAAGGGGCCATCAGCAGCACCAAGATTCAGTTGCCGGCCTCACTCCTGCCGCTCAAACCCCTCCCCAATACACCCCAGGCACCGCACAAACGTGGCCTTCGCCGGGTCCACCACCAGCGCCTTGCCCGCATCGCCGACCCCGCCGCCCAGCGCAGTAAAGGGCAACGACACCACGAATGCCCCGGCGCCAATCACCGTGGCGGCGAGCAGCAGCGGACGAGCAATCAGCAGGTCGCCGAGCATGGCGAAGGCCGGCGGGTTCTGGATGGTGTAGCGCGGATCGCCGCTGCCTTCGCTTGCCAGGGCAGGCAAACCGACACTCAGCAGCAGCGCTAAAACGACAGGTCGAAGCAGTTTCATCGGGCGATCCTTCGGCTAAATCAATACTACTGACTATAGACCGTAGGACAAATCAGCTCTGACAGCGTGGACACCAGACGCTGGCGCGCTGGCCCAGGCGGATTTCCCGCAACCCCGTGCCGCAGACCTTGCACAACTCCCCGCCCCGACCGTAGACGAACAGCTCCTGCTGGAAATAGCCGGGTTGGCCATCCCCGCCGATAAAGTCCCGCAGCGTGGTGCCACCGCGCTCGATGGCATGGGCGAGGATGCGCTTGATCTCGATCGCCAGCTTCAGGTAACGCGCCCGGGAAATGCCTCCGGCGGCCCGGCGCGGGTCGATGCCGGCGGCGAACAGGGCCTCGGTCGCGTAGATATTGCCCACCCCCACCACCACCGCGTTGTCCATGATGAACGGCTTGACCGCCATGGACCGCCCCCGCGAGAGCTGGAACAATCGTTCGCCATCGAACAGCTCGGTCAACGGCTCGGGACCAAGACGAATCAACAACTCGTGATTGAACGGGTCGAGGCTCCAGAGCATCGCGCCAAAGCGGCGAGGGTCGGTGTAGCGCAAGGCCAGGCCGGATTCCAGCTCGATGTCCACGTGCTCGTGCTTGGCGGCCGGCATGCCGACTTCCACCAAGCGCAGGTTGCCGGACATGCCCAGGTGGCTGATCAACGTGCCGACCTCGGCATTGATCAACAGGTACTTGGCCCGCCGCTCCACCTGCACGATGCGCTGGCCCGAAAGGCGCACGTCGAGATCTTCCGGGATCGGCCAGCGCAGGCGGCGGTCGCGGACCACCACGCGGCTGACCCGCTGGCCTTCAAGATGGGGCGCGATGCCGCGACGGGTGGTTTCGACTTCCGGCAGTTCTGGCATGAGGCTCTCGAATCAGGCGAAGCCCCGCACTCAACGAGTGGCGAGGTCGCGAATTTCCTGTTTCTGGGTCTGGAAGTCGTATTCCGACAACCCGATGTAATCGAGCACAAGGCTCCCGACACAATTCCACTCGTGGTCTTCGGCCTGATTGCCGAGCACCCGGTGGGACGCACAGATGTTCTCGGACATCTTCAGGATCGCCAGCAGATTCTTCAACTGGCTGTTATTGCGTGAAGACTCGTCGCTGAAAATCGCCAGGGCATTGTGGTGGTTGGCGATGGCCTGGCTGACGTGATCCGGCAGGCGCCAGGATTTGGAAGTGTAGTAACCGACCACCGCATGGTTGGTGTTGAACTCACGATTCTCGGTGTCCACTACCCGGCACTCGGCGCTGGCATTGGCGTAGGCCTCTTCCAGCACGCCCATGTAGCTGGGGAACTGCTTGAGCATCAACGGCACCCCGCAATCGTGGAACAACCCCAGCGCATAGGCTTCGTCACCGTTCTCCAGGCCGACGCGCTTGGCCAGGGTCAGGCAAGTCATCGCCACATCCTGGGCGGTATCCCAGAAGCGGTTCAGGGTCACGATGGCGTCGTCGTGCAGCTCGCCCTTGATCGACTGCGCATTGATCAGGTTGATGATCGAACGGCTGCCCAGCAGATTCACCGCTCGCTGGATCGAGGTGATCTTGTTGCGCAGGCCGTAATACGGCGAGTTGACGATCTTGAGCAAGGCCCCGGAAAGACCCGGATCGTGGGAGATCAGCTTGGCGATGGTCTCCAGGTCCGGATCGGGCATGTACTGCTCCATCTGCAGATCCACCATGATCTGCGGCTGGGGCGGCACGCTGATGCCTTGCAAGGACTGTTGGATTTGTTCGGCGGAAAGTTCTTTGGACATGAGTACACACTCCGGTGTCAGGCGGGGATTCTAACCCTTAAAGATGGATCCGATACACCGCCGGGTAGATCGGCGGAACTTTCCTTCAGGCATTGGCTTCGGACCTTACAGGGCCGACAGCCAAGCCTGCATAAGGCTTGAGTCGGCAACCCAGCCACTCAGCTTGAGGAGATTTTTCATGCCTGGCTCCCTGAACAACAAACGTGTCGCCATCCTCGTGACCGACGGTTTTGAACAGGCCGAACTGACCGGCCCCCAACAGGCGCTGGAACAGGCCGGCGTCAAAGTTGACATCGTTTCGGCCCGCGAAGGCCAGGTCAAAGGCTGGAACCATGACCAGCCGGCCGACGACTTTCGGATCGACCTGACCTTCAAGGCGGCCAATGTCGAACAGTACGACGCCGTGGTGCTGCCCGGTGGCGTGCAGAACTCCGACACCATCCGCATCGACACCGATGCCCAGAAACTGGTCAAGGGCTTCGAGGCGGCGGGCAAGCCCATTGCGGTGATTTGCCATGGCGGCTGGTTGCTGGTGTCGAGCGGGCTGGTCAAGGGCAAGACCATGACCAGCTACAAGACCCTCAAGGATGACCTGGTCAACGCCGGCGCGAACTGGGTCGATAAGGAAGTGGTCAAGGACGGCACGTTGATCAGCAGCCGTCAGCCCGATGACATTCCGGCGTTCAACCGCGAGTTGATCAGCGCGTTGTCCGCCTGAAACCTGCCCGATACCGTGGTGAGGGAGCCCGCTTCCTCACCACATGTCCACCACCAGCCCCGCCACGGTTGCAACACGGTATACTCCCGCTCTTTTTTCCGGAGCGACGTCATGTCCCTGCCTAGCCTGCGCCTCAAAGCCAACGCCGACCGTCGCCTGCGCGCCGGCCACCTGTGGGTCTACAGCAACGAAATCGATGTAGCCGCCACCCCGCTGCACGGCTTCAAGGCCGGTGACCAGGCCATCCTCGAAGCCGCCGGCGGCAAGCCGCTGGGCATCGTTGCGATGAGCCCCAACAACCTGATCTGCGCCCGGCTGTTGTCCCGCGACGTGAAGCTGCCGCTGGACAAATCCCTGCTGGTGCACCGCCTCAACGTGGCGTTGTCCCTGCGCGAGCGGCTGTTCGACAAGCCGTTCTATCGCCTGGTCTACGGTGATTCCGACCTGTTGCCAGGCCTGGTGGTCGACCGTTTCGGCGACATCCTGGTGGTGCAGATCGCCTCTGCCACCATGGAAGCTCACAAGGACGACGTGATCGCCGCCCTGACCCAGGTGCTCAAGCCCAGCGGCATCCTGTTCAAGAACGACTCCGCGGCCCGTGACGCCGAAGGCCTGAACCGCTACGTCGAGACCGTGTTCGGCCTGGTGCCGGAGTGGGTCGCCCTGGAAGAGAACGGCGTGAAGTTCGAAGCGCCGGTCATGGAAGGCCAGAAAACCGGCTGGTTCTACGACCACCGCATGAACCGCGCACGCCTGGCCCCGTACGCCAAGGGCAAGCGCGTCCTGGACCTGTTCAGCTACATCGGCGGCTGGGGCGTGCAAGCCGCAGCGTTCGGCGCCAGTGAAGTGTTCTGCGTCGATGCTTCGGCCTTTGCCCTCGACGGTGTCGAGCGCAACGCCGCGCTGAACGGCTTCGCCGAGAAGCTGACCTGCATCGAAGGCGACGTGTTCGAAGCCCTGAAGGAGCTCAAGGCCAGCGAAGAACGCTTCGACGTGATCGTGGCCGACCCACCCGCTTTCATCAAGCGCAAGAAAGACCTGAAAAACGGTGAGGGCGCCTATCGCCGCCTCAACGAACAAGCCATGCGCCTGCTCAGCAAGGACGGCATCCTGGTCAGCGCATCGTGCTCGATGCACCTGCCCGAAGACGACCTGCAAAACATCCTGCTGACCAGCGCTCGTCACCTGGACCGCAACATTCAACTGCTCGAACGCGGCGGCCAGGGGCCGGACCATCCGGTACACCCGGCCATTGCCGAAACCCGCTACATCAAGAGCATCACCTGCCGGCTGTTGCCCAACAGCTGAGGCCAGGCGGGGCCAGTGCCGTAGCGCTGTGCCCCGCGCACTCCAATCGCATTCTGACCGCAACCTTGGCTGCGTTTTTTTGCGTGCCTGAATAAGTCCCTGGCGCAAAAGTCAATAAGTAGCAAACGTCTGTAGGAGTCCCCCCACGTCATTACCAGAACCTTCCTACTCAATCTCCCCCTCGCCTGGCTGGCATGACGCATTAGGATTGAAAGCGACCCTCAGGTACGTCCTGGAACTGTTCGATGACTGATCCGCAAAACCACCTGGCCGCCCGCAAACCCGCCACCGTCGGCCTATTGCTGACCCTGACACTGCTCGGGGTCTTTCCAATCGACGTCGTGCTGCCTTCGTTCCCCGCCCTGTCCGAGCAGTTCGAACGTCCATCGTCGGACATTGCCCTGTCTGTCAGCCTGTTCGCGGTGGGCATCGCCCTTTCGCAACTGCTGGTTGGCCCACTCTCCGACGTCATGGGGCGAAAGAACCTGCTGCTGATCGGGATCAGCGTTTCAGCGGTCGGGGCAACAGGTTGCGTGCTCACCGATGGCTACTGGTCCTTTCTGTTCTTCCGCGTCGTCCAGGCCTTGGGCTGCGGTTGTTTCGTGCTGTCCCAGGCGTTGATACAGGACTTGTTCACAGGCGGGGAGCAGCAGCGACTGCGTATATTCCTGGTCACCTGCGGCGGCATTTTCATTTCCGTTTCGCCCCTGGCCGGCACCGGGCTACAAAGCTGGATGGGCTGGCGAGGCAGCTTCCTGGTGTTCGTGGCCCTGGCGATCGGCGTGTTTGTGGGCGCCAGCCTGTTACTCAAACCTTCCCCCGCGGGTCGCCCACGCCAGCGCCTGGACTTCATTGCGTCTTATCGAAAGGTCTGTGGCGACTTCAGCTTCATGACCTATTGGTTGACATCGGCACTGGCCTTTTCCTGCCACTTTTCGTTTATCGTCATTTCGCCGCTGCTGCTCATCGATCAGTTACAACTCTCGCCCGAGGCCTTTTCGTGGGCACTGCTGGGCTACGGACTGGCTTATATCGGCGGCGGAGCGGTGGCGACCGTGCTGAGCAATCGAATCGCCCCCCAGACGCAAATCATCACAGGCCTTGGCCTGATCCTGGCGGCGGGGATCCTGATGCTTGGGCTCTCCAGCCAATTGGGCTTGTCGGTCACCACCCTGCTGCTGCCCATGATCGTGTGCACCGCCGGAACGACCATTGCCCGGGCGGCGGCCCATACCCTGGCAATGAACAGATTCCCGGAGCAAGCCGGTACGTCCGCCTCGGCCGGTAGCGTGCTGATCTTCATCGTCGGCGGCCTGACCAGTGCTGCGATCAGCCTCACCCCGCTGGACAGGCAGATGACGCTGGCCCTGTGCCTGATGCTGCTCAGCGCCCTGGGGCTGGGGCTCAATAGCCTGGCCCGGCACCGTCACAGGGCGCTGTTGGCCGGCTGAGCGTTGCCAGTCGTCATCTCAAGCGCGACATTGGCGCCCGATCAGTGCTTTGCGTCATTTCATCCTGGCGCCAGCGGTGTAGAATCGCGACATTCATCGCCATTCATCCCCGGCGGGTTTATGAGCTCATGCTGAGGCGCGCAGCGATCCTGCAAAGTCATCGGCCACTTCCGGACACTCGGCCAATCCCCGGTGTTCCAGAACGTCAACAGAAGCTCACTTCCCCTTTGATATCTGATTAGCCGCCCGGAGTGCTCCATGCCTGATTACCGCTCGAAAACATCCACCCATGGCCGCAACATGGCCGGCGCCCGTGCCTTGTGGCGCGCCACGGGGATGAAGGATGACGACTTCAAGAAGCCGATCATCGCCATTGCCAACTCCTTCACCCAGTTCGTACCGGGTCACGTGCATCTCAAGGACCTGGGTCAGTTGGTCGCCCGGGAAATCGAACGCGTGGGCGGCGTTGCCAAGGAATTCAATACCATCGCCGTGGACGACGGCATCGCCATGGGCCATGACGGCATGCTCTATTCGCTGCCCAGCCGCGAGATCATCGCCGACTCCGTCGAATACATGGTCAACGCCCACTGCGCCGACGCCATCGTGTGCATTTCCAACTGCGACAAGATCACCCCGGGCATGCTCATGGCCGCCCTGCGCCTGAACATCCCGGTGATCTTCGTCTCCGGCGGCCCGATGGAAGCGGGCAAGACCAAGCTCGCCAGCCACGGCCTCGACCTGGTCGACGCCATGGTGATCGCCGCCGACTCCAGCGCCTCCGACGAGAAGGTTGCCGAGTACGAGCGCAGCGCCTGCCCGACCTGCGGTTCGTGCTCCGGCATGTTCACCGCCAACTCGATGAACTGCCTCACCGAAGCCTTGGGCCTGGCCTTGCCAGGTAACGGCTCCACCCTGGCCACCCACAGCGACCGCGAACAGCTGTTCCTGCAGGCCGGCCGCACCATCGTCGAGCTGTGCAAGCGCTACTACGGTGAGAACGACGAGTCGGTGTTGCCGCGCAACATCGCCAACTTCAAGGCGTTCGAAAACGCCATGACCCTGGACATCGCCATGGGCGGTTCCACCAACACCATCCTGCACTTGCTGGCCGCTGCCCAGGAAGCCGAGATCGATTTCGACCTGCGCGACATCGACCGCCTGTCCCGTCACGTGCCGCAACTGTGCAAGGTCGCGCCGAATATCCAGAAGTACCACATGGAAGATGTGCACCGCGCCGGCGGGATCTTCAGCATCCTCGGTTCCCTGGCCCGTGGTGGCCTGTTGCACACCGACCTGCCGACCGTGCACAGCAAGACCATGGCCGAAGGCATCGCCAAGTGGGACATCACCCAGACCACCGACGAGGCCGTGCACCACTTCTTCAAGGCCGGCCCGGCGGGCATTCCGACGCAAACCGCGTTCAGCCAGTCGACCCGTTGGGAGACCCTGGACGACGACCGTGAAAACGGCTGCATCCGCAGCGTCGAGCACGCGTATTCCAAGGAAGGCGGCCTGGCCGTGCTCTACGGCAACATCGCCCTGGATGGCTGCGTGGTGAAAACCGCCGGTGTCGACGAGTCGATCCATGTGTTCGAAGGCAACGCGAAGATTTTCGAAAGCCAGGACAGCGCGGTGCGCGGCATCCTCGCTGACGAAGTGAAGGCCGGTGACATCGTGATCATTCGCTACGAAGGTCCGAAAGGCGGCCCGGGCATGCAGGAAATGCTCTACCCAACCTCCTACCTGAAGTCCAAGGGCCTGGGCAAAGCCTGCGCCTTGCTGACCGATGGCCGGTTCTCCGGCGGCACCTCGGGCCTGTCCATCGGCCACGCTTCGCCGGAGGCTGCGGCGGGCGGCGCCATCGGTCTGGTGCGCGACGGCGACAAGGTCCTGATCGACATTCCGAACCGCTCGATCAACCTGTTGATCAGCGACGAAGAGCTGGCCGGGCGCCGCGTCGAACAGGACAACAAAGGCTGGAAACCGGTGGAAGTGCGTCCACGCAAAGTCACCACGGCCCTCAAGGCCTACGCCCTGCTCGCCACCAGCGCCGACAAGGGCGCGGTGCGTAACAAGGCGATGCTCGACGGCCTGTAAGCGTCGTTAGCCGCAATAAAAATGCCCCGCCAAGTGCGGGGCTTTTTTTGGGCGCCTGTTCGGACTCTGGAACCACATGATTCCCCGTGGCGAGGGAGCTTGCTCCCGCTCGGCTGCGAAGCAGTCGTAAACCGGCAGGTGCGGTGTGTCTGATACTCCGCATTTGGAGGTTTTGGGGCTGCTACGCAGCCCAGCGGGAGCAAGCTCCCTCGCCACAAAGGCAATACCTTGCCTCTTTGATGCCGTGTTACTGGATATCTTCCGGCTTGACGATCACCCAGTTCTTGTCCGCTGTCACCGGCAGTCCTTCCTTGGCCTGGGCGGCAGCGTGCTTGGCCATCATGCCGTTAATCTGGGTCATGTATTTGTCCTTGCGGTTGACCCACAGGTGGATGCCGCCCTTGGCTACGTCCACATCGTGGAACAACATATAGCCGTCACTGCTCGGCGTGTCGCCAGCGACCAGCACCGGTTTTTTCCATTCGTCGATGTACGTCAGGATCGCCGCGTGCTTGCCGGCCATCCAGGTCGCCGGGGTCCACAGGTAAGGCGTGTACTCCAGGCCGAGGTTGGCCTTCTCGTCATATTTGCCGGCGGTGATCTGCTTGCGCGCGGTGGTCAGCTCGCCAGTCTTGCGGTCCTTGAGCAGCGTGGTCACGCCGATGACGTTCTGCGGCTTGAGGTTGTAGCCGTACTTCGGATCGGAGGCGACCATGCGCACCAACTCTTCGGAAGCGGCGGTCATGACATAGACCTCGATGCCGTTTTCCATCAGCTTGTTGTACAGCTCGGCCTGGCCGGTGAAGACTTTCGGCGGGTTGACGTTGTACTGGACCACCTTGTCGCCATCGTAATAGGTGGTCGGCACCGGTTTACCGGACGCCATCAGCTCGTCGACATAGCCCTTGAGTTCCTTGAGGGTGAAGCCGGAGAACACCTGGGCCACCCATGGGTAGCAGACCATGTCATCCACTTCGCACAGGCGGTAGTAATAGCTGAACAGGCTTTCCTTGTGATCGGCGGTGTCCTTGAACGGCATCAGCTTCAAGGATGGGTCCAGGCTTTCCCGGGTGATGAGGCCCTTGTTCTCCATGAACGGCAGCAACGACTCTTCCAGATCGTAGCGGTAACTGGTGTTGTCCATGTCGAATACCGCGTAGTTACCCTTGTTGGCGTTGGCCGCGATCATCGTCTCCAGAGCCTTGGCTTGTTCCGCCGGCCAGTGTTTGAGATCGGTGGCCAATGCCTGGCCGGCGAGACCAAGGCTCAAGGCGACAGCGAGAAAACGAGGTGCGAGTTTCATCGGCATTTCTCCCGGGTTCAAAAGAACTCGACGCTAACAAATGCTTGTGACAGTCCTCGCCTACCCGCGACCGCCTGCGTCTTGATTGCGCCAGCGACATATCCGTAAACGTCGCTGCCTTATTCCATAAACGACAATCTACATGCGTTTTTAGTATTAATTCATTAGTTATCAGGCTGTTAGGCTTCCCGGCTCACAGTCGCGGCTTCGGGCGACTGGCACGCCTTGTCGGAGTCTTTTTGATGAATCTGCCGCTGACCCTCAATCTTCTGGTGTTCCTCGCCTTGCTGTTCGGCCTGGCACAAACCCGTCACCGCACCTGGAGCCTGGCCAGGAAAGTGCTGCTGGCACTGGTACTGGGCGTGGCGTTCGGTCTCGCCCTGCACACGATTTATGGCGCCGGCAACCCGGTGCTCAAGGCCTCGATCGGCTGGTTCGACCTGGTGGGCAACGGCTACGTGCAGTTGCTGCAAATGATCGTTATCCCGCTGGTCTTCGCCTCGATCCTCAGCGCCGTGGCCCGCCTGCATAACGCCTCGTCCCTGGGCAAGATCAGCTTCCTGACTATCGGCGCGCTGCTGCTGACCACCGCCATCGCCGCGCTGATCGGTATTGGCCTGACCAACCTGTTCGGCCTGACCGCCGAAGGCCTGGTGGCCGGCCCCCAGGAACTGGCGCGCCTGCAAGTGATCCAGAGCGACTACGCCGGCAAGGTCGCCGACCTGAATGTCCCGCAATTGCTGCTTTCGTTCATTCCGCAAAACCCCTTTGCCGACCTGGCCCGGGCCAAGCCGACCTCGATCATCAGCGTGGTGATCTTCGCCGCGTTCCTCGGGGTCGCGGCGCTGCAGTTGCTCAAGGACGACGTGGAGAAAGGCCAGAAAGTGATCAACACCATCGACACCCTGCAAAGCTGGGTGACGCGCCTGGTGCGCCTGGTGATGAAGCTGACGCCGTACGGTGTGCTGGCGCTGATGACCAAGGTGGTGGCCGGTTCCAACCTGCAGGACATCATCAAGCTCGGCAGTTTTGTCGTGGTGTCGTACCTGGGGCTGGGCCTGATGTTCGTGGTCCATGGCCTGCTGGTGTCTGCTGCCGGGATCAACCCGTTGCGCTTTTTCCGCAAGATCTGGCCGGTGCTGACCTTCGCCTTCACCAGCCGCTCAAGCGCGGCCACCATCCCGTTGAGCATTGAAGCCCAGACCAGCCGCCTCGGCATTCCACGGACGATCGCCAGCTTCAGCGCCTCGTTCGGCGCCACCATCGGCCAGAACGGTTGTGCCGGCCTTTATCCGGCCATGCTGGCGGTGATGGTCGCGCCGACTGTGGGCATCAACCCGCTGGATCCGGTGTGGATCGCGACGCTGGTGGCGATCGTGACGTTGAGTTCGGCCGGGGTGGCCGGGGTCGGTGGCGGCGCGACGTTCGCCGCGCTGATCGTGCTGCCGGCCATGGGGTTGCCGGTCGCGCTAGTGGCGTTGCTGATTTCCGTCGAACCGCTGATCGACATGGGCCGTACGGCGTTGAACGTCAGCGGCTCGATCACCGCCGGGGCGATTACCAGCCAGGTGATGCAGCAGACTGACAAGGCGTTGCTCGATGCCGAGGCGCATGGGGAGTTGGTACACGCTTGATGGGGGGCGCGGGAACGATCTACGCTTGTCTCAACGTTTCTCCCACACCTCGAAGCTGTAGGCCGGCTTGTCCCCTTCAGCCGGGTTCGGCTGGTTCGAGACCAACGTCCACTGGCTCGAATCGAATTCCGGAAACCACGCATCCCCCTCCGGGCTCAAGGCCACGCGGGTCAGATACAGCCGATCCGCCTGCGCCAGCGCCTGGGCGTACAGTTGCGCGCCGCCGATCAACATCAGCTCATCGACGCCCTGTTCCATTGCCCACGCCTCGGCCCGCGCCACCGCCGCCTCCAGCGTGGAAAAAACCTCCGCGCCTTCCAGCACCAGGCCCGGCTGACGGCTGACCACGATGTTCAGGCGTCCCGGCAGCGGTCGACCGAGGGAATCCCAGGTCTTGCGTCCCATGATGATCGGCTTGCCCAGGGTGGTGGCCTTGAAGTATTTGAAATCCCCGGGCAGGTGCCAGGGCATGCTGTTGTCGACGCCGATCACACGGTTTTCACCGAGGGCTGCGATCAGGCTTAGGGGGAGAGTTTTGTTCATGGCGGCGAGGATACCAGAGGCTCGGCGTACCCCGACAGGCTTCACAGCGGTTATGCTCAACCCTCATTCGAGCAACGGAAACCCTCGTGACAGTACTGCAGAACCTCTGGTTGACCGAGACGATACGCCTGCGTGAAGAACACGCCGGCCCGCTCGAGGACCAGGAAGCCAATCGCCTGGCCCGTGCGGCCGGCGGCGACTTAGCCACTCGCATCCACCACCGCGCCCGCTGGCTGGCCGAGCGCGATGGCCTCACCGAGGCCATGCGCCATTGGTTGCAAGGGGCGCGCCTGGCGCTGATCGCATTGGCGCTGATCGCCATCATCAGCGGCGCCGGCCTGGGGTTTGCCGCACTCGGCGACGGGCAGGCACCGGTCAATGTGTTCTGGGCCTTGGGCAGCCTGTTAGGGCTGAACCTGATCCTGCTCATCAGCTGGGCACTGGGCCTGATATTCGCTGGCGAGCAAGGTACCACGCTGGGACGCCTGTGGTTGTGGCTCAGCGAAAAACTCGCCCGCGATGCCAAGGCCGCCCAACTGGCGCCGGCCCTGCTGCTGTTGCTGCAACGGCACAAGCTCAATCGCTGGGCTCTTGGCGTGTTGGTCAATGGCCTGTGGCTGCTGGCGATGCTCAGCGCGCTGGTCATCGTACTGATGTTGATGGCGACCCGGCGCTACGGCTTCGTCTGGGAAACCACCCTCCTCGGCGGCGAGACCTTCGTCGCCATGACCCAGGCCCTCGGTGCGCTGCCCGCCCTGCTGGGCTTCAGCGTGCCGACGGTGGAAATGATCCGCGCCAGTGGCGATGCCGCCCTGAACATCGAAAGTGCGCGCCAGGCCTGGGCTGCCTGGCTGGTCGGTGTGCTGCTGGTCTATGGCCTGCTGCCGCGCTTGTGCCTGGCACTGTTGTGCCTGTGGCGCTGGCGGCGCGGTCGCGCCACGCTGCGCCTGGACCTGAACCTGCCGGGCTACGCCCAATTGCGTGAACGGCTGATGCCCAGCAGCGAGCGACTGGGCGTCAACGACGCCGCCCCCGCGCAATTGCATCCCATCGAAAATGCTGTCAGTGCAATAAACAGCGACGGCGCGCTGCTGGTGGCAATCGAGTTGGACGATCGGCCCTGGCCGCCCAAGCTGCCCGAAACCGTGAAAAGCGCCGGCATTCTCGACAGCCGCGAGTCGCGCCACAAACTTCTCGAACAATTGTCGCGCTTTGCGCCGGCGCGCCTGGCAATTGCCTGCGACCCACGCCGTTCGCCGGACCGCGGCAGCCTGGCGCTGATCGCCGAGCTAGCCCGCAGTGCCGGCGCCACCCGCGTCTGGCTGTTGCAGGCGCCGCCTGGCGAAGCGCTGGACGCCGAGCGCCTGGGCGACTGGCACACCGCACTGCAACAGTTGCAGTTGCCGTTCGCCGACTGCATGCCCTTGAACTGGCTGGAGACCGGCCATGACTGAGCCCATGAAGCCGCTGAAGCTGGCGGTGGTCGGCCACACCAATGTCGGCAAGACCTCGCTGCTGCGGACCTTGACCCGCGACGTCGGCTTCGGCGAAGTGTCCCATCGCCCGAGCACCACCCGCCATGTCGAAGGTGCGCGCCTGTCGGTGGACGGCGAAGCGCTGCTGGAACTGTACGACACGCCGGGCCTGGAAGACGCCATCGCCCTGCTCGATTACCTCGAGCGCCTGGAGCGTCCTGGCGAACGCCTCGACGGCCCGGCGCGCCTGGCCCGCTTTCTCGAGGGCAGCGAGGCGCGGCAACGCTTCGAACAAGAAGCCAAAGTGCTGCGACAACTGCTCGCCAGCGACGCCGGGCTTTATGTGATCGACGCCCGGGAGCCGGTGCTGGCCAAGTACCGCGATGAATTGGAAGTCCTCGCCAGTTGTGGCAAGCCGCTGCTGCCGGTGTTGAATTTCGTCAGCAGCGCCCACCATCGCGAGCCCGACTGGCGCGAAGCGCTGGCGCGCTTGGGGCTGCACGCCCTGGTGCGTTTTGACAGTGTGGCTCCGCCCGAAGACGGCGAGCGACGCCTGTATGAGAGCCTCGCGCTGTTGCTGGAAAGCGCCCGTGGGCAACTGGAACGCCTGGTCGCCGATCAACAGGCCCAACGCCTGGCCCGCCAGCAGAGCGCGGCGCGCTTGATCGCCGAACTGCTGATCGACTGCGCCGCCTGCCGACGCAGCGTCGCCAGCGACGCCGAACTGGAACGCGAGGCCATCAGTGAACTGCGCAAAGCGGTGCGTCAGCGCGAGCAGCGCTGCGTCGAGGCCCTGCTCAAGCTTTACGCTTTTCGTCCCCAGGACGCCGCTGCCAGCGATCTGCCGCTGCTCGACGGGCGCTGGGGCGATGACCTGTTCAACCCCGAGACCCTCAAGCAACTGGGCGTACGCGTCGGTGGCGGGATCGCGGCGGGCGCAGCGGCCGGGGCCGGCGTGGATTTGCTGGTGGGCGGCCTGACCCTTGGCGCCGCCGCCCTGGCCGGGGCCATTGTCGGCGGCACCCTGCAAACCGCCCGCAGCTATGGCAACCGGCTGATGGGCAAGCTCAAGGGGCAACGGGAATTGACCGTGGACGACAGCGTGCTGCGCCTGTTGGCCCTGCGCCAACGCCAACTGCTGCAAGCCCTCGACCAGCGCGGCCATGCGGCGATGGACAGCATCCGCATCGCCACACCCCAGGACAAGACCTGGCGCGAGGGCAAGCTGCCCGAAGCCTTGAACAAGGCGCGGGCGCATCCGCAGTGGTCGTCGCTGAATACTCAACCGCGATTGAGCCAGGCAGAACGCCAGGAGCTGATTGAGCAGTTGGCTGAGCAGCTCTGAACGACACAAAACCTTGTGCCAAGTACACAAAACCCTGTGGCGAGGGAGCTTGCTCCCGCTGGGTTGCGCAGCAGCCCCAAAATGTGATTGATCTGATGCACCGAGGTGTCAGGTTTAGGGCGGCTTCGCAGCCCAGCGGGAGCAAGCTCCCTCGCCACAAAAGCAATCCCTCAATCGTTGTTCAAGGCCTTGAGGGCCGCCGCCGCTTCAGGCAATTCCAGCTCACTGAACACTTGCACGCCATGGCGCTTGAGCAACGCCGCCGTCACGCCTTCGCCGCTGACCTTCACACCGCTGAACGTTCCGTCATAGGTCAACAGGTTGCCGCACGATGGGCTGTTGGCCTTGAGCACGGCGATCCGAATGCCGTGTTCGCGCACCAACGCCAGCGCTTGATGCGCACCGGACAAAAACTGCGCACTCACATTTTCGCCGTCGCTGGTGATGACCAGTGCCTGGCCGTCGAGCACTTGCCCACCCTGTCCGCCGGGAATCTCCGCCGCCGCCCGGGGCGTAGGCAAACCGCCGGCGACTTCCGGGCACAGCGCCACGATCCGGCCTTCGTCGAGCCATTGCTGCAATTGATCGAACGGCCCACTGGCGCCGCCGTCGTAGCGCACGCGATGCCCGAGCAGGCAGCGACTGACCAGGATCTTTTCCATCTTCAGAACAACTCGTTGCCGCGACGACGGAACCAACCGGTCAAGGACAGGCGATCACGCGTGGCCGGCAGTACTTCATGGGGAATGTCCCCCGACAGGAACACCACCAGGCAACCGCCGATGGGCACCACGTCCTGTTCCAGGCTTTCGTCCAGGTACATGCGCAACTGGCCGCCGTGTTCCGGCAACCAGTCGTCATTGAGGTAAAGCACCGCCGACACTGTCCGTCGGTCGTCATCGCGGAAGCGGTCGACGTGCTTGAGGTAGAACGCGCCAGGCGGATAGAGGGCGAAGTGGCTTTCGAAGTCTTCCAGGCCCAGGAACAACCCGCGATTCATCGCCTCGCGCAGGCTGTCCATCAGCGCCAGGTAATGGTCGCAGGCTTGCGCCTGGCCGGGTTCGATCCACTGAATGTGATCACCCCGGATCCCTTCGCGGATCTCCGAGAACGGCCCGCGCCCGACCGCTGCCGGGGCCAGTTCGCCCTCGGCGGCACGCTGGCGGCATTCGGCCGCCAGGGCGCGGGTCAGCGCCTCCGGCAGGAAGAGGTCCTGCTGCGACCAGCCGCGCTCGGCCAGGTCGTCGACGATACGTAACAGCAGCGGGTGATCAGAAGGTATTTGCATGGCGCGCATAGTATGCCTGTGCCTGTAAAACCAACAGCGACGCTCGGCAGGTTTTTTGCCGCCAGATAGCACCGTCGTACGAACTTGATACGAATTCTCGACAAGACCCCACACCCCACGGAGAATAGTCGGCTGCTGACAGGAGTCCCTATGCGCCGTTTGCTTTTCTCACTGTTGATGTTCTGCGTTTTGCCCGCCTGGGCAGACAGCTACGACCAGTTGTACAAGGTCGCCGGTTGGCCGGAACAGCGGGCGCATTTCAATGACGCCTTGAGCGCCGCCCAGCAGCGCTATCAGAGCAGCCTGCCGCCGGCGGTGTTCCAGGCCCTGGTGAACAACAGCAATCAACGTTTCTCCCCCCAGGCCATGGACCAGCGGGCCGAGGCGCAAATGCGCAAGAATTTGCGTGACCCCAGCCCGGCCCTGAGCTTTTTCCAGTCGCCCCTGGGCCGCAAGGTCGTGGCGGCCGAGTTGCTGGCGACCCGGCGTGATCAATTGGCGAAAAACGCCAAGGGCCTGCCAAAGATGCCAGCCAGCGACAACCGCTTGTTGATCATCGGCCACCTGGCCCAGGCCCTGCCCGCCCGCGAGGCCGGCGCCGAAGTCAGCCTGGCGATCGCCGGCGTGGCGGCCGACAGCCTGAGTTCGATGATCCCGGGGCTGCTGGGCGGCGGCCAGGCCCAGGGCATGCTCGACAGCCAGCGCCAGCGGTTAATGGAACAGATCGGCGCGGACCTGAACAACACGCTGCTGTACGTCTACCGTGACCTGACGGATACCGAGCTGGAAGAGTTCGCCACCTTCGCCGAATCGACCGAGGGCCAGGCTTATTATCAAGCGGCCCTGGCGGCGATTCGGGCGGGGTTGGCGGTGGGGCAGAATCTCGGGCAGTAGTTCAGCGCCGCCATCGCGAGCAAGCTCGCTCCCACATTGGATCTCGCAGCTCAACACTCTGTGGGAGCGAGCCTGCTCGCGATAGCAATAGCCCGGTCACCGCCGAACCCGGCTCATCCGCTTCGTCAAAAATCCAAACATCTCCTGCCGCAAAGCCAGCGCCTCATTCGCCAAGTGATGGCGTCCCTCGGGCAACATCAACACCTGCGGCCGATCGAACTTGCTGCGTAGCACTTGCAGGTTGTGCACCCAATCCACCGTCATGTCCGCCTGTCCCTGCACGATCAATGGCTGGCGCGGGCTGCTCGGGGCGGCTTCGATACGCTTGATCCATTGCCCCAACGCGCCCACCCAGGCGGTGGGCAGGCGTAGTGGTTGCAGCGGGTCGGCTTGCAGGAACGGCAGGAAGTCCGGGTCGGTGGAGTTCTCGCTGAAACGTCGGGCAATCCCCCTTACGAAGGGTTTGAGCAGGTAATAACTCAGGCGCGACCAGCCCCAGGCCCGTGGCCGCACCAGGGGTGACAGCAGGATGACCTGGCCCTGGGCCGGGCTCTGTGCGCCCTGGTTGAGCACGTGATCGACGACAATGGCCCCGCCGGTGCTTTGCCCGCACAGGTGCCAGGGTTGCGGCAGGTCGAGTGTCCCGGCCTCGGCCAACAGGCCCTGCAGGGTGGCCTGGTACTCGGCAAAATCCTCGATGCTGGCGCGCTCGCCACTGGACAGGCCGTGGCCCGGCAGATCACAAGCGATCACCGCGAACTTCTGCTCCAGAGCCCACTCGATCAAGTGGCGATACAGCCCCATGTGATCGTAATAACCGTGGAACACAAACAAGGTCGCCACGGCTTTTTCCGGCCACCAGACCTGGCTGACCAGCTCATACCCACCCACCTCGAAACGCCCCAATCCCTTGCGCACGCTGCGTTGGGGAAAGTCCAGGCCATAGAACCGCTGGTAGGCCTGGGCTTGCTCGGACAGGGCTTGCCACTGGGCCAGCGGCTTCAGGCTGGCACGCAGGAGATCGGGGGCGAAAGTGGCAGGCATCAAGATTTCCAGGCATAGGCGCATCGCGCGAAATAGACTTTGTAGGCCTGCGATATTCATCTGTCGCGGCAGGCATGGCAAGCTACGCGGCTTCAGAGGATCGACTCCATGCGCCCGTCCCACCGCACAGCCTTGCTCGCCAGCCTGCTCGCCCTCGGATGCGCCGTCGTATTGTGGATAGCCTACGACTGGTTCCAAGGCCGTTTCCTGCGCGCTTTCAGCCAACACACCGCGGTGTTTTCCGGCGACCCGCTGCGCCTGCCTGCCGATCTGGCCGGCCCCGGCGCAATACGCCTGGTGCATTTCTGGGACCCGGCGTGCCCGTGCAACGTCGGCAACCAGCAACACCTTGCCGAGTTGGTCGATAAATATGTACCGCAAGGCGTCGAGTTTTATGCGGTACAAAAAGCCGGCAGCCAAGGTCAGCTGCCGGCCACGTTGAGCCACTTGAAAACCCTCCCGGCGCTCCCCGGTTCAAGCCAGATTCCTGCAAGCCCGGCCGTAGCGATCTGGGATCGCAGCGGCAAACTGGCGTACTTCGGCCCCTACAGCGAAGGCCTGACCTGCAACTCGAACAACAGCTTCATCGAGCCGATTCTCGAGGCGTTGAGTGTCGGCCGGGAAGTTAGTGCGACACACACGTTGGCGGTGGGCTGTTATTGCCCATGGGCGGTTTCAAACTGACGAATTAACTACAACGCGTATTACACCTACCCCTCTTGGGCGGCGACAAAGTTGAGACTAGTGCTCGCTTCTAGAGCTCTTGCTCAAAGTAAGGGCCTGGGCTGAACCGTTTGTCGGATCCAATTTTTCCAAACGACGCCATCACCGCTCATTTTCGGCCTGTGCCCCATGCCAGACGGGTTGTTCAGGGCATTTCAGCCCGGTTGACCGTTTAGCTGAATCGATTAACAGCGGCCGTGCCGGCATGAACTTTTTTTTAATCTCTTCTCTAAACCTCGTGACCAGCAAAATGTTTATTACTGTGCAGTCGCGCGGCGGCGCCAACTCGAGGAAGTTTCACACGCCTTTTCATCGTTCAACTTGTCGACCCTTCTAACCAAACAAGAAATGGAATCGTCAGTGATGCAAAAGCTGCTATGCGCTGCACTTTCCAATCCCTATAAAGAAGATGCCCTCAACCTCGAGGCGTTCGTCCAATGCGTCGCTCCGCTCATGATCGATGTGTTGCTGCGCGGCGAGACGGGTACCGGTAAAGACACGCTGGCAGAAAAGATCCATCGCATGTCCGGCTGCTCCGGCAAGTTCGTGGCCATCAACTGCGCCGCCATTCCCGAAACCCTCGCCGAGAGCCAGCTCTTCGGGGCCAACACCGGCGCATTTACCGGGGCCAGCCAAAATCGCGCGGGGTTCGTCGAAGCCGCACATAACGGCACGCTGTACCTGGACGAAATCGACAGCATGCCGTTGGGCCTGCAAGCCAAGCTGCTGCGAGTCCTGGAATCCAGGACGGTCCAGCGCCTGGGCTCGACCCAGAACATCCCGGTGAACATGCGAGTGATCGCCTCCGCCCAGTGCCCGCTGGGAGAAATGGTCGAACGTGGCGAGTTTCGCAGGGACCTTTATTTTCGCCTGAACATCATCAGCCTCAAGCTGCCGCCACTGCGCAGCCGCAAGGAGCGCATCGTGCCGCTGTTCCAGTCGCTGGTGCGCCGGGAAGCCCAGGCACTTGACCGGCCCTACGTCGCGCCGTCGCCAGCGCTGTTGCGCCAACTGCTCGGCTACGCCTGGCCTGGCAACATCCGCGAGCTGCAGTCCGCCGCCAAGCGGTACGTACTCGGCTTGCCGGCACTGCCCCGCGCCGAGCAATTGGAACACAGCAGCTCGACACTCAAGTTGAAAGAACACCTGCAGCAGTTCGAAAAAATCCTCATCGAGGACTGCATGCGCCGCCACCATCATTGCATCGACAAGGTCATCGCCGAACTGGGTATCGCCCGGCGCACGCTGTATTACCGGATGAAGTGCCTGCAAATATCGACGAGTTGAGTGGGATCGGTGGAACCGTTTACGCAACGGCCGCCACTTAACCAACGAGACGCTCACGATCGTCTCGCCATTCCACAACCCGGAGATACGACTATGAGTTTTGGTGGACTTTCTCTCGCGGCTTCCACGGCTGCCATGCAGCAGATGGACGCGACCTCGGCTGCGATGACAACCATGAAATCCGAATTCGACCAGAAGAAACTGGTCGCTGACACCATGAACGCAATCGCGGCAGGGTCGATGGACACCGCAACCAAAGCCATCACCGCCATGGGGGAGGCCTCGAAAAACATACGATTCTGACCCTCTCGCTTCAGCCCCGCTCCGGCGGGGTAACCTCAAGCGCGATGCGAGGAGGCCCTATGCACATCGACTTGCCAGACAGCCTTCGAGCTCTCAGGGACCTGTCCCATGACGAACCCACGCTGCGTCCTGCGCCGACTCCGCCAAGCCTGCACCTGACGCTGCACGGAGCCGGCGACCGGTTGCGAGAGTCGCTCGTCCAGTGGGGCAACGAAAAGGGTTCGGCGGGCGGACAGTCTCGACCTGGTTGGCCGAGCCCCCAGGACGGATTCGCCGCAGAGACCCAAGACCCTTTGCGCCTGGTACTGGAAGACATCCTCGAAGAAATCAACAGCGGCACCGGCTCCAATCTCGACGTCGATATCGATGACGCCTATTCCAATGAAGACCTGTTCAACGATCTGGCCCAGATGTTCGCCTATCGCCGGCAGCCCATCGGTGACAACGATGTCGACAGCCAAAGCGATTTCGGCAATGCCAACAACCCCTTCTGCGGCGCGCTGTTCGGCGCCTGGGAGATCGAGGGCGATCACGCCACGCGGCGCAGTCGTCATGACGCGAGCCTGTCGCTGCTGCTCAAGATCATCGCGGTCCTGGGCCGCAGGAAACTGCTGACGCTGCTGGACATCGACGAAGGTGACGGCCAGGCGCGGTATGAACCAGACGACCAGGACCTGTTGTTCGAGATCGCCGCGTTCATGGACCAGCACCCGACGCGCTATCCCCCGCCAGCGACCCTCGACGCAGAACGGTGGACATGGACCGAACGCATTGCCCGCGGCACCGCGCTGGATGCTCGCGAAACCCGGTTGTTCCAACTTGCCCTGGAAGAGCTGGACTTCGCCCTCGCCCGCCTGGCCGGCCAGCAAGCCCCGCCGCGTCCGCGTGCCCGGCGCAACCGGGAAGAAATCGAGTTTCACCTGAGCGTCACCGGTAGCGCTCGCAACGTCTTGAGGCTGATGTGTGCCTGAAGGCACCTGAACTTTGAGTTTTCAAACCGACCGTTGAAACAGGAGACATTCCGTGGACATACACGCCATCGACCCCAGCAACCTCGCCTCCACGTCCGCCAAAACGAGCGCCAAGACACAAGCGAGCGCCGAGACCAGCGATGTCAGTTGGTTCACTGCACAAATGCGCGAAAAAGCCCCCGCCCCGAACAGCGAAAACAATGTCGCGGCACGCATCATTGACTCGCTGTCGAGCCGCTCCGGTGAACTGCAGCGCCTGGACGACCGCGCCAACCGGGACATGCTCAAGGCCATCCGCACTGCCGACCCGCAGGACATGTTGCAGTCGAACCGCTCACTGTCGTCCTTCCACCTGGAAAGCCTGATGACCGCGAAAGTGGTCAGCAAAGGCTCCCAGGCCATCGAGAAGCTCACCAATCTTCAGTAAAGGGAAGGCCGGTCATGTCCAAGCGCGCGTTCTCGACACTGTTGCTGTGCCTGCTGCTCACCGGTTGCGACGAACGGACGGCACTGCACAGCCATCTTTCCGAGCAGGATGCCAACGAAGTGATCGCCGAGTTGGCGAACAAGAACGTGGAGGCGAGCAAGCAAGTCGACAAAGACGGGTTGACCGTGCTGGTCGAGCCTGCCGACATGAACAGCGCCGTCCAGGTACTCGAAGCCGCCGGCCTGCCGCGTCGCTCACGTTCCAGCCTGGGGGAGATCTTCCGCAAGGAAGGGGTCATTTCCACGCCGATGGAGGAGCGTGCCCGCTACATCTATGCGCTGTCCCAGGAGCTCGAATCGACGCTGTCACAAATAGATGGCGTGGTGCTCGCCCGGGTCCATGTGGTCCTGCCGGAACGGGTGGCCCCGGGTGAGCCGGTCCAACCCGCATCGGCCTCGGTGTTTATCAAGCATACCCGTGCGCTGGACCCCGACAGCATCACCCCGCGCGTGCGCAACCTGGTCGCCAGCGGGATTCCCGGCATGGCTGACGCCGCCCAGAATCCGGCCAAGCTATCGGTGGTATTCGTTCCCGCCGCGCCGTATCAGGAACGGCGCAAGATGGCGTATTTCGGCCCCTTCCTCATGCAGGCCGACGACATCGGCTATTGGCGGGCGGTGACCGTGACGGCAAGTATCACCTTGCTCGCCATCCTGATGGGCGTCTTGTATGGCCTCTATCGGCTGTGGCGCAACGGCGTGTTGGTACTGCCACGATTTCTCGATCGCACGCTCACCAAACCGGCCGGGACGCCCGCCGCCCCCCAAAACAGCATGACACCTGGGCTGTTCGCCGTGAAAAACCCAGGGACCAAACCCGACCATAACGGGACCGCCGCATGACGGCGGAGATTGCATGGGTTCGCTGGTGGACCCTCGCCTGGCGCGAAGCAGACCGGGGCTGGTATTCGTCAGCGCTTTGCCTGCTGACCGCGCCACAGATCGACGCCCTCGCCCGAGCGCAGCATGCCGCGCTTGCCCGCAACTTCGGTATGACGCCGTGCACGCCCCCCCAACCCAGCCCGGCGCTGCAATCGCTGTTCTGCGGCACGCCCCGGACCTTGGTCCTTGCCTGCGAATTGGTGGCAAGCACCTGCGCACCGTTAACGGCAACACAGGCACTTTCGGTGCAGGACCGGGCCTGGTGCGAGCGCACAGCCAAAGCCCTGCGCCCGGGACACTGGCTCGAACAAGACCAGGATCCGCTCGCCCTGCTGCGTGCCTGGCTGGGCGAACAGGCCTGGGAACGGGCGCGCCTGGCGTTCCCACGCGACAGAATCATCGCCATCGAATCGGCACCCGCCCCTCAACCGCCAGCCGCCAAGCTGAATACGCTTTGGCAGTCCGCCTGCTGGAAAGCTGAGCAAAGCCTGGCACCCTCGGCACCTATCCAAACGGAGAGACACGATGCTCGCTCGGCGTTCGCTTGAACTGCGCCCCGATGGCCAAGGCCTGTCGCAGCCCTACATCGCTCGCGAAACCCTGGTCGATTGTGCCCGCGCACAGGTCATCCTCGAGCAGGCCCAGGCGCAGGCCGCGCAATTGCTTGAACGCGCCAGCGCAGAGGCGGACGCGACCGTGCTCGAGGCTCAAGCACAATTCTGGGAAAAGGCCGAAACCGTACTCGCCGCCTGGGAAGCCCAGCGTCAAGCCATGTGGGAGCGAATCGAGACGAGTGCTGCACACGTGGTCAACGAGGCCCTGGGGACGCTGTTGAACGAAGTCCCGGAGCAGGCACGCATCGATGCACTCGTCCGCCAACTGGCGTCGCGTCAGGACGACCCGGTCAGCGCCACCCTTCGCTGTCATCCTGAAGACCTGGCAAGCCTGACCCAGAGCCTGGGCATCGACGGCCGACGCCCCTGGACGCCGGTGGCCGATGTCGACATGGAACGACATCAACTGAAGCTGGAAACGCCGGGCGGTACATACCTGCTCGACTGGCCCACCGCCGTCGAAACCCTACGCCTGCCCGAACCACAACCCATCACCGCAAGCTGACCCGTCGCCTTCGCGAGCAAGCTCGCTCCCACAGAGGATTGGTGGTGACTGCCATACCTGTGATCCCACAGAGGATTGTTGGTGACTGCCATACCTGTGATCCCACAGGAGAAACACGATCACCCAGAACCAGGTCGGCTATAAGGCCGCCTCGCGGTGGACGTTGATCTCGGCGCCCCGTTAACCACGCTGGCCGAACGCAGGTATTGCGCAGTGGGCAACCCGGCATGGATGCCGGGTTAGCCGCGCTGGGCCATGGATGGCCCTTCGCGGCGGCCCACGGAGCAATGCCTGCGTTCGGGCATGCCGAGCCTAAGCGAGGCACCGAGTGGTGGGGCAAAAAGCGTTTTGCTTACTTTTGCGCTTCTCAAAAGTGAGCCGCCGTCAGGGCGGAACCCTAAGTGGCCGTTACCGCAGCAATGGATATGTACGCAGTCAACAAGAGCATGGCCGGCTGTCAGGCCGCCATCGCGAGCAAGCCCACACAAGAGAACCGCGCCCCACATCCCGACGCCCATTTTTTTCCTCATTCACGCGGAACCGCCAACCGCACAGGCACCACTCACCTCGTGAATATGCCCAAGCCCAGAGGAACCGCCCATGTCTTCCACCGATGCCGTCCAGCGCCGCCTCGACACCTACTTCCAACGCGCGACCGACAACGTCAACAACGCTGCGATGAACGCAGCAGAAAGTCAGTCGCTCGACGACATGCACTCATTCCTGACCAGCATGAACGGCATGTCCGTCGCGGTGAACGCAGCGACTCAACAGACCACAGCCCATCACAACCTCGCCAAGGCGATCATCGATGCAATGCCATGAGCTGCGCACACAGCTCACCCGCTGGAACGCCAACGTCGATGGCCCGGAGCGGTTCACCGTTGTCATCGACGATGGCGAAGCAACGTTCAGCAAGCTCGACGAAGGCCTGCTGGCATCGGTCGAACTGACCGTCCCGGTGACCCATGAGGTGGTTCTGGAAGACCTGCTTCGGCTGGCGCACCCAAGCCTCTCGCGATTTCCCGGCGCGCTGGCTCGTTCGCCGCAAGACGGTCGGTTGTGGCTGCTGGCGCAAGTGCCGCTGGACGGGCACATCGACGACTTGATCGAGGTACTCGAAGCACTGCTCAACCAGCGTGACACCTGGCAATCCATTCTCAATAAAGACCAACGTGCCGTTGCCGCGCCTGTGGCGCGACGCCTCTCGCACTCTCACTTGCTCGGAACAGGAATCCGCCATGCCTAACAGGTGGCTTGCACCGTACCGCTTGATGACCGCAGGCAAGGTACACCTTCGCCAGTCGATCGCACGCCGCTGGGCGAAACCTTCGCTGATCGCACTGGTATTGGCCGGCGCGCTTGGCGCTGGCATGCCGGCAGAGGCGGCCATACCGACCGACTGGAAGAACACGCCTTACGCCTACGACGCCCAGAACACACCGCTGGCCAAGGTACTCGGCGACTTCGCCAATACCTTCGCCGTGCAACTGGTAATCGACGGCACGGTGAAAGGCACCGTCGACGGGCGGATGCGCGCCGAAAGTCCCCAGGCGTTCCTCGACAGGCTCGGCCTGGAAAATCGCTTCCAGTGGTTCATGTATGGCAACACGCTGTACGTCAGCCCCTTGCAGAACCAGGACTCCACGCGCCTGGAAGTGTCCGCCGATGCCGTGCCGGACATGAAGCAAGCCTTGACCGACATCGGCCTGCTGGATCCGCGCTTCGGCTGGGGTGAGTTACCCGACGAAGGCGTGGTCCTGGTCTCCGGCCCGGAACGCTATGTGCGCTTGGTGGCGCAGTTTGCCGAAGCGCGCAAGACCCCCGAGGAAAAGCAGGAAGTGATCAGTTTTCCGCTGCGCTATGCCACCGCCGCCGACCGCAACGTCAAGTACCGCGGCGAAACGCTGGTCATCCCCGGGGTCGCCAGCATCCTGAAAGGCTTGCTGGAAAGTCGCAGCGCCGTGTCGGGGGGCATGCAGACGGCCTCGCCCCAAGCATCGTTCCAGAACATGCAGACCCAGCAGTCCATGACCATGGGCAATATCGAACAGTTGGCGTTGAACGGCATGGGTCGGCCGAACACCAGCCGTGTACCGTCCGGCGCGAACAGCGGTGCAGGCGCTCGGGGCAAGATCCGCGTCGAAGCCGACGTGCGCAACAACGCGGTGCTCATCTACGACGCACCCAAGCGACGGGAAATCTACACGCCGCTGATTCGCGATGTGGACGTGCCGCGCAAGCTGGTGGAAATCGATGCGATCATCCTCGACATCGACCGCACGCAACTGGCTGAGCTGGCCTCGAACTGGAACGTCGAGAGCGGCGATCTGATCGGCGGCGCCTCGATGATTCGCCCTGGTGCCAGCTCGACGGTGTTCATTCAGGACTACGGCGATTTTTCCGCGCAACTGCGGGCCTTGGAGGGCCGTGGCCTGGCCTCGGTGGTGGCAAACCCTTCGGTACTGACCCTGGAGAACCAGCCGGCGGTCATCGACTTCAGCCGGACCGAGTACATCTCGGCCATCGGCGAGCGCGTAGCCACCGTCGAGCCCATCACGGCAGGCACCAGCTTGCAGGTCGTGCCCCATGCCATCGAGACCGGGGGCCGCAATCAGATCCAGATGTCCCTGGACATCGAGGACGGCCGCATCGAACCCTCGGAAGTCGGCCAGCAGACGCCCAGCGTGCGCCGGGGCGTGGTCAGCACCCAGGCTGTCATGGGGGAAAGCCGGTCATTGGTGGTAGGCGGTTTTCATACCGAAGAGACCGGCGACAACCTCGAACGAGTGCCATGGCTGGGTCGCATCCCGCTGATCGGGCCGCTGCTGTTTTCCTCGACCACGCGCGAGACCAGTCGCCGCGAACGGGTGTTCATCCTGACGCCTCGCCTGATCGGTGACCAGGTCGACCCGGCCCGCTACATCTCCGCCCTTGACCGCGAACAGGTCGACAGCGCCATGGCCCGCCTGGAAGAGCGTCGCAACGGCACCCGCCCCGTCGGTCGTATCGAGGTCAGCGATGTGCTCGCCCAACTCGCCGACGGCAACATTCCGGCCACGTTCAAGCAAGCGGCGTCGATTCCTTATTCGCCCGACACATTGTGCGCGTTGCAACCCGGGCTATCGCTGGACGCTGCCCGGGCCCAATGGTTCGCCGGCCCCGATTACGGCATCGCCGTCGGCGTGGTACGCAACGATGGCCAGCAAAGGTTGCGCTTCGACGAAGCGAGTTGCGGTAGCCGCTGGGCCCTGGCCACCTCCGCCTGGCCGAAGGTATGGCTTGAGCCCGGTGAGGAAACGGAAGTGTTCGTGGTCATGAAACAACCCACACGCACGCCAGGCGGCGAGCGCCCTTCTCTTCTGCAAACCAGCGCGAGGACCCTGCCATGAGTCGCACGCCACTGCTGCTCGTTTTATTGCTGAGCCTGCCGGTGTTCGCCGGCTGCGCGTACCGCTCAGGCTGCCAGGGCGATGCCTGCAGCCGCGCCGAACCGGACAACGGTCGGCTGGTGATCTGGTGGTCACCCGGCATGCGCGGCGGCCTTGGCTCCCCCGAACACCCACTGGACCATACGGTCGTCCCATTGGAGAACTGAAACGCTATGTCTTTTTCGGTACACAGCGTAAGCACTCGCCAGGCCTTCCAGAAGAACATCATCGCCGGCATCGCGACGTATTGGGAAATAGCCCCAGGCATTGAGTTCTGTCTGCGACGCGAGCCACACAGCGTGGGGCTCGCCTTACAAATACAAAGCCAGGCGCTGCGTGCAAACCAGATCCAGCATGCCCTCGAACGGCGTTTCGCCCAGCCGGCCGACTACGCGCAGCTGTTCGTATTTCTCGATCCGCAGCGGGCACTCGTGGTCTGGCAGGCGCTGCCCGACGCGCCGCTATCCACTGAGCTGCTTGATGAAATCCAGTCCCGTCAGCTGTCGCTGCTGGGCCTGGAAGACCTCGATGATTACTCGGCCACGTATTGAGGGCAATGCTGTTCACCCAGGAGCAACACTGAACCCGTGGCGAGGGAGCTTGCTCCCGCTCGGCTGCGCAGCAGTCGTAAAAACTACCGCAAACGGTATCTCCCGGTGCACCGCGTTGAATGGTTTTGGGGCCGCTGCGCAGCCCAGCGGGAGCAAGCTCCCTCGCCACAGTGATTCATCCAGAGACTTTATGAGAGAGGTTTTCCATGACCGTCGCACCGCTTGCCCAGCGCTTGATCTCGGCCCTCGCGGAACATTTGCATGCGCACTTGCAGTTGGAAGGTGGCGTGTGCGCGCTGTATGACGCGAGCAACCGCGAAGCCGTGGTCATCGAATTGCCCGATCACGGCGATGTCGCCATCCTCCATAGCTCCATCGATGTACCTGCCCACGCGCCCGGATTGCACAAGCGGCTGCTGGAACTCAATTTTCGATTGGATCTGCTCGGCGGCAGCTGGCTGGCCCTGGACGATAAGGGCAGCGTTCGCTTGTGTGCCCATTGTCCGCTGGCGATGCTCGACGAGGCGCGGTTCTGCCATTGGATCGTCGGTTTCGTCGCCCAGGTCGGCGACATTCGGGCGCGCTTGGCGGTGCCTGCACCGCCGGGCAGCCCTCGTCCGGCCTCGCTCAACACCAACCGCACCCGACTGGGCTAACCCTGTAGAAGCTGGCGAAGCCTGCGATCTCTTGATCTTTCGCTTGAAATTCAAGTGTCATTGAAAAGATCGCAGCCTCGTTGCACTCGACAGCTCCTGCGCCGCTTTATGTGGGCTCATCGCTTTATCGAAGCTTCATCGCTTCGCCCCCCTCCTGCATGACTTTCCTTGCACTGTCCATGAAGCCCTTGGTGACCTCCGTCACCGTATCGCTCATCAACTTGGCCATGTCGGCGGAGCTTTTAATGAGCATCATGGTGCTCTGGCGCTCTTCCATCCCCATCTGCATCTCGAACTGCTTTTCCATCAACTGCTTTTGACGGGTTTCCATCTCGCGCATGAAAGAGTCCGGCGTGCGAGATTCCGAAGCGGGACTGGACGTTTGCGTGTCATTCAGCGGTTGCGTGTCATTCGACGGCGCCGCGTGATTGGCGTCCCGCGCTCGGGGGCGGCCACGCTGATGCATTGCCGGTGGCGTCGAGGAGGAACGTCCCCGGCCATGCAGGCTTTGGGTGCCTTCGCGCTGCTGCGCCTCACGAGGTCGCTGGCTCAGCGAAGGGGAGCGCGATGGCGATAAGCTGTCGGTGCCGTGCAGGGCACCTGTGCCCCTTAAGGGGCTCGTCAGGGAACTGGGTTCGGGCATGGGAATCCTCCACGAGTCGATGGTCTGTGTGGTGGGCACTGTCGGCAGGCCGCATCCTGCGGACGAGCCTGGCTCACTCCCTGAGTGGCAACCGCGTATGCATCGGTTCCATCGACCTCAACGCTGGTTCAATTCCGGAATCTCGATGACCTCGCCCTTGGCCTCGTCATCCAGTTCGCGCAACACCCGATAAATGTGGGCGACCGCCTGGAGCGTTTCCCGGGGGATGTAGCCGCCGACATCTTCACGGTAGATCGTGCGCGCCAGCCAGATGCACTGGATGACCGGAACCCGGGCCGCCTTGGCCCGCTCGATCAGCGCCCGGGCCTCGGCATCGACGCCTTTGACGATCAACTGCGGCAGCGGCGTTTCCTCGGGACGATACAACAGCGCGACGGCAAAGTGGGTGGGGTTGACCACCAGCATGTCGGCGTCTTCCACCGGCTTGGTCTCTTTGTTGACGGGCTGGTCGACCAATTGCCGGGCCAGGCTGCGGCGATGCATTTTTACGTGGGGGTCGCCTTCCATTTCCTTGAACTCCTTGCGCACTTCCTCCTCGCTCATGCGCAGGCGCTTGGCGAAGAAATATTTCTGCAGGCCGAAGTCGAGGATCGCCAGCACCAGCAATACACCCAGGCAAATGTGCATGATGTGCCGAAACAGGCTGGCCAGCCCGCGCCAATAGCTGTGCAGGTCGCCGTTGACCAGGCTGATCAACGACCCGAGTGCCGGCAGGGTCACCAGATAAATCACGGTGCCGATAAACACGGCCTTGACCAGCCCCATGAACAGGTTGATCAGCGCCTGGCCGGAGAACATCTGTTTGGCCTGGTTCATCGGGTTCAAGCGGTTCGGGTCCGGCTGAAGGGCCTCGGGGGCGAACAGGAAACCGAACTGTATCCAACCAGCCACCAGGCGCGTGACGATCGCCAACCCTACGGTCATCAAGGTGAAGTTGAGCAGCACGCCACCGGCGTGGGCCAAGGTTTCCTCGAAGGCACGCACGAAGTCGACATCCAGCCGATGCAGCGGGAATGCCACCATGTCCCCCAAGGCCTGCATGCTGTCGTCGGCCTGGGTCAATGCCACTTCGGTGATCGCCGCAAGCACCAGCAGGCTGCTCAAGTCCTGGCTTTGGCCGACCTGGCCTTTGTTGCGCGCGTCGCGAATTTTCTTCGGCGTCGCCCGCTTGGTCTTTTCGCCACTGTCTTCGCTCATGGGCGAAGCCCTCCTTCAGGGCGCCTGCAACAACAGGTGAAGCAGATGCCGGATTTCGCCATAGCGACCAAGACGGCCAGTCATCGCGTCCCACAGCGTGGGCAGGTAGAACAGCAGGAAGCCCAGGCCAATCAGGCTCTTGGCCGGCATGGCGAGGACGAACACCTGCAATTGCGGGCTATACAGACTGAGCAGCGCCAGGCTGAACTCCACCAGCAACAGCAAGCCGATAAAGGGCGCCGCGTAGAGCATCATGTGCATGAACATTTCGGCGAGCAGCCCGAGAAACACGCCGAAGCCATCCGCGCCAGGCAATGGAAACCAAACGGTGGGCGACCACACCAGGTAGCTGTCCCAGATCACCTGGGTCAACGTGCCAATGCCCAGGGTGGTGACCAGCAGCAAGATCGTCATCTCCTTGAACAAGAGGCCCAGGGGCGTGGTGTCGGTGCCGAGCGCCGGATTCAACTGGCCACCGATGAGCGCACCGCGCTGGTTGTCCAACAAGGCGCCCACCGACTCATACAACCAGAACGGCATCGCCAACAGCACCCCGAGCAAGAAGCCCAGCACCAGCTCCTTGAACATCAACCCGGCCAGCGACAACCAATTGACCTGGGCATCGATCAGCGCCTGGCGAATACCGGGCGCCGGCAACATGCCCAGGGCAAACACAACGGCATGGCGCGGCAAGCCTCGCAGGTGCTGGAAGCAAAACACCGGGACCAGGTAAGCGACCGGGTAAATCCGCGCCATGCCGAGCGCGATCGACAGCAGCAAGTCGAAATACGGGACGAAAGCCTGGGCCGTCATCAGGTATTGGCCATCATTTCGAATGCCCGACGCAACAGTCCAAGCAGCTCCACACCGATCCAGCGGCCCGTCACCAGCAAGGTCAGCCCGACCGCCACCAGCTTGATGCCGAAGGGCAAGGTCTGGTCCTGGATCTGCATCAAGGCCTGCACCAGGGACGTCAGTACACCGACGATCACCGCAACGATCAAGGGCGGTGCGGAGAGCAGGACCACCAGCAGCATGCCTTCCTTAAACAACGTCAGCGCGTCCATCGCACGTCCTCAAAGATAGGAATAGAAGAGGCTGTCGAGCAATTGCGTCCAGCCCTGCACGAGGACAAAAATCAGCAGCTTGAGCGGCAACGAAATGGTCATGGGCGCGACCATCTGCATGCCGAGTGCCAGCAGCAGGTTGGACACGATCAGGTCGATGACAATGAACGGGATATAGATCAGGAATCCCATCTGGAAACCGGCCTCGAGCTCCGACAGCATGAAGGCCGGAATGAGCAGCATCAGATCGTCGCGGCTGGCCTGCTCGGCGCGTTCCTTGGGCCACATCCGCTGGGTGTTTTCCAGCAGGTGGGCGAGGATGTCCGGGTTGGTGTTGCGCGACATGAAAGCCTGCAACGGTTTTACCGCGTTCAGCGCAGAACCTTGCAACGCCTCGGTGCTGCTGAAATCCAGCGGCTGTTCCTTCAGCTGTTCGGCGATGTTGTGGCCCACCGGCGCCATGATGAACAGCGTCGCGGCCAGGGCAATGGCATACAGGGCCATATTGGGTGGCACCTGCTGCACACCGATGGCGTTACGGGTGATCGTCAACACGATGGCTATCTTGAGAAAGGCGCTGCAGATAATCAGCAGCAGGGGGACCAACGAAATCCCACCAATGAACAGCGCCAGCAGAAAGGGGTCGACCCCCTGGAAGCTCATCCAGCCACATCCACGCGGGCGATTTGCAGACCCAATCGGCCATCGACCTCGACCAGCTCGCCCTGGGCCAGAGCTCGTTCGCCATAAAACAGCGCCGCCGTCCCCGGTGCCACACCTGGCACTTGCAGCACCGCGCCGGGCGCCAGATTGCGCAGCTCGCCCAAGGTCAGGTGCAAATGACCGCAACGTATCGTCAGCGCCAGCGGCAGGTCGTCGAAACGCTCGGGGAGATCGGCAGCGACCGGCTCCGTCATCGGTGCCACCTCGGTTTCAGCGGCATAGGCCGACAGCGGGTGCTCAGTCGCCTCGCCAGTTTGCTCGTCAGGTTCATAGCCGGTGCTATCGTCCCAGTCCGGCGTCAGGATGTCGGTGTCGGCGGTGGTGCTCATAACGGTCTCCTCCAGAGCGAGCAAGGTCAGGCGCAACGGCGCGGCACGGCTGTGTACCCGCACCTGCAAACAATGCCGGCCCAGGCGAATCAGCCCTTGGCCGGATGAATCGAACAAAGGGGTTTGCGGCACCAACACATCACCGGGGCGCAACGTCGCCACCTGCCCGGCGGCCAGCGCCAGGTGTCCCAGTTCCAACGGGACACGCAGCGCAAAGCCCTCGATCCTTGGCGCGGCTCGCCGTTGCCAGGGATCGGTGCGAAGCAGCCCCAGCAAGGTCGCACTGGTCATTTCCAGATGGCTCGTGACGCGGGCCGTGCCCACCCTCACGTCGAGCCGGCAGGCAATGCCCTGCACCGCGGGTCCGGCCGCTGGTTTGATAAAACCGAAGGCCTGGCGCAGGGGCTCGCTCAGGGTTTGCTGGAACAGCGACCAGAACCACGTGTCATCCGGCCCGGGTTCGGCAGGCAGGACCACCGGGCATTCACCGAACAGGCTGAGCACCGCGCCGGCCTCGTCCAAGGTAAAGACACCATGGGCACACGCCAGCACACACGGCGTGCTCCCAGCCGCAACGCCGCCCGGAGTCAGTTCCAGCAGGCCCGTCTCGCCCGCCACCTCGAAGGGCAACCGGACGCCAATTCCCAATAGCCGCCGGGCGGTGGCGTCCTCGCTGCCCACCGTCGGCAGCACCAATGCATGGACTGTCATGTCGCGCCAACCTCTTCTTCCTGCGCTACGCGCACGCTGACCGGCTGGCCCAGGCTTTGGGTCAGCGCCTCTTCGAGACGACCGGATCGACTCGACAGCCGCGTCTGTACGTCTGCACTTTCGCTGCTCAGGCCGATGTCCCACCCGCACGCCCCGCCTGGCCGCCGGGCGGAGACCTTGATGCGGCCCAGATTGGGCAGATGCAGTAGCAGGTCCAATTGCTGGTCGAGGGTGGCGCGCAAGCGCGGCGTGAGCTGGTCGACAAACGCCTCCTCTTCGCCGCTCGAAAGGTTCACCAGGCCCGACAGCGAACCGGTGCCGGCGCTGTCATCCTGCGCACCGCCCCGTGGCGCATCGACCCACTGACGAAACCAGTAACCGTCACTGCTGCCTGCCGTCAGGTCCGGGTCGCGTCCGCTGGCAGGGGCGGACTCACGCTCCACCGGACGGCTTGCCCGACTCACCTGGGCAGGCGGTTGCTCGTACGCTCGAGGCGGATGCCGAACGGGGGCCGCCGGGGGATTGCCGTGCGGTGTCGGCCCACCGCGTACGCTGTGCTCATTCATCGCTGGGGGGCTCCACCAGGTACTCCATCATTGCGCTGAGCTTTTCCAGATCTCGCCGGCGCCCTTGTAGCCGCTGCTGGGCAGCGGCCGTGTGCCGGGCCTGCTGCGCCTGTTCATCGTCCAGCGCCTGCACGGCCCGCGCTTGCTCAGCCAGTTCGCCAATCAAGCGACGTTCCTGGGTATTCCAGGCATTCAGTTCGCACACACTCAACGCTCGGCCACGGTGCTCGCCGTACAACGCCTCGCGCTGCACCGCCTGTTGCTCACGGGTCGCCTGCATCTGCGCGCGCGCGGCGGCAACCGCGGCTTCGCGTTCACGCAAACGCTCACGCTGCTGGCGCCACGCCCGCTCGGCTTGCGCTTCGCGGTGGCGGCGTATCGGCGCCAGGGCGTCCAGATCAACCCGGGACATAGGCGGTCAACTGCTGCAGGTGGGCGAGCGTGGAAGCAAACTGCTCCGGCTCACGCAGGTCCTGGCGCAGGAAGGCGTCCAGGGCGCCACGCGACTCCACCGCCAGATCGGTCAAGGGGTCGGCGCCAGCCTGGTATTCGCCCAGGCGCAACATCAGTTCGATTTGTTCATAGGCCGACAACAACCGACGCAGATTGATGCCCGCCCGCAGGTGCTCCGCCTCGGCCACATTGGCCAAGATTCGCGACAGGCTGGCCAGCACATCGATTGCCGGATAGTGGCCGCGCTCCGCGAGCTTGCGTGACAGCACGATGTGACCGTCGAGCAGCGAACGTACTTCATCCGCCACGGGATCGTTCATGGAATCCTGCTCGATGAGCACCGTATAAAACGCGGTGATAGCGCCCTCGTGGGTCAGCCCGGCCCGTTCGACCAGGCGCGGCAGCAGGCTGTAGACCGACGGCGGCAGGCCGCCACGCCCCAACGGCTCGCCGGCGGCCAGGCCGATCTCACGCTGGGCCCGGGCGAAGCGGGTCAGCGAGTCGATGAGCAGCAGCACGCGTTGGCCCCGGGCACGAAAACCCTCGGCCAATGCCGTCGCGGTGAACGCTGCGCGGGCGCGTTCCATGCTGGAGCGATCGGAGGTGGCGCACACCAGCACCGCACGGGCACGCAGTTCATCATCCAGCTCATGGTCGAGGAATTCACGCAGTTCGCGCCCACGCTCGCCGATCAGGCCGAACACGATGACATCGCAATCAACGTTCCGGGCAATCTCCGCCAACAGTGTGGTCTTGCCACAACCGGCGCCGGCGAACAGCCCCACACGCTGGCCTTCGCCGAGCGTCAGCGGGCCGTCGATGGCCCGTACGCCGGTCATCAAGGGCCGTTGGATGCGCGGTCGCGCGGTGGGCGCCGGGGCCTCGCCAATCACCGGCGACGCATTCGGCACATGCGCACCGGCGAAGGCTCCCGCGCCGCCATCCACCAGCGGCCGGCCGAATCCATCCAGCACCTGGCCCAGCAACTGCGGCCCCACGCACACCCGATGCGGCATGCCCAGCGGCTCCACCGCCGCACCGACCCGGACGCCCTCCAGCCCGCCCAAGGCGCTGAGCAAGGCATCGTGCTGGTCGAAGCCGACAATTTCGGCGAGCAGCGGCTCGCGGGCGTCGCGCTCGACCCGGCAGAGGTCGCCGATCTGCGCCCCCGGCAGCCGGCACTGCAGCAAGATGCCGCTGACCCGCTGCACCCGTCCGCGCACCATGACCGGCGCGAAGCGACGCAAGTGCGCCAATTGCCCGGCCTCCCAGGCCTCCAGTCGCGCGATGGCCGCCTGCGTCATCACCAGGTGACCTCGTAGCGTTGGTCACCCTCGAAGGTGACTTTGCCGCTGTCGATGGCAGTCAAGCGCAGGCCATCGATCTGGTCGCCCAGGAACAACCGACGGCCATCGGCGGTGACCACGTGACCATGCTTACCGCCCACGATCTGGGCGATCTGGAACGGCAGCTTCGTCAGCCGTTCCTTGACGTTGGCCGTGATCCCGATCGGCGTTTCGTAGCGGTCGTGGAAGCGCTCGATCAGTCGTTCGACCATCGCCAGGCGCGGGCGCGGCAACTCACCCACCAGGACCAGCCGGTCGTCCTGGCTCTCGACCCGTACACCGGCGTCCAAATCGCGCTCCTGCAACATGCGATCCAGCTCCAGGCGGACCGCCTCGACATTGTCCAGGGCCACCTTGGTCTGCTTGAGCTGCTGGGCCGGGCTGCGTGCCACAGTCTGCGCCGGCTGGCTGGTAAAGGCCCAGGCGCTGGAGGCGACGGTGATCACCGCCGCGGCAATGGCCAGGCGCTTGGGCCACGACGGCCGCACGGCGGGCTTCGGGGTTTCCCGGTCCAGCGCAAGATGCGCAGCGTCGTCCAGCGCCGCCTCTTCGGGCCAGGGCTGATCGGCCGGGGCCAGGCACAGCCAGACGCCTGCCACGGCAAACGGAGCATTGCTCTGCAAGGGCTCGGTCGCGGCCCAAGGCTGGCCTTGTCCATCGCAAACCGTGCCCTCCAGCCGTTCCAGCAGCCACTGGCCCTGCACCTGCCGCAGGCCCACGTGACGCCCACAGATGCCCGGATCGTATAGCGCCAGATCGGCCTCCTCCGCCGCCCCGACCACCCATTGCTCGCCAACCAGCGGCAACGCCGCACCTCGGTGCAGACCACTCAAGACTCGCAGTTCGAACATGGTCAATTCCTCAAGGGGCGACAGACGCTCGCCCACGATCCGGTTGTACGACGGGGCACCGGCGGCCCCCGTCCTCTGTCACAGCCAGGCCATCGAACGCACCTGGATTTGCATCGTTACGTGAAGGCACCGCTGCTGGCGTGCCAAGACAAGCCCGTCACGCGGCATCCTCCATCCGTAGCTTTTCCTGCTCGAGGTCAAAGCGCCCCAGCACGGTGACCTGGGCGTTGCTGTGCAACTCGCTGAAGGCGAGCACGGGCACGTGATTGAATTCGTCGCGCAACAAATCGCGTAGCGGGGCCCGCAGGTCTTGCGCCACCAACAGCACGGCCACGCGCTTGGCGCGCAACGGGAAGCCTTCGCGCAACTGCATGACCAAGGCGCGGGTATGCAGGCTTTCCAGGGCAAAAAAGGTTTCCGTCTGGGTCTGGCGCAGCGCATCGCGCAACAGGCCTTCGGTTTCCGGCGTCAACAGCCACACGTGCAGGCCGTCTTCGTCGCGGTACTGGTGATAGATCTGCGACTTCAGGGCGATGCGCGCGTAGTCGGTCAGCGCACCGACGTCGCGCTCGTGCTGCCCGTGCTCGATCAAGGACTCGGCGATCAGCCGCACCGCGCGCAGCGGGACACCTTCCCCGGCCAGGCGCTGGAGCACGGCGGCGAAACGGGCCAATGGCATGGTCCGCTGCAGTTCCTGCACCAACTCTGGCTGGCCCGCTTCGAGCCAACTGAGAATCGACTTGCTCTCCTGAAGCCCCAAGAATTGTGGGCCCGTGGCAAACATCGCGCGGCTCATGCGCTCCACCAGCAACTCGGCGGCCGACACCGCCTCCACGCGTTCATCCGCCAGCAGCGGATCGTCAGGCGTCAGCCAGAGCCACTGCTGCTCGTCACGCACCTCGCTGCCGACCTGCCCGTCGCGCGGTTCCAACGGCAGCGGCCCGCGCGCCACGGCCACGCGCTCTCCGAAAGTTGCCCGCAACATCGGCACCTCGTGCACGCAGAAGCGGAACTCGTCGTCTTCCAGCAGCGCGCTGTATTCGATCTCGAAGGGCGGCAGGGTCAGGCCAAAGCCGGCCACCAGCGCGTTACGCTTTTTGCGGATCGCCTGGATGGCTTCCTCGGCGGCCGCGTTGCCTTCCATGGCTTTGGAAAACTGCAGAAGATAGGCACGGGTCGGGTCGAAGCTGCGCAGGTCTTCGGCGCCGTTCTGTGCCGGGGCCACGACCTCCGCTGGCTGGTCGCCCTGGCGGGCCAGCCGGGCGCGCGAGTAGAGCTGGACGATGCCGGCGGTGCCGGTGATCAAGGCGATGACAATGAACACCAGCGTGGGCATGCCGGGCAAGGCCGCGAAGCCGAGCATTCCCACCGAAGCGATCACCCAGGCCTTGGGTTCGGCGGTCAACTGCTGGGCGATTTCCTTGCCGACGCTACTGCCTGCCGGCTCCCCTTGCGGCGATACGCGGGTGATGATCATGCCCGCAGTAAGAGAAATCAGCAGGGCCGGAATCTGCGCGATCAGACCGTCACCGATGGTCAACACGGCGTACAAGTGCATCGATTCGGATGCGCCCATGTCATGCTGCATCATGCCGACCGAAAAGCCGCCGATGAGGTTGATCACCACGATCACCAAACCCGCGATGGCATCGCCCTTGACGAACTTCATCGCCCCGTCCATCGCACCGAACAGCTGGCTTTCCTTGTTCAATTCCTCGCGACGCCGCCGGGCTTCGCTGACATCGATCAGGTTGGCGCGCAGGTCGCTGTCGATGGACATCTGCTTGCCCGGCAGCGCGTCCAGGGTGAACCGCGCCGCCACTTCGGCGACCCGCTCCGAGCCCTTGGTGATCACCAGGAAGTTGACCACCGTCAGGATGAGGAAGATGACCAACCCGACCGCCAGGTTGCCCCCCACTACAAAATCGCCGAACGCCTGGACGATATGGCCGGCGTCGCCCTGGAGCAGGATCAACCGGGTGGTCGCCACCGACAACGCCAGCCGGAACAGCGTGGTCAGCAGCAGCACCGCCGGAAACGAGGAAAACGCCAACGGTCGCGGCAGGTACAGCGAGAGCACGATCAGCAGGCAGGAGATGCAGATGTTGATCGCGATCAGCGCATCGACCACCGAGGTCGGCAAGGGCAGGATCAGCATGAACACGATGCCCAGCACCACGAACGCCCCGACCACCTCGATGCGTCGCACCGCTTCGTTGGCGACTTTGTTCAACAGGGCGATCATGAGCGTGCTCCAATCACCGGGGCAGCGGTCTGGCTTCGGGGCTCGCCACGGGAACGCTCATCGAGCAGCACCAACAGGTTCTTCAGCGCGGTCTGTCGGCTTTTGCTATCCCGCCAGAGAGGTAGCGGCAAACGCTTGAGCAAAGGGTACAGGCCGTTCAGGGAGACCAGTTGGTCCCGCTCCTCTTCTCCACCCAGTTCACGCCCGATACGCCGTACTTCCGCCGCCGACAGGCCACTGCTGACAAACCCCAGCATGCGTTGGAGCAACAGCACCGCCGTGAGCTGGCTGGCCGGGCAACTGCAGGCCAGTTGCTCGAGCAAACGGCGGCAGCTGTGCAGGACACTGCCCAGTTGCGTCGAGGCGGCCAGGCCGATCAACAACGTGCGCAACAGGGCGGTAGGACGTGACGGTGTGTGCGCCGCGATATCGTCAGCCAGTGCCCGGCGCATCATGTCCAGCCCCGGCACGAAGGCCGCCTCGCCGAACAAGCCAAGCAACGCCTGCATCATGGTGGGCAACGATTGCTTGAGCACCACGGTGTCGTAATAGAGCCGCCGTACCGCCTGGCGCAGTTCGGGATCGCCGCCCGCAGCGCGCAAGGCCTCGGCGATGTTCATGCCCGCCTGGATCTGCGCGCCATAACGCTCGCGCAATAGTTGCAGGTAGTCGCGAGCGCGCTGGGCTTCGACGAGACGACCTTGAACTTCGGCCTCGCGCAAGGCTTGCTGCAGGATCAGGTCGGTACGGGCCGGGTCACCACCGGTGGACTGCACCACCTCTTCAAGCACCGGCTCGCCACATAACAACAAACCCGCCTGGGCGGCCATCGCCCCCAGGCTTTGCTTGCCTGGGTGGCCGAGTTGGTCGTACCACTCTTCCAACTGCTCCCGCGTCTCGACGCGCACCTGGCCCACCTCACTGCGGGCATTGCGGATGCGCCGCTGGCTCAGCGCCTTGGTATTACGCTCCACATGATGGCTGAAGGTCATGCCGACCTCCTCCATCGAATTGGACTGCACGGCCTGAAACGATTCGACAGGCTTGCCAATGCCCACGACGGCCGAAACGGCCTGGGCAAGGTTGGCGGCAATATGCGCATTTGTCGGGGCTTCTACTTTCATGATGGCCGTGAGCGTGGTTTCGGACGCTCAGTGGGTGGCGGCTATCCAGCATTCAGTTCCATCAGCGGCCATGGCCCTTTCTGACCGGTTCGCAAGGGTTTCCTGCCCGAGCGTTCGCTCGGTGCAATTTCATGCAGTGGCGCTTGGGACGGCTGTGCATGCCCTTGCACAAATAGAGCAAAAGCACTAGTAAAAAACACTTAATTATCAGACAGATAACTCACAAATCCGGCTTGGCACAGGTCCTGCTGACGGGGGAAACGTCGACATTTTGATCGGCGCTATGGAACCTACTCAGAGGGATTTATTAATGAACAGCCTGAATCTCATGACCCCCCCGCAAACCTCCCCGGCCCCCACAGGTGCGCCAGACATCTGCTTCGGCGAGGAACGCAAGCTGCGTCTGTTTGTGCAAAAACGTGTACTCAATCAAGACGACGCCGACGACATCATCCAGCTCACGTACCTGGAAGCCTGGCGCAACCAGCAGAAGTTCAAAGGGCTGGCAAAGCAGGACACTTGGTTGTGCGGCATCGCCCTCAACCTGATCCGCAACCACTTCCGTCGCTTCTATGCGCAGCCACCGCTGAGCACGTTCGATGAGAGCGAGTTCAGCGAGTCCAGTGACGACATTGACCTGAGTGAACTGTGCGACAACCGTCGGCTGTTGGACCGCACGCTGTTAGCCATGGACGAGTTGCCCAAGGACATGCGCGATACCCTGTGGACCGCCGTGGACACCGAGAGCAGCTACCGCGATGCCGCCGAGCGACTGGGCGTCCCCATTGGTACCGTGCGTTCAAGGTTGTTTCGCGCGCGTGAACAACTCAAACGAAGCGTCTATGGAGAAGCCCGGCCATGACCCACAATCGTTTGAACAGCCGGCCCGACCTGCCACGCGGCGTGCGCCGCTACACCCCCGACGACTTGCCGGTGATGACAGATATCTTCAACGAAAGCGCTCTGGGAGGTACCAGCTCCCCCGTGCTCAGAGCGTTTTCCCTGAAGGAAATGACGTTTTTCGTCGACTGTTTCGTCAAGGAGGGTGATCCGATCTACGTGCTCGAACGCGCTGGCGAAGTCGTCGCCTGGTTGATCGTCAACCGCTTCTGTTGGGGAGCCCAGGCCTGCCGATTGACCGGTGAAGTGTCGATCTACGTACGCAGCGACCACATCGGCAGCGGCGTCGGCATCCGCCTTGGCCAAGCTGCGGTGGTGTTGGCCAGGCAGTATGGTTTCGAGACGCTGGTGGCCTGGATCATCGAGCACAACGAGGCCAGCAAACGCGGCGTACAAGGGCTCGGCGCGACCCAATGGGGACGCTTCCCAGGGATTGCCCGGTTCGCTGATAACCGTGCGGACGTCGTGCTCTATGGACTGCACCTGACGCCAGGCGACACGGCATCCATCTCCCTTTCAGCGCCAGCGCAAAACGAGGAGGCCAGCCTGGCGTGAGTCCACGGCTCGTCCGGCTGGACGTCGGGCGAGCCGCCTCTTTCCAAGGCATGGGCCTGCGCTCATTCGAGCCGATGCCATTTTTTGCACAGCCCCCGCAGCCCCTGCTGTTCAGTCGATAAACCCGTGGCGAGGGAGCTTGCTCCCGCTGGGCTGCGCAGCAGCCCCTTTTTCATCAAGACCTCGGTCATCCATCCACCGACCAACACACCGGCAACGCCTCCGGCCCCCTGAAGTTGGGCACGTAGCGCCAGCGTACGGCGCCGGGATCGACCGCCAATTGCAGCCCAGGGCAGCACCGAAGAAGTGTGTTCAAGGCGATTTCCAATTCCTGCCGGGCCAACGAGGCGCCCAGGCAATAGTGCGTGCCTTTGCCGAACGACATGTGCGGGCAGGCCGGGCGAGTGATGTCGAGCGTGTCAGGATTTGCACACAGCGTTTCGTCACGATTGGCCGAGCCCACCACCGCAATCAGCAGTTGCCCGCGTAGCAAGCGTTGTCCGGCCAGTTCGGTGTCCCGGGTAACGAAGCGGACCATGGCCCGCTCCACCGAAGAGTCATAGCGCAGAAGCTCCTCGACCGCGCCAGGCATTAACGCCGGCTCGTCACGCAATTGCGCCAGCACCTTCGGGTGCTGCACGAGCATGTGCACCGCATTGCCGATCATCGATGCCGACGTTTCGTGCCCAGCGATGATCAGCAGCGCGATCATGCTGCACAGCTCACTCTGGCTGAGCATGCTGCCCTCTTCCTCGACCTGCGCCAGCGCCGAAACCAGGTCATCGCCCGGCTGTGCTCGACGCTGGTCGATCAACGCGAGCATGTAGCCCGCGAATTCCTTGTAGCAATGCTGCAACTCGCTCAGGTCATGCCCCACCTGCTGGACGATCATGTGGGACCAGCGGCGGAAGTCGTCACGATCTTGTGCAGGGACGCCAAGCAATTCGGCGATGACAGTGATCGATAACGGGAATGCATATTGGCTCACCACGTCCATTTGGCCGCTCGACCACACGGGTTCCAGCAACGTCTCGGCGATCTGTTCGATACGCGGCCGCAGGGCATTCACCGCCTTCAACGTGAAGGCCTTGTTGACCAGGCGACGCAAGCGGCGATGACTGTCGCCATCGCGGTTGAGCATGTGGTCGTTAAGAAACGCGATGGATTGTTCGCCGCCGAGCATCGCGGCGAACTGCGCATCGATCCGCGACGGGTCACGGGCGAAGCGCTCGTTGTCCAGCAGCACCTCCTCGACTTCCCGCGCACCGGTGACGTACCACATCGGCAACTGCCCTTCGGCCTGGCTGAGGAACACCGGGGACGCCTGGCGCAGCGCCGCATAATGCCGATAAGCCTCGCCACGAAAGGCGTCGCTATTCAAATCAAGGGTACGCTCGTAAGCCATGAACACTCTCCAGGGGCATGAATCGTTGCTCCTGAGTGGCCGGGCGCGCCAAAAAAGATCCATGTGGGTTACCTGCCGGTGAACCGTTTGCACGGCCACGGTCACTCAAGGGAAAACACCAACCCTTGCGTGGAGCTGACATGACGCGTGCACTTGCAATCCATGGCCAATGCGACACTCGTTTCGAACCGGTCAAAGAGGCGTTTATCCGGCTGATGCAAAGCCCCTTCGAACGCGGCGCCGCCCTTTGCATCCAGATTGACGGCGAAACCGTTATAGACCTGTGGGCCGGCACTGCCGGGCCGGAGCCGGACAGCCATTGGCAGCGCGACACGCTGCTCAATCTGTTTTCCTGCACCAAGCCCTTCACGGCGGTGGCGATCATGCAGCTGGTCGGCGAAGGACGCCTGGACCTGGACGCGCCGGTCTGCCACTACTGGCCGGCCTTCGCCAACGCCGGCAAAGCGTCGATCACCCTGCGCCAGGTGCTTTGCCACCGTGCCGGGTTGCCTGCGCTGCGCACGCCCCTGGCACCGGAAACCCTCTACGACTGGGACACCATGACCGACCTGATCGCCGAGGAAACTCCCTGGGCCGCGGCTGGGGAACAGCAGACCTATTCACCCTTGCTGTTCGGCTGGATCCTCGGCGAATTGCTACGCCGGGTGGATGGCCTGACGCCGGCGCAAAGCATTCACCAACGCGTGGCGGTGCCGCTCGGGCTGGACTTCCACCTCGGCCTGGACGACGCGACCATCGCCCGCTGTGCCTACATGGCGCGCACCAAAGACGAGATCGACGACGAAGCGTTTGGCCGGGTGTTGAAGGACGTGCTCAACGAGCCGACCGCCATGAGCGCGCTGGCCTTCGCCAACCCGCCCATGGTGCTGGGACGCAGTAACGAGACGGGCTGGAAACGCATGACCCAACCAGCGGCCAACGGACACGGCAATGCCCGCAGCCTGGCGGCGTTCTACGCAGGCCTGCTCGACGGGCAACTGCTGGAGTCACCGCTGCTCAACGAAATGTTGCGCGAGCACAGCGCCGAATACGACCCGACCATCCAGACCCCAACGCGTTTCGGCCTGGGCATCATGCTCAACCAGCCGGACGTGGCGAACGGCAGTTATGGCATGGGCAACGAGGCGTTCGGCCACATGGGCGCCGGTGGCACCATCGGGTTTGCCGACCCTGAACGCGGCGTGGCGTTCGGCTTCGCCTGCAACACCATTGGTTCCTACGTCTTGATGGACCCACGCGCGCGCGGCCTGGCCAATGTCGCGATGGGCTGCCTGTAAACCCTGGATGACCGGCTCGATGCTATTCACTTAAGCGAAAGATCAGGCTGCGGAAGGTCGTTCCCCACGCTCCGCGTGGGAATGCCGCCAGGGACGCTCCGCGTTCCGCTTCTGGAAGCAACCGGCTCACACCCCTGGCGGCACTACCACCTCCGCCACCTGCGGCTCGGCCGTGCCGGTATCGGGTGAGGCAACCACTTGTTCTTCGCTACCGGCCACGCGGGGCAGCGCGGCCTTGGCGATCATGTCCGGTTGGGCCAGCAACCTGCGCGATGCGTCCAGGGGCATCAGCAGGCGCCCCCTGGCCCTGCCGCGCGCGGCAGGGTTAAGCATGCGCAATTCTCGTTCATGAACACCGGACAACTGCGCCAGGTGCGCCAGGTCCACCGGCTGCGCCAAGGCGACCATCTGGAAATACGGCTGGTCGGCGATGGGCGCCAGGCTCACGCCATAGTCGGCGGGCGCATTCACCAGTTGCGACAGCGCCAGCAGCCGCGGCACATAGTTCTGGGTCTCGCCGGGCAACGACAGGTTCCAATAGTTGGTCGCCAGGCCGCGGGCGCGATTGCGCGTGATGGCGTCGCGTACGCGCCCTTCCCCGGCGTTGTAGGCGGCCAGCGCCAGCAGCCAGTCGCCGTCGAAGTAATCGTGCAGGTAGGACAGATAATCCAGGGCGGCCCGCGTCGATGACGGAATGTCCCGGCGCTCGTCATAGTCGCCCCGCTGCTGCAATTGATAGCGGCGCCCCGTGGCGGGAATGAATTGCCAAAGGCCCAGGGCCTGGGCCGGCGATTGGGCGTTCGGATTGAACCCGCTCTCGATGGCTGGCAGCAGCGCCAGTTCCAGCGGCATGTTGCGCTTGTTCAGTTCACCCACGATGAAATGCAAGTAACGGCTGCCGGCACGCCCGGTCTGGGTGAGAAAAGCCGGGCGATCCATCAGCCAGCGGCGTTGCTCATCGATACGCGCCACACCCTGGGTCTTGGCCTGCAAGGAAAACCCCTGGCGCATGCGCGTCCACAGGCTGCCGCCGCTTTGCGGGGATGACTCGCCGATCTGGATGATCGTGTCCGTAGGCGCCGGCTCAAGCCAGCGCAGTTGCGAGCGGTAAGGCTCGTTGGCGAACGGATCACCAATGGTCAACTGCGGTTCGAGGTGCTGGCAGCCATACAGCAAGGTCCCCATGGCCAGCATGGACAACCCTTTGGGGACGAAGCGAAGGGCCGGCAAAAGTGCAATTGATCGAGGCATGGGCGGTCAACCTTGAGTGAGGTGGCGCCATTGGGTGGCAGATCGCAAGGCAGCGGTTCCACGCGGCTCGTCCGGCACGCTGTCATCGGGCGGCAGGGGCTCGGTTGGAACCGAAATGCCGCAGCTGTCACTCACCATGGGCAGCAGGCGCTCGTCGGCGCCTGGATGACAATGCGAGGTCACTCATGGCGTCACCCATCTATTGCAAGCTGATCGATCAGCTCTGCGAACTCACAATGATTCCTACCCCGGCAGCGTTCTACGAGCAGGCGAACCTGTCGGTCAAGGATGTGGACTTTTCCCTGAAGCACACCCCAGGCGTGGGTGAGGGAGACGTCTTTATCTACTGCAGCTTCGGGCCATTGCCGGTGGCGAATCGGGAAGCGGTCCTGCAACGGCTGCTGGAAACCAACCTGTACCTGCTGAGCGGCGCGTTCTGCCCTTCCCTGTCTTACAACCGCGACAGCGAACAGGTGATCCTGATCGGCCACGTCCCCCTGGAAACCCTCACGGCCGAGCGTCTGCTCGGGCTGATGGGCGGTGCTGCCGACATGGCGCTGATTTGGCGCGATGGCTACTTCTTCGACGGTGCCAGCCCAAACGACACCGCCAAGACCACCCAGCACAAACCCACCCCCCGTAGCACCGGGCTCAACAGCGCCCTGTCAATCTAGGAGAACACGACATGCCAGATTTATCAGTAGGACGAAGCACCAGCTCGGCGGCGTTGCACCAGCAGGACGATCGGATCACGCCAGTGGGAACCAGCCTGTCCGGGCAGGTTCGTCCCTCCACCAATCCCCTGGTGCCTTATCACTTCGAAGGACAGGCGACCGACAAGACCCAGCAAACACTCCGAACCAGGCAACAGCGCCTGACAGGACTGGTCACCAGCCTCGGCAAGAAAAACCCTGAGAGCGACCCCATTGGCTATGCACGTGAGCACATGAGCCTGGAAGGCAAGGTATTGGGCTACGCGCCAGGCACAAGTTATCAAGATGTACAGAAGCATCTCGCCGCACTCGGCGGCACGCCACACCCGATGCTGTCGGGCCACGAAGAAACCGAGGCATTCGTCAAGGACTTCAACGAGTACCTGGCCAAGAATGAGGGCGACCGGAAAGAGGACGGCGGTTTCAAGGCGGTCTGGGACAAACACTGCGAGCGCATGGGTAATACCCTTGGCGCCTATCATTCGTTGTGCCAGGAAGTCATTGATAAAACCCCGGAAGGGAACGATCGCCAACTGCTGAAAAATAGCCATGAAGCCTTCCGCGGTTATGCCAAGGGTGTCATGCAAGCCATGACGCAAGACATGCCCACGCGCTTGAATACCTTCATGGAAAGCCGAATCGAGCACGCGCAGAGTGCCGCGACCAACGAGAGCCTTTCCCAACCCGAACGCGACCTGGCGAAAGATCAACTGGATCAGTTGCTCGAGGTCCAGGGGGAGCTTGGCGAGTTGCTCAAGACCGATGACGACAAGCCGAACACGCCAAGCGAACTGGCAACGGCGACGAAGAAAAACGAGGTGCTGGACACCGCACTGAAGAACGTCGCACGCCAGGACTATGTCGCCGACCTCAAGACCAAAAGCGGCTTTGTAACCGGCCTGGCGGTGTTCGCCGGGGCGGGGATCCCGCAGGGCGTGGCGTCTGCGGGCCACTTTGGCGCGATCACAGCGTCGATTGATGAAAAAATGGCGGACGCCTCCTACGGCAAGCATGTCGCGGCGACCTCGACTGTCCTAGGCGCCGCCCACAAGGTGATCAGCGACGGCATCCGCCCATTCGTCCAGGTCGTCGTCGACAAGACCATCGGCGCCGGCCTGGAAAAAGTCGATCCAATGTCGGTCTATCCCAAGGCCCTGCAAGTCGTCACCCAGGACGGACGTCGGGTCGAGAACGCTGGACGCGATGCCCTCGACCTCACACAGGAGCAAAAGCGCAACGACTTCAAGCTCAAACAGAACGCGAACAACTTTGGCACCATGAGCGGTGACTTCACCGGCTACCTCGCCTTCGGTGCCGCCCATGCCGTGCGCGATACCATTGATCAATTCACCTCGGTAAACGCCGGCGGCATCATCGCCCGCACGACGGCCTCAGCAGTGGGCGGCACCTTCATGGCGGGGGGCCAGGCAGTGGCGAAATATGCACAAACCCACGGTGATGAGGAGATTCCCACCTACCGGGTGACCAAGGAAAACCGCAACTGGGGCGAACTGTTACCCAAGGCCTTTTCCGAAGCGACAGGAAAGCTCAACCCGATCAGCATGGCCAACGTCAGCGACCTCGCCAACCGGATCGTTGGCGTAGGCGAAGGGGTCGCCATGCGTACAGCCGTGGGCGACGCAGCCGCGGTGGGTGAAAACCCGGAAGTGCGGGAAAAAATGGAGCAGATTGTCACAACCTTCTTCTCCTCCGGCCTGACGCTGCTTCCGTTCTTCGCCAACAGTGTGGCGGCACCGCTCGAAAACAAGGCGCTGAGCGGCAAAGACGACCTGACCAAGCGAGCAAACGTACCGCTGCAGAACGTGACAAATCCAAACCGAGACGGCCTGCCCCACACCCAGCCGGAAGGCTGGCGGCGCGACCTGGAAAATACCTACCACGTGACCCGCGGCCTTACCCAGGTCGTTCCGCAAACCGCTATCGCAGGGCTTAACCTGGGTACCGAATGGGCCCAAAGCCTGGCACCGCGGCCCAAAAAAGCCTCTGGCGATAACATTCAACTGGCAGAGCGAGGCGAAGCGCGACCCCAGGGCGGGCCGTCCAACGAACCTGCACCCACTACCCGGCCAAGCTGATGAATTCGCCGGGCCATCCTTCGCTGGTCCGGCGATCACCTGTTGCAGAATTCCCTTCACCCCGCTCGCATGACTGCTGATCTACGACCAAACTCATCTTTCAGCCAAGAGCGAACTGAACGCACGTCCGCTAATAGATGGGTTTGTCTTCGCTTAGACTGATGCTTTGCGCGTGCTGGAAGTTGAGGAAATTTCGTCAAAGTCGAGGTAACGCTTCAGCGCTTCAGGCATTTTCACCTCAGACCACATCAGGAAGAAAAAAATAGCCAGCCACATTGACCACAAAAAAAGAAACCCCCGTGGTAGCCAAAAGTATTAAATTAAACTTCTGCACCGACACACCATAGGTTTGCGCAAAGATAAACGTATTTTTTGGAGAAGGCATTGCCGATATCAGTATCAGTGCGAACAACAGCAAGCCAGACAGTCCCAAAAAATACTGTCCCACCACGAAAGAAATCGCGGGATGCAAAAAATTCTTTATCAACACACCCAGCACTATTTCATTACAGTCGTTTTTCATGGTGGACGCTACACGACCAGCATAGAACGAAGCACCTAATGCTATTAGAGCAATAGGCGCCGCAGTATCCGCAATCATCTCCATACTCTCGATGATAAAAAAATCTGTATCGATCATGTGCGAGAGCTTAATTTGCGAAATGAGAGACCCCGTCAGCGCGGAAATTATCAATGGATTTTTGAAAACTACCAACAGGGCTCTCTTTAAGAAAGCACCCGAAGATCCAGCTTTCGAAAAAGAAGAAGTTTCCATGACAAATATCGCAACGCTCGTAAGGACAACAGACTGAAAAATAATTATTGGTACAACCAAAGCCGAATCACCCAACAGCAATATGAAGACTGGCACTGCCAAAAAAGCAGTATTTGTTTGCCCTATCGCAATAAAGTTCAAACCAACCTCCACCAGACTTTTCTTCAGATAAATTCTGTAGATGATAAAAATCAGGACCCACAATATAAAAATGCCCAAACCATACGCCTGAACGTAAGCATTTATATCGACGCCCGGCGTGTAATCGGACTTCAGCGTCGTTAAAAAAATTTCTACGGGGAGCGCAACATAAAAAACATAGTCGCTCAATATCTCATCAGCACCGCGACGCATGAGGCCTGCAAACGAAAGCAAACAACCCAACAGTATCAAAATAAATATAGACAACGTGGAATTCAAAGATAACATCAACATAACCAGTCCACCCTGCCAATCAGCAGCAACCAAACGAACGTATACTCGCAATAAAAAACTCACTCTTCCTGCAAATCACACAGCAACAGAAGCTAGAAGGTCATTTTTGTGCGAAACGCCTAGAAGTTTTCCCTTGTGGTCAACAACCAAGATTGCAGACACACCAACACCTATACAGTCTGCAATCAGTTCGCTTTCATACACGCATCTTAAATTGACTTCCATAACATCCGAAATCTTAAGATAAGCAATATCGTCATTTCCCCTGAGCACTCGAGCCATATCGCCATCCGTAAACACCCCCAAAGGCCTGGAGAATGTATCTACCACAACGACAAACCCAAGACGCTTATTCGCCATATAACTAACCGCATCCAGGAATAATGTATCAGGCGGTAGTGCAGGGACTTTATCCCCTCTCACCATTACGTCACGAATTTTCGCCGTCAACACCTTGCCTAGATTTCCGGCGGGATGATTTTTTGAGAACTCTTCCTTCGTGAAGCGCTTAATTCTCATCAGAGCCATAGCAATCGCATCTCCAACGCCTAATGTGGCACTAGAGCTTACGGTTGGCGCCAGATTATATGGACAGGCTTCCCTATCCACTTTCAACGCCACATGCGCATTTGTTTTACATGCCAATTCAGAGCTTGAAAAATTTGTCAACGCTACGGTATTCACACCCAGATCATGAAGATAGGGAAGCAGAGACAAAATCTCTTCACTTCTACCGCTATAGGATATTAGTACTGCGAGGTCACGCGCCGTAATCATGCCCAAGTCCCCGTGCTTAGCCTCGGACGGGTGTATAAAAAAGCTGGGCGTCCCCGTAGAGGCTAGACTTGCGGCAATTTTCTTACCGACATGGCCACTTTTCCCAACTCCTAGAATCACTACGTGCCCCTTGCAGGCCAATATAAGTCGAACGACATCGACAAACCCATTACCCTCCAACTCATTGGACAGCTTTATCAATGCCTGCCCCTCGCTGATCAACACCTCTCTTCCCAAAGTGAGTAGATGCCTGTCGGACCCTATCTCTGACAAGAATTTATCATTCATGAATTCTTATCTCCTTACGGTCGACATTTGGATCATTTACGAACAGAGCTCCATCCCTGTAATGACTTTTTAGATAAAACGTCACAAACAAACTATTTCTCTCATAGGAAACACTGGAATGATGTTTAGCACCATGCCAGCTATCGCTTGATCTCAGAAAAGCAAACGCTACATTTGGCTCATAAGGAATCCTCCTAAACTCTTCAAAACCACCTTTACTTCTCACAAACAACCCAAGCCCTGAATCTTTACATTCTGCATTTTCTGGCAGATACCATCCAAATGTCATTGCTTTTTCAACAATATCCGTATGCGGAGGCAAATCAAATCCGGCAAAATCTTTATACAAATGCGGATAAGGAGTCACCTCAAGATCAGAACCAAACTTGCCTAGCAAAAGACACTTGAATCGTTCACCACAAAGAAGCTCAACAATATCAATAGCAACTTTAGACCCCGAAAAAACGTTACCAAGATCAACCGAAACGCCTTCAAGAGACAAAGGCAACTCAAATCGCGTCGAACCCCCATTTCTCAAGGTGCTTTTATGCATCAAAGGCTTGTATAAATCCAATACTGGCAAGTTGGAAATAAATTCCCTGTAAACTCCTGCCGGAACAAAGTCCTTTACTTCAAAAAATTTGAACGGCTCATTCACCAACTCAGCGTCTGTTATTTTTTGAGAAACATACTCCATGAGTCCGAACATACCCACCTCCTTACGGCTTTCTCAAGATCCACCTCACACAAATGAAACACATGTAACCACTCGTATCTTTTATAGGCCTCGCCCACGCCCCCAGCAATGAGATCCTTGTAGTTCAATTCCCAAAAAATCGAAGGAAACCTCTTACACCCAACTTCTTTTAGTAGGAATCAAGCTATTGACCGGGTTATTATTTTTTCAAGATCAATGCCCTACGCTGTTTATCGATAGCCATCGGTATTAGGAAAAGGACTTTTATGAAACGCACCCTCATCGCCTTCCTGTCATTGATCGTCACCGCGATCATCGTCGCGGGTGGCTACCTCTACAGCAAGCAGCCCACCCGCCAAGGCACGGTGCAGTTGCAAGGGCTGCATGGCTCGGTGACGGTGCGCTACGACGAACGCGGTGTGCCGCATATCCGCGCCGAGAACGAAACCGACCTGTACCGCGCCCTCGGTTATGTCCATGCCCAGGATCGGCTGTTTCAGATGGAGATCATGCGCCGCCTCGCCCGTGGTGAGCTGGCCGAGGTGCTGGGGCCGAAACTGCTCGACACCGACAAGCTGATGCGCAGCCTGCGCATTCGCGAACGTGCCGCGGCCTACGTGACCGAGCAGGACCCACAATCCCCCGCCTGGCTCGCCATGCAAGCCTATCTGGATGGGATCAACGCCTACCAGGACAGCCACACCCGTCCCGTGGAATTCGACGTGCTGGGCATTCCCAAGCGCCCCTTCACCGCCGAAGACACCGTGAGCATTACCGGCTACATGGCCTACAGCTTCGCCGCCGCCTTTCGCACCGACCCCCTGCTGACCTACGTGCGCGATGTGCTGGGTGCCAACTACCTGAACATTTTCGACCTCGACTGGCAGCCTCAGGGCGTGCTGGCCGAAGGTCGCAAGGGCAGCCTGCCGCTGGCTGCCGCCGACTGGAAAGACCTCGACGCCCTGGCCCGCCTGAGCGAGCAGGCCCTGGCTGATAACGGCCTGCCACAGTTCGAGGGCAGCAATGCCTGGGCGGTCTCCGGCAGCCGCACCCACAGCGGCAAGCCGTTGCTGGCGGGTGACCCGCACATCCGCTTTTCCACGCCTTCGGTGTGGTACGAGGCGCACTTGTCGGCCCCGGGGTTCGAACTCTACGGGCAATACCAGGCACTGCTGCCCTTCGCGACGCTGGGTATGAACCGGGATTTTGGCTGGAGCATCACCATGTTCCAGAACGACGACCTGGACCTGATCGCCGAGAAGGTCAACCCGGACAATCCCGAGCAGGTCTGGTATCGCGACAAATGGGTGGACATGACCCGCAGCGAGCAGCAGATCGCGGTCAAGGGCCAGGCGCCGGTGACGCTGGTGCTGCGCCAGTCGCCCCATGGCCCGATCGTCAACGATGCCCTCGGCGCGAACGCCGGCAAGACCCCGGTCGCGATGTGGTGGGGGTTCCTGGAAAGCCGCAACCCGATCCTCGAGGCCTTTTACCAGCTCAACCGCGCCGACACCCTCACCAAGGCTCGCGGCGCTTCGGCCAAGATCCACGCGCCGGGGCTGAACGTGGTATGGGCCAACGCCAAGGGGGACATCGGCTGGTGGGCCGCCGCGCAACTGCCCAAGCGGCCAGTCGGCGTGAAGCCCGGCTTCATTCTCGATGGCAGCAGCCCGGAGGCGGAAAAGGAAGGCTTCTATCCGTTCAGCAACAACCCGCAGGAGGAGAACCCGGCGCGGGGCTACATCGTCTCGGCCAATTTCCAGCCAGTGCCGGCCAGCGGCATCGAGATCCCCGGTTATTACAACCTCGCCGACCGTGGCCAGCAACTCAACCACCAGCTCAGCGACAAGCAGGCGAAGTGGGACATCGAAACCACCCAGAAACTGCAACTGGGCACCACCACCGCCTACGGCCCGCGCCTGCTCGCGCCTTTGTTGCCGGTGTTGCGCGAGGTGGTCAGCGATCCGCAGGAGCGCAAATGGGTGGAGCAACTGGCCCAATGGCAAGGCGATTACCCGCTGGAATCCATCAGCGCCACGCTGTTCAACCAGTTCCTGTTCAACCTGGCCGACGCCGCCCTGCACGATGAACTGGGCGATGGGTTCTTCGAGACCGCGCTGTCGACTCGGGTGATCGATGCAGCCCTGCCACGCCTGGCGGCCTCGAAGGATTCACCGTGGTGGGATGACCGCGCGACGCTGGGCGTGGAAACCCGTGCCGACACCGTGAACATCGCCTGGAAGAAAAGCCTGGCGCACCTGCGGGCCACTCTGGGTGACGATGCCGGCCAATGGCAGTGGGGCAAAGCTCATACCCTCACCCACGGTCATCCGCTGGGCCTGCAAAAGCCGCTGGACCGGGTCTTCAACGTCGGCCCGTTCGCGGCACCCGGTACCCATGAGGTGCCCAACAATCTCTCGGCTAAAATTGGTCCAGCCCCTTGGCCGGTGACCTATGGTCCTTCGACCCGGCGCATCATCGACTTCGCCGACCCGGCCCATAGTGTCACCGTCAATCCGGTCGGCCAGGGCGGCGTGCCGTTCGACAAGCATTACGAGGATCAGGCCGAGGCGTACATCGAAGGGGTCTATTACCAGGCGCACCTGGCCGAGGAAGAAGTGATGGCCAATACTCGCGCGACCTTGAAACTGCTACCGGCCAGGGCTACGCCCTGAGCTTGCCGAGGGTATTTTTCATCGCCAACAGGCCCAATCGTCATTAAGGGTCAATGACTACACCGGCTCAATCCCCAGTCCTTTCATAGGAGTCAACGCAATGTTCAATAACTGGTCCGAACTGCTGCCTACCATCAAGAGTGCCTTTGGCGCCCTGGGCAAGAGCAACCCGAAAATGGTCAAGGCCTACATGGCCCTGGATGAAGCCGCAGCTGAAAACAACGTGCTCGATGCCAAGACCCGTGAACTGATCTCCATCGCCGTGGCCATCACCACCCGTTGCGACGGCTGCATCGGCGTACACACCGACGCCGCCATCAAGGCCGGCGCCACCCGCGAAGAAATCGCCGCCACCCTGGCCACCGCGGTGTCGCTGAATGCCGGCGCGGCGTACATCTATTCCCTGCGTGCCCTGGAGGCCCACGACGCGCTGAAGAAGTGAACGGCTGACACCTACACCAGCGCACCGAAGTGCAACCGGAATTGCTGCGGCGTAACCCCCAACCTGCGATTGAAAACGCTGCGCATGTGTTGGGCATCTCGAAAGCCGCACTGCCAGGCCACGGTCTTGAGCGGGGCGCGGGTGCTTTCCAGCATCACCCGCGCCGCGTCCACCCGGGCCTGCTCGACAAACTCTGCCGGTGTGACCTTCGCCTCTCGGGTGAACACCCGGGAGAAATTTCGCGGGCTCATGTTCGCGGCGTTGGCCAGGTCGGCGATGGTCAGGTCACCGTTCAGGTGCGCCAGTACATGCGCCTGGACCTGGGCTACCGTGGACATCGGCTCTGCGTGGGGCGCAAGAAAGGGGCTGAACTGTGACTGCCCGCCCGAGCGCTGCGTAAACACCACCAGCCGTTTGGCGACACTCAGCGCCACGTCTGGCCCATGGTCCTGGGCCAGCAGGAACAACGACAGGTCGATCCCTGCGCTAACCCCGGCAGAAGTGTAGAGCTCGCGATCTTGGACGTACAAACGGTCCGCTTCAACCCGGGTCGAGGGACACAGCTGCGCCAGCGCCGCGGCGTCGCCCCAATGGGTGGTGACGGCTCGCCCCTCCAGCAATCCGGCCCGGGCCAGCATGAAAGCGCCGTTGCAGATCGAACCAAAGCGCCGCGCTCGCCCGCAGGCTTCCCGCAGCCAGGCATCGAATACCGTGCCAAATTGCATCAGCGGTAACTGCGGCCCGCCCGCCACCAATAGCAGGTCGTACGCCTGCAAAGCCTCGCTGAAATGCCGATGGGCATTCACGGACAAGCCGTTGGAACAGGGCATCGCGCCCGGTTCGACGCCAATCACTTCAAGCCGATAGTGGTCCTCGGCGGCCAGGAACCGATTAGCTTCGCTGAACACATCCATGGGCCCGGAAACGTCCAGCGACTGGACACCTGGGAATACCACGACGGCGACGATTTTCTGCATGGTTCATGGGTGCCTTCGAGTTGGACGACCCCGCCACCCTAGCCAATCCGCGCCCAGGAAGCCATCTGGCACGAAACCCAGGCTTATTGGCAAGGATCGCAGCCATGGGAAGATTGTTGCGCGACCTCCCGGCGAACAGACTGAAACCCTCGGCGCCGCACTGGCCCATCGTCAAAAGGAGAACCCCATGAGCAGCATCGCCGGCATCAAAATCCCCGACAGCGCCCTCGCCCGCGCCACCACCGAATATATCCGCGATATCGAGTCCGACCTGCTGTACCACCACTCTCGCCGGGTATTTCTGTTCGGCGCCTTGAGTGGCCAGCGTCGACAGTTGGCCTACAATCCGGAGTTGCTATATGTCGGAGCGATGTTCCACGACCTGGGCCTGGTGGAGGGTTACCGCAGCGACGACGAACGTTTCGAGGTGGACGGCGCAAACGCCGCCACGGCATTTCTCAAACCCTACGGGTTGAGCGATGACGATATCGAGCAGGTATGGTTGTCCATCGCCTTGCACACCACGCCAGGCGTGCCCAAACACCTGCGCCCCACCGTCGCCCTGGTGACCGCCGGGGTGGAGATGGACGTACTGGGCATGGATTACGCCGCGTTCCCGGCCGCGCAGCGAGACGCCGTGGTGCATGCTCATCCGCGCGGGGAAGGGTTCAAGGAATGCATCATCTGCGCCTTCGCCGACGGCTTGCGGCATCGCCCGCAAACGACCTTCGGCAATGTGAAGACGGATGTGCTGGTGGATCAGGAGCCGGGGTTCAAGCCGACGAACTTTGTCAAAGTCATTCGTACATCGCCCTGGAATTCGTGATTCTCCGTCAAGCAGCTTCAGTGACTGTCCCACCGCTATCGCGAGCAAGCTCGCTCCCACATTGGACTTGGGCCTGTCCCGGGATTTGTGGGCAGCAAAAAAACCTGTGGGAGCGAGCTTGCTCGCGAAGGCGGACTGACATTCAACCTTTTCGTCGACTGTCTCACCGCTATCGCGAGCAAGCTCGCTCCCACAGGTAGAGCTGCTTCGGGTTAGACCGGTGCGGTCTCGGCCCGGCGTATATCCGGCTGTTTCCAGGAGTCGGCAGCGCTTTCTTCGATGGCTTGCTGGATCGCCCGCTTACGGCTTTCTTCGGCGCGGCGGCTGAAGAACCAAACCAGGAAAGTCACCAGCGACACCGCCAGCAGGATCAGGCTCGCCACGGCGTTGATTTCCGGTTTCACACCCAGGCGCACCGCCGAGAACACTTCCATCGGCAAGGTCGTCGAACCCGGGCCGGAGACGAAGCTCGCCAGCACCAGGTCGTCCAGGGACAGCGCGAACGACATCATGCCCCCCGCTGCCAGTGACGGTGCGATCATCGGGATGGTGATCAAAAAGAACACCTTCCACGGCCGCGCACCGAGGTCCATGGCCGCTTCCTCGATGGACAGGTCCAGCTCACGCAAGCGCGCCGAGACCACCACCGCCACATACGCCGCGCAGAACGTGGTGTGGGCAATCCAGATCGTGACGATGCCACGCTCCTGGGGCCAGCCGATCATCTGGGCCATAGCTACGAACAGCAGCAACAGCGACAGGCCGGTGATCACTTCCGGCATCACCAGCGGCGCGGTGACCAGGCCGCCGAACAGCGTGCGGCCCTTGAAGTGGGTGATGCGGGTCAGCACGAAAGCCGCCAGCGTACCCAGGGCCACCGCGGCAATCGCCGTGTAGCAGGCGATCTCCAGCGAGCGCACCACCGAGCCCATCAACTGGCTGTTGTCCAACAGGCCGACGTACCACTTGATCGACCAACCGCCCCACACCGTCACCAGTTTCGAGGCGTTGAACGAGTAGATCACCAGGATCAGCATGGGCGCGTAGATGAACAGCAAACCCAGCACCAGCATCAGGCTTGAAAAACTGAAGCGCTTCATTCCTTGCCCTCCATTTCTTTGGCCTGACTGCGGTTGAAGAGGATGATGGGCACGATCAGGATCGCCAGCATCACCACCGCCAGGGCGGATGCCACCGGCCAGTCACGGTTGTTGAAGAATTCCTGCCACAGCACTTTGCCGATCATCAGGGTTTCCGGGCCACCCAGCAGTTCCGGGATCACGAACTCGCCCACCACGGGGATGAACACCAGCATGCAACCGGCGACGATGCCGTTCTTGGACAGTGGCACGGTGATTTTCCAGAAACTGTTGAAGGTGCTCGAACCCAGGTCCGACGCGGCTTCCAGCAGGCTGGGGTCATGTTTCACCAGGTTGGCGTACAGCGGCAGGATCATGAACGGCAGGTAGGAGTAGACGACCCCGATATACACCGCCAGGTTGGTGTTGAGGATCTGCAGCGGTTCGTTGATAAAACCCATGCTCAGCAAAAAGCCGTTGAGCAAGCCGTTGTTGCTGAGGATGCCCATCCACGCGTAGACGCGGATCAGGATCGCGGTCCAGGTCGGCATCATGATCAGCAGCACCAGCACCGTCTGCATCTCTTTGCGGGCATTGGCGATGCCATAGGCCATCGGGTAGCCGATCAGCAGGCACAAGACCGTGCTGATCAGGGCCATTTTCAGCGAGCCGAGGTAGGCGGCGATGTACAACTCGTCCTCGCTCAGCATCGCGTAGTTGGCGAGGTTGAGCAGCACCTGCAGCTTCTGGTCGACGTAGCTGTAGATCTCGGTGTACGGCGGGATGGCTACGTCGGCTTCGGCGAAGCTGATCTTCAGGACAATGAAGAACGGCAGCATGAAGAACAGGAACAGCCAGATGAAGGGCACCCCGATGACCAGTTGGCGGCCACCGGGCGTTATTCGGTCGAGTCGGCGTTTGAGTTTGCGCATGTTCATGAGCGAAGTACCACGCCGCTGTCGTCTTCCCACCAGACGAACACCTGGTCGCCCCAGGTCGGACGCTGGCCGCGGCGTTCGGCGTTGGCGACGAAGGACTGCACCAGCTTGCCGCTCGGCAACTCGACGTAGAACACCGAGTGGCCGCCCAGGTAGGCGATGTCATGGACCTTGCCGCTGGACCAGTTGTTCTCGCAGGTCGGTTGTTCGGCGGTGACCAGCAGTTTTTCCGGGCGAATGGCATAGGTCACGGACTTGTCCTGCACCGAGGTGCTGATGCCGTGGCCCACGTAGATGTTGCGGTCCAGGTCCTTGCAGGTCAGCACCGCGTGGCCTTCGGCGTCGTCCACCACTTCGGTCTCGAAGATGTTGACGTTGCCGATGAACTCGCAGACCAGCCGGCTGGTCGGGGTTTCGTAGATGTCGATCGGGCTGCCGATCTGGGCGATCCAGCCCAGGTGCATGATCGCGATGCGCTCGGCCATGGTCATGGCCTCTTCCTGGTCATGGGTCACCATGACGCAGGTCACGCCAACCCGCTCGATGATCTCCACCAGTTCCAGCTGCATCTGCGAGCGCAGTTTTTTATCCAGCGCGCCCATCGGCTCGTCGAGCAACAACAGCTTCGGCCGCTTGGCCAGGGAACGGGCCAAGGCCACGCGCTGGCGCTGGCCGCCGGAGAGCTGGTGCGGCTTGCGCTTGGCGTATTGGCTCATCTGCACCAGCTTGAGCATTTCAGCCACGCGGGCATCGATCTCGGCTTTCGGGATCTTGTCCTGCTGCAAGCCGAAGGCGATGTTCTGCGCCACGGTCATGTGGGGGAACAAGGCGTAGGACTGGAACATCATGTTGATCGGCCGCTCGTAGGGCGGCATGTCGGTGATGTCCACACCGTCGAGGTAAATCCGCCCTTCGGTAGGGCGCTCGAAACCGGCCAGCATGCGCAGCAAGGTGGATTTGCCTGATCCCGAACCGCCGAGCAAGGCGAAGATCTCGCCTTTCTTGATTTCCAGGGACACATCGTCCACGGCAATCGTCTCGTCGAACTTCTTCGTGACCCGGTCGATTTTGACCAACACCTGCTTGGGTGTCTGGTCGCCCTCGAGGGCTTTCTTATAGGCGCCGGAGGCAACTGCCATTTACGAAACTCCCACAGAATTTGCAGTTCGCCCCACGCGGACGAACCTTAAGAGTGTTGACGTTATTTACCCGACTTGACCTTGGTCCAGCTGCGGGTCATGAGTCGTTGGATCTTGGGCGGCAACTCGGAGTTGACGTAGAGCTTGTCGACGACCGCTTGCGGTGGGTAAACCGCTTCGTCGGTGCGTACTTTCTGGTCCATCAGCTCGCCAGCCTTCGGGTTCGGGTTGGCATAACCGACGGTGTCGCTGACCTGGGCGATGACTTCAGGCTTGAGCACATAGTTGATGAAGGCATGCGCCTGCTTGACGTTGGTGGCGTCGCGCGGGATCGCCAGCATGTCGAACCAGAGGTTGCCACCTTCCTTGGGGATCACGTAGGCGATTTCGACGCCCTTGCCGGCTTCGCTGGCACGTTCGCGGGCCTGGAAGATGTCGCCGGAGAAACCGGCGGCCACGCAGATCTCGCCGTTGGCCAGATCGGAGATGTACTTGGAGGAATTGAAGTAGGTCACGTAAGGCCGGATCTTGAGGAGCTGGGCCTCGGCCTTCTTGTAGTCTTCAGGGTCTTCGCTGTTGGGGTTCAGGCCCAGGTAATTGAGCATCGCCGGGATCATCTCATCGCCGGAGTCGAGGAACGAGACGCCGCAGCTGGAGAGCTTCTTGATGTTTTCCGGCTCGAACAGCATGGCCCACGAGTCGATCTTGTCGACGCCCAGGACCGCCTTGATCTTCTCGACGTTGTAGCCGATGCCATTGGTGCCCCACAGGTAAGGTACGGCGTACTGGTTGCCCGGGTCGTTCTTTTCCAGGCGCTTGAGCAGCACAGGGTCGAGGTTGGCGTAGTTGGGCAACTGCGCCTTGTCGAGCTTCTGGAACGCCCCGGCCTTGATCTGCTTGCCGAGGAAGTGGTTGGACGGCACCACCACGTCATAACCGGTACGCCCGGCCAGCAACTTGCCTTCCAGGGTTTCGTTGGAATCGAACACGTCATACACCGGCTTGATGCCCGTGGCTTTTTCGAAATCCGCCAGGGTGGTCTCGCCGATGTAGTCCGACCAATTATAAATATGCACGGTGGAGGCGGCCTGGACGCTGACGGCGAGCGTCAGGCCGGCACCGACCAGCAAGGCGTTGCGTAACAAAGAAAAGACTGGCACGTGGAGGTCCTCTTAAATAGTTGGGCCCAAGTTGCCCCCGTTACTTGACCATGAGAGGCCCTGCAACAAAACCGGCGCGCAACTTACCTTCGATAAACCGATCCAGCAAAACTTTTAGTTATTTAATGGCTCCTGTTGCCGCCGCCGCGATGGCAGCGACAACAGGAAGATGCTTCAGGCCGGCTTATTTACCGGATTTGATCTTGGTCCAGCTGCGAGTCATGATCCGCTGGGTCGCGGCTGGCAGGTCGGCAATCGCGTAAAGCTTGGCTTGCACGTCTGCCGGCGGGTAGATGCCCGGGTCGCTGGTGATTTCCTTGCTGACCAGCGGCGTAGAGGCCGCGTTGCCGTTCGGGAAGCTCACGGTGTCGGTGATTTCAGCCATGATTTCCGGCTTTTGCAGGAAGGTCATGAACTTGTAGGCACCCTCGACGTTCTCGGCATCCTTGGGGATGGCGACCATGTCGAAGAAGCTGCCAGCACCTTCCTTCGGAATGTTGTAGCTGACTTTAACCTTGCCGCCGGCTTCGGCCGCACGGGACTTGGCCTGGTAGATGTCGCCCGAGTAGCCGACCGCTACGCAGATGTTGCCGTTGGCCAGGTCGGAGATGTACTTGGAGGAGTGGAAGTAGCCGATCGAAGGACGGATCTTGAGGAACAGCGCCTCGGCTTCAGCCAGTTGCTTCTTGTCCTGGCTGTCGGTCGGATAGCCCAGGTAATGCAGCGCCACCGGGATCATTTCGGTCGGCGAGTCGAGGAAGCTGATGCCGCAGGCTTTCAGCTTGGCGGCGTTTTCCGGCTTGAACAGCAAGTCCCACGAGTTGGTTGGAGCGTCGGCACCGAGGGCAGCCTTGACCTTCTCGGCGTTGAAGCCGATGCCGATCGAACCCCACATGTACGGGAAGGCATGTTCGTTGCCCGGGTCGCTCACCGAAACGGCCTTGAGCAGGTCGGTATTCAGGTTTTTCCAGTTGGGCAACTTGGACTTGTCGAGTTTCTGGTAGACCCCGGCCTTGATCTGCTTGGCCAGGAAGTTGTTCGACGGCACCACGATGTCATAACCGGACTTGCCGGCCAGCAACTTGGCTTCCAGGGTTTCGTTGCTGTCGAATACGTCGTAGACGACTTTGATCCCCGATTCTTTCTCGAACTTGGCGACGGTGTCCGGCGCAATGTAGTCGGACCAGTTATAGACGTGCAGCACTTTATCGTCCGCCTGAACCGCGCCCGCCATCACGCCCATCAGGGACATGGCCAGGAGGGTCTTGCCAGCTATCTTCATACCTAATGTCTTCATGCCTAATGCCTTCATGAAAAAGTGCTCCAGTTATTCTTCTTAGCCACGTTCAGTAGCCGGCTCGCGGACAACTTGAACGGTCGGTAGTCTGGCAAGTTACAGGCCAGGCTTTCAACACAAGCCCAGCCTTTTATTCTCGCTGGGCGAGGCCCTTGCAGGCACCTCGCTCAGAGCCTAGCACTTAGCCTTGCAACGCACTGAGCGTCAGGTCCAGGCACTGCCGCGCCTTGGCCACTAACTCATCGATCTCGGCCTTGCTGATCACCAGCGGCGGCGCAATGATCATGGTGTCGCCCACCGCGCGCATGATCAGCCCGTTATCGAAGCAGAACTGCCGGCAGATCATGCCCACGCCCTTGCCTTCGTAGCGCTTGCGCGTGGCCTTGTCCTGGACCAGTTCGATCGCTCCCAGCAAACCGACACCGCGCACTTCACCCACCAGAGGATGATCGTTCAGTTCCCGCAAACGCTTCTGCAAATAGGGTGCCGTTTCGCTGTGGACACGCTCGATGATCTTTTCGTCGCGCAGGATGCGGATGTTTTCCAGGGCCACCGCTGCGGCCACCGGGTGACCGGAGTAGGTAAACCCGTGGTTGAAGTCTCCGCCTTCGTTGAGCACCGCGACCACGTCGTCACGCACGATCAGCCCGCCCATGGGGATGTAGCCGGAGGTCAGGCCCTTGGCGATGGTCATCATGTGCGGTTTCAACCCGTAGTGATCGGTACCGAACCACTCACCGGTACGACCGAAACCACAGATCACCTCGTCGGCCACGAACAGGATGTCGTACTTGGCGAGGATTTCCTTCATGCGCGGCCAGTAGCTGTCCGGCGGTACGATCACGCCACCGGCGCCCTGGATCGGCTCGGCGATGAAGGCGCCAACGTTGTCCACGCCGAGCTCCAGGATCTTTTCTTCCAACTGGTTGGCCGCCCACACGCCGAACTCTTCGGGGCTCATGTCGCCGCCTTCGCCGAACCAATAAGGTTGGGCGATGTGGACAATGCCCGGGATCGGCAGGTCGCCCTGCTCGTGCATATAGGTCATGCCACCCAGGCTCGCGCCGGCCACGGTCGAACCGTGGTAACCGTTCTTGCGGCTGATGATGACTTTCTTGTTCGGCTGGCCCTTGATCGCCCAATAGTGGCGGACCATCCGCAGCATGGTGTCGTTGCCTTCGGAGCCGGAACCGGTGAAGAACACGTGGTTCATGCCTTCTGGGGCGATGTCGGCGATGGCTTTGGACAACTCCAGCACTGGCGGGTGGGCCGTCTGGAAGAACAGGTTGTAGTACGGCAGCTCGCGCATCTGTTGGCTGGCGGCGTCGGCCAGTTCCTCGCGGCCATAACCGACGGCCACGCACCAGAGGCCGGCCATGCCGTCGAGGATCTTGTTGCCTTCACTGTCCCAGAGGTAGACACCCTTGGCGTGGGTGATGATGCGCGGGCCTTTCTCTTTGAGCTGTTTGAAGTCGCTGAACGGCGCCAGGTGGTGATCGTTGCTCAGGGCCTGCCATTCACGGGTTTGCGGGTTGTTGCGGGTCATGCCAATTCTCCTTTTATCGGTGAGGGCGAAGCTGCCTGAAGCAGCCTCGCCCGGCGCTTCAGACGGCGAAGAGCAGGAATTCCCGCTCCCACGAACTGATGACGCGCTTGAAGTTTTCATGCTCGGCCCGCTTGACCGCGACGTAGCCTGTGATGAATTTCTTGCCCAGGTATTTCTCGATGGTGGTGCTGTTTTCCATGCGTTCCAGGGCGTCTTCGATGGTCAGCGGCAAACGCAGGTTGCGGCGTTCGTAGCCTCGGCCCACCACCGGCGCGCTCGGGTTGATGCCTTCGACCATGCCGATGAAGCCACACAGCAGGCTGGCGGCAATCGCCAGGTACGGGTTGGCATCGGCGCCCGGCAAGCGGTTTTCCACCCGACGGTTCTGCGGCCCGGCATCCGGCACGCGCAGGCCCACGGTGCGGTTCTCTTCGCCCCACTCCACGTTCACCGGCGCCGACGTGTCCGGAAGGAAGCGACGGAACGAATTGACGTTGGGGGCGAACAGCGGCAATAGCTCGGGGATGAATTTCTGCAGGCCACCGATGTGGTGCAGGAACAGATCGCTCATGGTCCCGTCTTCATTGGAGAAGACGTTCTTGCCGGTTTCCTTGTCGATGATGCTCTGGTGCAGGTGCATCGCACTGCCTGGCTCACCGGTCATGGGCTTGGCCATGAAGGTGGCAGCCACGTCGTGCTTGAGTGCCGCCTCGCGCATGGTGCGCTTGAACACCAGGATCTGGTCGGCCAGGGACAGGGCATCGCCATGACGGAAATTGATTTCCATCTGCGCCGTGCCGTCCTCGTGGATCAGGGTGTCGAGGTCCAGTTCCTGCAGTTCGCACCAGTCGTAGACGTCTTCGAACAGCGGGTCGAATTCGTTGGCCGCTTCGATCGAAAAGGACTGCCGGCCGGTTTCCGGACGGCCGGAGCGGCCAACGGGCGGTTGCAGCGGAAAGTCCGGGTCGTCGCTGCGCTTGGTCAGGTAGAACTCCATTTCCGGCGCGACGATCGGCTGCCAACCCTTGTCGGCGTAGAGCTTGAGTACTTTCTTGAGCACGTTGCGCGGCGACAGCTCGATGGGGTTGCCCTGCTTGTCGTAAGCGTCGTGGATGACCTGGGCTGTGGGCTCGATGGCCCAGGGCACAAGGAATACTGCGTTCTCGTCCGGGCGACAGATCATGTCGATGTCGGCAGGGTCGAGCAGTTCGTAATAGATGTCGTCTTCGACATAGTCGCCCGTAACGGTCTGGAGCAGAACGCTCTCGGGCAGGCGCATGCCTTTCTCGGCGATGAACTTGTTGGTCGGCGAGATCTTGCCCCGGGTGATGCCGGTGAGGTCGCCAATCATGCATTCGACTTCTGTGATCTTGTGGTCTTTCAACCAATCGGTGAGCTGGTCGAGGTTGTTACTCATAAATGCCTCTAGGCGTGAGTTTCCTGACGGCTATTAGTCGTCAGGCGTTGTTTGACGCATCGGCGTCGCGTTGTGCTGCCCTTGCTCGGCAGGCATCGCCAAATGCCTGGAAAATCGCAAGGTAGTGCGGGTTAGAGCTTACCTCCCATTCGGGGTGCCATTGCACACCTAAAGCAAAAGCCTTGCCTCCTGGCACCGAAACAGCCTCGATCAGGCCGTCGGGGGCCACCGCTTCGGCCCGCAACCCAGGTGCCAGGCGCTCGATGCCTTGGCTGTGGATCGAGTTGACTTCTATTAGCTGGGGCAACCCCAACCCTGCAAGTACACCACCAGGCTGGATATGTACGGCATGGGCAGGACCGTATTGGACATCCACCGCTTGAGTATCGTCTTCACGATGATCGATGAACGTTCCGACTTCATGAACTTTCTGATGCAGGCTGCCGCCAAAGGCTACGTTCATCTCCTGGAAACCTCGGCAAATGCCCAGCACCGGGATACCCGCATCGACAGCGGCGCGGATCAGCGGCAAGGTGGTGGCGTCCCGTGCAGGATCATGAGCAGTGCCTGGCGCACTGGCCGGGCCCTGGTAATGAAAAGGTTCTACATTGGAAGGAGAGCCAGTCAGAAGAATGCCGTCCAGGGCGTCCAGAATATCGGACGGCGGGAACAGCTCCGCCAGGGACGGGATCAGCACTGGCATGCCCTTGGCGGCTGTTGCGACAGCCCGGGAATATTTTTCGCCACTGATGTGATAAGCATGCAGACCAATCTGCCTGGAGCAGGTGGTGACGCCGATTAACGGCAGGCGAGACATGAAGCACCCCGGTATTATTGCTGTTATGGGTTTGAATCGAGCTTAGCCTTGTTCATTTTTTTACACAACACCCCCGTAAAAAATACAACACGGCCCGCTCAAGCCTGCGGGCGCCAAGCCCTCTAAAGGGAAAAAAACGCCCCAAATTGCCTCAAAAAAGCCCTTGAGGTGCTTTTTTAGGGCAAAAAAGGCCCTGCTTGACTTCGGCATGCCGTTCGGGTTGACTGGCTTTCGAAGAGATCAATGATTGATATTTTTAACAACAAAGGTGTTGCATCATGTCGGTACCCCCGCGTGCCGTTCAGCTTAACGAAGCGAACGCGTTCCTTAAGGAACATCCTGAGGTTCTGTACGTTGACCTTCTGATTGCGGATATGAATGGTGTGGTGCGCGGCAAGCGCATAGAACGCACCAGCCTCCACAAGGTTTACGAGAAAGGCATCAACCTGCCGGCCTCTTTATTTGCCCTGGATATCAACGGCTCTACGGTGGAAAGCACCGGCCTGGGCCTGGACATCGGCGACGCTGACCGGATCTGTTATCCAATCCCTGACACCCTGTGCAATGAACCCTGGCAGAAGCGCCCTACTGCGCAACTGTTGATGACCATGCACGAACTCGAAGGCGAGCCTTTCTTCGCCGACCCGCGTGAAGTCCTGCGCCAAGTCGTGACCAAGTTCGATGAACTGGGCCTGACCATCTGCGCCGCATTCGAGCTGGAGTTCTACCTGATCGACCAGGAGAACGTGAATGGACGCCCACAACCGCCGCGCTCGCCGATCTCCGGCAAACGCCCGCACTCGACCCAGGTCTACCTGATCGATGACCTCGACGAATACGTCGATTGCCTCCAGGACATTCTGGAAGGGGCCAAGGAGCAAGGCATTCCCGCCGACGCCATCGTCAAGGAAAGTGCCCCGGCGCAGTTCGAAGTGAACCTGCACCACGTGGCCGACCCGATCAAGGCCTGCGACTATGCGGTCCTGCTCAAGCGTCTGATCAAGAACATCGCCTACGACCATGAAATGGACACCACCTTCATGGCCAAGCCGTATCCGGGCCAGGCGGGTAATGGTCTGCACGTCCACATCTCGATTCTTGATAAAGATGGCAAGAATATTTTTGCCAGCGAGGATCCCGAGCAGAACGCCGCACTGCGTCACGCGATCGGCGGTGTGCTCGAGACCCTGCCCGCGCAGATGGCTTTCCTCTGCCCGAACGTCAACTCCTACCGTCGTTTCGGCGCACAGTTCTACGTGCCGAACTCGCCGACCTGGGGCCTGGACAACCGCACCGTGGCTTTGCGCGTCCCTACCGGTTCGGCCGATGCCGTGCGCCTGGAACACCGCGTTGCCGGTGCCGATGCCAACCCGTACCTGCTGATGGCCTCCGTGTTGGCAGGCGTGCACCACGGCCTGGTCAACAAGATCGAGCCCGGTGCGCCGGTGGAAGGCAACAGCTACGAGCAGAACGAGCAAAGCCTGCCGAACAACTTGCGCGATGCCCTGCGCGAACTGGACGACAGCGAAGTCATGGCCAAGTACATCGATCCGAAATACATCGATATCTTCGTGGCCTGCAAGGAAAGTGAGCTGGAAGAGTTCGAACACTCCATCTCCGACCTCGAGTACAACTGGTACCTGCATACCGTGTAAGGGGTTGCTGTAAAGAAAAACGCCGCGGCCCTAAAGGCTGCGGCGTTTTTTTAGCTGTTCACAACACCCATGTGGCGAGGGAGCTTGCTCCCGCTGGGCTGCGCAGCAGCCCCAAAAAGGCTTAATCGGTCAACCTGAAGCACCGCAGTGGCTGACTTCGGGGCTGCTTCGCAGCCCAGCGGGAGCAAGCTCCCTCGCCACAGGGATGCCTTTCTTCCCAAGCGCCGCTATGGACCCTCCCCTCGCTCTGCGTACAATGCCCGCCAGCCCCGCAGGAGACAGCCATGACGCGCATCGCCACCCCTCGCAAACCCCGCGCACGCAGCCAGGCCCGGATCGACACCATTCTCGATGCCGCCCGGACGCTGCTTGCCGCCGAAGGCGTGGCCAGCTTGTCGATCTACAGCGTCGCCGAGCGCGCCGGGATCCCGCCCTCCTCCGTGTACCATTTTTTCGCCAGCGTCCCGGCCCTGCTCGAAGCCCTGACCGCCGACGTCCACGCCGCTTTTCGCGCGGGCCTGCAAGCACCGATCGATCATGCAGCGCTGAACCATTGGCACGACCTGTCACGGCTGGTGGAACAGCGCATGCTCGCCATCTACAACCAGGACGCCGCCGCTCGCCAGCTGATCCTGGCCCAGCACGGCCTGACCGAAGTCACCCAGGCCGACCGCCAACACGATCTCGAGCTGAGTGACTTGATGCACAAGGTGTTCGACCACCATTTCGCCCTGCCGCCCCTGCCCGGCGACGTCGACGTGTTCGCCCTGGCCATGGAACTGGGCGACCGCGTCTACGCCCGCTCGATACAACAGCACGGCCACATCACACCGCGCATGGCCGAAGAAGGCATGCGGGTATTCGATGCCTACCTGGGGTTGTACCTGCCGCCGTATTTGCCCAAGCGTTCTGATTGATCGTTACCACGCTCGGGTGAACCATTGCTCACAACTTGGCGATCGACACCTCGGTGGATTTGACGAAGGCAAGCACTTCGCTGCCGATGGCCAATTCCAACTCCTTGACGCCGGTCGATGGGCAGGTCGAAGCAGATCTGGCCGTCTCGATCTTGCCCAACGACGTCGACGTGTTCGCCCTGGCCATGGAGCCAATTGTCATAGAACCAACCTGAACGAACACAACTCCGTGCAAGGGTCCCCGCCTCGGTCTTGCGCACGGTTTGCTTTGATCAAGGGGCTGGTGATAGCGACCGGGGGACAATGTCTGACGCGAACTGAAACAAATCCCCCCCGGCTGTTTCTTGATTTCTGCATTTAAAGAATTTACTTTCGCCCCCGCTTTTTAGTCCACACAGGAGTCCAGTCTTGGACAGTTACCCCAGTCGATCACGACAGGCTAAAACGGCAAGCTAGTCCAGCAGAACCCCTCTCTGCCACTGTCTTGCCGTCTTACGGCGGATAGTGGTATTTCGGTCCCGGCTCGGGATTCAAAGCCTCCTTCCCCATGAACTCGCCCAGTGCCAGCACGCAAGTGCTTAGCGCATCTGTGGGCCTTCGCTCAGCCTTCGCGATCCATTCCCAAAACTCTGTTCGCTCTGCGAACAAATCGTCGGTATGGAAGTGAATAATGGATTGGACAATCTTTTTTCTGCGCGTGACCGTCGCGCTCACTCTAGGCGCCCTGGTAGGTGCCGAACGTCAACTACGCCAGCGTCTGGCTGGATTGCGTACCAATGCCCTGGTTTCGACCGGCGCGGCCTTGTTCGTCATGGTTTCACTACTTACCGCCACCGGTGACAGCTCGGGGGCCGCGCGGATAGCCGCTCAAGTCGTATCAGGCATTGGCTTTCTGGGTGCCGGCGTGATTATGCGCGAAGGCCTGAATGTGCGGGGTCTCAATACTGCCGCGACGCTTTGGTGCTCCGCTGCAATAGGCATTTTGTCAGGCATGGGACATATGCTGGAGGCCGCCATCGGAACGCTGGTGGTGCTCTGCGCCAACATCCTCCTACGCGAGGCCGCCCAGCGTATCAATCGCCAGGGCGCAGCCGCCGCCGTTGAAGTTGATCAGCGCTTTACTTTCAACATTGTCTGCCGGGCGGAGGATGAAGTGCATGTGCGCACCCTCGTCCTGCATGGCTTGAGCGGAAGCGCGCTGCGCTTGCAATCACTGCACAGTGAAGACTTGGCCAACCCGGACAAACTCGAAGTACGCGCTGAACTTATCGGCACACCCGCAAGCCCGGCACAACTGGAACAGTTGGCCAGCCGGGTGAGCCTGGAAAAAGGGGTGAGTTCTGTACGTTGGCAACTGCTCAACAGCAATCTGCAAGACGAGTAAACACCCTGCCGATATACGCCGCACCGTCGGCGTCAGCACACACCGGAGACACCAGCAACTCGTCCTCCGGTTTTATTCCCCTCCGTAAAGACGAACCCAGGAGCTTGCCATGAAAAAGAAGCCGCCAAACCGCACCAGCCTTGAGAACGAAGTGATCGTTGCGGTGATCGTGTTGTATCTGGTGCTCGCAATAGTCATGACGGCGGTGCACTACATGCAGCCACCGGACCAGGAAACCACGACATCATCAACCTCGCCTTCCCACAGCGAGCTCAATCCAACGTCCAAGTAGGGCATTGCTCATACAATGCCCCATCTACGAGTAATCAGACATGATCCGCAGCATTATCAACAATCACGCAACACTTTCCATCGCTCAGGGGCTACCTCAGCCGGAGCATGATCATGAGGTCGTTTGGCTTGAGGTAAACGCACCAACGGTCGAAGAAAGCGCGAATCTACAACAGCGTTTTGGCATCGAAACCGCCCCAAAAAACAGTAGCGTCATAGAGGATGGTCATTTTCTGTACATGCGCTCGAAACTGCTTGCATTGGATGCAAGCGGGACCCCGCATTTTGGCGGCGTGACCTTTGTCTTGGGTGAGCAGGTGGTAGCGATTCTCTGCGATGACGCGCACTTCCGCCCTTTTGATGTCGCCCTTCAGCGCTTGCGCCGAAAGCCGGCCAATACCCAAAGTCCGAAGGCAATACTTCTAGTGTTACTACAGATGGCCAACGACGGCGCTGACGCTGTCATCGACCGTATTGCCGACGAGTTGGAGAGGAGTACCGAGGAGATCTCCGAAATCTCCGATGGCTACAACTCGAATGGTAAGGAGTTGGGCGTACCGGACCTGATCGAAACGATGCGCGCACTCAACGACAAGGAAGAGCTGATCTCTCTCTGTATTGAGGCACAACTCTCGCTTGCACGCACAGTGCGATACCTGAGCAGCGAGGTGGACAACACCACCGAAGCTGATTTGCAGGGCCTTGTGAATGAACTCACAGCCGACGTTGCGGGCGTCAAGGAGCATGCCTACTTCGAACACGAAAAAGTACGGTACCTGCAAAATGCCGTGACGAACATTCTCAACATAAAACAGAACCAAATCGTCAAGGTGTTCACCATCATCACCGCCGTTTTCCTGCCGCCCACCCTGGTTGGCACGTTCTACGGCATGAACTTCGCGGTAATGCCCGAGCTTTCGTGGGAGCACGGTTTCATCTATTCAATGGGGCTGACACTTTCGGCTGCGGTTCTCCCGCTTGTTTATATCAAGCGCAAGGGTTGGCTGCGCTAGTTGAAAGTGCTTACTGGCTCGTCGACGAACGTGATCTTTCTCGACGCACCAGTTGCCTTGAAGATTGGCTGCAAAAAGGTGCAGGAAGCTCTCATTGGACACGCCAGAACTGATGCAGCCTGAGCAAATAAAAACCCCGAAAGGCTCACGCCGTCCGGGGCTGCGGGTGAACCATCGCTCACAACTTGGCGATCGACACCTCGGTGGATTTGACGAAGGCAATCACTTCGCTGCCAATCGCCAGCTCCAGCTCCTTGACCGAGCGGGTGGTGATGACCGAAGTGACGATGCCCGACGCGGTCTGCACGTCGATTTCCGACAGCACGTCGCCTTCGACGATTTCCTTGATGGTGCCTTTGAACTGGTTGCGTACGTTGATGGCTTTGATAGTCATACGATTTCTCCTGGGGGTTGAAATGAGCGGCAAGTAAAAAGCCGATTTGCTTTGACTTGTCGCTTATAGCTTGAAGCTTGCAACTGCCTCACTGCGCCCACCGCAATTGCGTGGGCAAGGGTGAAACGGGTTCCGGTTCCGGCGGTTGGCCGGGCAAGGACAGCACGCGGTTGAGGACTTCGGTTTCCAGGCTCGCCAGGCGATGAGAGCCGCGAACCCGTGGGCGTGGCAGGTCGATGGGCAGGTCGAGGCCGATCTGGCCGGCCTCGATCAGGATCACCCGATCGGCAATCGCTACCGCCTCGCTAACATCGTGGGTCACCAGCAACACCGTGAAGCCGTGCTGCTGCCAGAGGTTTTCGATCAGTTGCTGCATCTCGATGCGGGTCAGTGCGTCCAGCGCCCCCAAGGGTTCATCGAGCAGCAACAGGCGTGGCTGATGAATCAGCGCGCGGGCCAGGGCCACTCGTTGTTTCTGCCCGCCGGACAGCGCCGCCGGCCACTCATGGGCACGGTCGGCCAAACCGACGGCTTCCAGTGCTTGCAGCGCCTGCGAGCGCCAGTTGCCCTTTAGTCCAAGGCCGACGTTGTCGATGACTTTTTTCCAAGGCAGCAAACGCGCTTCCTGGAACATCAACCGCGTGTCCTGTTGCGCGGCACTCAACGCTGCCGAGCCCGCCGACAGTTGGCCGTCGGTGGGTTGATCGAGACCGGCCAGCAACCGCAGCAAGGTACTTTTGCCACAGCCACTGCGACCGACCACGGCCACGAACTGTCCGGCCGGGATATGCAGGTCGATGTCACGCAACACCTGGCGTGTACCGAAGGTTTTTTGCAGCTTGCGCACTGCCAGCGGGATGCCACGCCGCAGGCGCGGAGGTTGTTGGGCGGTCATGCGGCACCTCCCTTGTCCACCTGGTAGGCCGGGTGCCAACGCAGCCAGACCCGCTCAAGCCCACGGGCGGCAAGGTCGGCCAATTTGCCCAGCACGGCGTAGAGAAGAATCGCCAACACCACCACATCGGTCTGCAGGAACTCCCGGGCATTCATCGCCAGATAGCCGATGCCGGCGCTGGCCGAGATGGTTTCCGCCACGATCAGCGTCAGCCACATGAAACCCAGGGCAAAGCGCACGCCCACCAGGATCGAAGGCAGGGCGCCAGGCAGGATCACTTGACGAAACAGGCGCAAGCCAGACAAACCGTAGCTGCGGGACATTTCCACCAGTGCCGGGTCGACGTTGCGAATGCCGTGGTAGGTGTTGAGGTAGATCGGGAACAACGTACCCAGCGCCACCAGGAAAATCTTCGCCGACTCATCAATGCCAAACCACAGGATCACCAACGGAATCAGCGCCAGGTGCGGGATGTTCCGGAGCATTTGCACGGAACTGTCCAGCAGACGCTCGCCCCATTTCGACAAACCAGTGATGAAGCCCAGGGCCAGGCCGATGCCGCCGCCGATCAGGAATCCGACTGCTGCCCGCCAGCCGCTGATCGCCAGGTGCGTCCAGATCTCGCCGCTGCGCACCAGATTGACCCCGGCCTCGATCACGGCCACGGGTGCCGGCAGGATCCGCGTGGATAACCAACCGGTCGACACCGACAGTTGCCATACCGCCAGCAATAGCAGCGGCACCGCCCAGGGCGCGAGGTTGTGGATGATTTTCTTCATGGCCGCCTCAGCTCTGGGACGCGGCTTTGGGAAGAATATCGTTGGCGACCATTTCACCGAACGGGCTCACATAACCTTGGCTTTTCGGCAGTTCCGGGCGCTCCACGTCCAGGTGGGGGAACAGCAGTTCCGCCACGCGATAGGACTCTTCCAGGTGCGGATAACCGGAGAAGATGAAGGTGTCGATGCCAAGCCCGGCGTATTCCTTGACCCGCGCCGCCACGGTCGGGCCATCGCCCACCAGCGCCGTACCGGCCCCGCCGCGAACCAGGCCCACGCCGGCCCAGAGGTTGGGGCTGACTTCCAGCTTGTCGCGACGGCCACCGTGCAGGGCGGCCATGCGTTGCTGGCCCACTGAGTCGAAGCGCGCCAGGGAAGCCTGGGCCCGAGCGATGGTCTCGTCGTCCAGGTGGGAGATCAGCCGGTCGGCCGCTTGCCAGGCTTCGGCGTTGGTCTCGCGCACGATCACATGCAAGCGGATGCCGAAGCGTACGGTGCGACCGAGCTTCGCGGCCTTGGCCCGCACCTGTTGGATTTTTTCCGCGACGGCTGCTGGCGGCTCGCCCCAGGTCAGCACCATTTCCACCTGCTCGGCTGCCAAGTCCTGGGCTGCTTCCGACGAGCCGCCGAAATACAGCGGCGGACGCGGTTGCTGGATCGGTGGGTAGAGCAGCTTGGCGCCCTTCACACTGATGTGTTCGCCGTCGTAATCCACGGTTTCGCCTTCCAAGACCCGACGCCAGATACGGGTGAATTCCACCGACGCCTGGTAGCGTTGCTCGTGGTCAAGGAACAGGCCGTCGCCGGCCAACTCATCCGGGTCGCCGCCGGTCACCAGGTTGAACAGCGCCCGCCCGCCGGACAACCGGTCGAGGGTCGCAGCCTGACGCGCGGCCACCGTCGGGGAAATGATCCCGGGGCGCAGGGCGACGAGGAATTTCAGGCGCTGGGTCACGGGAATCAACGAAGCGGCCACCAGCCAGGAGTCCTCGCAGGAACGCCCGGTGGGGATCAGCACGCCACCGAAACCCAGTCGATCCGCTGCCTGGGCGATCTGTTGCAAGTAGCCGTGATCGACGGCGCGGGCGCCTTCGGCGGTGCCAAGGTAGTGGCCGTCACCGTGGGTAGGCAGGAACCAGAAAATATTGAGGCTCATGGAGTGGTCTCCTAAGGGATCGAATTACTGCGCTTTCGCAACGGCCGCCGGCGGCGTCCAGATCACGTCCTTGATGCTCAAGGGCTTGGGAATCAATTTGAGCTGATAGAAGCTGTCGGCGATTTTCTGCTGCGCCGCCACCACCTCCGGCGTAAGGAACAACGCCCCGTAGCCTTGGCGTTTCACCGACGTCAGGGTGATGTCGGCAGGCAGGCCCAGCAGCGGCGAGACCTGCTTGGTCACGTCGTCAGGATTGGCCTTGGACCACTCCCCCACTGCGCGCACCTCTTCCACCAGCGTCGTGATGACCTGAGGATTCTTTTGCGCATAGGGTTTGGTGGCGAGGTAGAACTGGTGGTTATCGACGATGCCCTTGCCGTCACGCAGGGTGCGTGCCTGCAATTGCTGTTCGGCGGCAGCCTGGTACGGGTCCCAGATCACCCAGGCGTCGACGCTGCCACGCTCGAAAGCGGCGCGGGCGTCGGCCGGAGGCAGGAACACGGTCTGGATGTCGGAATATTCCAGGCCGGCATCTTCCAGCGCCCGCACCAGCAGGTAGTGGACGTTGGAGCCTTTGTTCAGCGCGACTTTCTTGCCCTTCAGCTCTTGCACCGACTGGATGGCCGACCCCTTGGGCACGAGGATGGCCTCGCTGGTGGGTGCCGGTGGCTCATAAGCGACATAGAGCAGATCGGCGCCCGCGGCCTGGGCAAACACCGGCGGGGTTTCACCGGTCACGCCGAAGTCGATGGAGCCGACGTTCAAGCCTTCCAGCAACTGCGGGCCGCCGGGAAACTCGGTCCATTGCACGTCCACGCCTTGGGCGGCGAGGCGTTTCTCCAACGAGCCCTTGGCCTTGAGCAGCACCAGGGTGCCGTATTTCTGGTAACCGATCCGCAAGGTCTCGGCTTGAGCTTGAGTAATGACGCCGAGGGACACAGCCGCAGCAAACAGAGCGACCAGCCCGCGACGCAAAATGACAGTGCGCATGGCGCCTCTCCTTTTTGCTGTGGGGTTTTGGCTGCACCTGCTGGGCCGTTGGCGGCTGAGTAAGGTGAGTTGAATCAGAGTGTCAGGGGTTCAAATGCTCCAGCGAGCACTCAACAAACGTTCGTTCAATACACTGGGGTCCAGCGGCCTGGGCCGGCGGGCCATGGCGCTGAAAAACTGTTCCAGCGCCTCGTCCAGGCGCTGCTGCAGGGCCGGCGCCAATTGCGCCTGGGCGCTGCCTTCGCCGTAAGCGATCTGGCTGTCTTCGGCAAAGATCCCATGGAGCATTTCCTGGGCCTTGAGCGCCGACAACACCGGCTTGAGGGCGTAATCCACCGCCAGCATATGGGCGATGCTGCCGCCGGTTGCCATCGGCAACACCACCTTATGGGCCAGGGCCCGTTCAGGCAGCAAGTCCAGTACGGTCTTCAGCGCACCGGAAAAAGACGCCTTGTACACCGGCGTGGCAATCAACAGGCCGTCGGCATTTTCGATCTGCTGGAGCAGGTCGACGACCTTAGGGCTGTCGAAACGGGCATGGAGCAGATCTTCGGCCGGGAAGTCGCGCACCTGATAGCTCACCACTTCCACACCTTGCTGCTGCAACCAGCGTTGCGACCGCTCCAGCAGTACCCCGGAGCGGGAGCGTTGACTGGGACTGCCACCGAGTGAGACGACCAACATGCCTGCTATTCCTTAACTGTCACGTGCGATTCGCGGTGGGCGATCTCGCTGTATGGGGCAAACCATAACAGGGGATTTATATATCTTTAAATCATATTTATTCATTTGTTTATGCAATTAAGAGATATGCAACTCGCTCTCTTTTTAAGCAATAAAAAAGGCCGTCGAAACGGCTAAACCCTTGGTGCACAGGTACTGATCGTTACCACGCTCTGCGTGGGAATGCAGCCAGGGACGCTCTGCGTCCCAAAGCCGAACGCGGAGCGTCCGTTGAGGCGTTCCCACGCAAGCGTGGGAACGATCATCAGATCAGGTTCAGGTGTTGCCTCAGCGATTGGGCTGTGGGGTCAGGCGCAGGTAAGGTTTCACGGCGCGGTAACCCTTGGGGAAGCGCTGCTTGAGTTCCTCTTCATCCTTGAGCGACGGCACGATCACCACTTCATCACCATCCTGCCAGTTGGCCGGAGTGGCGACTTTGTAGTTGTCGGTCAATTGGAGCGAGTCGATCACCCGCAGGATCTCATTGAAATTGCGCCCGGTGCTGGCCGGGTAGGTAATGGTCAGGCGGATCTTCTTGTTCGGGTCGATCACGAACAAGGAACGCACAGTCAACGTGTCGCTGGCGTTGGGATGGATCAGGTCGTACAGGTCCGACACCTTGCGATCGGCATCGGCCAGGATCGGAAAATTGACCACGGCGTTCTGGGTCTCGTTGATGTCCTCGATCCATTTGTGGTGCGAGTCCACCGGGTCAACCGAGAGGGCAATGGCCTTGACCCCGCGCTGGGCGAATTCATCCTTGAGCTTGGCGGTCAGGCCCAACTCGGTGGTGCACACCGGGGTGAAATCCGCCGGGTGGGAAAACAGCACGCCCCAGCTGTCACCGAGCCATTCGTGGAAACGGATCTTGCCGGCGCTGGAATCCTGTTCGAAGTCGGGGGCGATGTCGCCGAGTCTGAGGCTCATGGTGGGGCTCCTGGATGGTTGTTGTGGGACCAACTGTGCACCGGTTTTCATTGCTTTAAAAAGAATGAATACCCATTTATTTAGATCATTAGTGAATATAAAAAACTGTTCACTGGCGCCCTGGCGCATAGCGGCCCAAGATCATTTCCGAGGTTCGAGAAGGCCTCGAGTTGCTGAAAAGAGGAGAAGGTTCGGGGAAGGCTACAGGGGTGGGCCAGACCCGAAACGCAAGAGCCCCGCCCGGCGTGCTGCCGGGCGGGGCTTTTTTTGCCGAGGTATTACCCTAGGAAAGCAAGTTTGCTCGCGATGAGTGGCTTAGGCTCCATCGTCTGATTCTATGGGTGTCGATTTTCAACTGGATCCGGGGAACTTCGCACTTGCAGATAACGGTATGTAACCAACGCAAACAGCACAATCAGACCAGCCATAAGAGCGCTTGTCATCATGACCCCCTCCCTGAACGCGCCATCGGCCATTTCCAGAATCCGCGTTGCCACAAGGGAAGACTGAGTTTGACTGACGGCGTGCGCCCCTCCCAGGGTTGCTGCTGCAGCCACTACTTCTTCGGCCACTCCCTCGGGTATCGCCAACGACAACCGATACAAAGCCGCTACGCCCCCACCAATCAATGTGGTACCCAACACCACGCCAACCTCATAAGCCGTCTCACTGACGGACGAGGCACTACCGGCGCGGTCGGCCGGAACCGCGCCTAACACAAGGTCATTGGACACTGTAGTGATTGCAGCAATGCTGACATTGAGCAACACGAAAGCCAGCCCTACCGTCAGAGCAGTGGCGGCAAACAGCGCCATCACCGAAAAGGCTGCCGCGGCAATTAGTAAACACCCGGTAATGACCTTGTTCGGTGCGATTTTTTGCGCCACAGGCACGATAGCGAGGCCGGCGATGATCGCCAGTATTTGCCCCGGCACCAGTATCAAGCTAGCCAGCAACGGGGAAAGTCCAAATACCAGTTGCAACAATTGAGTGGCAAAGAAAATGAACCCGATCAACAAGCCCAGGCTTACAAGGTTCGTCACAATGGAGACACTGAAGGCAGAAGAAGCGAATAGCTTAAGATCCAGCAGTGGCTGTTCCAACCGTAACTGGCGACGGACAAAAACCACGCCCAGAAAGACTCCAGAGAGCGCCCAGAATAACACCCGGCCATCGAAGCCAACCGTAGCCAGATGCTTGAGGCCCAGCATCACGCCCGTCATGGCTCCCAAGCTCAATACGATACTTAGGTAATCAGTCGATCTGCCGGACTGCCGTGGCGATTCGGTGATCATCGGCACCAAGAGCAGCACCGGCAGCAGGAACGGTAGAGCAACCAGGAAAACCGATTGCCAATCGAAATACTGCAACAGCACGCCGCCCAGCAACGGCCCCAATGCCGACCCGATGGTCAGGCAGGTTGCCCAGATAGCCACCGCCAAGCGTCGTTCTTCACGATCCTCGAATGCGGTGCGAATCAGCGCAAGGGTCGCTGGCAGAATCATTGCGCCGAAACACCCCAACAGCGCCCGTCCCGCAATCAAGTGCCAAGCTTGCTGTGAAAAAACTATACAAACCGACACTAAAGCGAACCCGGCACAGCCTAGGCAAAGCATGCGCCGATGACCAAAACGATCTCCAGAACTGCCCATGGTGACCAGTAACCCCGCTAGCACCAAAGAGTAGGCATCAATCATCCACAGCTGCTCGGCAGCAGACGGATTCAGTGCAGCAGCGATTTGAGGCAAGGCGAAATTGAGGATCGTGTTATCGATAGTCACCAACAGAACCGGAAGCATGATCACCAGCAAAGCTGCGCCCTTCGAGCGGTCCTTGATAATGAAGGCAAGAGAGGTTGCCGCTCCGTGCATCAGTTGTTTCTCCTTGGAGAGCTCAGTATGTTGAAGAGCCCCGAGGCCTGTGCAAGCCTCTGCGCCCATTGTGGCCACATACCTTTGGCCTGGATATCCATAGCCAGTTTCAAACGTCCGTGTCCACTAGCAAGCAGCCCGCTGGTGACTTCGCCGAAACAACCGTTCATCGCACCCGCTGCTTTGGATGCGGCATTAGTCCTATCCGTCTCACCAACCCTACAAACTTTTAATCCTCGACTCGCTAACTCAAAAGCAATCGAACCGCCTATAGCACCGCTACCGACTACAACAACGTCATAGATCATTTTCAACTCCAAACTTCATACCTAAGAACAGGAACATTCAAATTTACGAAACCGACAGAAGAAAAACCTAGGCTCAAGCGCAATTTCATGGAATAGACACGATGCAATAGGTGCATTTCTTTGCGACACACGCACGCATAGATTTTATAACTCGGATAACCTCACCTTGGTTCCGTTCAGGTTTGCCGGTATATTCGGCATCAGAGGAAATATCTGCCTTATCGGCCCTAACCGTTCACTTCGTCTGTCACAGCACGGGAGCCTTTTCGGCACTTCCTTAGAAAGCCATCCTTCTCAAGTCATTAATTTACCCAGTAGAACCTCATCGTCTACCACCAAAACTCGACTCTTCCAACGATAAAAAAACATCCTACGCTTGCAACATAATAGCCCGCAGGAAATTTCCCACGACCAACCACAGACCCACTGAGTAATATGCCTTGCGCGGCCCCACAACAAAAAAACCAATTAAACTCACAATTAAGTAAAACAGAAGCATCACAATCAACAAGCCTATGGCGTGAAAACTTCTGATCGTAGCTAGAAACTCCTTAAAGAGTCGATCTTTACAAGCTCGACTTCCCATTGAGGCGGCCACCCATACAGATCAGTCTTTATAGGCCGTTCTTTGTCGGGTTACTTGCATCCTAAGCCGTAAATTATTGATCCGATCTCAAGATAAGCCAGGATAGGCAGCATGAACACTCAAGCCTTGTTGATCCATCTGCAAAATCACTTGCCCGATTTACTCGCGGTATACCTGTTCGGTAGCCATGCACAGGGAACCGCCGGAGCTGACAGTGATGTCGATATGGCTGTGCTCTTGTCCGGCGAGGTTGACCCTGTGTCGTTATGGCAGCTTTCAGGGGATTTGGCAGATATCGCTGGCAGTCCGGTGGATCTGATTGACCTACGTGCGACAACCACCGTCATGCAATATCAGATCGTGACCCGAGGCCAGAGACTCTGGGCCCGCGACGTACAGGCGGGGTTGTTCGAGTGTTTTGTTCTCAGCGAAAAGACCGCTCTCGACGAGGCTCGGGCAGGCTTGCTCAAGGATATTCAGGAAGAAGGCAGCGTGTATGGCCGATGACGTACTGATCAACAAGGCAGCGAGTATCGAGCGTTGTATCGCCCGGGTGCGGGAGGAATACGAGAAGGATCCCGCTACATTTGCCACCGATTTCACTCGCCAGGATTCGGCTGTTCTGAATATCCAGCGTGCATGTAAAGCGGCGCTGGATATAGGGCAGCATTTGATTCGACGTGAGCGGTTGGGTGTCCCGCAAAGCTCCCGGGATGTGTTCGAGTTGCTTTTCCAAAGTGGCTGGGTGGAAGAAGGTTTGGTGAAAAACCTGAAGAACATGGTGGGCTTCAGGAACATCGCCGTGCATGACTATCAAGCTCTGCAACTGCCGATCATGGTTGCGATCATTACCCAGCACTTGGGGGATTTCCTGGCGTTCAGCGCGTTCATCCTGCGTAAGGACGCGTCGGAATCCACGCGATAACGGTGGGAGCACGGGGCGAAACCTGCTACGTGCCCCAAAAACGCAAAAGCCCCGCCCGGCGTACTGCCGGGCGGGGCTTTTTTTACTTCGCTACGTCTTACATGAAGTTGTAAGTGTAGTTGAAGATCAGGCGGGTCTGATCCCGGTCAGCGCCGGAACCACTACCGGTGCCGCGGTAAGAACCGTGACGCAGGGTGGTGCCGAAACCTTTCAGAGCACCTTGCTGGACGACGTAATCCAAGCGCATGTCGCGTTCCCACTCGGACGAATCGCTTCCACCGGTCGTGGACTTGATGTTTTCACCATGCAAGTAGGCGACAGCGGCTTTCAGGCCAGGAACGCCCAGACCGGTGAAGTCATAGGAGTATTGACCGAAGGTGGTGTTTTCACCGGCGCGGACGAATCCGTTGATCATGCTATCGGTGAACAGGTAGAAGCTCGAACCACCGGCACCTTCATTGTTGCCGTTGCCGTCAAGCACGCTGCCCTGGTTCAGGTAAACAAAACCACCGTCATCACCGACTTGCTGGTGCCCCAACATGAAGGCACTGCCACCCAGGGAGTAGGTGAACATGGCGCTCCAGGTTTTGTTATCGACCACACCCTGTTCTTTGGCATAGCCACCGTTGTTATCGAAATCATAACCCGCATCGCCGTTGCGGCCATCCGAGCTGCTGTCGAAGTAACGCAGGTCTGTCTTGAACGACTGGCCTTCGCTGATCGGGAAAACATGTACAGCACCCAGGAAGTGCTGCTTGTAGTAATCCTGCAGGTTGGCGTAGTAGTACTGCAGGGTCAGGTCTTTGGTGACCTTCCAATCAGCACCGGCGTAGCGGAATTGATTGCTTTCCTCGGTACCACCAGAGACTGCCAAGCCGGTACGGTTGCTCGATGCACGACCAACAGCATGTTCCAGTTGGCCGGCGTTGAACGTTACGTTGTCCAGGTCCTTGGAGGTGATGGTGCCACCTTCGAAGGTTTGCGGCAGCAGACGACCGTCGCTGGCGACCAGGATCGGCAGGTTAGGCGCCAGGGCACCACCCAGGTGGGCTTCGGTCTTGGAGAACAGCGCCTTCACGTTGCCCGACAGACGGCTCCAGTTGTGCACGGCGGAGCCATCGGTGTCGCTTGGGACGAAGGTGTTGCTGTTGGGGTGTTGGCCTTTACCACCATCGAGATGGATCCCCACCAATGCCTGGGCATCAATACCAAAACCCACGACGCCTTGAGTGAAGCCGGACTTGTAGTCGAACTTCAGGCCAGTAGCGGTTTCACGCTGGTCGGCACCGCCTTCGCGGTTATCGTTATCAAAGTACAACGTACGGGAACTGACAGACGCCTTGCTGTCCTCGATAAAACCAGCGGCGCCTGCCTGCTGCGCCAGAACCCCAACGGCCACTGCCAGGGCCAAGGTGGACTTGTTCATGCTTCGCTCCTCTCGTTTTCTAATTCTTGTGTATCTTTGGCTCCGGATCGAACGCCCGGATTCCGCGGATGCGCGATTAGCGCCAGACCGTGACTGACAAGTCAATCGTAAGCATTTATGACTACGACTATGGTCTAACCCCTCTACACCGGCCCGCAGGATAATGGATTTTTTATAATCCCAAAAAGAATTGTTTCAACAGTTTTCAGCTCGTTTGGAAATATAGCCGCCATCAAAGCTTCGTCAACCGTGACCCGGCGTATCGGCCAGCCTGCTGATTACTGAATGGTTTTCTGTCGGGACCTCCCAGAAAGGAAATCCCCGGCGTAGAGGCCTGCTCTTGATACTCATTGGCTACGCGCCGGGAACTGCGAAGGTTGCGATCTTGATCGCTATGCGTCTGACGATTCATTGTTTGAAATCAAAAAGACGCAACCTGCGACAGTCCCCCGCAGGTAGGAATGACCAGGGGGTTACAAGGCCTTTTCGAAGATTTTCGAATTACGCTGATAGTTGTAGAGCGACGCCCGCGCCGCCGGCAGGCGCTCGACGCTGCTGGGCTCGAAACCACGTTCGCGGAACCAGTGGGCGGTGCGGGTCGTCAGCACGAACAGCGTCTTGAGCCCCTGGGCGCGGGCCCGGGTTTCGATTCGCTCCAGCAGTTCATCGCCCCGGCCACCATGGCGGTATTCCGGGTTCACCGCCAGGCAGGCCAGTTCCCCGGCATCCGAATCGGCGATCTGGTACAACGCCGCGCAGGCGATGATCATGCCTTCGCGCTCGACCACGCTGAATTGTTCGATCTCGCGTTCCAGCACTTCGCGGGAGCGTCGCACCAGGATTCCCTGCTCTTCCAGCGGGCTGATCAGGTCCAGCAGGCCGCCGACATCTTCGATGGCCGCTTCGCGCACCACCTCGAATTGCTCCTGGGCCACCAGCGTCCCGCTGCCATCGCGGGTGAACAGCTCGGCCAGCAGCGCACCGTTTTCGACGTAACTGACGATATGGCTACGGGCCACGCCGCCACGGCAGGCCTGGGCCGCCGCATCCAGCAGTTCGGCCTGGTAGTCACTGCCCAGGCGCTGTATATGAGCCGGCACCTGCTGCGGACGCAGCTCGCGCACCAACCTGCCATCTTCGCCGATCAACCCCTGCTCGCTGCCGAACAACAGCAGCTTGTCGGCCGCCAGGTCGATGGCCGCCCGGGTGGCAACGTCTTCACAGGCCAGGTTGAAGATCTCTCCGGTGGGGGAATAACCCAACGGCGACAGCAACACGATGGAGCGCTCGTCCAGCAGGCGATTGATGCCCTTGCGATCGACCCGGCGCACTTCACCGGTGTGGTGATAGTCCACGCCTTCGAGCACACCGATGGGACGCGCAGTGACCAGGTTGCCGCTGGCGACCCGCAGCCGCGAGCCCTGCATGGGCGAGGACGCCATGTCCATGGACAGGCGGGCCTCGATGGCAATGCGCAGCTGGCCGACCGCGTCGATCACGCACTCCAGGGTCGCGGCATCGGTGATGCGCATGCCGTGGTGATAATGCGGCGTGAGGCCCCGCGCAGCGAGGCGGGTTTCGATCTGCGGGCGCGAACCATGGACCAGCACCAGGCGCACGCCGAGGCTGTGCAACAACACCAGGTCATGGACGATGTTGCCGAAATTAGGGTGTTCCACCCCATCGCCGGGCAGCATGACGATGAAGGTGCAATCGCGGTGGGCGTTGATGTAGGGCGAAGCGTGACGAAGCCAATTGACGTATTCGGGCATGAACCTGGGCCTGTAATAAATAACAGCCGAAAAAAGACGAAACGGAACGCACAGCGGGCTGGTGGTTATCGTCGGAACAGGCTTGGCGACACGCGCGTTCTCCTCATGAATACGGGCCCGGATACGGGCAATTTAGCCGGCGGTGACCGGCGTCAGGCAGTAATGTCCGATCAACTGACGCAACAGCTGTACGGTAGGTTGCAAACGTGACATTTCAAGGTACTCACCCGGCTGGTGGGCACAGGCGATATCGCCAGGACCAAGCACCAGGGTTTCGCAGCCAAGGCGCTGAAGATAAGGCGCTTCGGTGCCGAACGCCACTGCTTCGGCACGATGGCCGGTGAGTCGCTCGGCCACCCGTACCAGTTCGCAGTCTTCGGCCTGCTCGAATGGTGGCACTTCGGGGAACAGCGGTGCGTAGTCGATCTTGACTTTATGGCGTTCGGCGATGGGGTCGAGCTTCTGTTGGATCGCCGCCCGCAGCACTTGCGGGTCCATGCCCGGCAGGGGGCGCAGGTCGAATTCCATGGAACATTGGCCGCAGATGCGGTTGGGATTGTCGCCGCCATGGATGCAGCCGAAGTTCAGGGTCGGTTGTGGCACGGTGAACTGCGGGTTACGGAACTCACGTTGCCATTGCAGGCGCAGCCCGCGCAGTTCGCCCATGGCATCGTGCATGGCTTCCAGCGCGCTGTGGCCCAGGCTCGGATCGGAGGAATGGCCGCTGCGCCCGAGAATGTCGATGCGCTCCATCATCACGCCTTTGTGCAAGCGAATCGGCCGCAGGCCGGTCGGCTCACCGATCACCGCCGCGCGCCCCAGTGGTCGCCCGGCATCGGCCAGGGCCCGGGCGCCGGCCATGGAGCTTTCTTCGTCGCAGGTCGCGAGGATCAGCAGCGGTTGCTTGAACGGTTGGTCCAGCAGCGGCTTGACCGCTTCGATGACCAAGGCGAAAAAACCCTTCATGTCACAACTGCCCAGGCCCACCCAGCGGCCATCGACCTCGGTGAGCTTCAGCGGATCGGTCTGCCACAACGCGCCGTCGAACGGCACCGTGTCGCTGTGGCCAGCCAGTACCAGGCCTCCGGGGCCGCTGCCGAAACTGGCCAGCAGGTTGAATTTGCCGGGGCTGACCTGCTGGATGTCGCAGGAGAACCCAAGGTCGCCGAGCCAACCCGCCAGCAGTTCGATCACGGCACTGTTGGACTGGTCCAGCCCAGGCTGGGTACAACTGACCGAAGGGGCGGCGATCAGGGCAGCGAATTGATCTTTCATGGACGGCAAAGGCATCGCTGACTCCGGGCTTACAGATTGATGTCCATCATAGAACCATCTGGCGCAAGGAATAAACCGCCGCGGCGCGTAGGATGAGCGAGTCCTGTACACTGCACGACCTTGGCAGCCACACCTTCCCCTGGCTGCACACCCGATCCCTGGATTTTCCGGCCATGCAGAAAGAAACCGAAATCAAACTCCGCGTCAGCCGCGAGACCCTGGCAGCCCTGCGCGAGCACCCGCTGCTGAAAAAACGCAACAAGAGTGGCTGGGAACGCCACGAACTGATGAACCAGTATTTCGACACGCCGGAGCGTGACCTGGCCCGGGCCAAGGTCGCCCTGCGCCTGCGTCGCGATGGCGAAGAAGTGATCCAGACCCTCAAGACCCGCGGCCAAAGCGTCGCCGGCCTGTCCGAGCGCAACGAGTACGATTGGCACCTGCCCAAGGCCAAGCTCGACCTGAAGAAGCTCGACGGCGAATGCTGGCCAGAGGCCTTGGCCGAACTGGACAAGAAAACCCTCAAGGCCATCTTCACCACCGATTTCGTTCGCGAACGCGCTGAAATTGCCTGGGGCCGTGGCAAAAGCAAGGTGGTCATCGAAGCCGCCCTGGACCTGGGCCATGTGGTGGTCGGCAAGCAGAAGGAAGAAATCTGCGAACTGGAGCTGGAACTGCGCGAAGGCGAACCCGCCGCCCTGCTGGAACTGGCCGCCGAGCTGGCCGCGACCCTGCCCCTGATGCCCTGCGACATCAGCAAGGCCGAGCGTGGCTATCGCCTGTACGACGCAGGCAGCTACGCCCTGAGCCTGCCAGCGCCACAACTGACCGCCGAAACGCCGCTGGATGACGCCTTCGCCGCGCTGAGCTGGCATCTGCTCGGCAGCAGCCAGCGCCTGGCCGAACAATACCGTTTCAACGGCCATTGGCGCCTGCTGCAGGACTGGGTGGAAAACCTCGCCGAACTGCGTGCCCTGCTCAGCAGCCTCGGCCAGGCCGCGCCGCGCCAATCGACCCACGATTTGCGCCTGGCCCTGGACGCGTTGCTGGAAGACTGGCGCCCACTGGTCCAGGCCGGCCTGGATGACGAAGACGTGCGCAAGGCGGCACCGGAACAGTTCCTTGAAGAGCTGCAAGACCCGCGTTGGGGCCTGTTTTCCCTCAACACTTCACGCTGGCTGCTGGCTCGCAGCTGGGCCGCCGAGCGCAACACCCGTGGCAATCGCCAGGGCGCGGCGCAACTGGGCAGCTGGCTGCCGCGCCTGCTCGGCGAAGAGTCGTCGTCCCTGCAACTGCAACGCTACCAGCAGCAGCCGGAAGACCTCGCCGAGCAACTGCCGCGCATCGAACGCATCCAGGCCTGGCTGCACCACGCCCGCCATGTGCTGGAGATCCCGGAAATGGATCGCCTCTACGGTGAACTGAACAAACTGGCGCAATTGGCCAACCAACCGATCACCGACGAAACGCTGGATGCGCGCAAGCAACAGGCGATTGCGGTGTACCAGAATCGGGCTTGGAAGACTTTGCTGCGCCTGTGACGCCGCCATCGCGAGCAAGCTCGTTCCCACAGGGGGTCAGCGTTGTAACCACATCTAGTGGCCGCCGATGATCAACTGTGGGAGCGAGCTTGCTCGCGATGGGGCCAGCACATCCTCCACAGAACTCAGCGCACCACCGGCAAACTCGTCGTCGACTTGATCTCCGACAGCGCCACGATCGAGTTCACTTCCTGGATCCCCGGCACCATCGACAGCTTTTCGAAAAAGAATCGCTCATACGCCTCGATGTCCGCCGTGACGATGCGCAACAGAAAATCCACCGACCCCATCAGCACGTAACACTCCAGTACTTCGGGGAAGCCGCGGATCGCCTCGGTGAACTCGGTGAAGTTCGAACGGCCGTGGGCGTTGAGTTTGATTTCGGCGAAGATCTGCGTGTTAAGGCCGATTTTCTTGCGATCCAGCAGGGTCACCTGGCCACGAATGATGCCCTCGTCCTTCATCCGCTGGATCCGCCGCCAGCATGGCGATTGAGACAAGCCGACCTGTTCGGCGATCTGTGCACTGGACAGCGAGGCATCCTCCTGCAGCAACGCCAGTATCCTGCGGTCGTAGCCATCCAATTCGCTGTGCATAATCAACCCCAAAATGACTGATTTAGAGAATCAAGCGATTCAAAATATCGCCAGAATCACTCATCTTAGATAAGAAATACCCCGACTCGCATGTAAATATTTCTCCCGCCACCAAGGAGACCGAACATGCCCCCACTCGAAGCCGTTGCCATAGCCCCGACCCGCGCCGACGTCTGGCACGCCGCCAATACCCATTGTCGGGTGCAGTACCGGATATTGGCCGAAGCCGAGCCGGATTTACTGTGTCGGGCGTTGAACCTGTTTGCCTTGCAGGGCCTGACGCCGCAGCAGGTTCATGTCGAACGCCCAGGCGATGTGCTATCGCTGGACATCGTCATGGACGGGCTGAGCTGGCACCGTGCCCAGGTCATCGCTGAAAAATTACGTAACCTGATCAGCGTCTGTTCGGTGGACCTGCAAGACGCTGATATTGCGCACGTTGGGCCGGCCCAAGCCGTCTGCTGAACGCCCACGGGCAAGAATTGGTAACGCATTGGTCGGGTAGTGGCCCAACGGTCTACGGGGTCGGGACTATTCTTTTGCAGACCGAGCGAGGACGCCGAAGCGTCTGTATCGCGGCTTTGCTGCAATTGTCCAATAGGAACCCGCATGTCCACCAAACACGCCACTCAGGACCGCTGGCTGGACCTCAACGATCTGCTGCGCCAACTGGTCACCCAGGGCCTCATCAGCCAGGATTCAGCCGAAACCGCGCTGAACGCCCGCCGACGCCACAGCGCCAATAGCCAGTTGCATCCGCTGGAGTTCATCGCCAACCAGCACCTGGACGACCTCAGCCGGCCCGGCAAGCGCCTGGACCTGGAGAACCTGACCTTGTGGTTGTCCCAGCAGGCCGACCAGCCCTACATGCGCATCGACCCGTTGAAAATCAACGTCGCGGCCGTGACCCCCTTGATGTCCTATGCCTTTGCCCAGCGTCACAAGATCCTTGCAGTGGCGGTCGATCGTGACGCCGTCACCGTCGCCAGCGCACAGCCCTACGTCAACAGTTGGGAAGCTGACCTGACCCACGTGCTCAAGCTGCCGATCAAGCGGGTGGTCGCCAACCCTGTGGACATCCAGCGCTTGAGCGTGGAGTTCTATCGCCTGGCCAAATCGGTCAGCGGCGCCACCACGGTCGATCAGCAACCGAGCAACCTGAGCAATTTCGAACAGTTGCTCAACCTGGGCGCCAGCGACCAGGAGCCGGACGCCAACGACGCCCACATCGTCAATATTGTCGACTGGCTGTTCCAGTACGCCTTCCAGCAGCGCGCCAGTGATATCCACATCGAACCGCGCCGCGAGCAGGGCACCGTGCGGTTTCGCATCGACGGGGTGCTGCACACCGTCTATCAGTTCCCGCCGCAGGTCACGATGGCAATCGTCAGCCGTCTCAAGAGCCTGGGGCGGATGAACGTCGCGGAAAAACGCAAACCCCAGGACGGCCGGGTCAAGACCAAGACCCCGGATGGCGGCGAAGTGGAATTGCGTTTGTCGACCTTGCCCACGGCGTTCGGCGAAAAAATGGTCATGCGGATTTTCGACCCGGAAGTGTTGCTCAAGGATTTCGACCAACTCGGCTTCTCCGCCGACGACCTGCGTCGCTGGCAGGACATGACCCGCCAGCCCAACGGCATCATCCTGGTGACCGGGCCTACCGGTTCCGGCAAGACCACCACCCTCTACACCACGCTCAAGAAACTGGCGACGCCGGAAGTGAACCTCTGCACCATCGAGGACCCGATTGAAATGGTAGAGGCCTCCTTCAACCAGATGCAGGTCCAGCACAACATCGACCTGTCCTTCGCCGCCGGGGTGCGGGCACTGATGCGACAAGACCCGGACATCATCATGATCGGTGAGATCCGCGACCTGGAGACCGCCGAGATGGCGATCCAGGCGGCGCTCACCGGGCACCTTGTGCTGTCGACGCTGCACACCAACGACGCGCCGAGCGCCATCAGTCGCCTGCTGGAGCTGGGTGTGCCCCATTACCTGATCAAGGCCACCGTGCTCGGGGTCATGGCCCAGCGGCTGGTACGCACCCTGTGCCCTCAATGCAAGGCCCCCCTGACCCTGGATGAAGACGACTGGCAAACCCTGACGAGGCCCTGGCAGGCGCCGCTGCCGAGCAATGCCCAACAGGCCGTCGGTTGCCTGGAATGCCGTGACACCGGTTACCGCGGCCGCGCCGGCGTCTACGAAATCATGCAACTGACCGACAGCGTCAAGGCCTTGATCCACCCCGACACCGACCTGCTGGCGGTACGCCGCCAGGCATTCAAGGAAGGCATGCGCAGCCTGCGCCTGTCGGGGGCGCAAAAGGTGGCGGCGGGCTTGACCACGGTCGAGGAAGTGCTGCGGGTGACGCCGCAAAGCGAGCAGAAGTAGGAACTGTCTGGCTCAGGGGCAGAAAGATCCCACAAACAAAGCGGAACGGACCATAGCGAAGATACTGGCCGCGTGCCCTACACTCAGGGCTCGCAGGTCCATCTCAATTCGCACAGGGAACCGTCATGCAGATCGGTAGCGTACTTTTACTTTTCATCGGCCTCGTGGTCGCCATCCTGTTCATGGGGTTCAAGGTCGTGCCCCAAGGCTACCAATGGACCGTCGAGCGGTTCGGGCGCTACACCAACACGCTCAAGCCCGGCCTGAACATCATCATCCCGGTGATGGATCGCATCGGGCGCAAGATCAATGTCATGGAAAGCGTACTGGACATCCCGCCCCAGGAGGTCATTACCGCCGACAACGCCACGGTGCAGATCGACGCCGTGTGCTTCTTCCAAGTGGTCAATACGGCCCAGGCGGCCTACGAAGTGAACAACCTCGAGCACGCCATCCGCAACCTGCTGCAAACCAATATCCGTACCGTGCTGGGGTCCATGGAGCTGGACGCGATGCTGAGCCAGCGCGACGGTATCAATGAAAAACTGCTGCGCACCGTCGATGAAGCCACAGCGCCGTGGGGCATCAAGATCACCCGGATCGAGATCAAGGACATCAGCCCGCCGGCCGACCTGATGGCCGCCATGTCGGGGCAGATGAAAGCCGAACGTATCAAGCGTGCCCAGATCCTCGAAGCCGAGGGCCTGCGAGCGTCGGCGATTCTCACCGCCGAAGGCAAGAAGCAGGCGCAGATCCTCGAGGCCGAGGGCAGCCGTCAAGCCGCGTTCCTGGAGTCCGAAGCCCGCGAGCGCCAGGCGCAAGCCGAAGCGCTGGCCACCCAAGTGGTGTCCCAGGCGATTGCCGACGGCAACGTCCAGGCCGTGAACTACTTCGTCGCGCAGAAATACATCGATGCGCTGGGCAAACTGGCTTCGGCCAACAACAGCAAGGTGATCCTGATGCCACTGGAAGCCAGCCAGGTCATCGGTGCGGTCGGCGGCATTGGCGAGATCGTCAAGGCCACCTTCGATAGCAAGAAAACCTGAGGCACGCCTATGTGGATGTTCCTGCAACACCTGTCGTACTGGGACTGGCTGGCGCTGGGCGTCATCCTGCTGATCCTCGAAGTGTTCGGTGCCGGCGGCTACTTGCTGTGGATCGGCATGGCCGCCGCGGCAGTTGGCGTGCTCACGTTCATCCTGCCGCAGATGCCGTGGGAGCTGCAGTTCCTGTTGTTCGGCCTGTTCGCCATCGCAACGGCACTGTACTGGTGGCAGCGCCAGCGCAGCGCGGTGCGCCAAAGCGATCAACCGCACCTGAACCTGCGCGGGCAAGAGCTGATCGGCAAGGTCTTCCAGGTTCATGAAGCGATTGTCGATGGCCGTGGCAAGATCAAGGTGGCCGACAGCGTCTGGCTGGCCAAGGGGCCCGAGTCATCCGTGGGCACGCGAGTCAGGGTGGTGGCGCAGGAAGGGGCGGTGCTGCAGGTGGAACGGGCTGACTGAGAAGTCATGGAACTGAATAGAGGCGCGGGTAATCCAACGTCATAGTTAACCCAGTGGAGTCACCTATCATGCGTCTCAAACTTGCTGTCGCTACCCTAGCCTTGCTGTCTCTTCCTGTTGGCTCGGCAATGGCCGACACGTTTTGGCGTAACGTCATCTCATCCGGTGCAACCACCGGTTCCACCTACCTGACTTTCAAGGATCACAAGCTGATCGTCGCCGCCCAGGATGATGCCGGCAGCTTCGTCGCCAGTGACGGCGGTATTCGTGGCCCTTACCTGGAAGCGGCGATGCAGAAAGTGCGTGCTGACAACCCAGGCCTGCAAGCCACCGACATGGAACTGGCCAACGCTATCCTGGCGAAAAACGCCGTCGCCCAGGAGTGATTCCCGGCCAATAAAAAATGCCGCTCCATTGAGCGGCATTTTTTTGTCCGGCGAACATCCCGAGGCCGCCCCCCTTGTGGAAGCGAGCTTGCTCGCGAAGGCGTCAGCCCAGACAACCCATGGATTGGCTTGAAGCTGATCGTCCCCACGCTCTGCGTCACCTTCCAGAAGCGGAACGCGGAGCGTCCCTGGCGACATTCCCACGCAGGAGCGTGGAACGATCGATCCAGCGCTATCGCGAGCTCGCTCGCACAGGTGCAGTCGTCCCTTATTCGCCGATAGTGGACTTGTAGCCTGCCGCATCAAGCAACTTGCCCACCTCGGCCTTGTCGCTTGGCTTGAGCTTGAAGATCCAGGCGCCGTACGGATCGGAGTTCAGCAGCTCAGGCGAGGCGCTCAACTCTTCGTTGATCGCGATCACTTCACCCGCAATCGGGGAATAGATGTCGGAAGCAGCCTTGACCGACTCAACCACACCGGCCTGGTCACCTGCGCCAAAGACCTTACCGACTTCAGTCAGCTCGACAAAGACCACATCGCCCAGGGCCTCCTGCGCATGATCGCTGATGCCCACGGTGACGGTACCGTCAGCTTCCAGGCGTGCCCACTCATGGCTTTCGGCAAAACGCAGTTCGGCAGGGATATCACTCATATTCTGTGTCCTCAATAGAAAGTGTCAGCGGCCAGCGGCCCGCCGCAAAAAGGTTAGATCAGGGTTTTGCCATGGCGGACGAAGGTCGGCTTGACCACCCGTACCGGGTACCACTTACCACGAATTTCTACCTCGGCACGGTCGGCGGTTGCCATCGGAACACGTGCCAGGGCGATCGACTTGCTAAGCGTAGGAGAAAAACTACCACTGGTGATCTCCCCTTCGCCAACATTGGCGATGCGAACCACCTGATGGGCGCGCAAAACACCCCGCTCTTCCAGCACCAGCCCGACCAGTTTGTGCTGTACACCGCTGGCAAGCTCGGCTTCCAGCGCACTGCGCCCGATGAACGGACGGCTCGCCGGTTCCCAGGCAATGCTCCAGGCCATGTTCGAGACCAGGGGCGAAACGTCTTGATTGATGTCCTGGCCGTAGAGGTTCATGCCGGCCTCCAGGCGCAAGGTGTCGCGGGCGCCGAGGCCAATTGGCGAAATGCCGGCCCCTACCAGGTCGTTGAAAAAACTCGGGGCCTCCTGGGCAGGCAAGACGATTTCCAGGCCATCTTCGCCGGTGTAGCCGGTCCGGGCGATGAACCATTCGCCGTCGGCGCGCCCTTCGAAAGGCTTGAGTTGCTGGATGATTTGCCCACGCGGTTGCGTCACCAGTTCGGCAATCTTCTGCCGGGCCTGGGGGCCTTGGATCGCCAGCATCGCCAGTTCGGGGCGCTCATGCAGCTGCACGTCGTAGCCACCGAGCTGTGCCTGCATCCAGGCCAGATCCTGATCACGAGTCGAGGCGTTGAAGACCAATCGATAACCGTCCTCGACACGGTAGATAATCATGTCGTCGACGATGCCGCCGCGCTCATTGAGCATCGCGCTGTACAGGGCACTGCCTGTGTCCTGCAAGCGATCGACGTCATTGGCCAGCAAACGCTGCAGCCAAACCTTGGCCTGGGGGCCGTCGACATCGATCACGGTCATGTGGGATACATCGAACACTCCGCAGTCGCGACGCACCTGATGGTGTTCTTCGACTTGCGAGCCGTAATGCAAAGGCATATCCCAACCGCCAAAATCGACCATCTTCGCGCCGAGGGCGAGATGAAGGTCATACAGAGGCGTACGCTGTCCCATGGGTTTCTCCTTCCGGGCTTGGCGAAGGTGCGGACGGGCACTGCATAGCGCGAACATCTGAAAAAAGGAGTTTTCTGACGTTCTCAGTTGCCCGGTCCGACAGACGGACCGCACCGAATGCCGCGCATTGTAGCCGCATGAGGTGGGACTGGCACCTAGCTGTTTCGATGGGCCGAACGTCGTATCAATCCGATGACTGGCAACAACCCCACCAGTACCAACGTCAGCGCCGGCAGCGCGGCCCGGGCCCACTCCCCTTCGCTGGTCATCTCGAAGATCCGCACCGCCAGCGTGTCCCAGCCGAACGGACGCATCAGCAGCGTCGCGGGCATTTCCTTGAGCACGTCGACGAACACCAGCAACGCCGCGCTCAAAGTGCCGGGCAACAGCAAGGGCAGATACACTTTGAAAAACAGTCGTGGCCCACTGACCCCAAGGCTGCGTGCAGCCTCGGGCAAAGACGGACGAATGCGCGCCAGGCTGCTCTCCAACGGACCGTAGGCCACCGCCAAAAAGCGCACCAGATACGCCAGCAACAGCGCCGACAGGCTACCCAGCAACAACGGTTTGCCTGCCCCTCCGAGCCAGGTCGACAGCGGGATGACCAGCTCACGGTCCAGGTAGCTGAATGCAAGCATGATCGACACCGCGAGCACCGAACCGGGCAAGGCATAGCCCAGGTTCGCCAGGCCGACGCCGGCACGAATCGGACGGGTTGGCGCCAGCCGTCGGGCGAACGCCAGCAGCAAGGCCACGCAAACGGTGATCAGCGCGGCCAGGCCGCCCAGGTAGAGGGTGTGGACGATCAACCCGGCATAACGTTCGTCCAGGTCGAAACGACCGCGTTGCCAGAACCACACCACCAATTGCAGCACCGGAATGACAAAGGCACAGGCGAACACCAGGAAACACCAACTGCTGGCTGCCGCGGCCTTCAGACCGCGCAACGTATACAAAGCCTTGGCTCGGGGACGTTCGTTACTGGCTCGGTGGGCACCACGAGCCCGGCGTTCGCCGTAGACCACCAGCATCACCGCCAGCAACAGCAGGCTGGCCAGTTGGGCAGCACTGGAGAGACTGAAGAAGCCATACCAGGTCTTGTAGATCGCGGTGGTAAAGGTGTCGAAGTTGAACACCGACACCGCGCCAAAATCCGCCAGGGTTTCCATCAGCGCCAACGCCACTCCCGCACCGATGGCCGGCCGGGCCATCGGCAGCGCCACGCGCCAGAAAGCCTGCCACGGCGACTGCCCGAGCACCCGCGCCGCTTCCATCAAGCCCTTGCCCTGGGCCAGGAATGCACTGCGCGCCAGCAGATAGACGTAAGGGTAAAAAACCAGCACCAGCACCAGGATCACCCCACCGGTGGAACGGACCCGGGGCAGGCGCAGGCCGCTGCCGAACCATTCGCGCATGAGCGTCTGTACGGGGCCGGCAAAGTCCAGCAGGCCAACGAAGACAAACGCCAACACGTAGGCCGGTATCGCAAACGGCAGCATCAACGCCCAGTCGAGCCAGCGTCGCCCGGGGAACTCACACAGGCTGGTGAGCCAGGCGAGACTGACACCCAGCAACGTCACCCCGACACCCACGCCAAGGATCAACGTGAGGGTGTTGCCCAGCAAGCGCGGCATTTGCGTATCCCACAGGTGGGACCATATCTGTTGGTCGATGCTCTGCCAGGACAACAGCAAGACGCTAAGGGGCAGCAGGACCAGCGCGGCGATGGCGAAGACCAGGGGATACCAGCGGCGTTGGACGGGGTGGGCCAAGGGGAGCTCTCGTTTAAATGATTGTGCCGCGCAATGTGTGCCCAAATATCATCGCTGACAAATTGCCCCTGTGGCGAGGGAGCTTGCTCCCGCTGGGCTACGAAGTAGCCCCAGGCCCTGGATCATGGCCCTTGAGATAGATCCCAGCAGATCTTCTGGGAGGGCTTCGCCCTCCAGCGGGAGCAAGCTCCCTCGCCACATACCATCAGGAGCACAAGCTCGTCTTAGTTCCAGCCAGCGCGATCCATCATGCGGATGGCTTCGGCCTGGCGTTTACCCGCCACTTCCACGGGCAGGGTATCGGCCTTGAACTTGCCCCAGGCCGCTACTTCCTTGGACGGCTCGACTTTCGGGTTGGCCGGGAATTCCTGGTTCACGTCGGCGAAGATGCTTTGCGCTTGCGGCGTGGTCATCCACTCCACCAGCTTCTTCGCGGCGTCCGGATGCGGTGCATGCTTGGTCAAGCCAATCCCCGAGAGGTTGATGTGCACCCCACGGTCGGCCTGGTTCGGCCAGAACAGCTTCACCTTCAGGTCCGGCTTCTGCTGGTGCAGGCGGCCATAGTAATAGGTATTGACGATGCCGACGTCGCATTGCCCGGCGTTGATTGCCTCAAGCAGCGCGGTGTCATCGGAGAATACGTCGGTGGACAGGTTCCGGACCCAGCCCTTGAGGATCTCCTCGGTTTTTTCCGCACCGTGGGTTTCGATCAGCGTGGCGGTCAGCGACTGGTTGTAGACCTTCTTCGAGGTCCGCAGGCACAGGCGGCCTTCCCACTCTTTGCCAGCCAGCGCTTCGTAGGTGGTCAATTCGCTGGGTTTGACCCGCTCGGTGGAGTAGACAATGGTTCGCGCCCGCAGGCTCAAGCCGGTCCAGGCGTGGGAAGAGGCGCGATATTGGGACGGGATGTTGGCGTCGATCACCGGCGACGCGAACGGCTGGAGAATGCCCATTTGCTCGGCCTGCCAGAGGTTGCCGGCATCGACGGTAAGCAGCAGGTCGGCAGTGGCGTTCTCGCCTTCGGCCTTGATCCGCTGCATCAGCGGCGCTTCCTTGTCGGTAATGAACTTCACCGACACGCCAGTTTCCTTGGTGTAGGTATCGAAGACCGGTTTGATCAGTTCGTCGATACGCGAGGAGTAGACCACCACCTCATCGGCGGCCTGTACGGCAGTGGAGCCGATCAGGGTCAAGGCGAGGGCGGACAGCAGGCGCTTGGTTGCCAACATGGTAGCGGTCTCTGGATTGTGAACGAAGCGCAAATGATAAGGACTCACATTTGGCAACTCAATCGAACAGTGGGTGGACACATTTCCAAATGTTGCAACTTTGAGATGCGCAGTGTTTTTGCGTCCGTCATCGCGGGCAAGCCTTGCTCCCACAAAGCTCGTCCCAAGTTGCACACCTGTGGGAGCAAGGCTTGCCCGCGACAGGGCCATGAGCCCCAACCCACATCTCAGGCCTTGGCTAGATCCGGCAAATCCCCAATCAACCCCAGCGCCTCGCGCACGAACAACGCCTTGGCCTCAGGCATGCGGTCTACCAGTTTCAGCCCGGTGTTACGCAACCAGCGCACTGGCAATGGATCGGCCTGGAACAACCGCTCGAAACCTTCCATCGCCGCCATCAACGCCAGGTTATGGGGCATGCGTCGCCGCTCGTAGCGGCTCAGCACCTTCACGTCCGCCAGTCGCTCGCCACGCCCGGCCGCCTGCAACAGCACTTCGGCCAGCACGGCGGCGTCGAGGAAGCCCAGGTTCACGCCCTGCCCGGCCAACGGATGAATGGTATGGGCCGCGTCGCCGATCAGCGCCAGCCCTTCGGCCACATAGCGCTTGGCATGTCGTTGGCGCAGCGGCACGCACAGGCGTGGGTCGGCACTCAGTACCGTACCGAGCTGGCCTTCGAAGGCTCGTTCCAGTTCGCTGCAGAATTCAGTTTCATCGAGCGCCATCAAGCGCTGCGCTTCACCGGGGGTGGTGGACCAGACAATCGAGCACCAATCGTGCTGACCGTCACGCTCAAGTGGCAGGAACGCCAGCGGACCGTTGTCGGTGAAACGCTGCCAGGCCGTCATTCGATGCGACCGGGCGCTGCGCACGCTGGTGACGATGGCGTGGTGCAGGTAATCCCATTCGCGCGTGGCAACGCCAGTCAGGCGGCGCACAGCGGAATTCGCGCCGTCAGCCGCGATGACCAGGGGCGCGCGCAACGTGCGGCCATCGGCCAAGGTCAGCAGCCAGTCGTCACCGGAACGACGCATCTGCTCCAGCCGGGCATTGGCCAGCAGGCCCAGGTCGCAGTCATGCAGTCGATCCAGCAAGGCGTCCTGCACAACGCGGTTTTCAACGATGTGCCCAAGCGCCTCGGCGTGCAGGCTGGCGGCCGAGAAATGGATCTGCCCGGTGCCGCTGCCGTCCCAGACGTGCATGTCGGTATAGGGGCTGGCGCGTCGGGCGGTGATGCCGTCCCAGACGCCCAGGCGATCGAGGATCCGCTGGCTGGCCGTCGACAAGGCACTGACTCGGGGCTCGAACGCGGCCTGGGGATCGAAGGGTTTGACGCTCATCGGGCTGCCGTCGAGCAACAGCACTTGCAGGCCACTGTCCTGCAACGCCAGCGCCAGGGCGCTGCCGACCATACCGGCGCCGACAATCAGCAGATCTGCACGCAATTCCATGCTCTAAGCCTGTTTTGCTGGCGACATCGGTCGCCCTTGAAAAGAAATGACAGCCCCGGCCTCAAGCATCGGGACGCGTCCCCAGCCCCATGGCCTGACGGGCGAACCAACGCTTGGCCGGCGGCAGCAAGTCGAGGCCCAACAGGCCGAGGTTACGGCCCAGGGACACCAACGGCAGGTTGCTGGCGAACAGCCGCGTGACTTGGTCGGAGAAGCCCACGGTCAGGACCTGATCCATTCGCTGGCGCTCGCGATAGGCTTGCAACACGGCAAAATCCCCTGGCTCGCTTTCACTGTCGAGCAGGGCATCGGCAAGGGCCTGGGCATCGCGCAGGGACAGGTTGAACCCCTGCCCGGCAATCGGGTGCAGGCTGTGGGCGGCGTTGCCCAGGATCGCCAGGTGCGGACGGACCTGTTCTTCGGCCTCCACCAGCGCCAGCGGGTACAGATGTCGCACGCCCACCTGTTTCAGGGTGCCCAGGCGATAGCCGAACACGCCCTGCAATTCGCTGAGGAAACTGCGCTCGTCGAGGGCCGCCAGCCGTTGTGCGTCCATGCCCTGGCGGGTCCAGACCAGCGCGCAACGATTCTCCGGCAGCGGCAACAAGGCCATCGGGCCGTCATCGGTGAAACGTTCGAAGGCCATGCCATTGTGGGCTTCGCTGGGGGTGATGTTGGCGATCAAGGCACTCTGGTCGTAGGGTCGGCTGCGCACGCCGATACCCAACTGTTCACGCAGGCCGGAGCGGCCGCCATCGGCCAGTACGGCAAGGTCGCATTCCAGGGTGGTTTCGTCGTCGAGGGTCAGGCGATAACCGCCGACCAGCGGCTCCATGCCGGTGACCTGCGCCGGGCAGCGCCAACTGACCACCTCAGGGTCCAGGCCTTGCCACAGGCACTGGCCGAGCCAGGCGTTTTCCACCACGTAGCCCAGCGCCGGCACGCCCTCCTCCATAGCCGACAGACGCGCGGTGGAAAACCGCCCGCGGTCGGATACATGGATCTGTTTGATCGGTTCGGCGCGGCGGGAAATCTCCTGCCAGACACCCAAGCGTTGATAAATCTGCCGGGCACCGTAGGACAATGCCGAGGACCGGGCGTCGTAGCTCGGTTGCCAGGCGTTGCCGGGAGCGAAGGGCTCGATCAGCATGATCTTCCAGCCCCGGGCCTTGGCACCGGCCTGCAGGGCCAGCGCCAGGCTCGCGCCGACCAGGCCGCCGCCGACGATCGCCAGATTGACCCGGCTCATGCCGCTTGCGTCCGGGCAGCGGCCATCAGGGCCTCGATGTCGGCGACCGTCTTCGGTACGCCGTGGCTCAGGATTTCACAACCGGTTCTGGTCACTACCACGTCATCCTCGATGCGCACGCCAATGCCGCGCCATTTTTTCGCTACGCTGCGGTTGTTCGGGCTGATGTAGATGCCCGGCTCCACCGTCAGCGTCATGCCGACCTCAAGCACCCGCCACTCGCCACCAACGCGGTATTCACCCACGTCATGCACGTCCATGCCCAGCCAGTGGCCAGCGCGATGCATGTAGAACGTCCGGTAGGCTTCGCTGGCGATCAACGCATCCACCTCACCCTCCAGCAGCCCAAGGCGCACCAGCCCCTCTGTAATCACCCGCACCGTCGCTTCGTGGGCCTGGTTCCAGTGTTTGTCCGGCGCGATCTGGGCAAACGCGGCTTCCTGGGCAGCCAGCACCACTTCGTAGATCGCCTTCTGCTCGGGTGAAAACTTGCCACTGACCGGCCAGGTACGGGTGATATCGCTGGCGTAGCAGTCGATTTCACAGCCGGCGTCGATCAGCACCAGGTCGCCGTCCTTGAGCAGCGCGTCGTTCTGCTGGTAGTGCAGGATGCAGCTGTTGCGCCCCGCCGCGACGATCGAGCCATAGGCCGGCATTTTTGCCCCGCCCTTGCGAAACTCATAGTCCAGCTCGGCTTCCAGGCTGAACTCATGCAGCCCCGGACGCGCCGCCTGCATCGCCCGAATGTGCGCCTGGGCGGAAATCCGCGCCGCTTCGCGCATCACTTTCACTTCTGCCGCCGATTTATACAGGCGCATGTCATGCAGCAAGTGATCCAGGGCAACGAATTCGTTCGGCGGCTGGGCGCCGAGGTGGGCCTTGGAGCGAATCACGTTGATCCACTCCATCAGGTGCCGGTCGAATTCCGGGTTGCTGCCCATGGCCGAATACACCCGGTCGCGCCCTTCGATCAGGCCCGGCAGGATGTCGTCGATATCGGTGATGGGAAACGCGTCGTCGGCACCGTAGTCACGGATCGCCCCTTCCTGGCCGGCGCGCAGGCCATCCCACAACTCACGTTCGGCGTTGCGCTCGCGGCAAAAGAGGATGTATTCGCCATGGGCGCGGCCCGGCATCAGCACCAGCACCGCTTGCGGCTCGGGAAAGCCGCTGAGGTACTGGAAGTCGCTGTCCTGGCGGTAGACGTGCTCGACGTCGCGGTTGCGGATCGCAACAGCGGCGGCGGGCAGGATTGCGATGCTGTTGGGTTCCATCTGCGCCATCAGGGCCTTGCGGCGACGGCTGTATTCCGATTTCGGGATATGAATCATGGGCAGACGGTGTTCCCTCTAAAAATTAATGCAAGGACGGCTTGGCGGCCGCTGCATCGGTTTTCTTGGTCTCGGTGAACAGCAGCAATGGCGCGACCCGCAGGTACTCCATCACTTCCATGTAGTCGCTTTCGCCGTCATCGGATTCTTCCAGGGCATCCTGGACCTGGGAGATCGCGGCCAAGTCCTGCAACACTTCCTTCGCCTCTTCGCTCAAGGCGTATTCGCGGCGGGTCAGGCCGAAGCCGGCGAGGAAGCCCTGGCACCACTGGCCCAGAGCAGCGGCGCGTTCAGCCAAGGGCGCGTCGTCAGTGGGCAGCAGCAGGACGACGGTCATGTCGTCACTGGTCAGCTCGCCCTTGACCATTTCCTGCAGGCCGATAAGCGCGTTGCGGACGTTGTCCGCCGGCTCGCCTTCCAGCAGTTCTGCGGCGTCGGCCAACCAGCCGTCGGCATCGAACCCGGCGCCGGCGCAACTGCGACCGAGCAGCAGGCCATGCAGTTCGGCAGGCGAGACAGGATGACCGCTGGTGCTCAGCAGGGTGGCGAATGCTTGATACGGGGAATTCTGAATGGGCATGGGCAGCTAGGCGCCAGACGGCGCTATGTCTAGAATGGAGGCCTTGTATCCTACATCGACAGACTCGCCAAGACTATCAGAGGCTGTGCGACTCATACCCTCCATCAGACACAATCTTCAGTGGACACAATGGAAGACACCGACCTGCAAGCGCTGATGGCCAGACTCGAACTGCTAATTGACCGGGTCGAGCAACTTAAGAGCCAAAACGGACTCCTATTAGCTCAGGAAAAAACCTGGCGCGAGGAACGCGCGCACCTCATTGAAAAAAACGAAATCGCCCGGCGTAAGGTCGAATCGATGATTTCGCGCCTCAAGGCCCTGGAGCAAGACTCATGAGTTCAAGCAATAGCGTTACCGTGCAGATCCTCGACAAAGAATATTCAATCATCTGCCCCCAGGAAGAGCGTAGCAACCTGGTGAGCGCCGCCCGTTACCTGGATGGCAAGATGCGCGAGATCCGCAGCAGCGGCAAAGTCATCGGCGCCGACCGCATCGCCGTAATGGCCGCCTTGAACATCACCCACGACCTGCTGCATCGCCAGGATACGCCGGACCTGCAGGTCAGCGGCTCGACCCGTGAACAGGTGCGCGACCTGCTCGATCGGGTGGATCTGGTGCTCGCCACCGATCCAGACGTCAGCAAGGGCTGATTCGCGAGGCTGCCTGGGGTATACTCGCCTCACTCCCTGGGGTGCTTGCCAGTTGGTGATGTCCCTGAGCCGATACGCACAACCACGGGGGTTGCACGTTGGGGCCGGTGTGCATGTCCGCTTGACGGAAAGCCTTAACGCCCCCTGCAACTTCCACCTTGAACTTTCGGGTTCAAGGGCTAAGCCGACAGCGGTTCATCCGGGGAGCCTGACTCCAGGCAATGCCAGTCCATATGGACTGGCATTGTCGTTTCTGGCGCAGGCATTTCTGAGCAGCCTGTTTTGCGGTTACGCTGTGGCATCGCCACTGCGTGAAGCATTGATATGACCGAACCTGCGCTGCTGCCCCGCCCGCAACTTCGACGCCTGCTGCGCCAGGCCCGTCGCGCCCTGACGCCCGCCCAGCAACGGCAAGCCGCCCACGGGCTGTTCAAGCAACTGGCCCAGCATCCGCTGTTTCGCCGTGCGCAGCACATCGCCCTCTACCTGCCCAACGACGGCGAGATCGATCCGCGCCTGCTGCTGCGCGAAGCCCAACGCCGGGGCAAGGCCACTTACCTGCCTGTGCTCAGCCCATGGCCGCAGACCAAGATGGTGTTCCAGCGCATCCACCCCGGCGAAAAAATGCAGCCCAACCGGTTTCGTATTCCTGAGCCGCGCAAGAACATCGCCCGGCAACGCAAGGTCTGGACGCTGGACCTGGTGTTGTTGCCATTGGTGGGGTTTGACGATGCGGGGGGTCGACTGGGCATGGGCGGCGGCTTTTATGACCGCAGCCTGGCGTATCTGGCGCGACGCAAGCAGTGGCGCAAGCCAACGCTGCTGGGGCTGGCCCATGAATGCCAGAAAGTCGAACGATTGGCGCAGGCAAGCTGGGACGTACCGCTGCAGGGAACGGTCAGCGACAGGCATTGGTATATCGCGGGGTAGACGCCGCGATCATCAGCGGCGCCAGGAAAGCGGGTTCAGCGTTTGAACGATGCCGCGGGTTGGGTGATTTCCACCGGCGCGTCTGTCTTGTTGGCCCACAGGCTTTGGGCGTAACCCGTGGTCACGACACCCAGACCGAACAGAATGACCAGGATCCACAACAAATCCGGTTTGCGTTTCATCGATTGCCCCCCTCAAGGCATATCACACACGATGACAGCAGCGGTTTTCTTATTGGCCGTGCAGCAGCGTCAAGCTTGGAAGGCCGGCATTTTGCGGCAACCGGCCCCGACACGCAAACTCTGGCGTCAACCGACTGTCGGTTTGTCATAAAATCGCTGAACTATTTTTTCAACACCGCCAAGGAGTAGCAATCATGGCCTATTGGCTGATGAAATCCGAGCCCGACGAATTATCCATCCAAGGTTTGGAAAAGCTCGGCCAGGCACGCTGGGACGGGGTTCGCAACTACCAGGCGCGTAACTTTCTGCGAACCATGGCGGTGGGCGACATGTTCTTTTTCTATCACTCCAGTTGCCCCGAGCCAGGCATTGCCGGGATCGGCCGGATTGTCCGTGCCGCCTACCCTGACCCAACGGCGCTGGAACCCGACAGCCATTACTTCGACCCCAAGGCCGGTCCGGAAAAAAACCCCTGGACCGCGATCGACGTGGCCCACGTCGAAACGTTTCCCCACGTGCTGAAGCTCGACTACCTCAAGCAACAGGCCGCCCTGGCTGAAATGCCACTGGTGCAAAGAGGCTCGCGACTGTCGGTGATGCCCGTCACACCCGAACAATGGGCAGCGGTCATGGCGCTGCGCTGATCGCCAATGAGTTGATGGATATCAAGCGGGGTCGTTCGCTGATCAGGCAGACTTCAATGCTATAGCCGCAGGATGCCGGACATGTCGACAAACCATCGTACTTCTCGCTTTTTTGCCCTCGCCTTGATGACTGTTTTGCTGGCCGCCGGCGGTTTCGGCTATTGGAAATCGCGCCACGATCGCCTGCCGGAAGGCTTGAGCATGGGCAACGGTCGCCTTGAGGCCACCGAGGTCCAGATCGCCAGCAAGACCCCCGGACGCCTGGCCGAAGTTCAGGTCGACGAAGGCGACAACGTCATCAAGGGCCAGGTGCTGGCGCGCATGGACACCCGCACCCTGGAGGCCCAGCGCAACCAGGCCGAGGCCGAAGTCGCGCGGGCCCGGCAGAACCTTGCCGCCACCGAAGCCAACGTGCAGTTGCGCCAGAGCGAACAATTGCTCGCTCACCAGGAGCTGAAGCGGACCCAGGAACTGTTCAAGCGCGGTTACGCCAGCGGCCAGGTCATCGACCAGCAGCAAGCCCGCGTCGACACCGCCAACGCCGCGGTCAACGCCGCCCGGGCCCAGGTATCGGCGGCGAATGCGGCCATCGGCGCGACCCTGGCCCAAGTGGCCCAACTCACCAGTGAAATAGATGACAGCACGTTGCGGGCACCGCTCGACGGCGTGATCCAGTTGCGCCTGGCCGAGCCAGGTGAAGTGCTGGGCGCCGGCGGTCGAGTGTTGCTGATGATCGATCCGAACGACCAATACATGAACCTCTACCTGCCGGCGTCGGTGGCGGGGAAACTGGCGGTGGGCGATGAAGCGCGACTGTTGCTCGACGCCCTGCCCGAGCGACCTCTACCCGCCAAGGTCAGTTTCGTCGCGGCCAAATCCCAGTTCACCCCGAAAGAAGTCGAAACCCGTGATGAGCGCCAGAAACTGGTGTTCCGCGTCAAAGTACGCCTGACCCGCCCCGGCGAAGTGCCCCAGGCCAAACCCGGCATGCCAGGCGCCGGCTATGTACGCACCGCCCCCATCGACTGGCCGGCCAACTTGCAATGAGCGCCCCCGCCGGCGAGGCATTGCGCGCCTCGGGCCTGGAACACCGCTACGGCCAGCAGGTGGCGCTGAGCGATATCGCCTTCAGCCTGCCCGCCGGCACTCGCTGCGGCCTGATCGGCCCGGACGGTGCCGGCAAGTCGAGCCTGCTGGGGCTGATTGCCGGGGTGAAGAAACTCCAGCACGGCCAACTGGACGTACTCGGCGCCTCGATCGACGACCGACGCCATCGCAACACCCTCTACCGACGCATTGCCTTCATGCCCCAAGGGTTGGGGGGCAACCTTTACCCGGACCTGTCGATACGCGAGAACATTCGCTTCTTCGGCACGCTGTTCGGGTTATCCCGGACAGATTGCGAACAACGCATGGGCACTTTGCTGCTGGCCACCGATCTGCAGCGTTTTGCCGATCGCCCGGCGGGCAAACTGTCCGGCGGCATGAAACAGAAGCTCGGCCTGTGTTGCGCACTGATCCATGAACCGGACCTGCTGATTCTCGACGAACCCACCACCGGCGTGGACCCGCTGTCCCGGCGTCGCTTCTGGGAACTGATAGAAGACGTGCGTCGGCAACGCCCGCAACTGACCCTCCTGGTCGCCACCGCGTACATGGAAGAGGCCGAACAATTCGAGCATTGCCTGATGCTCGACAACGGTCGCTTGATCGCCAAGGGTTTGAGTGCCGAGCTGGCTACAGTCACGCCAGACGGCAAGCTCGACTCGGCCTTCACCCATTTCCAGGGCGACAGCGGCCGCGATGTCGAGCCGCTGGTGATCCCCCCCAGGAGCGCCAACACCGCCGACATTGCCATCGAAGCCCACGACCTCACCTTGCGCTTCGGTGATTTCACCGCCGTCGACAAGGTCAGTTTCGCGATTGGTCGCGGTGAGATCTTCGGGTTCCTGGGTTCCAACGGCTGCGGCAAGACCACCACCATGAAGGTGCTGACCGGGCTGATCCCCGCCAGCGAAGGCAGTGCCCGGCTACTGGGCAACCCGGTCAACGCCAAGGATCTCGCCACCCGCAAGCGGGTGGGTTTCATGTCCCAGAGCTTTTCGCTGTACGGCGAACTGAGTGCGCGCCAGAACCTGGAACTGCACGCCAAACTCTTCGACCTGCCCACGACGGACAGTCGCCAGCGCATCGACGAACTGATTCAGCGCTTCAATCTCCAAGCGCTGGCGGACCAGCCTTCCGGCGCCCTGCCACTGGGCCTGCGCCAGCGTTTGTCCCTGGCGGTGGCGGTGTTGCATCGCCCGGAAGTGCTGATCCTCGATGAACCGACCTCGGGTGTCGACCCGGCTGCGCGGGATGATTTCTGGCGACTGCTGATCGAGCTGTCTCGCGAACAGGACGTGACGATTTTTCTTTCCACGCACTTCATGAACGAGGCCCAGCGCTGCGATCGTATTTCGCTGATGCACGCCGGCAAGGTCCTGGCTTGTGACACGCCGGCAGCCTTGCAGGCGCAGTTCAACGGCCAGACGCTGGAAGCCGCGTTCGTCACCTGCCTGGAGAAAGCCCAGGGCGAGACGCAGCAAGACGCCGCCCCCGTGCCCCTCGACAGTGCCGACGCCCCCCGGGACCGGCGCGGCCTGAGCCTCGGTCGCCTGTGGGCCGTCGCCAGCCGGGAAGGCAAGGAGCTGCTGCGCGACAAGGTGCGGATGGCATTCGCCTTGCTGGGCGCCTTGTTCATGATGGTGGTCTTCGGCTTCGGTATTTCCCTCGATGTGGAGAAACTGGCCTTCGCCGCGTATGACCAGGATCAGAGCCCGCAAAGCCGTGCCTACCTGGAAGCGTTCCGTAGCTCGCGCTACTTCGAAGAGCAACCGATCATCAGCGACGCGAAGGAGCTGCATCGACGCTTGCAGCGCTCGGAGATCAAGCTGGCCCTGGAAATCCCCCCCGGTTTCGGGCGTGACCTTTACGCCGGCCGCCAACCGACGGTGGGCGCCTGGCTGGATGGCGGCATACCGTTTCGAGCCGAGACCAGTCGCAACTACGTCCAGGCGGTGCACCAGGCCAACCTTGAGCAACTGGCTGAACTCAGCAGCCGTGCGCCCAATCGACAACCCGGCGCAACGCTGGAAACGCGCTTTCGTTACAACCAGGACGTGGTCAGCGTCAACGCCATCGGTCCTGGGGTCATGGCGCTGATCCTGGCGTTCATTCCGGCCATGTTGACGGCGCTGGGCATCGTGCGGGAGAAGGAGCTGGGCTCGATCACCAACTTCTACGCCACGCCGCTGACCCGACTGGAGTTCCTGCTCGGCAAACAAGTGCCCTACCTGGCGGTCAGCCTGATCAACCTCGCCCTGCTGACAGCGATGAACCGCTGGCTGTTCGGTGTGCCGTTCAAGGGCAGCGGCCTGACGCTAGCGGTCGGCGGCCTGCTCTATGTACTGGCGACCACCAGCATGGGGCTGCTGATCTCGGCGTTCACCCGCACCCAGATCGCGGCGATCCTCGGCACCATGATTATCACCAGCCTGCCGACCATCCAGTTTTCGGGGTTGATCGTGCCGCGTTCGTCCCTGGAGGGTGCCGCTGCGGTGATGGGCCAGTTGTTTCCCGCCGGTTACTTCCTGGATATCGCCGTCGGCACCTTCACCAAGGCCCTGGATCTGCGCCAGCTATGGCCGCAATGCCTGGCGCTGGGCGGTTTTTTCCTGGGTTTCACCGGGCTCAGCCTGATCATGCTGAAAAAGCAGGAGGCCTGATGCACACGCTTTCACATATCTGGCGTCTGGGGCTCAAGGAACTGACCAGCCTGCGGTACGACTCCGTTCTGCTGCTGTTTTTGGGCTACGCCTTCACCGTGGCGATCTACATGCCGGCCGCAGGTTCGGTAATCGGCGTCCACAACGCCAGTGTTGCAATAGTGGACGAAGACCAGAGCCATCTTTCGCGCCAATTGGCCCAGCTCCTGCAACCGCCGGAGTTCCAGAACCCAGTGGCCTTGCCCTATGCCGAACTGGACAAGGTCATGGACAGTGGCCGCTACACCTTTGTCATCAACGTGCCCGCCAACTTCCAGGCCGACCTGCTCGCAGGGCGCGAACCGACGCTGCAACTCAACGTCGACGCCACGGCCATGAGCCAGGCGTTCATGGGCGCCGGCTACATCGGACGGATTTTCCAACAGGAACTGACCACCTACGCCGGCCAGGCACAAACGAGCGAAGCAACGCCCGTGAGGCTGACCACGCGTTCGCTGTTCAATACCAATCTGGAAGGTGGCTGGTTCCTGGCGGTGATCCAGATCGTCAACAACATCACGATCCTGGCCATCATCCTGACGGGGACCGCGCTGCTGCGCGAGCGCGAGCACGGCACCCTCGACCACTTGCTGGTGCTGCCGCTGACGGCATTGGAAATCATGCTGGCGAAAATCTGGAGCAACCTGCTGGTGGTGGTGCTGTGCACCTGGGCATCGCTGGAAATCATCGTCAAGTTCGCCTTGGGGGTTCCACTCGCCGGCTCCATGGTGCTCTTCCTGCTGGTGACCGCACTCTACCTGTTCGCCAGCACCTCACTGGGCATCTTCCTCGCCACCCTCGCCCGTTCGACGCCGCAATTCGGCCTGCTGGCGATCCCGGTTATCATTCCGATGCTGCTGTTGTCGGGCGGCAGTACACCGCTGGACAGCATGCCGCAATGGTTGCAATGGGTGATGCAAGGCTCGCCCTCGACGCATTACGTCAGCCTCAGCGCGGCGATCCTGTTCCGAGATGCCGGCCCTGGGGTGATCTGGCCGGACCTGCTGGCACTGGCGGCCATCGGACTTTTGTTCTTTGCAATCGCCCTGGCCCGGTTTCGGAAGAGCCTGGCGTCTTGACGAAAAAAAGCAGCCTTGGGCAGCGCCAGGAGATCCGGGCACTGCCAAAGGCTGCGATCGAGCCGGTTTACTGAATGATCAGGTTGTTGAACAACAGGTCATCGACCATCGGCTTGCCGGTTTCGTCGTTCATCACCTGCTGGGTCTGCTTCAACGCTTCCTGACGCAGCTTTTCCTTGGCCTCAAGGTTGTTCATGGTCTCGGTGGTCTGCTGGGCGAACAGCGCCACCAACTGGTTGCGAATCAACGGCTCATTGGCCTTGACCGCCGCTGCTGCGGCATCTCCTGTCACGCGCAGGGCCACATCGGCCTTGTAGACCCTCAACTTCGCCGAACCGTCGAGCCCATAGTTGCCGACAAAGGGCGGGCTGAGGGTGATGTAGCTGACCTTCGGCGCCTCACCCTCCTTCGCTTCCTTGCCCTCTTCGGCCATCGCTGCCACAGGCAACGACAGGGCCAGCATCAACATGATCCACGCTTTCACAATTGATTCCTCATCCGGTTTGCGGCCCAGCATACCGCCCCGCCGTTCAAGCACAAGCTTATGGCCGGCTATCAGGGCAGGGCATGCTCGTTGACCCGTTGTCTCTCACACCTACACTTATCGGCCATCACTCCCAAAGGAATAGCCCTGATGAAAGCCGTGCTGTGCAAAGAATTCGGCCCCGCCGAATCGCTGGTGCTGGAAGACGTCGCCAGCCCCATCGCCAAGAAGAACGAAGTGCTGCTGGACGTGCATGCCGCCGGGGTGAACTTCCCTGACACGCTGATCATCGAGGGCAAATACCAATTCAAGCCACCCTTCCCGTTCTCCCCCGGCGGCGAAGCGGCGGGCGTCGTCAGCGACGTGGGAGAGAAAGTCAGCCACTTGAAGGTCGGCGACCGGGTGATGGCGCTGACTGGCTGGGGCAGCTTTGCCGAACAGGTGGCGGTACCTGGCTACAACGTGTTGCCGATCCCTGCGTCCATGGACTTCAACACCGCGGCCGCCTTCAGCATGACGTATGGCACCTCAATGCATGCCCTCAAGCAACGGGCCAACCTGCAAGCCGGCGAAACCCTGCTGGTGCTCGGCGCATCCGGTGGTGTCGGCCTGGCGGCGGTGGAGATCGGCAAGGCCATGGGCGCCCGGGTAATCGCGGCTGCCAGCAGCGCCGAAAAACTCGCCGTGGCGAAGGCGGCCGGCGCCGACGAATTGATCAACTACAACGAAACCAGCCTGAAGGATGAAATCAAGCGCCTCACCGACGGCCAGGGCGCCGATGTGATCTACGATCCGGTGGGTGGCGACCTGTTCGACCAGGCCATCCGCGCCATCGCCTGGAACGGCCGGTTGCTGGTGGTGGGCTTTGCCAGCGGACGCATCCCCGAGTTACCGGTGAACCTGGCCCTGCTCAAGGGCGCCGCCGTGGTGGGCGTGTTCTGGGGCTCCTTCGCCCAGCGCCAGCCCCAGGACAACGCCGCCAACTTCCAGCAATTGTTCGGTTGGTTCGCCGAAGGCAAGCTCAAGCCGCTGGTGTCGCAGGTGTACCCGCTGAGCAATGCGGCGCAGGCGATCAATGACCTGGGGCAGCGCAAGGCGGTGGGGAAGGTGGTTGTGCAGGTGCGTTGAATGCGTCAAAGCGGTCAAGACCTCAAGCGCCGGACCGCTATTGAGCCGCACTAAAGCAACTCGCGAATCTCCTGCGGCAGCATCCGCACATACCGTGCCGCAGGAAAACTCCCGCAACGCTGCACGATCGTAGGCAGGAGCCTGTTGAACCGGGCGATCAAGGCCAAACGCTCCACATCCGGCAGCTGTTTCACAAAAAACACATTGGACAAGTAACTGCGGGTGTAACGGAACGGGAGTAAATCCTCTACCCACGGCTGTCCCCTGGCATGCGAATTGATGACCGAGCATTTCCAGGTCTTGATCCACTTGTTGGCATCCAGTGGCAAGCCATCCAGGCGGAACTCGAAGGGCGCTACGACGTGCGTCTGCGCCGGATGCTCGTGGTCCACCGTCCACGGCCTGAAGCGCCATTGCCTCACGGCCTTCCGTGCGGCCTCGGCGAAATCCGGATGATCGCTGCGCAGGATTGCGACTTCATCGACACGACCATCGGCATGCACCGTGAAGCCGACCCGGACCACACCCATGACGCCCTTCCGGTGCAGGGCCGTCGGGTAGTCCGGTTTGGGATTGTGCTCGGGCACCAACAACACATCCGTCGCCCCGCTCGTAGCGGACAAGCACAACAACAGCATCACGACACACCACCTCATGCCCTCACCCCTCACCTGAATGCCAGACCTGGCAAAGGCATAGAGGGTAGAGGCCGCGGCCCTGGGGCTAAATAGCGAGACTTCCCATTTGGGTGAAGGACCTTTCCCACTGTCCTGCCCCCTAGCCACCGATGCACCGCATGAAAAAAGCCTGTGGCGACATTTCCTACAACAGCTTTCGCCAATACCTGAGCGACATGTTCGTTTAAGAACATTCGATCAGAAAAATTTCGCTGTTTAAACGATAAGAACCAATGATATTTTCGGTAACGAAACTGTAACATTCGCATCCGCAGTCATAACAAGAACCTGGAGCCCTTGAATGTTTGCTTTCTTTCGCCCTGCCGCTCATCAGGCGTCCCTGCCTGAAGAAAAAATAGACAGCACCTACCGACGCCTGCGCTGGCAGATCTTCGCCGGGATCTTCATTGGCTACGCCGGCTATTACCTGTTGCGCAAGAACTTCTCCCTGGCCGTGCCGTACCTGATCGACGAAGGTTACACCCGTGGTCAGTTGGGCCTGGCCATGTCGGCCATCGCCATCGCCTATGGGCTGTCGAAGTTCCTGATGGGCCTGGTGTCCGACCGGTCCAACCCACGTTACTTCCTGCCCTTCGGCTTGCTGGTCTCGGCGGGGGTGATGTTCGTGTTCGGTTTCGCGCCTTGGGCAACGTCAAGCGTGACCATGATGTTCATCCTGCTGTTCATCAACGGCTGGGCCCAGGGCATGGGCTGGCCACCCAGCGGACGGACCATGGTGCATTGGTGGTCGCAGAAAGAACGCGGCGGCGTGGTGTCGGTGTGGAACGTGGCGCACAACGTCGGCGGCGGCCTGATCGGCCCGTTGTTCCTGCTGGGGATGGGCTGGTTCAATGACTGGCACGCGGCATTCTATGTGCCGGCTGCAGTAGCGCTTGCCGTTGCAGTGTTCGCCTTCGTGACCATGCGCGATACCCCACAATCGGTGGGCCTGCCGCCGATCGAGAAATACAAGAACGACTACCCGGAAGGCTACGACGCCAGTCACGAGAACGAATTCAGCGCCAAGGAAATCTTCGTCAAATACGTGCTGCGCAACAAAATGCTCTGGTACATCGCCATGGCCAACGTGTTTGTCTACCTGCTGCGCTACGGCGTGCTGGACTGGGCGCCGACCTACCTCAAGGAAGCCAAGGGCTTCACTGTGGACAAGAGCTCCTGGGCCTATTTCTTCTACGAGTGGGCGGGCATTCCCGGCACGCTGCTGTGCGGCTGGATGTCGGACAAGATCTTCCGTGGCAACCGTGGCCTGACCGGCATGGTGTTCATGGCCCTGGTGACCGTAGCGACGCTGGTGTACTGGCTGAACCCGGCCGGCAACCCGACCGTCGACATGATCGCCCTGGTTTCCATCGGTTTCCTGATCTACGGCCCGGTGATGCTGATCGGTTTGCAGGCACTGGAACTGGCCCCGAAAAAAGCCGCCGGTACCGCCGCAGGCTTCACCGGCTTGTTTGGTTACCTGGGTGGTTCGGTCGCGGCCAGTGCCGCCATGGGTTATACCGTGGACCATTTTGGCTGGGACGGCGGTTTTGTGTTGTTGATCGGTGCTTGCCTGCTGGCGATGGCCTTCCTCGCGCCAACCCTGTGGCACAAGCAAATCGCCAGTCAGAGCCGCGAAGCGGTCGCCTGATCCAGCGCTGATTTACAGCGCTTGAGCCGCGCCTCCAGATTCCGGTCTGGCATGGCGTGGCTGCGCAGGGCGTGGATGGTCTGCTCGACATAATCGCGAGTGGTGCCATAACGCCCACAGGCGCTTTCAAATACCTGGCTCAGCACATGGTCCGGCAGGTTGCCGGCATAGCTGGGCAGGTGTCGCTCCAGTACAAACCCCAAGGCTTGCACCCGGCTGCCATCCTCGAGACGGCAACTGAGCCAATGCGGGCGATAGGACGGGACCGGCATCTCGCGTTGCCACAGGGCAAACAGCGAATCCTCGAGATTCTCCTCCGGCAATCGGTAGGCGAAACCGCTGCACGAGCCGCCGTGATCCAGCCCGAACACCAGCCCCGGCAACTCCGGTGTACCGCGATGCTCGTGGGACCACAGGTACAAACCGCGATGGTAACCATGGACCCGGCCGCGCATCCGCTCCACCGCCGTGCATTCGGGCCGCCAGATCAATGAACCGTATGCGAACAGCCAGACCGGACCGCCCTGGTGGAGACTCATGGTCAATTGCATCGAGGCGAGCAATTGCTCACGGGTCAGTTGCGGGCCCAGGTCGAGCCTTGGCGGGTACAAGGCACAGGTAATGGCGGATTCGATAGCGGTCATGGCCGATAGCGTAGGGCTCCTCGCAATTCATCAAGCTGGATGGTGCGCCGTCATGACACTGACGCTTGGCAGAACCAAGGCAAATTAGATGCCATGAATGCTCGGGGCGCTGGCATATACCATAGCGGCATCTGGCTCATGGGTTAAATATCGAATAGGTATATCGGGCGATATATGACCCGTGGCGAGGGAGCTTGCTCCCGCTGGGCTGCGAAGCAGCCCTAAAAAACTTGCGGTCGCTGCGCAACCGAGCGGGAGCAAGCTCCCTCGCCACGGGATTCGGGTGAGTTTTTAAGTACGCGGCGCATAGGCGAAGACATCCGCACGCATTTGATGGGCGTCCATTCCGGCTTCGACCAGTGCATCGAGCGTGGCGTAGATCATGGCCGGCGAGCCGCTGGCGTAGACGTGCACGCCGGATAGATCGCTGATGTCCTCGCATACCGCTTCATGGAGCATGCCGCAGCGCCCTTCCCAGCCGCACAAGTCGCTGACGACTTTGTGCAGGAACAGGTTCGGCAGTTTTTTCCATTCGTCCCAGTGCTCGATTTCATAGAAATCTTCCGGCCGCCGCACGCCCCAATACAGGTGCACCGGGTGCTTGAAACCCGCCGCCCGGCAATGCTCGATCAGGCTGTGCATCTGCGCCATGCCGGTTCCGGCGGCGATCAGTACCAACGGGCCGTCGGGCAGTTCGGACAAATGCGTGTCGCCAAAAGGCATCTCGATACGCACGCTGGGGTTGCGCCGCAGTTGCTCCAGCAGGGCTTGTGCACTGCTTTCGCGCACCAACACGTGCAATTGCAGCTCGCGCCCCGAATGCGGCGCCGAGGCCAGGGAGAAGGCCGATTTTTCGCCGTTTTCCCGTTCGATCATCAGGTACTGCCCGGCGTGATAGCGCGGCGGCTTGCCGGCCGGCGCACGCAGGCGCACTCGCCAGACATCGCCCCCCACGTCGGCGCACTCGACCACCTGGCACGCCAGGTTGCGTACCGGTAGCTCACCCGGCGACAGCACGCCATCCCACAACACCACGCAGTCCTCCAGCGGCTCGGCGATGCAGGTGAAGATCTCACCGTGATCGCGCACCTCGCCCGCCTGTTCCACACGGCCCTCCACCAACAACGCGCCGCAGACATGGCAGTTGCCGTTGCGGCAACTTTGCGGGCATTCATAGCCCAGGCGCCGCGCGCCATCGAGAATCCGCTCGGCGGGCCGGATCTCCAGCACCGCCCCGGAAGGCTGCAAGGTTACACGCATCAATCTATTCCTAACTGATTCCAGATGGCATCGATCCGTTGGGTAACGGCTTCATCCTTGACGATAACCCGGCCCCACTCACGAGTGGTTTCACCGGGCCATTTATGCGTGGCATCGAGCCCCATTTTCGACCCCAGGCCGGACACTGGCGAGGCGAAGTCGAGGTAGTCGATCGGCGTATTCTCGATCATCACCGTGTCGCGCTTGGGGTCCATGCGCGTGGTAATGGCCCAGATCACGTCGTTCCAGTCCCGTGCGTTGATATCGTCGTCGGTGACGATAACGAACTTGGTGTACATGAACTGTCGCAAAAACGACCAGACACCGAGCATCACCCGCTTGGCGTGCCCCGGATACGACTTCTTCATGGTCACCACGGCCATGCGATACGAACAGCCTTCCGGGGGCAAATAGAAATCGGTGATTTCCGGAAACTGCTTTTGCAGGATAGGCACGAACACTTCGTTCAGCGCCACGCCGAGAATGGCCGGCTCATCGGGCGGACGGCCGGTATAGGTGCTGTGGTAAATCGGCTTGATCCGATGGGTGATGCGCTCGACGGTAAACACCGGAAAGCTGTCGACTTCGTTGTAGTAACCGGTGTGGTCGCCGTACGGCCCTTCATCGGCCATTTCGCCAGGATGGATCACCCCTTCAAGGATGATCTCGGCGGTGGCTGGCACTTGCAGGTCGTTGCCACGGCACTTCACCAGCTCGGTGCGGTTACCGCGCAACAGGCCGGCGAACGCATATTCGGAAAGGCTGTCGGGCACGGGCGTGACTGCGCCGAGGATGGTCGCCGGGTCCGCACCCAGGGCCACCGACACCGGGAATGGCTGGCCGGGGTGTTTTTCACACCACTCACGGTAGTCCAGTGCTCCGCCCCGATGGCTCAGCCAGCGCATGATGACCTTGTTGCGACCAATTACCTGCTGACGATAGATGCCCAGGTTCTGGCGATCCTTGTTCGGGCCCTTGGTGACGGTCAGGCCCCAGGTGATCAGTGGCCCTACGTCGCCCGGCCAGCAGGTCTGCACAGGGAGCATGGCCAGGTCGACATCGTCGCCCTCGATCACCACTTCCTGACAGATAGCGTCCTTGACGACTTTCGGCGCCATGGAAATGATCTTGCGGAAAATCGGCAGCTTGGACCAAGCGTCCTTCAGGCCTTTCGGCGGCTCGGGTTCCTTGAGGAACGCCAGCAGCTTGCCGATTTCGCGCAGTTCGCTGACCGCTTCGGCGCCCATGCCCAGAGCCACGCGCTCCGGCGTGCCGAACAGGTTGCCCAGCACCGGAATGTCGTAGCCCGTGGGGTTTTCGAACAACAACGCCGGGCCTTTGGCCCGAAGCGTGCGGTCGCAGACCTCCGTCATCTCCAGCACTGGAGAGATGGGAATCTGGATGCGTTTCAACTCGCCGCGCTGCTCCAGTTGCTGCACGAAATCCCGAAGATCCTTGAATTTCATTGAGATGCCACCCCGAAAATAGGCGTACATCCTACCTGCTCTAACGCCCAAACAGCAGCCCGTGCGTGCGCAGCAGCGATCAATTGTCGGTTGTACCCACCAGCACCGGCGCAAACAATGGGCTCAGCCGGGCACTGCCGATGTCAGACAGATGATCCTCGTCCTTGTATTGCATATACCCACCAACCACGATGCTGCAGACTTGGCCCGCACACATCAGCGGGGTAGGGTCGATGACATGCACGCCGGGGTCGGCGGCGCTCATCGAGTCGAACAACCCACTCAGGAAACGCTGGCGGGACAAGTGCTCCTGAAGCGGGCGCCCCAAGCCCTCGGTCGAACGCCCGACCCGGGCCAGGCTCACCAACCGGCTGACAACGCCCTTGTGCTGCAACGGTACCTCCTTGAACAACCAGACTTGCGCGCCTGCTGCCCTTATCGCTGCCACTCGCGCCTTGAGCGCCGCGGCCAGACGTGTTTCGGCCTCGGCGGTATTGTCGCGAGGGTTGAGCAACAACTCTTTATCACCGTTCTCACGACCGTAGACGTAAAGACTCCAGTTGGACGCGAGCACCACGTCGCTGATCTGCAGGCGACGAACCTGATCCATGGTCCGTTCGTTAAAGTCCTTGCATCGCTGTCGGGGGGCGTCGCTCAGGATCGGCGGGCAACCGCTCAAGCTGTAGAGCCATACCGGGCGCCCTTCGGGGGCAGCACCGGTTTCAATCGCCGGCAACAATGCGGCGGCATGGCTGTCGCCCCAAAACAGTTGAGTCGCCGGCGCCTCTTTGTTCCTGCCGATCAAGCACGCCTTGTCCAGGTTCTTGTCCGAATTCGCTGACATGCATTTCATTTGCCCGGCCCGCCACTCTCGCGCCTGAGCATATTCCAGGGCCTTGCCCGTAAGGCGCTGGGGAAAACCATCGGCCGAGCGCACCACTGACCCCGTCACCGCCAGGGCAACCATCGCCAGCAAACCGGCGGCCAGCATCGGCTTGCGTGCGGCCAGTACACGCTTTTCACGAAACGGAAGCTCGACGAAACGCCAGCTCAACCAGGCCAGGCCCAGTGCCAGCAGAATCCAGCCCGCCGCCTCCCAAGCCTGGATACCGTCGATCGAAATGGCATTGGCATAGACGTAGACCGGCCAATGCCACAGATAAAAGGAATAGGACAGCAGGCCAACCCAGACGAGTGCCCTGGCACTGAGTGCCTGAGCCACCCAGGTCGAACCCTGGGCACCGGACCAGATCAGCGCAGTGGTGCCAAGCACCGGCAGCAAGGCGGCCCAACCCGGAAATCGAGTGGCCTTGTCAAAAGTGAAAACCGCCACCAGGACAGCAGCCAGCCCGGCCACACCCGCGAGCTGACAGAGCCATGGCCTCACCGGCTGTTTCGATGCAGGCCACACCGCGAGCATTGCGCCGCATAACAATTCCCAGGCCCGAGTCGGCAGCGAAAAGAAGACGAAGTCAGGCTTGCGGTCGATAGAGGCGACATTCAGTCCGAAAGAAACCAGCAGCACGGCAAACAGCATCCAGCGCCAATGGCGAACGTGGCGCATCAACAACACCATCAACAGCGGAAAGAAGATGTAGTACTGCTCTTCAACCGCCAGGGACCAGGTGTGGAGCAAGGGCTTGAGGTCCGACGCGGGCTCGAAGTAACCGTCCTCACGCATGAACAAGATATTGGAAATGAACAGCGCCTGATAACGAACCGCCCTACCCAGCTCCGAAAAATCCTTGGCCGTCAGCAGCAACCAGCCCAGGGCCAGCGTTGCCACCAGCACCACGCTCAAGGCCGGAATGATTCGCCGGGCACGGCGCGCCCAAAAATCGACGAAGCTGAAACGCTGCGCACTGATCTCGCGAAACAGGATGCTGGTTATCAAGAAACCGGAAATGACGAAAAAAACGTCAACACCGACAAAGCCACCACTGAATGTGCTGAAGCCGAAGTGAAACAGCACCACAGGAATAACGGCCAGGGCCCTCAAACCGTCGATGTCACGGCGGCTGCCGAACGTGCGCATAACGATCCTTGTCGCTTTACAAGATGATGCAAGCACGGACACTACCGGCTTGGGAAAGTTGTCTTTTTTGATACAAAGCCACGAAAAAAAAAGGGCGCCCCTGTTCGGGGCGTCCTTTTTTGAAACGTGCTGGGTGTTACTTGCGTTTCATCGACAGGAAGAACTCGTCGTTGGTCTTGGTCGTCTTCAGCTTGTCGACCAGGAACTCGATGGCGGCGACTTCATCCATCGGATGCAGCAGCTTGCGCAGGATCCACATGCGCTGCAATTCGTCATCGGCGGTCAGCAACTCTTCGCGGCGTGTGCCGGAACGGTTGATGTTGATGGCCGGGAAGACACGTTTCTCGGCGATACGACGATCCAGAGGCAGCTCCATGTTGCCGGTGCCCTTGAATTCCTCGTAGATCACTTCGTCCATCTTCGAGCCGGTTTCAACCAGCGCGGTGGCGATGATGGTCAGCGAACCGCCTTCCTCGATGTTTCGCGCGGCGCCGAAGAAACGCTTCGGTTTTTCCAGCGCGTGGGCATCGACACCACCGGTCAGCACCTTGCCAGAGCTCGGGATGACGGTGTTGTAGGCACGGGCCAGACGAGTGATGGAGTCCAGCAGGATCACCACGTCCTTCTTGTGTTCGACCAGGCGCTTGGCCTTCTCGATCACCATTTCGGCAACCTGCACGTGGCGGGTCGGCGGCTCGTCGAACGTCGAGGCGACCACTTCGCCGCGCACGGTGCGCTGCATCTCGGTCACTTCTTCCGGACGCTCGTCGATCAGCAGCACGATCAGATGAACTTCAGGGTTGTTACGGGCGATGTTGGCCGCGATGTTCTGCAGCATGATCGTCTTGCCCGCTTTCGGCGGCGCCACGATCAAGCCACGCTGGCCTTTGCCAATGGGTGCGCACAGGTCGATGACTCGACCGGTGAGGTCTTCGGTGGAACCGTTGCCGGCTTCCATCTTCATGCGCACGGTCGGGAATAGCGGGGTCAGGTTCTCGAAGAGAATCTTGTTCTTCGCGTTTTCCGGACGGTCGAAGTTGATCGTGTCGACCTTGAGCAGGGCGAAGTAACGCTCGCCTTCCTTCGGAGGGCGGATCTTGCCAACGATGGTGTCACCGGTGCGCAAGTTGAAGCGACGGATCTGGCTCGGCGAGACGTAGATATCGTCCGGGCCGGCGAGATAGGAAGCGTCTGCGGAGCGAAGGAAGCCGAAGCCGTCCTGGAGAATCTCCAGCACGCCATCACCGGAGATTTCCTCGCCGCTTTTCGCGTGCTTCTTGAGCAGGGAGAAAATCACGTCCTGCTTGCGCGAACGGGCCATATTTTCTATGCCCATCTGTTCGGCCAATTCGAGCAGTTCGGTAATCGGCTTTTGCTTGAGTTCAGTCAGATTCATATAGGAATGACGTAATCATTTATGGAGGGGGGAAATTAAGCTTTTGGCTTAATGAGGCCGCGCCGCGGAGAAGGCGACAGGATCGCGTACTTATTCGAAAGGAGAGCGTCGGCGACGGCTTGCAGGGGGCAATGGAGAAACCAGTGCGGGGCCGAATGTACCACCTGGGTTTGCAAGCGTCTAGCCCCGAATAACGAAAAAGCCCCGCGATTTGCGGGGCTTTTTCAGTGGCATTCGGCGCTTAGATGTTGGCGTCGAGGAAAGCAGCCAGTTGCGACTTCGACAGCGCACCCACTTTGGTGGCTTCGACGTTGCCGTTCTTGAACAGCATCAGGGTCGGGATACCGCGTACGCCGTGCTTGGCCGGAGTCTCCTGGTTTTCGTCGATGTTCAGCTTGGCAACGGTCAGCTTGCCTTCATAAGTGGTAGCGATTTCGTCCAGGACCGGGGCGATCATTTTGCACGGACCGCACCACTCTGCCCAATAGTCGACCAGTACCGGGCCTTCGGCCTTGAGTACTTCTTCGTCGAAGTTATCGTCGGTAACGTGTTTGATCAGATCGCTGCTCATGGAAATCTCCGGGGTTGTCAGCAAAAAAACGTGGCCCATGATAGCGGCCCTTCCGGGGTTCAGGAAGCCGCAGTTGATTGAGTCTCGCTATGACGAAAGACGTATTTGGGTATGGCTCAACTCACGAAGCGACGGGGGCGACGAAGGCAATCCCGGTACGCAACGCCGCGTTACGTACATGTTCCTGCATGGCTTTTTGCGCAGCGCCCGAAGCGCGGCGAGCCAAGGCGCGGAGGATCTTGCGATGCTCCTGCCACGTTTCCATCGCCCGCTCCGCCCTGATGAACGGTAGTTTCTGGCTTTCCAGGAAGATCTCGGCGCTGGCGGTGAGAATGCTCAGCATCGCCTGATTACCGCTGGCCAGCAGGATGCGCCGATGAAATTCGAAATCCAGCCGCGCGGCGGCGTCGAAGTCGCCGATCTTCAATTCCCGTCGCATGGCTTCGACATTGTCTTGCAGCATGTCCAGCTCATCGGCGCTGAGCGTCACCGCCGCCAACCCCGCCGCGAAACCCTCCAGGGCGTAGCGCAACTGGAAGATATCCACTGGCGAGGCCTGGGCCGCGAACGGCCAGCCCGGCGCCGATTCGCTGCGTGGAGCTTCTACCGGTGCCTGCACGAAGACCCCTTTGCCCGGCTGCACGCTGATCATCCCCAAGGCGCTCAACGATGACAGCGCCTCGCGCAACGACGCCCGACTCACCCCCAGTTGCAGCGCCAGGTCCCGTTGCGACGGCAGCGCATCGCCCGGGCCGAAGCCTTCATCGACGATCAGTTTGCGAATGGCTTGCAGAGCCACTTCAGGAACGGCGCGAGCGATGGAATTCATGATTTTTTAGACGAACCGGGCCAGTGAGCGGCTAGTTGTAAAGCTATTCGCCGCGCCCGGCAAGTCGTGCCCCAGCAGGGTTCGGCGACAAATACCGACGCCCGATAACGGTGCGAAAAACGCCGCGACTGTTCAGACCAGTAAGACCGCCCTCCGCCAGCAAAACCGCGGCTTGGGCCGCTTAAAAGTCGCCTTGGCATGGCCTGTGCTCTGTCCGAACGCAGAAATCACATCACCGATTGCGGAGATTCGCCATGATTCAGCGTTGCAGCGCCCTGCTCACAGCTCTGTTTGCCAGCCTGATGCTCTGTCAGCTACCCGCCCACGCCGATGGCCTGGAAGACGTGGTCAAGCGTGGCACCCTCAAGGTCGCCGTGCCCCAGGACTTCCCGCCATTCGGTTCGGTAGGCCCGGACATGAAACCCCGCGGCCTGGACATCGACACCGCAAAACTGCTGGCCGACCAGCTCAAGGTCAAGCTTGAACTGACACCGGTCAACAGCACCAACCGTATCCCCTTCCTGACCACCGGCAAGGTCGACCTGGTGATTTCCAGCCTGGGCAAGAATCCGGAGCGGGAAAAGGTCATCGACTTCTCCAGCGCCTACGCGCCGTTCTACCTGGCCGTGTTCGGTCCGCCTGACGCCGCCATCAACAACCTGGACGACCTCAAGGGCAAGACCATCAGCGTCACCCGTGGCGCCATCGAAGACATCGAGCTGACCAAGGTCGCCCCCGAAGGCACCACCATCAAGCGCTTCGAAGACAACAACTCGACCATCGCCGCCTACCTGGCCGGTCAGGTGGACCTGATCGCCAGTGGCAACGTGGTGATGGTCGCCATCAGCGAACGCAACCCCAAGCGTGTTCCGGCCCTGAAGGTGAAACTCAAGGACTCGCCGGTGTACGTGGGCGTGAACAAGAACGAGCCGGCGCTGCTGGACAAGGTCAACCAGATCCTCGCGACCGCCAAGACCGATGGCAGCCTGGAGAAAAATTCCCAGACCTGGCTCAAGCAGCCGCTGCCGGCCGATCTCTGACCGTCGCTTGAGAGGCTGAGCATGGCTTATCAGTTCGATTTTCTGCCGGTGGTGCAAAACACCGAGCTGCTGTTGCGCGGCGCGCTGTTCACCCTGGAACTGACGGCCATCGGTACGTTGCTCGGGGTCAGCCTAGGCATCGTCGGGGCCGTGGTGCGGGCGTGGAACATTCGCCCGTTCGCGGCGATCTTCGGCGTCTACGTGGAGTTGATCCGCAACACGCCGTTCCTGGTGCAGCTGTTTTTCATCTTCTTCGGTTTGCCGTCCCTGGGCCTGCAGATTTCCGAATGGCAGGCGGCGGTGCTGGCGATGGTGATCAACCTCGGCGCCTATTCCACCGAGATCATCCGCGCCGGCATCCAGGCGATCCCGCGGGGGCAACTGGAAGCGGCCGCGGCCCTGGCGATGAGCCGCTTCGAGGCCTTCCGCCACGTTGTGCTGCTGCCGGCATTGGGCAAGGTCTGGCCGGCGTTGAGCAGCCAGATCATCATTGTGATGCTCGGCTCGGCGGTGTGTTCGCAGATCGCCACCGAAGAGTTGAGCTTTGCCGCCAACTTCATCCAGTCACGTAACTTCCGCGCCTTCGAAACCTATGCGCTGACCACGCTCATCTACTTGTGCATGGCGCTGTTGATCCGCCAGTTCCTCAACTGGGTGGGCCGCCGCTGCCTGTACAAGAGCAGCAACGGGAGCGGCCGATGAGCGATTTCACTTTCTGGGACGTGGTGCGCAACCTGCTCACCGGCCTGCAATGGACCCTGGCGTTGTCGCTGGTGGCGTTTATCGGTGGCGGCGTGATCGGTTTGCTGATCATGGTGTTGCGCATCTCCAAGAGCGCCCTGCCCCGCAACATCGCCCGGACCTACATTGAGCTGTTCCAAGGCACACCGCTGTTGATGCAGCTGTTCCTGGTGTTCTTCGGCGTGGCCCTGGCCGGGGTGGAGATTTCGCCGTGGATGGCGGCGGCGATTGCCTTGACGCTGTTTACCAGCGCCTACCTGGCGGAGATCTGGCGCGGTTGTGTCGACTCGATTTCCCACGGCCAGTGGGAAGCCTCGGCGAGCCTGGCCCTCAACCCGCTGGAGCAGTTGCGCTACGTCATCCTGCCCCAGGCCCTGCGCATCGCCGTGGCGCCGACCGTGGGCTTTTCGGTGCAAGTGGTCAAGGGCACGGCCGTGACGTCGATCATTGGCTTTACCGAACTGACCAAGACCGGCGGCATGCTCGCCAATGCCACGTTCGAGCCGTTCATGGTCTACGGCCTGGTCGCCCTCGGTTATTTCCTGCTCTGCTACCCCTTGTCCCTCAGTGCGCGCTACCTGGAAAGGAGACTGCATGCCTCTGCTTAGAATTACCGCCCTGCATAAATACTACGGCGATCACCACGTGCTCAAGGGCATCGACCTGAGTGTCGAGGAAGGCCAGGTGGTGGCGATCATCGGCCGCAGCGGCTCGGGCAAATCCACCTTGCTGCGCACTCTCAATGGCCTGGAATCGATCAATGATGGCGTGATCGAAGTCGACGGCGAATACCTCGATGCGGCCCGCGCCGACCTGCGCAGCCTGCGCCAGAAAGTCGGGATGGTGTTCCAGCAGTTCAACCTGTTCCCGCACCTGACGGTCGGCGAGAACGTCATGCTGGCGCCACAGGTAGTGCAAAAAGTGCCCAAGGCCAAGGCGGCCGTGCTGGCGCGGCAGATGCTGGAACGGGTCGGGCTTGGCGAGAAATTCGATGCCTTCCCCGACCGCTTGTCCGGTGGTCAGCAACAGCGGGTGGCGATCGCCCGGGCGCTGGCGATGTCGCCGAAAGTGCTGCTGTGCGACGAAATCACCTCGGCCCTGGACCCCGAGCTGGTCAATGAAGTGCTCAGCGTGGTGCGGCAGTTGGCCAAGGAAGGCATGACGCTGATCATGGTCACCCATGAAATGCGTTTTGCCCGGGAGGTCGGCGACAAACTGGTGTTCATGCACCAGGGCAAGGTGCATGAGGTGGGGGATCCCAAGATATTGTTTGCCAATCCGCAGACGGCGGAGCTGGCGAACTTTATCGGGACCGTCGAGCCGGCCTGATTTTCTCAGCCAAAAAGCTCTTGTGGCGAGGGAGCTTGCTCCCGCTCGGCTGCGCAGCAGTCGTAAAACCGGCCAGCCGAGTTTTCCTGATGGACCGCGTTGAATGGCTTTGGGGCCGCTTCGCAGCCCAGCGGGAGCAAGCTCCCTCGCCACAGGGAACTGCTCTGGCTCAAGGGTTTGGTTCAGGTGCGTTGGCGTAGGCGGTCGATCGTGGCAGGATGGTAAGGTTATCGACCGAGACTTTTTGACCATGCCGCCATCCCAAGCCAAGAATCTGTCCCTGATCGCCGCCATAGACCTGGGCTCCAACAGTTTCCACATGGTCGTTGCCAAGGCCCAGAACGGGGAAATCCGCATTCTTGAGCGGCTCGGCGAGAAAGTCCAACTGGCCGCCGGTATCGACGAAGAACGCCAGCTGAGCGAAGAATCCATCCAGCGCGGGCTTGACTGCCTCAAGCGGTTTGCCCAACTGATCAATGGTATGCCCTTGGGCGCGGTGCGGATCGTGGGCACCAACGCCCTGCGCGAGGCGCGCAACCGTGGCGAGTTCATCCGCCGTGCTGAAGAAATCCTCGGGCATCCGGTAGAAGTCATTTCCGGCCGTGAAGAGGCTCGCCTGATCTATCTGGGCGTTTCCCATACCTTGGCCGACACCCCAGGCAAGCGCCTGGTGGCGGACATCGGTGGCGGCAGTACCGAATTCATCATCGGCCAGCGCTTCGAACCGCTGCTGCGCGAAAGCCTGCAGATGGGCTGCGTGAGCTACACCCAGCGTTATTTCCGCGACGGCAAGATCACCCCGGCCCGCTATGCCCAGGCCTATACGGCGGCGCGCCTGGAGATCATGAGCATCGAGCACGCCCTGCACCGCCTGACGTGGGATGAAGCCATTGGCTCCTCGGGCACCATTCGCGCCATTGGCCTGGCCCTCAAGGCCGGCGGGCATGGCACCGGCGAGGTCAATGCCGAGGGCTTGGCCTGGCTCAAGCGACGGGTGTTCAAGCTCGGCGATGCCGACAAGATCGACTTCGAAGGCATCAAGCCCGACCGCCGGGCGATTTTCCCCGCGGGTCTGGCGATCCTCGAGGCGATTTTCGACGCCCTCGAACTGCACCGCATGGACCACTGTGAAGGCGCCCTGCGCGAAGGCGTGTTGTATGACCTACTGGGGCGTCATCATCACGAAGACGTGCGCGAGCGCACCCTGGGCTCGCTCATGGAGCGTTATCACGTCGACCTGGAGCAGGCCGCACGGGTCGAACGCAAGGCACTGCATGCCTTCGACCAGGTGGCCGACGATTGGGACCTTAACGACGGAGTCTGGCGCGAATTGCTGGGCTGGGCCGCCAAGGTCCATGAAGTGGGCCTGGACATCGCCCACTATCACTACCACAAGCATGGCGCCTACCTGATCGAGCATTCGGACCTGGCGGGGTTTTCCCGGGAAGACCAGCAAATGCTCGCGCTATTGGTGCGCGGCCACCGACGCAATATTCCCAAGGATAAGTTTGCCGAGTTCGGCGATGACGGCATCAAGCTGATTCGCCTGTGCGTGCTGCTGCGCTTCGCGATCCTGTTCCATCACATCCGTGGCACCCAGGAAATGCCCCAGGTGGCCCTGCATGCCGACGGCGATCAACTGGATGTGATGTTCCCCGAGGGCTGGCTGGAAGAAAACCAGCTGACCCAGGCCGACTTCGCCCAGGAGGCCGAATGGCTCACCCGGGTCGGGATTGTGCTGAACATTCACTGAGCCCCGCCACAACCCAGATCTATTGTGGTGAGGGGATTTATCCCCGTTGGGCCGCGAAGCGGCCCCAAAGAGTTGGAAGGTAATCAACCTGACACAACTGGCCCGCAGGTTTCAGGGCTGCTTCGCAGCCCAGCGGGGATAAATCCCCTCGCCACAGATATCCTTAAACCATCAGAACTGCATCACCCCAACCTTAACGAACCGCCAACACCGGACTGCTCAAGCGCTCCAGCAACGTCGCCTGGGCGCTGCGCGGGTTCTGGTTGCCGGTCGGGGTGTTGCGGATGTAGCGACCATCCGACTGCAGGCTCCAGCTGTGGGTGTTGTCGGTGAGGTAGCTTTCCAGCTCCTTCTTGACCCGCAGGATCAGCTTCTTGCCTTCCACCGGGAAGCAGGTCTCGACCCGTTTGTCGAGGTTGCGCTCCATCCAGTCGGCACTGGACAGGAACATCTGCTCCTCACCGCCGTTGAGGAAGTAGAACACCCGCGTATGCTCCAGGAAGCGCCCGATGATCGAGCGTACATGGATGTTGTGGGACACCCCCGCAATGCCCGGCCGCAGGCAGCACATGCCACGCACCACCAGGTCGATGCGCACGCCCGACTGGCTGGCCTTGTACAACGCACGAATGATCTTCGGGTCGGTTAGCGAGTTGAACTTGGCAATGATGTGGGCCGGTTTGCCGTCCAAGGCGAACTGCGTTTCCCGGGCGATCATGTCGAGCATGCCCTTTTTCAGGGTGAACGGCGCATGCAGCAGTTTCTTCATGCGCAGGGTCTTGCCCATGCCGATCAACTGGCTGAACAGCTTGCCGACGTCTTCGCACAAGGCATCGTCAGAGGTCAGCAGGCTGTAGTCGGTGTACAGGCGGGCGTTGGCAGCGTGGTAGTTGCCGGTGCCCAAGTGGGCGTAACGCACGATCTCACCGGCTTCACGGCGCAGGATGAGCATCATCTTGGCGTGGGTCTTGAAGCCGACTACGCCATAGATCACCACCGCACCCGCCGCCTGCAGGCGGCTGGCCAGTTGCAGGTTGGATTCCTCGTCGAAGCGCGCGCGCAATTCGATCACTGCCGTGACTTCCTTGCCGTTTCGCGCCGCGTCCACCAGGGCATCGACGATTTCCGAGTTGGCGCCGCTGCGGTACAGGGTCTGGCGCACCGCCAGGACGTGGGGATCCTTGGCGGCCTGGCGCAGCAGGTCGACCACCGGTGTGAACGACTCGAACGGGTGCAGCAGCAGGATGTCCTGCTTGCTGATCACGCTGAAAATGTTCTCGCTGTTTTGCAGCAGTTTCGGGATCTGCGGCGTGAACGGCAGATATTGCAGCTCCGGATGGCTGTCCAGGCCGGTGATGCTGAACAGTCGGGTCAGGTTGACCGGGCCGTTGACCTGGTACAACTCGGTCTCATGCAGGTTGAACTGCTTGAGCAGGTAATCGGACAGGTGTTTCGGGCAGGTATCGGCCACCTCCAGGCGCACCGCATCACCGTAGCGACGGGAGAACAGCTCGCCGCGCAGGGCGCGGGCCAGGTCTTCGACGTCCTCGGTGTCCACCGACAGGTCGGCGTTACGCGTCAAGCGGAACTGGTAGCAACCTTTCACCTTCATGCCCTGGAACAAGTCATCGGCATGGGCATGGATCATCGACGACAGGAACACATAATTGTCGCCAGGGCCGCCGACGTCTTCCGGCACGCGGATAATCCGCGGCAGCAGGCGTGGCGCCGGAATGATCGCCAGGCCGGAATCGCGACCGAAGGCGTCGATGCCCTCCAGCTCGACGATGAAGTTCAGGCTCTTGTTGACCAGCAGCGGGAACGGGTGCGTCGGATCGAGACCGATCGGCGTGATGATCGGTGCGATCTCGTCGCGGAAATAGCGGCGCACCCAGGTCTTGATCTTGGTGTTCCAGTAGCGCCGGCGGATGAAGCGCACCTGGTGCTTTTCCAGCTCCGGCAACAGGATATCGTTGAGGATCGCGTATTGCCGGTCCACATGGCCGTGGACCAGCTCGCTGATGCGCGCCAGGGCCTGGTGCGGTTGCAGGCCGTCGGCACCGGCCTGTTCACGGGCGAAGGTGATCTGCTTCTTCAGCCCGGCGACGCGGATTTCGAAAAACTCATCCAGGTTGCTGGAAAAGATCAGCAGGAACTTCAACCGCTCCAGCAGCGGGTAGGACTCGTCCAGCGCCTGCTCCAGCACGCGGATGTTGAACTGCAGTTGCGACAGCTCCCGATGGATGTACAGGCTGCTGTCATCCAGGTTGGGAATCACAATCGCCGGAGCCGGTGCGGGCTCGACGACAGCTGGGGCAGCAGGCTCCAGCGTCGGCGGTGTCTCGGCAATCTGCTCGACCACGGGTTGAGCGTCTTTTACGGCAACTTCGGAGAGTCCTTCGGTATTCATCGCAAGTTCCTGGGAGGCTATTTCTGCTCTCGTAACAATTGGGCGGCGCGCACGGCAAAGTAAGTCAGGATGCCATCAGCCCCTGCGCGCTTGAAAGCGGTCAAGGACTCCAGGATCACCCCTTCGCCCAACCAGCCGTTCTGGATCGCGGCCATGTGCATCGCGTATTCGCCGCTGACCTGATAAACAAAGGTCGGCACTTTGAATTCGTCTTTGACCCGGCAAAGAATGTCGAGGTAGGGCATGCCAGGCTTGACCATGACCATGTCTGCCCCTTCTGACAAGTCAGCCGCCACTTCGTGCAAGGCTTCCTGACTGTTGGCCGGGTCCATCTGATAAGAGGCCTTGTTGGCCTTGCCCAGGTTCAGGGCCGAGCCGACCGCGTCGCGGAACGGACCGTAATAGGCGCTGGCGTACTTGGCCGAGTAGGCCATGATCCGCACGTTGACGTGACCGGCCACCTCGAGGGCTTCGCGGATCGCCTGGATGCGCCCGTCCATCATGTCCGACGGCGCCACGACCTGGGCGCCGGCCTCGGCGTGGGACAGGGCCTGCCTGACCAGTGCATCGACGGTAATGTCGTTCTGCACGTAGCCTTCTTCATCGAGGATACCGTCCTGCCCGTGGGTGGTGAACGGGTCCAGCGCCACGTCGGTGATCACCCCCAGCTCCGGGAAGCGCGCGCGCAAGGCGCGGGTCGCGCGCTGGGCGATGCCTTCCGGGTTCCAGGCTTCGGCGGCGTCCAGGGACTTGAGTGTCGGCGGCGTGACCGGGAACAGCGCCAGCGCCGGAATGCCCAGTTCGACCCAGTGGGCGGCCTCTTCGAGCAGCAGGTCGATGGTCAGGCGTTCCACCCCGGGCATCGACGCCACCGCTTCGCGACGTTTCTCACCGTCCAGCACGAATACCGGCAGGATCAGGTCATTGGTGGTCAGCACGTTTTCACGTACCAGCCGACGAGAGAACTCATCACGACGGTTGCGACGCAGGCGGGTAGCAGGGAACAGACGATTGGCGGGGGTAAAGCTCACGGCAGACTCCTGAGCCCGTGCTGACGGGCGAGCGTGACAGTTATAAGCGTCCATTATGACGAAGACATTACAGTTATGTGCACCTGCGTCCTGTCGTCGCAGTTATTGTCATTGTAGGAATTGTTCACGTCGAGACACATTTCGATACTTTCCTGAATGTGCCTGAAGGGTTAGGCTGCGCGTTCATTTCGCCAGCACCCAGACAATGCTCCAACAATTTCTGCATGACTTCGGCTACTTGGCCCTGTTTATCGGCACGTTCTTCGAAGGCGAAACTATCCTCGTGCTCGCAGGTTTCCTGGCGTTCCGTGGCTACATGGACATCAACCTGGTGGTCGTCGTGGCGTTCTGCGGCAGCTACGCGGGCGATCAGCTGTGGTATTTCCTGGGACGCAAGCACGGGCGCAAGCTGCTGGCCCGCAAGCCACGCTGGCAGTTGATGGGGGATCGGGCGCTGGAGCACATCCGCCGGCATCCGGACATCTGGGTCCTGAGCTTCCGTTTCGTCTATGGCCTGCGCACGGTGATGCCGGTGGCGATCGGTCTGTCAGGCTATCCGCCGGGTCGCTACCTGCTGCTCAACGGCATCGGTGCGGCGATCTGGGCCACGGCGTTGGCTGCGGCCGCGTACCACTTTGGCGCAGTGCTCGAAGGCATGCTGGGCAGCATCAAGAAGTATGAATTGTGGGTACTCGGCGCACTGCTGGTGCTGGGCCTGGTCTTGTGGCTGCGCCGACGCATCAAGAATGCGCGCCTGGCCAGGAAAGTCCTCGAAGCCGAGCGCCTGGAGCAAGCCAGGTCCGGCGAACCTACGACGCCAACCGAGTAAACCGGGTACGGCAGCAATATAGCCCGATGCCGCTGAGCAGGCTGTAGCTGAGCAGCCCGGCCCAGGCCACAGGGTTGGCCGGCCACAACCCGGCCAGTGGCGCCAGCCATACCAGCGGCAGGTTCGAGGCCAGCCGCAACAGCTCCAGCCGCAACGCCCACGGGCGATTCTCCAGGGCCACGCCCAACACGAACAGACCGAACGCCACCGCGCCCCAACCCAGCATCAGGGCGACGACCGGCAGGCTGGCTTCAAGGTTCATCAGATAACTGCCCAAGGCGATGTAGGCGCAGAACTGCAGCCCCACGTACCACTGCTGGCGAACATCCAACGGCACGTCGAATTTGCGGAACTGGCTCAAGTCCGACTTGTTCAGCGGGTACCTGGCCGCGACGTCCGCCGGACGCCAACCGGTGGGCATGAACCAGATCCGCAGCTTGTCCCACCAACGCCCGGCCCGCCTGGCATCGGCCCACAGCTGCGCATAAAACTGCAGGTTGGCCCACAACGGATTCCAGCTCTCCAGCGGCGTGGTCACGCCGAAAATCACCGGTTCGTTGACGTCTTCTTCCTGGAAGGTGCCAAACAGACGGTCCCAAATAATGAACACCCCGCCGTAGTTGCGATCCATGTAGAGAGGGTTCTGTGCATGGTGGGCACGATGATTGGACGGCGTCACGAAGCACCACTCCAGCCAGCCGAGCTTGGGAATGTGCTGGGTGTGGACCCAAAACTGGTACAGCAGATTCAACGCCGCAACGCTGACGAAGACCACCAGTGGCACACCCAGTACGGCGAGCGGGACGTAGAAGATCCAGCTCAACAGGAACCCGGTACTGGTCTGGCGCAACGCCGTGGAAAGGTTGTAGTCCTCACTCTGGTGGTGCACCGAATGAGCGGCCCAGAGGATGTTGCGTTCATGGCCCATGCGGTGCAGCCAGTAGTAGCAGAAGTCGTAGAGCACAAAGGCAACCACCCAGGTCCAGGCCCGGTCGGCAGGCAGCTCGATGATAGCCAGGTGTTTCAACGCAAAGGCATAGGTCACCAGCCCCACGCCTTTGGTCAAAAGGCCCGTTGTGGTCGACAGCACGCCGGTGCTCAAGCTGTTGATCGCGTCGGCCACTCGGTAGTGGCTCACGCCCCGCCAGCGATCGGCCAGCAACTCGACGGCGATCAGCACGAAGAAGAACGGCACGGCATACAGGATGAAGTTCATGACGCAACCCGGGCATGCGAGGCAGGGAGATAGTCGGCAGATTAGGTGTAGCTGGCCGATCCCCCTATGGCAACGAGTGACAAATTAGTAGACATTTAACGCCATGAATCTGGAGAAAAGCCCATGAGCAAAAAAATTGCAGTGATCCTTTCCGGCTGTGGCGTCTATGACGGCGCCGAGATCCACGAAAGCGTGATCACCTTGCTGCGTCTCGATCAGCGTGGGGCTCACGTCCAGTGCTTCGCCCCCAACATTGCCCAGTTGCATGTGATCAATCATCTGACCGGCGAGGAAATGCCCGAAAGCCGCAACGTGTTGGTGGAATCGGCGCGGATCGCGCGGGGCAACGTGAAGGACTTGCGTGAAGCCAGGGCCGAGGATTTCGACGCCCTGATCGTACCTGGTGGTTTTGGCTCGGCGAAAAACCTCTCCAACTTTGCCGTCGAAGGCGCGGCTTGCACGGTCCAGCCAGAGGTCCTCGCGCTGACCGAGGCCTTTGCCGAGGCCGGCAAACCGGTCGGGCTGATCTGCATCTCCCCGGCCCTGGCGGCGAAAATCTACGGCCCGGGCGTGGTCTGCACCATCGGCAACGACGTCGACACTGCCGCCGCTGTGACCAAAATGGGGGGTACTCACGAAGCGTGCACCGTCACCGACATCGTTGAAGACCGAGCGCGCAAACTGGTCAGCACCCCGGCCTACATGCTGGCGCAGAACATCAGCGAAGCGGCTTCCGGCATCAACAAACTGGTGGATCGGGTGTTGGAATTGACGCACGAGAACGACGCCTGACCCCACCACCACTAACCCTGTGGGAGCTCGCTCCCACAGAGGTTTGGGCATGATTCAAGGCAATCGGGTCAGGCGCGTCAGGATCCGATCCAGGGCATTGGCAAACCCCTGCTTGTCTCGCTCGCTGTAGGCCGCCGGGCCGCCGCCCATGTGGCCCTGTTCACGCAGATCAGTGAACAGGTTGCGCACCGCCAGCCGCTCGCCCATGTTCTGGGCATCGAACTCCTTGCCGCGCGGGTCCAGGGCCGCGACGCCCTTCTTCACCAACCGGTCGGCCAAGGGCACGTCGCTGCAGATCACCAGTTCACCCGGCTCGGCGTGCTCCACCAGGTAATCGTCCGCCGCATCAGGGCCACTGGGTACCACGATCAGCTTCACACAAGCCAGGGCCGGCTTGATCTGCGGCTGACCGGCCACCAGCACCACCTCGAACCGGCGCTTCAGGGCGAACTTGACCACCAGTTCTTTCGCCGCCTTGGGACAGGCATCGGCGTCGATCCATACGCGCATTGGGGTTGCTCCTCTTTAAAATGCATCGCGAGCAAGCTCGCTCCCACAAGGACAGCCTACATCCTGTGGGAGCGAGCTTGCTCGCGATAATGAGCGCAGCGAACGCTTTTCAGGAAACCTGGACCCGACGCTTCTCCACCACCCAACTGCGCCCATACAGCACCATGATCGCCAGGATCGCCACCACTTGAGCGGCCAGCGAATAGGCATCGGCATGAATGCCCAGCCAGTCGAATTCGAAGAACGGCACCGGATGGGTGCCGAAGATCCCGGCTTCCTGCAACGCCTTCACGCCGTGACCGGCGAATACCACCGACAGCGCGCACAACAACCCGGCGTTGATACTGAAAAACAGCGCCAGGGGCAGTTTCGCCGAGCCGCGCAGGATCACCCAGGCCAACCCCACCAACAACACCAGCGCCGTCGCGCCGCCGGCCAGCACCGCGTTGTGCCCGGTGGGGCCCGCTTGCAACCACAGGGTTTCGTAGAACAGGATCACTTCGAACAGTTCGCGATAGACCGAGAAGAACGCCAGGATCGCAAAACCAAACCGACCACCGCCGCCCACCAGGCTGCTCTTGATGTAGTCCTGCCAGGCCGCTGCGTGGCGACGGTCATGCATCCACACACCCAGCCACAGCACCATCACACTGGCGAACAACGCCGTCGCGCCTTCAAGCAGCTCACGCTGGGCACCGCTGACGTCAATCACATACGCCGCCAGGCCCCAGGTCGCCAGGCCGGCCACCAGCGCCAGCCCCCAACCGACGTTGACACTGCGCACCGCCGACTGCTGGCCGGTGTTGCGCAGGAACGCCAGGATCGCCGCCAGCACCAGGATCGCTTCCAATCCTTCACGCAGCAGGATCAGCAACCCGGAGATATAGCTCAGCGACCAGCTCAAGCCATCGCCACCCAGCAGGCCGGCGGACTCCTTCAACTTGGCCTTGGCCGCGTCCAGACGCTGTATCGCCTGCTCCACCGGCAAACCGTCCTGCAACGACTGACGGTAGGCCATCAGGGACTTTTCGGTGTCCTTGCGCACGTTGGCATCGACGTTGTCCAGCGAGCTTTCCACCAGCTCGAAACCTTCCAGGTAAGCCGCTACCGACAAGTCATAGGCCTGGTCGTGATCACCGGCACGGTACGCCGCGATGCTTTTATCCAGGGTGGCCGCCGTGTAGTCGAGCAACTGCGCCGGGCCACGTTGCACTTGCGGCGGCTGGGCACGCTGGGCACGGAACGTCGCCGCCGCTGCCGGGCCTTGTGCGGCGAGGACTTCGGCCGGGGTCTGGCGCGCCAGGTCAGCGAGGTTGAAGACCTGTTCACTTTTGGCGGCGGCCGGGTCCGCGCTGAAGCTGGCGATGTAGGTCGCCAGGTCCCAGCGCTGACGGTCGTCGAGCTGATCGGCGAAGGCCGGCATATCCGTGCCTTCGATGCCCATGCCGACGGTGTTGTAGATCGCATAGAGACTCAGGCGATCCAGGCGCTGGGCGTCCCGCATGTTGGCGGGCGGCGGTTCCAAGCCGACACCGGCAGGACCGTCGCCGGCACCGTTGGCTCCGTGGCACACCGAGCAATTTTGCGCATACAGCGGCGCGCCGCGGGTGGGGTCGGGCGTGATGACCGGTGCCTGGCTGACTTCATATGCCACCGCCAGCTTGGCCCCCAGTTGCCGCGCCAGGCGCGCAACATCGCCGCCGTCCTGGCGCTGGGTGATCGCCGTGCGCAGGGTGCCGATGCCTTGGACCAGCTCAGTCTTTTCTGGCTTGGCCGGCCACCCGGCGACCAACCCTTCCAGCGCTTGGGTAAATTCCAGCTGCTCGCGGTACTCCGCCTCGTCGATGACCTTGCCCGCCTCGACCGTCGCCGGGTAATCCGCCCCGATGTAATCCAACAAATGCAGCGCCTGGGGGGCACTCTCGAGGGGGTCGGCCTGCAGCGCAGTGCTGCACAAAGCGAGCAATGGCAGTAGAAGCCAGGCCAGGAAACGGAACGGCACAGTCATGAATGACTCTCAGTTGGTAATAAGAAGTAACACATTGTTCACTTCCAATGGCTTCGGCTCAAGGGCGGATATGACTTGGGAGCCGATTTTCATCGGATTTTCATGCTTTGGAGGTGATGTCACAAAAACGGCATTTAGACACTGAAAAGCCATTACATAGCCAAGAGCCATGTTTATAATCCCGCCGCCTTCTTATCATTCGATGGCATAAAAGCTCCTCTTTTTATGAGGAACCGACAGCGTACCAACGCTTGTCCGTGGGATCGCCCCAGCCCGACCCGCACACCCCGGCTGTTTCTCAGGGAAGAAATGTTCATGGCATCCCGTGCCGTTTTTTCGATCGCCCTCGGTGCGATCACCTTGTTGTCCGGCTGTTCGGCCTTTCGCAACTACGACAGCGAATTGGCCCAGACCAACCAGCAACTGGCTTCCGGCAACGTCGACGCCGCATTGACGCTGCTGGAAAAGAACAACACCAGCCAGGACAAGGACCTGCTGTATTACTTCGAGAAAGGTGAGCTGCTGCGCGCCAAGGGCGACCTGTCCGGTAGCCAGACCGCCTGGAACAGCGCCGACCAACAAGTTGCCCAGTGGGAAGATGCGGTCAAGCTCGACACGGCCAAGTACCTGGCCCAGTTCGGCAGTTTCCTGGTCAACGATAAAGTCCGCCGCTACGAAGGCTACGACTACGAAAAGGTCATGCTGACCACGCAGATGGCCCTGAACCTGCTGGCGGTGAATGACTTCGACGGCGCACGGACCCAGATCAAGAAGACCCACGAACGCGAAGCGGTGATCGCCGACCTGCGGGACAAGGAATACCTCAAGCGCGAGGAAGAAGCCGAGAAACAAGGGGTCAAGACCGAATACAAGGACCTTCAGGGTTACCCGGTGGCCAGCCTCGATGCCCCGGAAGTGGTCAGCCTCAAGAACAGTTACCAGAGCGCGTTCAGCCATTACCTGGCCGGTTTCGTCTACGAAGCCCTGGGTGAAAAGGACCTGGCCGCACCGGGTTATCGCAAGGCCGCCGAACTGCGCCCCAACACACCGCTGCTGGAGCAGGCCCTGCGTGACCTCGACAAGCCCGCCGCCAAGAGCGACGACAGCGACATCCTGATCGTGGTGCAGAGTGGCCTGGCGCCGTCCCGGGACTCGATCCGCATTCCCTTGCCTTTGCCAATCAGCGGCAACCTGGTCATCACGCCGTTGTCGTTCCCACTGATCAAGCCCGACACTTCCACGGCCACCTTCGGCCAGATCGGTGTCGACGGCCGCCAGCTGGACCTGACCCAACTCAACAGCACCACCGCCATGTCCCGTCGGGCCCTGCGCGACGACATGCCGGGCATCATCCTGCGCACCACCGTGCGCGCCGTCACCCGTGGCGTGGCGCAAAAGCAGATCAACGACACCAATCCGCTGGCCGGCCTGGCCGTCGGCCTCACCTCGGCCGTACTCGAAGGTGCCGATACCCGAACCTGGCGCACCCTGCCCGACTACACCCAGGTGGTGCGCCTGCGCCTGAAGAAAGGCGAGCACCAGGTCACCTTGCCAAGCGCGGTGGGCGGCTCGGTGGTCAAGGTCACCGTCGACCAGCGCTACCAGGTCATCAGCCTGCGTGCGGTGGGTAACCAGGTGTTCGCCGGTGGCCTGGCGGCCCAGGTGATGCCAAGCGCCAACCCGACCGCCATTGCCCTCAAGCAACCTTAAGAACGGAGTCTTGTTCACATGCGTTTAAAACTGATCGCCGTTGGCGCCCTGGTCTTGCTGGCCGGTTGCGCCACCCCGCCACCACCGGAGCCGGGCAGCGCCGCCAGCAAGGTCGTGGCGATGGGCAAGACCAAGAACATCGTGGTCGGCGCCATGCGCGTGGCCCGGGAAAACGGCTACATGACCGTCAATGTCCAGTTGAGCAATACCAGCTACAACAACAAGACGATGTATTACCGCTTTGCCTGGCTCGGGCCGGAAGGCTTTCCGATCGCCGAGGAAGAAACCTGGAAAAGCCTGACGCTGTATGGCGAACAGACCAGCTTCCTGCCGGCCATCGCACCGACCCCCAAGGCGGTGGATTTCCGTTTGGAAATCAATACCCCTTGAGCCTGATCCCGGTCGGTCAAGCCAACACCAGACCTGTGGCGAGGGAGCTTGCTCCCGCTCGGTTGCGCAGCGACCGCAAGATCTTGGGGCCGCTTCGCGACCCAGCGGGAGCAAGCTCCCTCGCCACGGGGATCGCCGGCACAAGTTCCTTTACTGATCGGCATCAAGCCTTAGCCCCATTTCATTCAGCTTTCGAGAGCATCCCCATGTTCGTACGCATTTCCTCCATCGCCCTCGCCGCCCTGCTGGTCAGCGGTTGCGCCAACAACTCGCCGGTCCTGGGCAACAAGAACATCAGCTACGGCGACACCAAGGCCGTGGAAACCGTGACCAACGAGTTCGGTTCCACCGACCTGCAAATGATCGCCGAGTCCATGACCCGCTCCCTGGCCCAGTCCGGCATCCTGCAGGGTCGCCCGGTGGTCCAGGTCTATGACGTGAAGAACAAGACCAGCGAATACATCGACACCCGTGAAATCACCACCAGCATCAAGACCCAGCTGATGAAGACCGGCGCTGCTCGCTTCGCCAGCGACAACACCGCCATGGACAGCCAGGTCGATCAGCTCAAGCTGCAGAACCAGAGTGGCCTGTACAAGAAAAGCACCGTGGCCAAGACCGGCAACATGATCGCTGCCAAGTACCGCCTCGAAGGCTCCATCAGCTCGATCGTCAAGCGCAGCAGCGACTACAAGGACGTCTTCTACAAATTCAGCCTGCAATTGATCGACGTCGAAAGCGGTCTGGCCGAGTGGATGGACGAAAAAGAAATCCGCAAGACCACGGAGCGTTAAGCCATGCGCACATGGATAGGCATCATGGCCCTGGCCTGCGCATTTGGCGCGCAGGCGGCCCCGAAAGTCGCAGTGACCGACCTTGCATACCAGGAGCGGGTGGAGGAATACATCCACACCGTCTCAGCGCAGAGCAACTTCCAGGCGAACCCTTACAGCGCCAGCGCTTCCTCGAGCTACGACGAGATGGAAGCCACCAGCAGCTATATCGAGCAGGGCGAACTGCGCAAGTTCACTGGCGACATCAAGGGCGAGATCCTGCGCAGCGGGATGTTCCAGCTGGTGCAGGGCACCCCGCACACCGCGTCGTCCAAGGGCGACGTCTATGACGTGATCAAGCGCATCAAGGCCGGGAACTTCAAGGGTGCCGACTATGTGCTGTTCGGCACGGTGTCGGACATCGACTTCACCCGCGACATCAACGAGCTGGCCAATACCGACAGCTATTCGGCCGTACTGGCGCTGACCTTGGTGGCAGACTTCAGCCTGATCAACACCAAGACCTACGAAATCACCTCGGCCTTTACGGCCATGGGCGAAGGCCAGGACACCAAGTTGTTGAACCACCGGGACGTGCGCATCAGCCTCAACCGGCCGCGGGTGGTGCGCGATGTGTCCAAGGCCCTGGGGGAAGACGTAGCGCGGCAACTGAGCGAACAGCTCGGCGGCCCGAGCTATCAACAGCCCGGCGAGCCGATGCAGCGCAATAACCTGCCACGGGATACCGCGCCGGTGATCTTGCGCTGAGCCACACCGCTGGATAGTAGAGACGCTTTTTGTGGCGAGGGAGCTTGCTCCCGCTGGGTCGCGAAGCGGCCCCAAGATCTTGCGGTCGCTGCGCAACCGAGCGGGAGCAAGCTCCCTCGCCACAGGTGTTGTGTATAAGCCGGTTACACCGCAGCCTTGCGAATCGTCGCGAGCAAGCCCGCCGCCCCGATGAACAGGCCAGCAAACGTGCGGTTCATCCGCCGTTGCTGCTTCGGTGTACGCAACAGCCGCAGGACTTTGGACGCCAACCCGGTGTACCCGGCCATGACGATGAGGTCGACGACGATCATGGTGACGCCCAGGATCAGGTATTGCTGGATCAATGGTGCATGGGGATTGATGAACTGTGGCAACACCGCCAGCATGAACACCAGCGCCTTGGGGTTGCTGATGTTGACCAGGAAGCCACGAAACACCAGCGCCAAAGGGTTACCGATGGGCCGCACGACGGAGTCATCGCTGATATCGCCAGGGATGGCTCGCCACTGTTTGATACCCAGGTGAACCAGATAGGCCACGCCGAACCACTTGATCGCATAGAACGCGGTGGCCGAGGCCGTGAGGATAGCGCCAACACCGGCGGCGACGATCACGATTTGCAGCGCCAGGCCCAGTTGCAGGCCCAGGGCATTCCAGTAACCGCGCCAAAACCCGTAGCGCAAGCCACTGGACATCGATGCAATGGCACCGGCGCCCGGGGAAAGACTGATCACCCAACAGGCGGCGAAAAACGCCAGCCATGTTTCCAGCACCATTGCACACCTCGGCTCGAATTCGTCGAAAACGACTAAGCTAATGCGCCGCTGAAGGATTGACCATCGCTTTTTTGCAAAAAAAAGCCAATCGGCGAGGCCGGATTATTCGACGAACCCACCCACCGGAAACGCTTCGCTGCCACGCCAGCGCCGTACCGAACGCTGGAAGAACAGGCTGTTGGGTACTTGCACCATGGCACTGCCGGTGCCGAGTTCCTCGGGTTCGATCAGCGTGGTGTACAGCAGATTGATCGCCACCACGCGTCCTTTGATGCCAGGCTTGTCGGTGGTGTCCACCAGCTCGACCACATCGCCCAGGCGAAACGGTCCGACGGTGTAGATCAACACGGCGCAGAACAGGTTGGACAGCACGCTCCAGATGGCGAAGAACGCCACCGCCGCCACCGCCACGAAACCCGAGATCGCCGTCCAGAGTACCGTGGCCGAGACACCCAGGCGCTCCAGCGCCACCAGTACGGCGCTGCCCATGATCAGCCAGCGCAGCACACCGCGCAGGATGATCACCAATTGCGTCGGCAGTGGGTAGCGCTCGCCGAGGCCCGTGAGCGCACGCGCAACGAACCGCTGGGCGACATATCCCACCAACAGGATCAGCAGGATTTGCACACCCAGCCAGATCGGCTCGATCCACATGACGGGTATAGGCAACGCCAACGCTTCCATCAGGACAACGCCTCCAGCTCCGCTTGCAGGTTTTCCAGCAGTTCCAGCGCTTGCATCCAAGCCTCCTCGAGTTCCGCTTCCCGAATTTTCAGCTTGGCCTGCTCGGCCAGCAGGTCGCGCAACTCATCTTTGCGCGCCGCCTCGTAGAGACCACTGTCGCCAAGGCTGGTTTCGATCTTTTGCAGTTTTTCATGCAGCTTGCCCAACTCGGCTTCGAGTTTGTCGGCCTCACGCTTGTGCGGCGCCAGTTGCTGGCGCAATGCGGCGGCGGCCTGGCGCTGGGCTTTCTTGTCGGTCTTGTCCGGGTTGACCGGCGTGCTGCTGACCGGCGCGTTGCGCTGGCGGTATTCCACCAGCCAACGGGCGTAGTCTTCCAGGTCGCCGTCGAACTCCTCGACCTTGCCGTCGGCCACCAGGAAGAAATTATCCGTAGTGCTCTTGAGCAAATGCCGATCGTGGGACACCACCAGCACCGCGCCACTGAATTCCTGCAAGGCCATGGTCAAGGCCAGGCGCATTTCCAGGTCCAGGTGGTTGGTCGGTTCGTCGAGCAGCAACAGGTTCGGCCGGCCCCAGGCGATCAGTGCCAACGCCAGGCGTGCCTTTTCGCCACCGGAGAAATTCAGCACCGGCTCGTCGATGCGCGCCCCGCGGAAATCGAAACCGCCGAGGAAATCCCGCAGGGTCTGCTCGCGCTCGGTCGGTGCCAGGCGTTGCAGGTGCAACAGCGGGCTGGCCTTGGAGTCCAGGGAATCGAGCTGATGCTGGGCGAAGTAGCCGACCACCGTGTTCTCGCCCCGGGTCAGGCGCCCGGCCAGAGGCTCGAGTTCGCCGGAAAGGTTCTTGATCAGGGTCGACTTACCGGCACCGTTGGGGCCCAGCAGACCAATCCGCGCACCCGGGGTCAGTTGCAGCTTGACCTTCTCCAGCACGGTCTTGTCGCCATACCCCAGGCGCGCGTCGGACAGGTCGATCAACGGGCTGGAAATCTTGGTCGATTCGCGGAAGACAAAATCGAACGGTGAATCGACGTGGGCCGCCGACAACTCTTCCATCCGCTCCAATGCCTTGATCCGGCTCTGGGCCTGGCGGGCCTTGGTGGCCTGGGCCTTGAAGCGGGCGATGTAGCTTTCCATGTGCGCACGTTGCGCCTGCTGCTTCTCGTAGGCCTGCTGTTGCTGGGCCAGGCGTTCGGCACGCGCGCGTTCGAAGGCGCTGTAGCCGCCACGGTACAAGGTGAGCTTGCGCTGATCGACATGGGCCACGTGATCCACCACCGCGTCGAGGAAATCACGGTCGTGGGAAATCAGCAGCAGCGTGCCCGGGTAACTCTTGAGCCAGTCTTCGAGCCAGATGATGGCGTCGAGGTCCAAGTGGTTGGTCGGCTCATCGAGCAACAGCAGATCCGAAGGACACATCAAGGCCTGGGCCAAGTTCAGGCGCATCCGCCAGCCACCGGAGAAGTCCCCGACCTGACGATCCATCTGCTCATTGGTAAAGCCCAGGCCGGCGAGCAATTTGCGCGCACGGGCATCGGCGGTGTAGCCGTCGGCACTGTCGAGTTCCGCGTGCAGACGGGCCTGTGCGGCACCGTCGTGGGCCGCTTCGGCCGCCGCCAGGTCGCGTTGCACCTGGCGTAGGCGCAGGTCGCCATCGAGCACGTAGTCCACCGCCAGACGCTCGAGGGTGTCGACCTCCTGGCGCATGTGGGCGATGCGCCAATCAGCCGGCAACAGGCAATCACCCGAGTCCGGGTGCAGCTCGCCTCGCAGCAAGGCGAACAGGCTCGATTTGCCGGCGCCGTTGGCACCGATGAGGCCGGCTTTGTGGCCGGCGTGCAGGGTCAGCTCGGCGTCTTCTAGCAGACGTTGCGGGCCACGCTGTAAAGTCAGGTTCTGAAGTCGGATCATAATGGCGGCGGAGTCTACCAGCTTCGCTCGCAACTGGCGCGAGTAGCACGATGTCCCCAGACCTGTGGAGCTTTTCCCTCGACCTCTATGCCAAGCCTGGCGTAGAGCCTGCGTGCCTGGCATCACAAGACGCCGGCGCCAACGTCTGCCTGCTGCTGTGTGGCCTGTGGCTGGCGCAGCGTGGCGTGGCCTGCAATGAACACAGGCTGCGGCAGCTTCGACTATTGGCCGAGCCCTGGGATGCCGAGGTGGTGCGGCCACTGCGCACGCTTCGCAGCCAATGGAAAACCAGCGCCCTCCAGGACACGGCACTCAATGGCCTGCGCGAGCAGGTCAAGCAGCTGGAGCTGGCGGCCGAACGGCAATTGCTGGAGCGATTGGAAGCGCTGGCCAAGGATTGGCCTGGGACACAACAGAACGATTCAGCGCAATGGCTGCAAGGGCTGGCGGCGAATGCCGGGCCAGCGAGCCGCGACGCGCTGCATCAGCTGCGCGTCGCGGTGTCCGGCACTTAGGAAGCGCTGGTTGGGGTGCTGCTGATGCTCGGCGCAACGGCGGCGGATGGGCTGGTCGCCGCGGCCGGAGTGCTGGCGGCTGGAGCCGGTGCCGTGGTCGGAGCCGGTGTCGCTGGCTTGGCGGCTGGCGCAGTCGCAGGTTTTGCAGCGGCTGGCTTTTTCACGGCCGGTTTCGCTGCCGGCTTGGCGGCTGGTTTGGCGGCAGCGGGCTTCGCGACGGCTGGTTTGGCAGCCGTTGGCTTCGCAGCAGCAGGCTTGGCCGCAGCCGGTTTGGCAGCGGGTTTAGCCGCCGCTTTGGCGGGGGCTTTGGCAGCGACAGGCTTGGCAGCCGTTTTCGCAGCGGGCTTGGCCGCAGCCGTTTTGGTTGCCGCAGGCTTCGCTGCTGGTTTGGCAGCAGGCTTAACGGCAGCAGGTTTTGCGGTGGCTTTTACCGCAGCTTTGGCAGCAGGTTTTGCGGCGGCGGTTTTAGCGGCAGGTTTGGCTGCAGCTTTTGCCGCAGGTTTAGCGGCCGGTTTAGCAGCAGCTTTTACAGCAGGCTTGGCGGCAGCAGGTTTTGCAACTGCCGTTTTTGTGGCGGGCTTGGCCGCAGCTTTGACAACTGGTTTTTTTGCCGCAGGTTTTGCAGCACTGGCAGCGACCGATTTGGCAGCTGGCTTGCTGGCAGCTTTGGCCGGTGCTTTCGCCGCAGGCTTGGCAGCGACTTTGGCCGGAGCTTTTGCCGCGACGGGTTTAGCCGCCGGCTTCTTGGCCGATACAGCGGCAGGCTTGGCAGCACGAAGCGTCAGCGCCTTGCCTGCGGCTTCTTGCACGCGACCGACACCCTGGGCCAGTTTCAGGCTTTCCTGGGCATCACGCTTGAGTTGCAGAATGTAGGCGCGGGTCTCGGACTGACGATCCTTCAAGGCATCAAGCAGGTCTTCGAGTTCTTTCACGACATCTTTGGCCTTGGCTTGCGCCTTGGCCTTGCCAGCGGTGGCTGCGTCTTGCAATTTGGTGCGCGACTTGTGCAGTTTTTCCTGCGCTTTGCCGCGTTGTTTTTCAAGTTTGGCGAGCAGTTTTTCAGCATCAGCCAGGGCTTGGGAGCAGGCATTTTCCAGATGTTCGAGCAGGCTGCCCGAGAGTTGTTGGAGCAAGTGCAACGGAGTGTTTACAGGCTTCTTGGTGGCCGACATGGTTTACCTCCTGACTGACGTGAGTGCGGCTCATACTAGACCTCTGCTTCAACCGCCGCTAGGGCATGTTGACAGTACACAAGACGTTGCGTTGCAAGGGACGAAAAATCTTCTGCGCCAGTGCCTTGGCAATCCACCTCTATCGATATCGGCACTGGCATAATTCCTCGATTCGAGGCCGGAGAGCACACATGTCGCGTCACCTGTTTTTATTCCTGTGCATGGTTTGCTCCACGGTCCAGGCCGTTGAAAAAACCAGCGCAAACGATGCCCACGATTTGGCTTACAGCCTGGGCGCAAGCCTCGGCGAACGCCTGCGCCAGGACGTGCCGGACCTGCAGATCAAAGCCTTGGTCGAAGGCTTGCAACAGGCCTACTTGGGCAAGCCGCTGGCCCTCAAGGATGAACGCATCGAACAGATCCTGGCCGAGCACCAGGCACGACTGAATTCGCAATCGACAACGCCACAGATCGAAGCCGCGTTGAAAACGGAGCAGAAATTTCTCAATGAAGAAAAGAACCGTCCAGGCGTCCAGCAACTCGCAGACGGCATCCTGCTGACCGAGATCAAGCCAGGCCACGGCGCGAAAGCCGGCCCTCACGGCAAGGTCCAGGTGCTGTATACCGGTCGATTGCCGGACGGCACCGTATTCGATTCCAACCACCAGGCACAATGGTTCAACCTCGACAGCGTGATTGACGGCTGGCGCAGTGCATTGCCGCAAATGCCGGTAGGCGCAAAATGGCGGTTGGTGATTCCGTCGACCCTGGCCTATGGCGCCGAAGGGGCGGGAGATGTGATCCCGCCGTTCACACCACTGGTGTTTGAAATCGAATTGCTGGGCGCGACGACCTGACGCCGACTCAATAAAAAACGGTGCGCACTGCGCACCGTTTTTTCATGACCGCGAAACCCTCAGGCCTGGACCGCGGCTTCTTCCTTGTGAGCGTTGTGCAGCACTTCGATCAGGCAGTCTTCCAGTTCGAAACGTTCGTGCAGCAAGCCGCCCAGCTCCTTGAATTTTTCCGCTACGCACTTGCCTTCATCGCACAGGTCGTTGAACGCCAGCAGCTTTTCGGTGATGACGTCGATACGCGGGTAGATCTGCTCGGCCAGTTCCAGGCCGCGCTTGTCGTTGAAGGCCTTGGCCTCGCCCGTCAGTTGTTCGTATATCTCGAAATGACCGGCAGACACATAGTCGACCAGCACACCGCAGAACTCCTGCAAGGGTTTGCGGCTTTCGCTCAGCGCTTCAGGCTTATCGCCGAGGGCATCGTAGGCCCGAACCAGTTCGTGACGCTCCTGCAACCAGCGATCGATCAGCAGATGCACCCCACCCCAGCGTTCCTGAGCATTCTGACAACTTTCGAGCATGGTGATTTCTTCCCTTGTGGGTCATGCCACTCGCAGCCTGTGCACGCCTGATGATCAGGGACAAGCCAGACACAACATGATCGAGCGGCACAATTCCAATAACACGTGCGGGCCAGATTATGCCCGCACGACAATGGCTTCAAGGTACGCAGGAGATAAAGTTCATACAAGTGTTTAATCCACGGCCCGGAGCATCTGCGACGTATCGCCGCTGAGCGGTCGTACCAGAGCACTCCAGGCAAGGCGCAGCAGTAGATAGGCCATCGCGCTGGACACCGCGAGAAAAAACAACAGGCTCCATTCGGGGATACTCAGGTCGAACAGCGTCCAGGTGATATTCGCGCAATCGACCGCGCCGTCGAGGACGCGATGCAACGCGCACCACCACGAATCCATCAGCTTGGGCTGGGCAACACAATCAGGAAACGGCTCGAACGAATGGCTTTGCATCAAGACCTGACGCCATGCCAGGGTCATTCCCCCCGTCGCAAAAACCAACCCTGCCGCACCATAGAAGAGACTGCCTCTTTGGCCTGGACCGTGTACGCATGCCACAAGACTGTTCACCAGGAACAGCGTCAGGCACAACCGCTGCAAGACACACAGGCTGCAAGGCGTCAGGCCGACCGAATACTCCAGATAAGTGGCAATGCCCAAAGCCAGGGCTGCGGCGATGGAAGCCATGAAAAACAAGAAGCGTGAGCTGGCCAAAGACATGGCGGTTCCGTAACAGAAGAGACAAGCAGTTACGGTAGAGGAAAGCCCTCGGGCCTTTCAAGGCAGGCCCGCGCAGACACTTCACCAGGGATGTAGGGAATTCCCGACAGGCCAAAGAGGATACAGCGCGATGGGCTGTAGGACTTTACTGACGGCATGACCAAAGCCCCAAAACCAGGGTGGTATTCGCAACCCTTCGCTCGTGGACGGCACTGAACCTGTGGCGAGGGGATTTATCCCCGCTGGGCTGCGAGGCAGCCCTAAAGCCTGGCGCCGTGCGTGCTGTATCAGATTTTCATCGAGCCCAAGCTTCAAAGGGCCGCTTCGCAGCCCAACGGGGATAAATCCCCTCGCCACAAGGGTTCATACCATTTTCAAGAATGAGTCATGCCCCTCTCAAGTGGACAACACCTGAGCCGGAACCGGCAACGGTGCGGCCAGCAGGCGCTCGTCCAGCAGCCCCAATCCCTCCTGGAACAACTGGTTGCTGCGCTCGGCATCGCCCAGTTGCGCCAGCAATCGCGCCAGTTCAGCACAGGCTTCGGGGTTGCGTTGGACGCGCAAGCTGCTTTCCAGATAGTCCCGCGCCTTGCCCCACAAACTGTTCTGCAGGCATAGGCGCCCCAGGGTCAGCAGCAGGCTTGGATCCGCCGGATGATCCTTGAGCCAGCCTTCGGCCGTTTGCAACTGGCGGATCGGATCATTGCCTCGAACCAACCCGTACAGGCGCGCCAGATGGCTGTCATAGTGACGCTTGAGCGCACTTCGCAGTACCTCTTCAGCCTCGACCTGGGCTCCCAACTGACGCAACTGCTCGGCATAGGCCAGCACCAGCGCGGACTCCTGGCGCTGCGCGGAGGTCAGTTGTTGCCAGGCGCGATTGAGCGACTGCAAACCGACGCTGCCGTCCTCCTCACGGTGGGCTGCCAGGGTGAGGTTTTCACCCCAGGCACGACGTTCCAGTTCCGCCAGTTCAGCGGGTGGCAGGACCTTGTCCTTGCGCAGCTCCGGCAACAGCCGGATCAATGCCGACCAGTCGCCGCGCTGCTGATGCAGTCGTTGCAGTTGGCGCAGGACCTGGACGTTATGGGGATGCCGCTCATGCATGGCCTGGAGCGTGGTCAACGCGCCGTCGGTGTCGCCTCGGTCCGTCTGCAGTTGCGCGTGCGTAAGGGCAATGGCCAGTTCCGCCTGGGGCTGACGCTCCAGGGCGCGCTCGAGCAAACTGTCGCTCTGTTCGTAGAGACCTTGTTCGTTGGCCGCACGGGCGGCACCAAGGTAATACAGCAGCGGCTGGCGCTCGGCTTCGGCAGCACGATGCAGGTGTCGTTGGGCACTGGCCCAGCGACCTTCGGCCAGGTCCAACTGGCCGTGCTCGATCGCCACTTGCACCCGCCGGCTGCGGTTGCGCCGCGACCACGGGTTGACCACGCCGCTCGACGTAGTCACCAGCCCGATCAGCGCCCTCAGGCCTCGCCACACCAGCCAGAGCACCGCCACCAGCGCCAGGGTGACCCAAAGGCCAGCTTCATAACGGAAGTTCTTGTACGCCACCAGCACGTAACCCGAATGCTCGGCAATCGCCACGCCCAGCAAGGCAGCGGCAGCGATGACCACGAACAGAATCACGTAGAGACGCTTCATGGCGTGGCCTCCTGCGCGCCAGGCGCGGGCAACGGCTTGACCGATTCCTGGGCATTGAGGTTGCGGCGCTCAAGGTAAGCCTGGACGCTGCTCAGCGTGCCCGTCAGGTCCGGGGTGACCACCGTCACCGGCTGCTTGGACAGCTCGACCACGCGCTCGAGCATGATCTTGCTTTGCGGGTTGTCCTGGTTGAAGTTGTTCTTCAACACGTCCCGAGCCTCGGTCAGCGCCTGGGTGTAGACCGGCGCCTGACCATTGAGGGCGGCCCATTGCGCCTGCTCCAGCGCCAGGCTCAAGGCCAGGCGCACTTGCACGAGGCTTTGCCCGGCCAGCAGCGGACGAACATTTTCATCGGCGTTGAAGTCGATACGGATATAGCGCGAGATCTGGTCCCACCACTGCGCCCAACGACTGGCGCCATCGCCGTCGGCGGTCAGGCCCAGCAAGGATTCACCGCGGTCCTTGTACTCGGGCGCCAGTTCGGTCAGTTCCAGGACCTGGTCACGCAAGGCGCCCAGTTGCAGGAACAGCCCGGTGCGATCCGGTTGCTCGGTGCTGCGCAACGCGGCGAGGGTCTTGGCCAGTTGCTCGCGGGCGGCGAACGAACCGGGGTCGTTCTGCTCGCGCAGGATTTCGTCAGCCCCCTGGACCAGCGCCTGGGCACTGTTGATGTCCTGCAGGGCGGAAAGACGCAGGCTGGCCAGGCGCAACAAGTGCTCGGCCTCCGCCAGGCGCCAATCCTTGCGGCTGGCACCGAGCACGGTTTCCAGGCGCTGGTTCAGGTGCTGCTGGTCACTTTGCAACTGGGCCACCAGGCGCCGCCGCCCCTCCAGCTCTTCGGCCGGAGGCAATTGCGCCAGGCGCTCGCTCAGGCGTTGCTCGTTGAGCTTGAGGCTCTGGGCCTGGTCATTCAGTGCCTGGACCTGGGCGGACTGCTGCTGGTTATTGGTTTGCAGGTGACGCACCTGCCACACGCCCCAACCGCCCACGGCCACGCCAGCGGCCCCGAGCAGCAATGCAACTATGGCCAACCCGTTGCCGCGACGCGGCGCCACCGGGGGCGGAGTTTCAACCGGCGCATCGATCGCTGGCTGGTCTAGATCTTCTTTTGGCAAGGCTGTTTCGCTCACGTATCCATCCTTTGCATTAGAAAACGGCACGGAGTGTTCCCGTAACGCCGCCAGCAAAGCCGCGGCATTGGCGCCACGACAATCCACAACTGTTCGGGCCCCGGCGGCACGCGCCATCTCGGCAACCCTTGGGCTTGGAACAAACAACGGTAACCGCGCCAAGGCCGGCCACGCATCGCCGGCCAGCCGCTGCAGATGCTCGAAGCCCTGCCCACTGCTGACCACCAGTGCGTTCAAGTGTTCCGCTTCGACTTTCGCCGGCAACGCCCCTTCGCCGTAATCGGGCAAGTGGCGGCGGTACAATTCCAGATAATCGACACTAGCACCTTGCTCGCGCAAACGCTCTGCCAGCAAGCCACGCCCGCCTTCACCGCGCACGATCAAAACCTTGGGGTCGGGCCGCGCAACAGCCTGGCGCAAGACCAGGTGTTCCAGCAAGGCTTCGCTGTCATCGCCGTTATCGGGATAAAACACCGTGAGGCCGGCATCGACGAGAATCTGTCCGGTGGCCGCCCCCACGCTGAACCATGGTTGGTCTGGAGGCTGGGGCCAGTATTGGCGCAGCAACTCGACGCACAGGCGTGCGGCCGGTTTGCTGACGACGATCACGGCAGAGTATTGGTCCAGCACCTGGAGTATCGCCCGCCCGGCATCGGACAGCGGGAGCGGCTCGATATCCAGCAAGGGCAGGCTGCTGCTGTAGACCCCCGCTTCGGCCAGGACAGCCGCCAGCGCCGACGACTCGTCCGCCGGCCGGGTGAGCAGCAGCCGCCAACCCGTCACGTGTGGCCGGCCTCGCCATAGACGGCCTTGAGGATGTCGGCGGCGCCCTGGCTCAACAGATCCTCGGCCACCCGCACGCCCAACGCCTCGGCATCGTGGCGCGGCGCCCGGGCGTCGGCGCTGAGCAGCCGGCCACCGTTGGGATCCCCCACCAGGCCACGCAACCAGACCTGTTCGCCTTCCAGCACGGCGTAACAGGCGATCGGCACTTGGCAACCGCCATTGAGGTGTTTGTTAAGGGCGCGCTCGGCGAATACCCGCGTAGCGGTGTCTTCATGGTGCAGCGGCGCCAGCAAGGCATGGATGTCGCTGTCGGCGCTACGGCACTCGATGCCCACCGCCCCTTGTCCACCGGCCGGCAGGCTGTCGTCGACGCTGATGGCCGAGGTGATGCGATCTTCAAAGCCCAGGCGGATCAGGCCGGCGGCGGCGAGAATGATCGCGTCGTACTCACCGGCATCGAGCTTGGCCAGGCGCGTATTGACGTTACCGCGCAGGAAACGGATTTGCAGGTCCGGGCGGCGAGTCAGCAACTGTGCCTGGCGACGCAGGCTGGAAGTACCCACCACGCTCCCGGCGGGCAGTGCGTCAAGACTGGAGAACGTGTTGGAGACGAACGCATCGCGGGGGTCTTCCCGCTCGCAGATGCAAAACAGGCCCAGGCCTTCGGGGAAGTCCATGGGCACGTCTTTCATCGAATGCACGGCGATGTCGGCTTCGTTGTCCAGCAACGCGGTTTCCAGTTCCTTGACGAACAGGCCCTTGCCGCCGATCTTCGACAGCGGCGAATCCAGCAGCTTGTCACCGCGACTGACCATGGGCACCAGGGTCACGATCAGGCCGGGATGGGCCGCTTCCAGGCGGGCTTTGACGTATTCGGCCTGCCAGAGGGCCAAGGCACTTTTACGGGTGGCGATGCGGATCTCGCGAGGGGACATGGATCAATCCGTACTTAAAAGATACGGCAGATAATAACAGCTCAGCCAAAACCGCTTTGATTTGAATCACGACCCTAAGGCCTCCCTGGCCGCCAAATCCTCGAATTGAAACGCATCGAACGCCTTGGACCGCCACATTAAAGCTGCTGCATCATCTTGCGCACGCCGGCCACGTGTCGCCGGCTGACAATCAGCGCGTCGCCATTGAGGCCCTTGAGGAACAGTTGGAAATGCCCAAGGGGGGTGCGTTGCAAACGCTCGATCCGCTCGCGAGCCACGAGGGCGTTGCGGTGGATGCGTACGAAACGTTCGCCGAACTCGTCTTCGAGGGCCTTGAGAGGCTCATCCAACAACACCTCGCCACTCTCATGGCGCAAGGTCACGTATTTGTGGTCGGCAATGAAATAGACCACCTGGTTCAACGGGATCAGCTCGATGCCTTTGCGGGTGCGCGCACTGATATGGCTGCGCGGGCCGCTGCCGCTTTCGGCGGCCGGACGGGTCAGCGCTGCCAGCTGCACGCGGTTGGGCCGCTCGGCCTTGCGCAAGGCTTCGAGCAACGCCTCGGCCGCCACGGGCTTGACCAGGTAGCCTACGGCGCCGGCCTGCAACACCTCGGGAGGGAAGTCGTCCCGGGTGGTACAGAACACCACGGCGGGCGGCGACTCTCGTTCGCACAGCTTCGCCGCGACCTGTAGACCGTCCAGGCCAGGCATGCGAATGTCGAGCAGCACGATATCCGGCTTGTGGCTGTCAATAAGGGCCAATGCCTCTTCGCCATTGGTGGCGCTCGGCTCCAGGACACTGTAACCCTCGAGCTCGCCAACCATTCGGCTCAGGCGCTCGCGGGCCAGTGGTTCGTCATCAACGATCAGGACATTCATATTGCGCTGGATTCCTGCGTGAGTCTCGCACAAGGATAGCGTAGACAGGGGAAGTGACATCCGTCACGGCGATCCACGCTAAGACTCGTTCGAGGGCCAAAAAGTGCCGCGAGGCGGTTGCCTATCTTTACCAGCGCTTGCCGACCGATGCCCGAGGCCCGTTGTCGCACGGCGTCGCCGTAGGGATTGTTAACTGTCGATCTGACCAATATGAGCCCCCCCTTCTTATCTATATCCGCTGCGCCATGGGTGGAAAAAGCAAAAGTCCTACAGTCCACTGTAGACGGTTGCCACGACGATATTGCTCAATCGAAAAATATCGTTGCGGGAAAACCCGGTTGGATCCCAGGCTTGCATCGAAAAAACCTGCCGACCAGTGCCAGCGCCAGTCCCGGCAACCCTGCTATCATCCGCCGCAGCCTTTAACCGCTACTTTCTCCACAGCCGATCACGAGCGAATTCATGAGCACTGACAAGACCAATCAGTCCTGGGGCGGCCGCTTCAGTGAACCCGTCGACGCCTTCGTCGCCCGCTTCACCGCCTCCGTCAACTTTGACCAGCGCCTGTATCGCCACGACATCATGGGCTCGATCGCCCACGCCACCATGCTGGCCAAGGTCGGCGTGCTGACCGATGCCGAGCGCGACAGCATCATCGACGGCCTGAAGACCATCCAGGCTGAAATCGAGGCCGGCCAGTTCGACTGGCGCGTCGACCTTGAAGACGTACACATGAACATCGAAGCGCGCCTGACCGACCGCATCGGCGTGACGGGCAAGAAACTGCACACCGGCCGCAGCCGCAACGACCAGGTCGCCACCGACATCCGCCTGTGGCTGCGCGATGAGATCGACCTGATCCTGGCCGAAATCACTCGCCTGCAAAAAGGCCTGCTGGAGCAAGCCGGGCGCGAAGCCGAGAGCATCATGCCGGGCTTCACGCACCTGCAAACCGCCCAACCTGTAACGTTTGGGCATCACATGCTGGCCTGGTTCGAAATGCTCAGCCGCGACTACGAGCGCCTGGTGGACTGCCGCAAGCGCACCAACCGCATGCCCCTGGGCAGCGCCGCGCTGGCCGGCACCACGTACCCGATCGACCGTGAATACACCGCGCAGTTGCTGGGCTTTGACGCCGTGGGCGGCAACTCGCTGGATAACGTCTCGGACCGCGATTTCGCCATCGAATTCTGCGCCGCCGCAAGCATCGCGATGATGCACCTGTCGCGCTTCTCCGAAGAGCTGGTGCTGTGGACCAGTGCGCAATTCCAGTTCATTGACCTGCCGGACCGCTTCTGCACCGGCAGCTCGATCATGCCGCAAAAGAAAAACCCTGACGTGCCGGAGCTGGTACGGGGCAAGAGCGGCCGGGTGTTCGGCGCATTGATGGGCCTGCTGACCCTGATGAAAGGCCAGCCGCTGGCCTACAACAAGGACAACCAGGAAGACAAGGAACCGCTGTTCGACGCCGCCGATACCTTGCGCGACTCGCTGCGGGCCTTCGCCGACATGATCCCGGCCATCAAGCCCAAGCACGCGGTGATGCGCGAAGCGGCCCTGCGCGGCTTCTCCACCGCCACGGACCTGGCCGATTACCTGGTGCGCCGTGGCCTGCCGTTCCGTGACTGCCACGAAATCGTCGGTCACGCCGTGAAGTACGGCGTGGACAGCGGCAAGGACCTGGCCGAGATGAGCCTGGACGAACTGCGCCAGTTCAGCGACCAGATCGAACAGGACGTGTTTGCCGTGCTGACCCTCGAAGGCTCGGTCAATGCCCGTGACCACATCGGCGGCACCGCGCCGGCGCAGGTCAAGGCAGCTGTGGTACGTGGCCAGGCGTTGCTCGCCAGCCGCTAAAAGCTGAAAAGCTTCGCGAGCAAGCCCGCTCCCACATTGGATCCCTGTGTGTTCACAAGAATTGTGTTCGCTGGAGATCTACTGTGGGAGCGGGCTTGTTCGCGAAGGCGATCCAGAGATCACCACAAAAATTTACTTCTTGGCAGCGATCATCGCCAAAAACGCCGGCATCGCCGCCTCTCTGTCCGCCGCAATCCGCTGCACATTTGGATTCTGTTCCAAGCGCTCCATCAGCGCCTTGGCCGCTGGCATGCCTGCCAGCAAGTCGATATCGAACAGCTTCCTGCCCACCTGCAAGGCCAGGGATAAGCTGTAGAAGAAATACAGATCGGCCAGGCTCATGCGCTCGCCCGCCACATAGGGCGAGAATTTGCCGTGCCTGCCAAGCGAGGCAAACCCCAGCAGCAATTCGGCCTTGGTCTTTTGCTTGATGGCATCGGGCACCGGCGTGCCGAAAAATGCCTCGCCATAACAGGCTCGCCCCGGCAACTCGATGTACAACTCGATTTCCCTGCACAAGGCCAGCACCTGGGCACGCTCGAACGGGTCACCGGGCAGCAGGGCTTTCCCGGGCTGGGTTTGCTCGATGTACTCAAGGATCACGCTGGTCTCGTTGATAAACCCTTGTTCGGTCTTCAACACCGGGACCTTGCCGCGTGGGCTGACAGCGAGCGCTTCAGGGGTCTGGCTTGGGTAAAACGGCACTTCCTCGAAAGGCAGGCCCTTCTCCAGCAGCGCCAGCTTGACCATGTTGTAGTAGTTACTGACAGAAAAACCGTAAAGCTTGAGCATCACAAAGCCTCCAGGCCGTGCGGGGTTGGCAGCCAAGCGTTATAGACCGCCAGGGCATTTCTTGCCAGGCGCATCACGCCGCTGAATGCAGGTAAACTGGCGACCTTTCTCCCAGGAGCCTGCCATGAGCGAGCCAACCGACATCGACAACGACGAAGAAGAATTCGTCGAGAACACGCTGATCCAGGCCATCGAAAACCAGATCGAAAGTGACAATCCGCCTGCGGCCAAGGCCACTTTCAACAAGTTGACCCTGGTCGGTTATGAGCGCGAAGAAATCCTCAACCTGATGGCCCATGTGCTGGCGGTGGAAATCGACGCGATCCTGGAAGAGGACCGCGCGTTCGATACCCAATGGTACGAAGCGGCGCTGCGCGCCCTCCCCGAGTTGCCGCCGGAAAAGAACTGAACCGACAGGCAAAAGTTGCTTCTGTGGCGAGGGAGCTTGCTCCCACTGGGGCGCGAAGCGGCCCCAATAGCTTGACGACTGCTGCGCAGCCGAGCGGGAGCAAGCTCCCTCGCCACAAAGAATTGCTTTAAACAAAAAAACCATGACACTGAGACTGGACAGCTCGGCCGAGTGCGCTCACCTTAGTGACGCTGTCGACCAAATTCCTAGAAAGTCTGGAGTCCTTATGTCGCTTACCCCTGAGCTGGTTGCCGAACTGGAAATCCTTGCACTCTTCAACCTGGACAGTTCCCAGGAAGGCCTGAAAATTCATCAGACCGCTGCCCCTAAAGCGATTGCCGCTGCCCAACGCCTGTTCGAAAAAGAACTGATCACCCAGCCCGATGGTGGTTACCTGACAAGCCTGGGCCGAGATGCCGCCCAAAACGTACAAACCGTCCTGACAATACTCAGCGTGCAAGAAGCCGCCTGATCCCCCTGTCGCCCACGGAAATCTCCCTTACGGGATTTCCGCAGGCGCACGGGTGCCCTGCGTAAAAAACCGGCATCCGAATTCTGTTTTCAGCTTAAGTATTCCCAAGATCGGGCGCTAACCTGCCATCACCCCACGTTCGACGCCGCGAGCCGGTTTGAGCTGACATGACCCGCAATCACGAAATACGCCCTGATCTGGACGAGGGAATCGACCGCAAGGTCTTGAACCAGTTGCGCGCACGTTTTCTCAAGCTCAACACCGTGCGGATGGAGCGCGCCCTCGAAGGACTGTCGCCGCGCCAGCAAGGCGTGCTGACGTTGCTGCCGCTGTTCTTCCACGTCAACCATCCGCTGCTGCCCGGCTACGTTTCCGGCAGCACGCCTGCCGGGCTGTCGAACTACGAGCCTGACGCCAATATCCTTGCCGAAGCCCAGCGGCTGACCCGTTCGTTTTCCTACAAGCCCCGGCATGGCAGCAACCCGCCACGGCCGATCCTTGGCCTGTTCCTGATGGGCAGCCTCGGCACCCTGGCCCAGGCCGACCAGAGCGACATGGACGTGTGGGTGTGCCACGGGCCGGACCTGAGCGACGATGAACTGGCCGAACTGCGCAAGAAATGCCAGTTGCTGGAGATCTGGGCGGCGACCCAGGGCGCCGAAGCCCACTTTTTCCTGATCGACCCAGCGCGTTTCGTAAGGGGTGACCGTGACAACCAGCTCAGTTCCGACGATTGCGGCACCACCCAGCATTACCTGCTGCTGGACGAGTTCTACCGCACCGCGATCTGGCTGGCCGGGCGCACGCCGATCTGGTGGCTGGTACCGGTCTATGAAGAAGAGAACTATGAGCAATACACCCATACGCTGATGTCCAAGCGTTTCATTCGCGCCGATGAAACCCTGGACCTGGGACACCTGGCCTACATTCCGCCAGGCGAATTCGTCGGTGCCGGGCTCTGGCAGCTGTTCAAGGGTATCGAATCGCCCTACAAATCCGTGCTCAAGCTGCTGCTGACCGAGGTCTATGCCAGTGAACACCCGAATGTTCGCTGCCTGAGCCTGCGCTTCAAACAGGCCGTATTTGCCAATCGCCTGGACCTCGAAGAGCTGGATCCGTACATGCTGGTCTATCGCCGCATCGAGGAATACCTCAATGCCCGCGGCGAATCCGAACGCCTGGAGTTGATCCGCCGCGCGCTGTACCTGAAGGTCAATCGCAAGCTCACCGGCCAGATGCGTAGCAACGGCTGGCAACGGGTGCTGCTCGAACGACTGGCTCGGGAATGGGGCTGGGACCAGCGTCAACTGGCGCTGCTGGACGCCCGCAGCCAATGGAAAGTCCGCCAGGTCAGCCACGAGCGACGGGCCCTGGTCAACGAACTCACCCACAGCTACCGCTTCCTGACCCAGTTCGCCCGCACCGAGAAAACCGTCAGCCTGATCAACAAGCGCGATCTCAACGTGCTTGGCCGGCGGCTGTATGCCGCCTTCGAACGCAAGGCCGACAAGGTCGAGTTCATCAACCCCGGCATTGCGCCGGACCTGGCCGAAGACACCCTGACGCTGGTCCAGTCACCCAACAAGAAAGAACCGGGGCAGAACCAGTGGGCGCTGTACAACGGCAGCCTCAACGCCCTGGAGTGGGAGAATTTCGCGCCGATCAAGCGCTGCCGCGAGCTACTGGAACTGCTGACCTGGTGCCATCGCAACGGCGTAATCGACAGCAGCACGCGCCTGGCGCTGCACCCAGGCGACAGCGACCTGAGCGAGTTCGAACTGTTCAACCTGCTGGGCAGCCTGCAACAGTCCATCGCCCTGCCCTTGACCACCGTGGATGAAGCACAGTTGCTGCGCGCCAGCGTGCCCAGCGAAGTGTTGATCCTGGTGAACGTCGGCGTCGACCCGCTCAAGCACCACCGCGACCTGAATATCCTGATGACCACCGAGCGCACCGACTCCCTGAGCTATGCCGGGGTCCGGGAGAACCTGGTGCTGACCCTCGACCAGGTCACGCTCAACAGCTGGAACGAGGTGCTGGTCAACCGTTTTGACGGCGAACACGCCCTGCTCGACTGCCTGCGCGATTACCTCAACGACCTGCCCGTCACCCAGCACCAGCCACGCTTGCAGGTGCGCTGCTTCTGCCACAACCGCGCCCAATTCATTGCGCGGCGCGTGGAAGAAGTCATCGACACGGCGCAGACCCTGCTGCTGAGCCGGCTCAATCACCGCTATCTGCTTCAGGTCCAACAGCACTATCACGTGTTGGAGCTGGTGCCCGGCCAGGTCAATCACGTGGCGCTGGGCAGCCTGTCGGCGCTGATGGATTACCTGGGCGAGGAACTGACAGCCTACAGCCCCTTGCACCTGGACCCGATGGCCCTGGACGACCATGACCTGGCGCTGATCCTGCCCATGGGCCAGCCCGAGTGCATCCAGGTGTTCTACCGCGTCGACGAAGACGAGGCCGATCTGTACGTGCTCGACGAGTTCAACGCACTGTGGCAACAACACGTGCCTTACCACGACGAACAAAGCCTGCTGGTGCCGCTGCAACGCTTTTTGCAGTCGGTGCTTTATCGTCGCGATGCCCTGCTGCCGCTGGATGCCGCCCAGCCGCTGACCCTGGAAACCCTGTACTACCAGTTATTGCCCTCAGGCAGTGGCCGGGCGCGACGGATCGAAGCGCGGCAAGCCCCGCAGACGCTGGTCAACAAGCCGTTCTATGACGTGCAGGCGATCATCGGCAAAGCGGCGCACGGGCAGGTGCACGTCACCCTGTACTGCGATCAGCAGGAGTTTTCCGAACTGGAACATGGCGACCAACTGTTCCGCGTGGTCGCCAGGGAGATCGTCGAACAGCGCCGCGAAGCCCAGCGCTATCGCTGCTACATCACCGACCTGGACCTCTCGGGCCTGGTGGGCGACGGCGCCTGTTCAAGCAATTTGTACCTGCGCTACAAGGCCGACCTGGAACGCGCCCTGAACGAGGCACTGAACCAGGTCTGAGACGGGTTCAGAACGCACAGTCGCCGCCGTTGACCGGCTGCGACTCGACCTCCAGCAACGTCAGCTTTAGCGTCTTGCCACCCGGGGCGGGCCAGTCGATGTGCTGGCCGACCTTCAGGCCCAGCAACGCACTGCCCACCGGCGCCAGGATCGAGATCCGGCCTTCGTCGGCGTTCGCGTCCTGCGGATAAACCAGCGTGAGGTGATAGTCCTTGCCGCTGCTTTCTTCGCGACAATGCACGCGCGAGTTCATGGTCACGACATCGGCAGGCACTTCTTCGTGGCCCACCACGTTCTCGGCGCGATCCAGTTCGGTTTGCAGCGCAATCACACCCGGCAGCGTTTCATCAAGGCTGTCGATCAGGCGTTCCAGACGCTGTACGTCCAGACGGGTAAGGGTGATGGAAGGTGCGGTCATGATCCTGGCAGACTCCTTTCTTCTGCACAAAAAAAGCAAAACCCCGCCACAAAAAGGCGGGGTTTTCACGGGCCTCGATGGATTGAGGCGTAACTGGACACTATCACAGCTCAATAAATAAACAAGTCAGGCGGGACCTGCCCTATCTATGGACAGTGAACCATGTCCCCGGACCAAACAAATCCCTGTGGCGAGGGAGCTTGCTCCCGCTGGGTTGCGAAGCGACCCCAAAATCCTGCGACTGCTGCGCAGCCGAGCGGGAGCAAGCTCCCTCGCCACAAAAGCTTCCAAGGCCAATGGTTACCTCAGGGATTGGCGCTTAGCCGCCTCGGCGCAGATGACCCGGCGGCGCTCATCGTCGGCCGAGCGCCATTCGCGGATGTGCTCCACATGGCGGAAACAGCCGAGACAGACCTTCTGTTCATCCAGCTTGCACACGCTGGTGCAGGGCGACGGGACGGCGGGGCTGACGTTGCTGTAGAGCGGCTTGGGTGGCCGCGCCGGGGCTGTCTGGTTCACGCGGTTACAGCCCTTCGAAATCGAGTTCCACGCCCGCCTGCTGCTTGACGATGCGCTCGAGCATTTCGCCCAACTGCTCTTCGCTCTTGTCGCACATCCAGCGCTCGCTTTCTTCGTCGTAGTCGAAGTGAAAGCCACCGGAGACCGCCGCCAGCCATAATTGCCGCAACGGCTCCTGGCGACTGAAAATCAACTGACTGCCGTTTTCGAACTTGACGGTGAGTACACCGGCAGAGACTTCCAGGTCAATGTCCAGGCCACTGTCATCGAACACATCCTCCAGCGTTTGCTGGGTCGCATCGACCAGATCGTGGAAACGGGCTTCAGTCAAACTCATTGCGGCAACCTCGAAAATGTCTGCTCATGCTCAAGCGCCGCAAGATACGGACGCTTCCCGGCGATTGCAAAGGATATACCCACTGACGATCACCAGCGCCGCCAGACGGGCACCCCGTTGCATAGGCAAGCTGACGGGTGGCCGGTATACTCCGGCGCAATTAAAGCATTTTCAAGGATTTCGCCATGAAGCGCCTGATCTCTTCCCTTGCTGCGCTCGTCGCGGTTGCCTGCCTCGTGACAGCCTGTGGTCAAAAAGGTCCGCTGTACCTGCCTGATGACAGCAAGTCCCCTGAAGAACAGGCCAAGTCGTCGCAATCCAAGTCACACTCGCACGACACCCACACCACCTACTAAGGGAACGCCATGGACGCTTTTAACTACCGTGGCGGGGAGCTGTTCGCGGAAGGGGTTGCCCTGTCCGCGATCGCCGAACGTTTCGGCACGCCGACCTATGTCTATTCCCGCGCTCACATTGAAGCCCAGTACCGGACATTCGCCGATGCCCTCGTGGGCATGCCGCACCTGGTGTGTTTCGCTGTAAAAGCCAACTCCAACCTGGGTGTGCTCAATGTCCTGGCGCGCCTGGGGGCCGGTTTCGACATCGTCTCCGGTGGCGAGCTCGAACGTGTGCTGGCCGCTGGCGGCAGCGCCGACAAGATCGTCTTCTCCGGCGTCGGCAAGACCCGTGAAGACATGCGCCGCGCCCTGGAAGTCGGCGTGCACTGCTTCAACATCGAATCCACCGACGAGCTGGAGCGCCTGCAGGTTGTCGCCGCCGAGCTGGGCGTTCGCGCACCGGTCTCCCTGCGCGTGAACCCGGACGTCGACGCCGGCACCCACCCGTACATTTCCACCGGTCTGAAGGAAAACAAGTTCGGCATCGCCATTGCCGACGCCGAAGACGTGTACGTACGCGCTGCCCAACTGCCGAACCTGGAAGTGCTGGGCGTCGACTGCCACATCGGCTCGCAACTGACCACCCTCGAACCGTTCATCGATGCCCTCGACCGCCTGCTGGCGCTGGTCGACCGCCTCGGCGACTGCGGCATCTACCTGCGCCACATCGACCTCGGTGGCGGTGTCGGCGTGCGCTATCGCGATGAAGAGCCGCCGCTGGTGGCCGACTACATCAAGGCCGTGCGTGAGCGCCTCGACGGGCGTGACCTGGCGCTGATGTTCGAACCGGGCCGCTACATCGTCGCCAACGCCGGCGTGCTGCTGACCCAGGTCGAGTACCTCAAGCACACTGAGCACAAGGATTTCGCCATCGTCGACGCGGCGATGAACGACCTGATCCGCCCGGCGCTGTACCAGGCCTGGATGGACGTCACTGCCGTGCGCCCTCGCGACACTGCGGCCCGCCCCTACGACATCGTCGGGCCGATCTGCGAAACCGGCGACTTCCTGGCCAAGGGTCGGGAGCTGGCACTGGAAGAAGGCGATCTGCTGGCCGTGCATTCGGCTGGAGCCTATGGGTTTGTCATGAGTTCCAACTACAACACCCGCGGCCGTTGCGCCGAGGTGCTGGTGGACGGTGATCAGGCATTCGAAGTGCGTCGCCGCGAGACGGTAGCCGAGTTGTTTGCCGGCGAAAGCCTGCTGCCGGAGTAAAACCATGCTGCTGCGTTTTACCAAGATGCACGGCCTGGGCAATGACTTCATGGTCCTCGACCTGGTCAGCCAGCACGCGCACATCCTGCCCAAGCACGCCAAGCAATGGGGGGACCGGCACACCGGTATCGGTTTCGACCAGTTGTTGATCGTCGAGGCACCCAATAACCCGGACGTGGATTTCCGTTATCGGATCTTCAACGCCGACGGTTCGGAAGTGGAGCAATGCGGCAATGGCGCGCGCTGCTTCGCCCGCTTCGTGCTGGACAAGCGCCTGACCGCCAAGCGGCAGATCCGCGTCGAGACCAAAAGCGGCATCATCGAACTGGATGTGCGCAGCGACGGCCAGATCGGCGTCAACATGGGCGCTCCGCGCCTGGTACCGGCGGACATTCCATTCCAGGCACCGGCCCAGGCCTTGAGCTATCAGGTGGACGTCGACGGCGCCACGGTGGAACTGGCAGCGGTTTCCATGGGCAACCCCCATGCCGTGCTGCGAGTGGCCGATATCAACAGTGCTCCGGTGCATGAGCTGGGGCCGAAAATCGAGCATCATCCGCGCTTCCCCGCGCGAGTGAACGTCGGTTTCCTGCAAGTCATCGACCGTCACCGCGCACAATTGCGCGTCTGGGAGCGCGGTGCCGGGGAAACCCAGGCCTGCGGTACCGGCGCCTGTGCCGCTGCCGTCGCTGCGATCAGCCAGGGGTGGATGGATTCGCCATTGTTGATCGACCTGCCCGGCGGGCGCCTGTCCATCGAATGGGCAGGCCCTGGCCAACCGGTGATGATGACCGGCCCGGCAGTGCGCGTATACGAAGGACAAGTTCGTCTTTGAGTGAGCCAAACCCATGACCGACCAGCCACAGGTTCCAGCCCCACAGCCCGACGAATCCCCCAGTCTGCCAGAAACCGCGGCCGTAGCGGCTTATCTGGAGGCTAACCCGGACTTCTTCGTCGCGCATGAAGAACTGCTCGCGACGATGCGCATCCCCCACCGGCGCGGCGATACCGTGTCGCTGGTGGAGCACCAGATGAAAATCCTGCGCGAGCGCAACATCGAAATGCGCCATCGTCTTTCGCACCTGATGGATGTAGCCCGGGACAACGACCGACTGTTCGACAAGACCCGTCGGCTGATCCTCGCCCTGATGGACGCCAGCACCCTCGAAGACCTGGTCATGAGCGTCGAAGACAGCCTGCGCCAGGATTTCCAAGTGCCCTTTGTCAGCCTGATCCTGTTCGGCGACAACGCCATGCCGGTGGGCCGCTGGGTGACCCATGCCGAAGCGCAGACGGCCATCGGCGGCCTGCTGACGGAAAACAAAAGCGTCAGCGGCAGCCTGCGCGAGCATGAGCTGGACTTCCTGTTCGGCGAAGAACAACGCAAGCAGATCGGCTCCACTGCCGTCGTCGCCATCGCCCATCAGGGCGTGCACGGCGTGCTGGCCATCGCCAGCCGCGATCCGCAGCACTACAAAAGCTCGGTGGGCACGCTGTTTTTGAGCTACATCGCCGAAGTCACCGGCCGGGTGCTGCCGCGGGTCGCCGGTTCGCTGCGCTCGGTACGCTGAGGATGGAACGGCAACTGGACGCCTACTGCGAACACCTGCGCAGTGAGCGCCAGGTGTCGCCCCACACGTTGTCGGCCTATCGCCGCGACCTGGAAAAAGTGCTGGGCTGGTGCCAGAAGCAGAACATCGGCAGCTGGGCGGCCCTGGACATCCAGCGCTTGCGCAGCCTGATCGCCCGCCTGCATCAACAGGGGCAGTCCTCTCGCAGCCTGGCACGCCTGTTGTCAGCGGTACGCGGCCTGTATCACTACCTCAATCGCGAAGGCCTGTGCGACCACGACCCGGCCACCGGGCTGGCACCGCCCAAAGGCGAGCGCCGGCTGCCAAAGACCCTCGACACCGACCGCGCCCTGCAACTGCTCGAAGGTGCCGTCGAGGATGACTTCCTGGCACGGCGCGACCAGGCGATTCTCGAGCTGTTCTATTCTTCCGGCCTGCGACTTTCAGAGCTGACAGGGCTTAACCTGGATCAACTGGACCTGGCCGATGGCATGGTCCAAGTGCTCGGCAAAGGCAGCAAGACCCGCCTGCTGCCCGTCGGCCGCAAGGCCCGTGAAGCCCTGGAGCAATGGCTGCCGCTGCGGGCGCTGACCAACCCCGCCGACGACGCGGTCTTCGTCAGCCAACAGGGACGGCGCCTTGGCCCGCGGGCCATTCAGTTGCGGGTCAAGGCTGCCGGCGAACGGGAGCTGGGACAGAACCTGCACCCGCACATGCTCCGGCACTCCTTCGCCAGCCATTTGCTGGAGTCCTCCCAGGACCTGCGCGCCGTTCAAGAGCTATTGGGGCACTCGGACATCAAGACCACCCAGATCTACACCCACCTGGATTTCCAGCACCTGGCGACGGTCTATGACAGTGCCCACCCCAGGGCCAAACGCATCAAGGGCGACGAATCATGACCATCGAGCTCATCACTTTCGACCTGGACGACACCCTGTGGGACACCGCGCCGGTGATCGCCAGCGCCGAAGCCATACTCCGCCAATGGCTGACCGACAACGCGCCGAACCTGGGCGGCGTGCCGGTGGAGCATCTTTTTTCGATTCGCGAACAAGTGCTGCGCGAGGAGCCTGGGCTGAAGCACCGCATCAGCGCCCTGCGCCGACGGGTGCTGTTTCGCGCCCTGCAGGAAGCCGGCTACGACCAGTGGCAAGCCTCTGAGCTGGCAGACCAGGCCTTCGAGACGTTCTTGCACGCCCGTCATCAGTTGGAGATTTTCCCCGAGGTGCAGCCCACCCTGGAGATCCTGGCCAATCATTTCGCCCTCGGTGTGGTCACCAATGGCAACGCCGATGTGCGCCGCCTGGGGCTGGCGGACTATTTCAAGTTCGCCTTGTGTGCTGAAGACATCGGCATCGCCAAGCCGGACGCGCGGCTATTCCACGAGGCCTTGCTGCGCGGCGGCGCGACGGCGCAGACCGCCGTGCACATTGGCGATCACCCCGGCGATGACATCGCCGGCGCCCAGCAAGCCGGCCTGCGCGCGGTGTGGTTCAACCCGACGGGCAAGGCCTGGGAGGCCGACCATGCACCGGATGCGGAGATTCGTAGCCTGACCGAACTGCCAGGGTTATTGGCAGGGTGGCATCGCCAGCGCTGAACCCTGCTTCACAGCCGCCAAAGCCCTCTGTGGGAGCGAGCTTGCTCGCGATGACGGCAGCACATCCAACATCAATGCCAACAGACCCGCCGCTATCGCGAGCAAGCTCGCTCCCACAGGGATTGTGCCTGGCCTGGGAATGGAATCGCGCCCATGAAAAAGCCCGCAGCGACGGCGGGCTTTTTCAGCAAGCAATGAAGCCGATACTCAGATAGGGCGGCTGCCGTACTTGTTGTCAGGCTTCTTGGGCGGATCAGCGACCACGTTGGCCTCCACTTCCTGCACCTTACCGCCCCTGGCCAGGAATTCCTCCATGGCCTTGGCGAGCGCATCACGCTCCTTGTTCTTGGCCTCTACGCTCGGCAACTCGTCGACCGAAACGGCCGCCTTGGCCTTGCCTTTGGCGGTAGGAACCGGAACATCGGCCCCATCGTCGTCGGCAACGTCTTCCGCCGCCGCTTCAAGGCCTTCTTCGGTCTCGTCTTCGTCACCTACTTCGAGGTCGTCGTTTTCCAGATCATCGTCGCTCATGTTCTACCTCATGACTTGCGAAAAGCAGATTAGTTATAGCCCAGCTTCGCCATCTGTTCGAAGGCTGCCAGAAAAAATTCAACATCCGCCGGCAATCAGCGGTTATGCCCCTTCACCGTACAAGGTGGCGAGGACTTTACGAGCACCGCCGTGATCACGGTGCTCGCCCAGATAAACACCTTGCCAGGTACCCAATGCCAGCCGCCCTGCCGTGACCGGCAGACTGAGTTGACAACCGAGCACACTGGCCTTGAAGTGCGCCGGGAGGTCGTCCAGGCCTTCGTCGTTGTGCTCATAATCGGCGGCTCCTTGTGGGATCAGCCGATTGAAAAATCGTTCGAAGTCTCGACGTACCGCCGGATCGGCGTTCTCGTTGATGGTCAACGAAGCCGAGGTATGCTGCAGCCACAGATGCAACAGACCGACACGACACGCCTGGAGTTCAGGCAGGCCGGCAAGCAACTCGTCCGTCACCAGATGAAAGCCCCGAGGCCTTGCCCGCAGGGTTATCAGCGTCTGTTGCCACATACAGATCTCCGCACGTTCGGCGCGCATTCTAGCGCGCTCTGGGAAAAAACAAAGGGCCTAATATTCTTGCTTCGGTGTAAGCCTTTAGCGGTATAAAAACCCATGTCGCATCCACAACAAAAGGCGTCGGAAAAACCGGGGCGCCCTCTGAGCAATGACAAATCCCAGGCAAAAAAATGCCCGGCGAACCGGGCATTTTTTATTGCGTGTGCGTGTGCTTACAGATTGTAGCCACGTTCGTTGTGCTGGGCCAGGTCCAGGCCCACCGCTTCTTCTTCCTCGGTGACACGCAGACCCATGACGGCGTCCAGGACCTTGAGGATGATGAAGGTGACGATCGCGGTGTAGACCACCGTGAAACCCACACCCTTGAATTGAATCCACACTTGCGCACCGATATCGGTCACGGTGCCGAAGCCACCCAGGGCCGGTGCTGCGAACACACCGGTCAGGATCGCGCCGAGGATACCGCCGATGCCGTGTACGCCGAAGGCGTCCAGGGAATCGTCGTAGCCGAGTTTGCGCTTGAGGGTCGTGGCGCAGAAGAAGCACACCACGCCCGCTGCCAGGCCGATGACCAGGGCGCCCATCGGGCCCACGGTGCCGGCAGCCGGAGTGATGGCAACCAGGCCTGCCACAACGCCCGAGGCGATGCCCAGTGCGCTTGGCTTGCCGTGGGTGATCCACTCGGCAAACATCCAGCCCAGCGCCGCCGCAGCGGTCGCGATCTGGGTCACCAGCATCGCCATGCCGGCAGTGCCGTTGGCGGCGACAGCGGAACCGGCGTTGAAGCCGAACCAGCCGACCCACAGCATGGCCGCGCCCATCAAGGTGTAACCCAAGTTGTGCGGTGCCATTGGCGTGGTCGGGAAGCCTTTGCGCTTGCCCAATACCAGGCACGCCACCAGGCCTGCGATACCGGCGTTGATATGCACTACGGTGCCGCCAGCGAAGTCCAGTACGCCCCAGTCCCACAGCAGGCCGCCGTTACCGGACCAGACCATGTGGGCAATCGGTGCATACACCAGGGTGAACCACACGCCCATGAAGATCAGCATGGCGGAGAACTTCATCCGCTCGGCAAATGCGCCGACGATCAGGGCCGGGGTGATGATGGCGAAGGTCATCTGGAAGGTGATGAACACCGCTTCAGGGAACAGCGCCGCCGGGCCGGTCAGGCTGGCGGGTGTGACGCCCGCCAAGAAGGCTTTGCCGAAACCGCCGATGAAGGAATTGAAGTTGACGACGCCCTGCTCCATGCCGGTGGTGTCGAACGCAATGCTGTAGCCGTAGATGACCCACAGGATGCTGATCAGACCGGTAATGGCAAAGCACTGCATCATCACGGAAAGAAGGTTTTTCGACCGAACCATGCCGCCGTAGAACAGCGCCAGGCCGGGAATGGTCATGAACAGTACAAGAATCGTTGCCGTGAGCATCCAGGCGGTGTCGCCGGAGTTCAGGACTGGGGCTGCCGCTTCTTCTGCCATGGCCAGGCCAGGCATTGCGAAGGACAACAGGGCTCCTAGCCCTGCGAATTTACGCAGAGTCATATTGTTTTCTCCTGGGGCGTTGGGTTTGGCGGCTTAGATAGCGTCGGTATCGGTTTCGCCGGTACGGATGCGGATAGCCTGTTCCAGATTGACCACAAAGATCTTCCCGTCACCGATCTTGCCGGTGTTGGCGGCCTTGGTGATTGCCTCGATCACCCGGTCCAGATCCTTGTCGTCAATGGCGACATCGATCTTCACCTTGGGCAGGAAATCGACCACGTACTCCGCGCCGCGATACAGCTCGGTGTGACCCTTCTGCCGACCGAAGCCTTTGACCTCAGTAACGGTAATGCCCTGCACGCCGATCTCGGACAACGACTCGCGCACGTCGTCCAACTTGAACGGCTTGATGATGGCAGTGACTAGCTTCATGAAACTTTCTCCCGAATTGGTGGACTTGCCCCAGGAAAACAAACCCGACTCAAGTCTAAGCGCAGTGCCTGGCTTTGTAACGCGTCGTCGGCCCAAGTTGCCCGACAGGTGCCAGTTAACCGATCCTGACGAAACTCCCCGTTTCGCCTGCTGCACTGCATTCGTCACAGCGACTGCATCAGTGCATGGGTCATCAGCCTCTAAGCAGAAACCTTGCCATCTGCATCAAACCCTCTGATTTCAGTCTCTTGGCCACCTGCTCGACGTGCGTTGCGCCATGAACCGCAGCGATACGCACAACAACAGTGCAACGATGCCCAGGTCCATGCGCGAAAAGCGTGCATCCCTGGCTTGCGAATTGACTATAGACACTGCGTGATACACTGCCCGCCATTGTTTTCAGGACACCTGCCATGCTTGCGCCCAAAGACCTCCTCGACGCCCTGAGCGGCCACGCCTCCCGCCTCTTGAGTGGTGACACCCCCCTGCCAAAAAGCGAAATCGAAAGCCAGTTCAAAGCCCTGCTGCAAAGCGGCTTCAGCAAGCTGGACCTGGTAAGCCGGGAAGAATTCGACAGCCAGATGGTCGTGCTGGCCCGGACCCGAGCGCGGCTCGAAAGCCTGGAGGCCAAGGTCGCAGAGCTGGAAGCGCGACTGGTTCCGGCCCAGGAATAAGCAGCCCCTGCGGGCCACTCAACCACTCGCAGCGTGTTGAAACGGCTCCGGGGTCAGTGCCAGCGGCAGCTCCAGGATAAAGAGCGCGCCCTGGCCCGGCCCCGCGCTCTGCGCCGTCAGATCGCCGCCCATCTCGTGCGCCGCCAGAATGCAGCTGTGCAAACCAAAGCCGTGACCGTCGACACGCGTGGTGAAGCCGTGCTCGAACACCCGCGCAAGATTATCCTGCGCAATCCCCTCGCCATTGTCCTGGACCTCGACCCACACGCGCCTATCGTCAACGACCTTCAGGCGCAGGATGATCTGCGGTGGCCGGTTCACACCGGCGTCCAGCGCCTGCTTGGCGTTGTTGATCAGATTCACCAGGATCTGCAGCACGCGGTGCTTGTCCAGTGGCATTTGCGGTATATCGCTGAACTCCTTGATCAGCGTGATGTGGTGGCGGGCCAGGGACACATCGCAAATGCGCACGACATCCTCGACCAGCTCACGCAACGAGCCCGGCTCCAGCACGCTGGCGTTGCCGGCGTAGGATTGCTGGGTGGCGACGATTTCCTTGATGTGGTCGATGCGGCGGGTCAACTGCGCCAACTCGGCGATCATGCCCTGCTGCTCGACGGCCAGCGCGTCGGCCAGCTTGTCGAGATAGTCCGGTAGCGCGCGACCTTTCGGGTCGCTGCTGATGAAGTCACCGAGGTCATCGGGATGCTCCTTCATCAGCTGGGCAACCTTGGCCACCCCTGGCCCCTTGGAGGTGTGCACCTTCTCGTACAGGACCTGGGCTGACACATTGACGCTGTTGAGCACATTGCCAACGTTGTGCAGCACATTGGTGGCGATCTCCGCCATGCCGGCGCGGCGGGCGGTGGTGACCAGTTCGGCCTGGGCCTCGCGCAACTCGTCGTTGACCTTGGCCAATTGCTGCGGGCTGGGGATCTTCAGGGCCGCCGGTACCAGCCGGACCAGCAGGATGGCGGTAATCACCGAGGCAATCGCAGTGATGACCTTGACCAGCGCCATCAACCAGTAATAAGGCTGCCAGATGGTCAGGATCTCCATCACATGGCTGGTCCCGCAGGCCAGGATGAACACGCCAAAGGCCGCGAGCATCCAGTCGAACGGCACGTCCTTGCGCTTGTGGATAAAGTACAGGAGCGTGAAGGGGATGGTGACGTAGGACAGGGCGATCAAGCTATCGGCGATCACATTCGTCCACAGCAGATCCGGACGCCACATGTAGCAATGCCCGTGGGGCATGAAGCGCTTGTCGGTTAACAGAGCCAGCAAATCGTTCATGGCCACTTCCTCGTTGTGCCGTTGATACCGCCAAGTGCCGACTGGGCAAATCGGAGTCTAGCAGAGGGCCCTTCCCGGGCATTTTGCGTGGACAGGCGAGACGGTGATATGCGCTACCGCACCTCGCTTGTCGCCCTCGGCCGTCACTCGCTGTCGAAACATCCTGCCAAATTTTCCCCCTTCAATTGCCGCGCCCAAGCTCATCCCCACGACTAACCTTCCAGAGCCGCAGGACGCGGCGCCCTATTCACTCAAGGAATGATTCATGTCGCTTGCCATCGTCCACAGCCGCGCCCAAGTAGGGGTCGAGGCGCCTGCCGTTACCGTTGAAGTCCACCTGGCCAATGGCTTGCCGTCACTGACGATGGTTGGCCTGCCGGAGGCGGCGGTGAAGGAAAGCAAGGACCGGGTGCGCAGCGCGATCATCAATTCGGGCCTGAGCTTCCCAGCGCGGCGCATCACCCTGAACCTGGCGCCGGCGGATCTGCCCAAGGACGGCGGGCGGTTCGACCTGGCGATTGCCCTGGGCATCCTGTCGGCCAGTGTGCAGGTGCCAACCCTGACGCTGGACGACGTCGAGTGTCTCGGTGAGTTGGCCTTGTCCGGCGCGGTGCGCCCGGTGCGCGGGGTACTGCCAGCGGCGCTGGCGGCTCGCAAGGCCGGACGCATGCTGGTGGTGCCACGGGCCAACGCCGAGGAAGCCTGCCTCGCGTCGGGCCTGAAGGTGATCGCCGTGGATCATCTGCTCGAAGCAGTGGCCCACTTCAATGGGCACACACCGGTCGAGCCTTTCGTTTCCAATGGGCTGCTCTCGGCCAGCAAGCCCTACCCCGACCTGAATGAAGTACAAGGCCAGGCCGGGGCCAAGCGTGCCCTGCTGATCGCTGCCGCGGGGGCCCATAACCTGTTGTTCAGCGGACCACCAGGCACTGGCAAGACCTTGCTGGCGAGCCGTCTGCCTGGGCTGCTGCCGCCCCTGGCCGAGAGCGAGGCCCTTGAGGTGGCGGCGATTCAGTCGGTTGCCAGTTGCGTGCCGCTGAGCCATTGGCCGCAGCGGCCGTTTCGCCAGCCCCATCACTCGGCTTCCGGCCCAGCACTGGTGGGTGGCGGCTCGAAACCGCAACCCGGGGAAATAACCCTCGCCCACCATGGCGTGCTGTTTCTCGACGAGCTGCCGGAGTTCGACCGCAAGGTGCTGGAAGTCTTGAGAGAACCGCTGGAGTCAGGGCACATCGTGGTGTCCCGCGCCCGTGATCGAGTACGGTTCCCGGCACGCTTCCAACTGGTGGCGGCGATGAACCCCTGCCCCTGTGGATATCTTGGCGAACCCAGCGGTCGTTGCTCCTGCACACCGGACATGGTGCAGCGCTACCGCAACAAGTTGTCCGGTCCGTTGCTGGACCGTATCGACCTGCACTTGACCGTGGCCCGGGAAGCCACCGCACTTAACCCGAAGAGCACAACGGGCGAGGACACGGCCACTGTCGCCGAACGAGTGGCCGAGGCCCGGGAACGCCAACAACGACGCCAGGGCTGCGCCAATGCCTTCCTGGATCTGCCGGGCCTGCGTCGGCATTGCAAGTTATCCACAGCCGACGAAACCTGGCTGGAAACCGCCTGCGAGCGGCTGACCTTGTCGCTGCGTGCCGCCCACCGCCTGCTCAAGGTCGCCCGGACATTGGCCGACCTGGAACAAGCGGCAAGCATCCGCCGCGAGCATCTGGCCGAAGCGTTGCAGTATCGGCCTGCTACACCCTGATCACGGCTTGGTCAGGTCCACCAGCGGCGTATCGCGCACTTCGGTCTTTTGACCGTTCTGGATCGCATCGATGCGCTTGAGCGCCTTATCCACAGCGCCCTTGTCCGCCAACAGGCTGTAGTGGATCTGGAACTGCTTGTGCTCTTTCGGCCCGATCGTGGGCACCAGGCCCAGTGGCCGCTGATACCGGCGGTTATAGGAAAAACTGGTGCCCGGTTCCAACCCGGTCACGTAGCCCTGGCCTTGGGTATCGGTATTTTTCCACAGGGAGAACACGGGCAGCGTACCGGTGTTGAAGCCTACCGACACACCGAGGCTGCCGGCCTTGTTGTGCAGCACGGTGAGGGTGTCGCCCTTGGCGTCAGCGTAGGGCACGACGTTATAGACGGTTTCGTCATAATCCTTGGTCGGGGCTCGGTAGGTTTGCCAATCCGGCAAATCGCCCTTGGCCTTGTCGTTGAACGGCGAGACCTGCTTGACCGGTGCCGCGAAACGAGCGCCCTGCTCCAGGAAAGGCGTGCTGAAATTGCTGTGGTAGAGCGCTTGGTATTCCTTCGGGTAATCGCCGTTGTTGGTCAGTGTGTCGCTGAGCGCGAACGTCACGCTGCCGGGTTCGGTGACCAGTTCGGTCTGTACCGAAAAGTCGACCTTCTTGAACGCCTGCTCCTTCAACTCGCCCCGCAGGGTGATGGCGTAAGGCGGTTTTTCATCAATGTGCAACGTGACTTTGTTGGCAGGAATATTAGCGGCGCGACCATGCAGGGTCAGCAGCTCACCATTGTCCATGCCGGGATGGCCGACCCACTCGTAGCCGCAACGGGTGACCAACTCGTTGAATCCTTCGAGCCAGCCCAGCCCGCCTCGACCGTTGAGTTCGATGAACGCCGGGTTGACCACTTCCTTGACGGGCGAATCCCAACCCATGCGCACATTCCCGACCGAAGCCTGCAGCACGTTCATGCCACGGGTCGGGACGACTGAAAGCTTCAGGGTGCCATTGTCGATGTCGACGATGCTGACGCCTTCCTGCCGGCCGCCGTGCAGGGTGCGCATCGTCACGGAAAAGGGCTTGCCGGTTTTCACACCGAGTTGCTGGCTGGTGATTTGCCAGGGTTGAGCGGCTTTATCCGTATCCAGCAGGACGTAGTCCCAAGCCATCGCATGGGAGGCAGCGCCCAAGGCGCCAAGGGTGATGAGGAGTTTGAGCGGAGTCATGGTCACGACCTTTTATTGGAGTTGTGCGGTTTTTATAGACTTGAAGAAACGTTTCAGCAAGCTTAAAAACAGCAATATTCCTAAAAAAGGCACGACCACCAGATGGCAGCTTTTGTGGGAGCGAGCCTGCTCGCGAAGGCGCTGGGTCAGATTGAGATGATGTTGGCCGGACAGCCGTCATCGCGAGCAAGCTCGCTCCCACAGGGATATGGGTGAGCTTGCTCATGACGGGAGGCTTCAGCGGAACCGATCAACCTCTTGGCGCAGGTCCTGGGCCAGTTTCTCCAGTTCCTTGGCGGTGAGTGCCAGGTTCGAGACCACTTCGCGCTGTTCGCTGTTGGCCATGGCGATGCTTTGCAGGTTACTGCTGAGCAGGGTCGCAGTGCTGCTTTGTTCCTGGGTGGCGGTGGTGATCGCCGCAAACTGCTGGCCCGCCGAACGGCTCTGCTCATCGATTCGGGCCAGGGCCGTGGCCACGTTGGCGTTGCGCGACAGGCCTTCCTGCATCAACAGGTTGCCCTGCTCCATCGTGCTGATGGCATTGCCGGTTTCCTGCTGGATGCTATTGATCATGCTGGAAATTTCGTCAGTAGCCTGGCGAGTACGGGAAGCCAGGCTGCGGACTTCATCGGCCACCACGGCGAAACCACGGCCCTGCTCGCCTGCGCGGGCGGCTTCGATGGCGGCGTTCAAGGCCAGCAGGTTGGTCTGCTCGGCGATCGAGGTGATCACACCCACGATGCCGCCGATTTCCTGGGAACGCTGGCCCAAGGTATTGATGACCGTGGCCGTGCTGTTCAGCGCACCGGCAATTTGCTCCAGGGACGACGACGCTTCGTCCATCGAGGTTCGGCCAATGCGGGTTTGCTGGGCGTTTTCCTGGGCCAGGCGCTCGGTGTTGCCCATGTTGTCGGCAATGTTCAATGAGGTCGCACTGAACTCTTCCACCGCGCCGGCCATGCTGGTGATTTCGCCGGATTGCTGCTCCATGCCTTCATACGCCCCGCTGGACAACCCGGACAGCGCCTGGGCACGGCTGTTGACCTCCTGGGAGGCCTTGCGGATGTGCTCGACCATGGTCGACAAGGCCTGGCTCATCTGGTTGAAGGCACGGGCCAACTGCCCGATCTCATCATGGCTCGACACGTTCAGGCGCACGCTCAGGTCACCGGCGCCCAAGGCTTCGGCCTGGCGCACCAGGTCCCCCAGCGGCGCCAGTTTGCTGCGCAGCAACCACATCGCCGAGCCGACCGCCAACAACATCGCCAGCAGGCTGCCAATGGCCAGTTGCGTACCGACGCTCCAGGTCACGGCACGAATCTCGGTTTTGGGCATGCTCGCCACCACCGCCCACGGCCCACCTTCGAACGGTACGGCAACGCTGTAGAAATCTTCGGCGGTATCGGTCCAGAACGCGCCTTTGCCCGGCTTTTTGATCAGGCCCGTGATGATTGCGGTGGCGTTGTCCAGCGCCTGCACGCCGGCCGGCGGTACCAGCCATTTGTTTTGTTCGTCCAGCAGCGCCAGGGAACCGGTCTGGCCGATACGGAAGCGCTTGAGGTTCTCGAACTGCGCGTTCTGCGCATCGGTGTAGTCGAAGCCTACGTACAACACGGCAATGATCTTGCCGCTGCTGTCGCGTACCGGCGTGTACTGCGACATGTAGAAGCGCCCGAAAAGCAGGGCCCGACCAATGTAGCTCTGCCCGCTGATCACCGGGCCGTAGGCGGGACCGGCGCGGTCGAGCACAGTGCCGATGGCCCGCGTACCGTCCTGTTTGCTGACGGAAGTACTGACGCGGATGAAATCGTCGCCGCTGCGCACGAATACCGTGGCGACCCCGGCTGTCATCGCTTTGAAGTCGTCCACTTCCTTGAAGTTGTTGTTCAACACTTCGCTACCCAAGTTCAAGCCTGGGGTTTGCACGCCCGCCACTGTCACCGGCTGGTCTGGATGCACGCTCAGGCCCGCGCTGAAGCGCTTTTCGAACAGGCCGGCCAAGCGCTGGGTACTCTCGCGCAAGGTACCGTGGAACGTATTGAGCTGATCGGCCATCAGGCGCGCTTCGCTGGCCAGGTGTTCTTCACGGGTGGCGAGGTTGGCAGCGTCCAGCGAACGCAGGGCAAAGACGGTACTGCCGGAGATCACGACCGCCAATATCACAGCGAGGGCAAGGCCTAGCTGTGAGGCGATCCGGGCACGGGGTTGAGACATGACGGCTCCTGGCCGAGAGACCGGATCATCCTGATCACGCTCGCACGCTCGGCATTTTATTCGGGGTGAGGTGTAAGTTGGCCTTTCTGAACGAAGGTTCCATCTTCACGGATTCGGCGGCAAAGCCAAATACTTGAGCGGCTTGGAAGGATTAATATCAAGTGGCTAGCACGCCAACTGCAACGTTTCAGCCCAGACGCTGCACATCAGGTAATTGCATGGCCTTCACCTCACCTTGGAGGAAGTCGCTGAGCCGGCGCAAACGTTCACCTCCCGGCCGGGTTTTCGGCCAGACCAGGTAATAGTGTTCACCGCTGGCGACAGCCGTCGGCCATGGCAGGCTCAGGCGCCCCTGGGCGACGTCTTCAGCCACCATCAGCAGATCGCCCATGGAGACCCCATAGCCGCGTGCTGCCGCGATCATGCCCAGCTCCAGGGTATCGAACACCTGCCCCCCTTTGAGCGAGACCTTGTCGGACAGCCCCATGCGTTGCAGCCAATTGCGCCAGTCCCGGCGATCCGGCGTGGGGTGCAGCAATTCAGCGCTGGCCAACCGCGCCACATCCCAGGGCTGGTCGTTCAACAGGTTCGGCGCGCCCACCGGGATCAATTCCTCGGGAAACAGCAAACTGGCCTCCCAGTCTGCCGGAAAATGCCCGTTGCCCAGTAGTACGGCGCAATCGAAGGGCTCGACGTTGAAGTCCACCGAGTCGACGTCCATCCAGGCACTGGTCAGTTGCACCTCGTTGCCGGGCTGCAAGTGCCGGAAGCGACTCAAGCGCGCCAACAACCAGCGCATGGTCAGCGTGGAAGGCGCCTTCATGCGCAGGATGCCATCCTCACCATGCAAGGTATGGCAAGCCCGCTCCAGCGCCATGAAACCCTCACGTACGCCCGGCAACAGTAACCGTGCGGCCTCGGTCAATTGCAGGTTACGGCCGCTGCGCAGGAACAGCCGACAGGCAAAGTGATCTTCCAGCGTGCGAATGTGCCGGCTGACGGCGCTCTGGGTGATCGACAGCTCTTCAGCGGCGCGAGTGAACGAGCTGTAGCGCGCTGCGGCTTCGAATGCCCGCAGCGCATAAAGAGGAGGAAGACGACGAGACATCGCAAAAGCTCCATGGCGTTGTTTGCAAACCCTACCAGAAACGCGTCCAGCATGAGTTTTAATCATGCCAGCGATCTTTTTTATCCCTTTGTGCAATCCGCCGAGAGCGCCGAGAATCGTTGCTTTACTGCCTTGTTTGAACATGGAGCGTGATGATCATGCGGCATCCGGTGCGTACCGAACTCTGGGCCCTCCTGCGGCTGGCGGGGCCGTTGATTGCCTCGCAGTTGGCGCACATGCTGATGGTGCTCACCGACACCGTGATGATGGCGCGCCTGAGCCCCGAAGCCTTGGCCGGCGGTGGGCTTGGGGCGGCCACCTATTCGTTCGTGTCGATCTTCTGCATCGGCGTGATCGCTGCGGTGGGCACGCTGGTCGCGATCCGCCAGGGCGCAGGCGATGTCGAAGGCGCCACCCGGTTGACCCAGGCCGGGTTATGGCTGGCCTGGCTGATGGCGCTGATGGCCGGGTTGCTGTTGTGGAATCTCAAGCCAGTGCTGCTGATGTTCGGCCAGACCGAAACCAACGTGCTGTCCGCCGGACAGTTCCTGCTGGCGCTGCCGTTCGCCCTGCCCGGCTACTTGAGCTTCATGGCCCTGCGCGGTTTCACCAGCGCCATTGGCCGGGCCACACCGGTCATGGTGATCAGCCTCGGCGGCACCGTGGCCAACTTCCTGCTCAACTACGCGCTCATCACCGGAATGTTCGGTCTGCCGAAACTCGGCCTGATGGGGATCGGCCTGGTCACGGCCATCGTTGCCAACTGCATGGCCCTGGCGCTGGCCTGGCATATCCATCGGCACCCGGCCTACCGCGCCTATCCGTTGCTCGAAGGCCTGTCGCGGCCCAATCGCCAGTACCTCAAGGAACTGTGGCGCCTGGGCCTGCCGATTGGCGGCACCTACGCGGTGGAGGTCGGGCTGTTTGCGTTCGCCGCGCTGTGCATGGGCACCATGGGCAGCACGTCGTTGGCAGCCCACCAGATCGCGCTGCAAATCGTCTCGGTGGCGTTCATGGTGCCGGCCGGGATGTCCTACGCCATCACCATGCGCATCGGCCAGCACTACGGTGCCGGGCAACTGCTGATGGCACGCCTGGCCGGTCGGGTCGGGATTGGCTTTGGCGCGGCCGCCATGCTGGCGTTCGCCATGGTGTTCTGGCTGCTGCCCCATCAATTGGTCGGCTTGTTCCTGGACCACGACGACCCGGCGTTCCGCGATGTGATCAACCTGGCTGTGAGCCTGCTGGCGGTGGCGGCGTGGTTCGAGCTGTTCGATGGCACGCAAACCATCGCCATGGGCTGCATTCGCGGGCTCAAGGACGCCAAGACCACCTTCCTGGTGGGCCTGGGTTGCTATTGGCTGATCGGCGCGCCGGCGGCGTGGTGGATGGCGTTCCACCTGAACTGGGGGCCGACTGGCGTCTGGTGGGGCCTGGCCCTGGGGCTGGCCTGCGCGGCCGTGAGCCTGACAGCGGCGTTTGAATGGAAGATGAAGCGGATGATTCGCAGTGAGCCCGGACGGCAGCGTTTCGAGGCCATCCAGGCCAAGTGAAATCCATCCCTTTGTGGGAGCGAGCAAGCCCGCACACACATGGGTTTGTGTCAGCTGATTTCCAGCATCGACTGCTGATCACCCTCGAACATCAAGTACTCAACCAACTCCGGCAACGGCAACGGCTTGCTGATCAGGAAACCCTGCACCTGGTCGCAACCGAAGCCGCGTAGCAGGTCCAGTTGTTCCTGGGTTTCCACCCCTTCGGCCACCACTTCCAGATTGAGGTTGTGCGCCAGGTTGATCATCGCGTGCACCAGTTTGCGGTTCTCTTCGCGCTGCTCCATGCCACCGACGAAGCTCTTGTCGATCTTGAGCAAGGCGATCGGCAGGCTGTTGAGGTGCACGAACGAGGAGAAGCCGGTGCCGAAGTCGTCCAGGGAGAAGCGCACCCCCAGGCGGCCCAGGGCATCCATGGTCTGCTTGACCAGTTCGCTGCGGCGCATGACGGCGGTTTCGGTGAGTTCGAACTCCAGCCATTGCGCCTCGACACCCCGCTCGGCAATCAGCCGGCTCAGGGTCGGCAGCAACTGGCTGTCCTGGAACTGTCGGAACGACAGGTTGACCGCCATGTGCAACGGCGCCAGCCCACGCTCGCGCAGGGCCTGCATGTCCCGCAGCGCCCGGGAAATCACCCAGTAGCCCAGCGGCACGATCAGGCCGCTCTGTTCGGCCAGCGGCACGAACTCACTCGGTGGCAGCAAGCCACGTTCGCCGTGACGCCAGCGTACCAACGCTTCGAGGCCGACAATGTGGCCGCCATCGAGGTTCAGCCGTGGCTGGTAATGCAGTTCCAACTCGTCACGGCGCAGTGCCCGGCGCAGTTCGCTTTCCAGGTCGGCGAGGCTGCGGGCGTTGCGATTGATGCGCTCGTTGAAGATATGAAAGGTGCAGCCCTGGGTGCTCTTGGCCTGCTGCATGGCGATGTGGGCGTGCCACATCAGCGGATCGGCGCCGGCCTGGGCGCGAGCATGGGCAACGCCCAGGCTGCAGCCGATCAGCAGGCTTTCACCGTCCACCCAATAGGGTTCGGCCAAGGCTTCGGTAATACGCTCGGCCATCCACTCGGCCCGCTGTGGTGCGCGGCGGGTGTCGATCAGCAGGGCAAATTCATCACTGCCCAACCGCGCCAATTGATCGCCGGCCTCGAGCGAGCTCTTGAGCCGCGACACCACTTGCAGGATCAAGCGGTCACCGGCCTGGTGACCGAGGGCGTCGTTGGCGTGACGAAAGTTGTCCAGGTCCAGGTGACCGAGCGCCAGGCCGCGGCCGTCGTTTTCCGCCAGGCGCGCCGCCAGCAGCGTCTGGAAACCCTGGCGATTGGCGATGCCCGTCAATGGGTCCTGTTCGGCGAGGCGCTGCAAGGTGTTTTCCAGCACGCCGCGTTCGCGCACATGGCGCAGGCAACGACGCAGGGTCGCGCTGTCGAGGACATCACGCACCAACCAGTCGCTGACACCGTCGGGGGCAACCGCCGGCTCATGCTCAAGCAACAGGATCGTCGGCAGGCTGCAACGGCCCGGCGCCGGCTGCAACGCCGTAACGGTCAACAACACCGCGTTGCGATTATCTTCGAACAGGCTGCTGACCGATTCCCAGCTCGGGGCGCTGATCAACACGACCGAGGGCCCCAAGGGCGCCAGGCACTCGCGCAATATTGCTGACCACTCAGGCTCTTGGGCCAATAACAGCAAACGCAAGGGTTCGACAGGCGTTGACAAGCTGACTCCCTAGACTCTGCAAGGTGGTAGGCGCCGGGCATTATGACGCGCCGATGGGCAATGACCAATGCCAATGGTTCTCAAACACGCGGTTTTGGTGGTTTTTTTCCACTCAAAACCCTGCGCTGGACGCAATTGGCCCCACATCCTGCGTGAAAGTAGCAGAAGCGGCAAATGACAATGCGCTATGCGTCACAAGTCGGACAGAGCAGCACAATTCGCTGAGCCTGTTAAAATGCCGGCCCATTTCGCAAACGACTCCCTGACTCTGTCATGTCCCGACTCAATCCCCGGCAGCAAGAAGCCGTGAACTATGTCGGCGGCCCTCTTTTGGTGCTCGCCGGTGCAGGCTCCGGCAAGACCAGCGTAATCACCCGCAAGATCGCGCACCTGATCCAGAACTGTGGCATCCGCGCCCAGTACATCGTCGCCATGACCTTCACCAACAAGGCCGCCCGGGAAATGAAGGAACGGGTCGGCGGCCTGCTGCGCGCCGGCGAAGGCCGTGGCCTGACGGTCTGCACGTTCCACAACCTGGGCCTGAACATCATCCGCAAGGAACACGCGCGGCTGGGCTACAAGCCGGGCTTCTCGATTTTCGACGAGACCGACGTCAAGGCCCTGATGACCGACATCATGCAGAAGGAATACTCGGGCGACGACGGCGTGGACGAAATCAAGAACATGATCGGCTCGTGGAAAAACGACCTGATCCTGCCGCCACAAGCCCTGGAAAACGCCCGTAATCCCAAGGAACAGACCGCCGCCATCGTCTACACCCACTACCAGCGCACCCTCAAGGCGTTCAACGCGGTGGACTTCGACGACCTGATCCTGTTGCCGGTCAAGCTGTTCCAGGACCACGCCGACATCCTCGAAAAATGGCAGAACAAGGTCCGCTACCTGCTGGTGGACGAGTACCAGGACACCAACGCCAGCCAATATCTGCTGGTGAAGCTGCTGATCGGCAAACGCAACCAGTTCACCGTGGTGGGCGACGACGACCAGTCGATCTATGCCTGGCGCGGCGCGCGGCCGGAAAACCTGATGCTGCTCAAGGATGACTATCCGTCGCTCAAAGTGGTGATGCTGGAGCAGAACTACCGCTCCACCAGCCGCATCCTGCGCTGTGCCAACGTGCTGATTTCCAACAACCCCCACGAGTTCGAAAAACAACTGTGGAGCGAGATGGGCCACGGCGACGAGATCCGTGTGATCCGTTGCCGCAACGAAGACGCCGAAGCCGAGCGCGTGGCCATGGAAATCCTCAGCCTGCACCTGCGCACCGACCGGCCGTACAGCGACTTCGCGATCCTGTACCGCGGCAACTACCAGGCCAAGCTGATCGAGCTGAAACTGCAGCACCACCAGATTCCTTATCGCCTGTCGGGGGGCAACAGCTTTTTCGGACGCCAGGAAGTAAAGGACTTGATGGCCTACTTCCGCCTGATCGTGAACCCGGACGACGACAACGCCTTCCTGCGGGTGATCAACGTGCCGCGCCGGGAAATCGGTTCGACCACCTTGGAAAAACTCGGTAACTACGCCACCGAGCGCAAGATCTCGATGTACGCCGCCACGGACGAAATCGGCCTGGGCGAGCATCTGGACAGCCGCTTCACCGACCGCCTGGCGCGCTTCAAGCGCTTCATGGACAAGGTTCGCGAACAGTGCGCCGGGGAAGATCCGATTTCAGCACTGCGCAGCATGGTCATGGACATCGACTACGAAAACTGGCTGCGTACCAACAGCTCCAGCGACAAGGCTGCCGACTACCGCATGAGCAACGTCTGGTTCCTGATCGAGGCGTTGAAGAACACCTTGGAAAAAGACGAAGACGGCGACATGACCGTCGAGGACGCCATCGGCAAACTCGTGCTGCGGGACATGCTGGAACGCCAGCAGGAAGAGGAAGACGGCGCCGAAGGTGTGCAGATGATGACGCTGCACGCCTCCAAGGGCTTGGAATTTCCTTACGTGTTCATCATGGGCATGGAAGAAGAAATCCTGCCGCACCGCTCCAGCATCGAGGCCGACACCATCGAGGAAGAACGGCGCCTGGCCTATGTCGGGATTACCCGGGCCCGCCAGACGCTGGCCTTCACCTTTGCCGCCAAGCGCAAGCAATACGGCGAAGTGATCGACTGCGCCCCCAGCCGCTTTCTCGATGAGCTGCCGCCGGACGACCTGGCCTGGGAAGGCAACGACGACACGCCGACGGAAGTCAAAGTCGTTCGCGGCAACAGCGCCCTGGCGGATATACGCGCGATGCTAAAGCGCTAGAATCGACTACTTTTTTCAACGACTTCAGGCGCTCAAGGCGTCATCAGAGGAGGCTTCATGGAAGCCCTGCAGCAGAAAATTCGTGAACAAGGCATCGTGCTTTCCGATCAGGTCCTGAAAGTCGACGCGTTCCTGAACCATCAGATCGACCCACAGTTGATGAAGCTGATCGGCGACGAATTTGCCGCGTTGTTCAAGGACTCGGGCATCACCAAGATCGTCACCATCGAAGCCTCGGGCATTGCCCCGGCGATCATGACCGGGCTGAACCTGGGCGTACCGGTGATCTTCGCCCGCAAGCAACAGTCCCTGACCCTGACGGAAAACCTGCTGTCGGCCACCGTGTATTCGTTCACCAAGAAAACCGAAAGCACCGTCGCCATCAGCCCACGTCACCTGACGAGCAGCGACCGGGTACTGATCATTGATGACTTCCTGGCCAACGGCAAAGCGTCCCAGGCGCTGATCTCCATCATCAAGCAGGCTGGCGCGACCGTCGCCGGGCTGGGGATCGTGATCGAGAAGTCGTTCCAGGGCGGCCGTGCGGAATTGGATGCCCAGGGCTATCGGGTTGAATCGTTGGCGCGGGTGAAGTCGTTGGCCGGTGGGGTTGTGACCTTCATCGAATAACCCTGTGCCTCCTGTGGGAGCAAGCTCGCTCCCACAAGGGTCTTAGGTGGGTCGCTAAGGCGCAGTAGCCTTGAGCCCCGCCAGCAACAACCGCTGGAACAACTCCTCCTTCAGCCCTTCGGGGCTGGTCAGCTGCATCCGCCCCAAATGCCCGGCAAACTCCCAGGGCTCCGGCGCATCGAGGGCGGCCTTGCCCAGCTCCAGGATCTCGGTGAGCTTGAACTTGCTCTTGAGCCAGTTCAGCGCCCGCAACAGGTCTCGCTCTACGTCGTCAAAATCGCAGCCCAGCGGATACTCTGGAAACAGGTTTGGATGCCGCGCCTGGATCGCCTGCAAACGCTCCGAAGTGTTGTCGGCGAATCGCGGATCGAGACGAAAATCCTTCGGCAACTTACCGGCTTTTTGCGCCTGCTCGATCAGCCCCGGCTGGAAGCGTGAGTCGCTGATGTTCAGCAACGCCTCGATCACCGCGGCGTCGGTCTTGCCGCGCAGGTCGGCGATGCCGTATTCGGTCACCACGATGTCGCGCAAGTGCCGGGGAATCGTGCAATGTCCGTAGTCCCAGACGATATTCGAGCTGATCTCGCCCCCGGCCTCACGCCAACTGCGCAGCAGCAGGATCGAACGCCCACCCTCCAGCGCATGGCCCTGGGCAACGAAGTTGTACTGCCCGCCCACGCCGCTGAGTACCCGCCCGTCCTCCAGCTGATCGGCCACCCCGGCACCCATCAGGGTCATGATGAAGACCGTGTTGATGAAGCGGGCGTCGAGGCGCTGCAGGCGCTTGAGCTGTTCCTGGCCGAACAGCTCGTTGATGTAACTGATGCGCGTCATGTTGAATTCGAGCAGACGGCTTTTCGGCAACTCGCGCAGGCGCTCATAAAAACTGCGCGGCCCGAGGAAAAATCCGCCGTGTATGCAAATGCCGTCAGGTTGCGCCGCCTCATCGAGGGTGCCGGCGTTGGCCCGTTCCTGGGTCGGAACATCGGGATAGACCTTGCGCCGGACGATTCCGGCCTCGGCCAGCACCAGCAAACCGTTGACGAACATTTCACTGCAGCCATAAAGCCCTTTGGCAAACGGCTCGACCCCACCCTCGCGCTCGATCAGTTGCGCCCACTGGCTAAGGTTCAGGTCCGCCAGCAACGCCTGGTAACCGGCGTTATCGGCCTGGCGCGCCAACAGCGCCGCCGTCAATGCATCGCCCATGGCGCCGATGCCGATCTGCAGCGTCCCGCCGTCGCGCACCAGGGTACTGGCGTGCAGGCCGATCAGATGGTCCTGGAAGCCCACCGGCATGTTCGGCGTGGAAAACAACGTGTGGCTGTCCTTCTCGTCGATCAACAGGTCGAAGGCGTCGATGCCGACTTCCGCGTCGCCCGGCATGTAGGGCAAATCGTTGTGCACCTGGCCGACCAGGAGGATGGTCTCCCCGGCCGCCCGCCGCTTGGCGATCATCGGCAGCAGGTCGAGGGTGATGTCCGGATTGCAGCTCAGGCTCAGGCGATCCGGATGCTCAGGATCGCTCGCCACCAACTGCGCCACCAGGTTCAAGCCGGCAGCGTTGATGTCCCGGGCAGCATGGCTGTAGTTGCTGCTGACGTAGCTCTGCTGGGCCGAGGCGCTGTGCAGCAGGCTGCCCGGCTGCATGAAGAACTGCTCGACTCGTATGTTGGGTGGGAGGCTGTCCTGATGCAGGTCGGCCAGGTAATCCAGTTCGGGATAGTCGCCGAAGACCCGTTCGACAAAGGGCTCGAGGAAGCGCTTCTGCAGACCATCGCCCAATTTCGGTCGGCCCAGGCTCAGGGCCGTGTAGATGGTCAACTGCCGCTCGGGCAGTTGTGCAATGCGCCGGTACAGCGCGTTGGCGAACAGGTTGGGTTTGCCTAGCCCCAGGGGCATGCCGAGATGAATATGCGCGGGCAGGCGCTCGAGCACGTCATCCACCGCCTGTTCGATTGAACACAACTGCACCATCGGACCCTCCTGGACACTCCATGAATGTGGGTTGGACCGAGCTTGCCGGGTCTTGGTTGCGATGAACAGCCCTGGAAAACCCCGGGGCACAAAAAAGCCGCTCGTAAGCGGCTTTTTTGCGCAAGATATCGGCGTATTACAGGCCGGACATCTCTTTGATGGCGCCCTTGAGGTCGTCATCCGAGCAATCGGCGCAGGTGCCCTTAGGCGGCATGGCATTGACGCCGGTAATGGCCTTGGCCAGGATACCGTCGAGGCCGCCCTGGTGATCGGCGCGCTCTTTCCAGGCCGCCTTGTCACCGATTTTCGGCGCGCCCAGCAAGCCTGTACCGTGGCAAGCGTTGCAATGCTTTGCAATCACGTCTTTCGGTTCTTTCTTGCCACCGCCACCAGCGGTAGCGACAACTTCCATACCCTTGCATTCCTTGCCCTGAACGCAGACCTGGCCAACCGGTTCGAGGCGCTTGGCGATTTCGTCGGTGGTCGCCGCTTGGGCACTGACTGCCCATAGGGCCAATACGGTTGCTGGTGCAGCCAGCATTTTCATAATTAGGTTCACGCGTACACCCTCAATGGTGGCTAGTCACGCCTGCGGCCACGGTTTGCAGGCGGGCGCAAGTATAGCGGTAAGGCCGTCACACTGAAACAACCCCAAAGTCGCAAGGGTCTTGTTTGCAATGACGGTTACTTCCCTGGGCGCCTTTGCCGCAGGGGCCGGCGCCGCTTTTTCTAGAAATTGGCCGGCGTGGCTGCGCTGATCAGTCGCGCCGGCACGTCGAACGGATTACGAAAACGGTGGGGCTTGGTGCTTTCGAAATAGTAGCTGTCGCCCGCTTCAAGCACGAAGGTTTCGACACCAACCACCAGTTCCAGCCGCCCCTCCACCAGGATCCCGGTTTCCTCGCCCTCATGGGTGAGCATTTCTTCACCGGTGTCGGCGCCAGGCGGATAGATTTCGTTGAGGAAGGCGATCGCCCGGCTTGGGTGTGCCCTGCCCACCAGCTTCATGGTCACGGCGCCGTCGGAGATGTCGATCAGTTCGTTGGCTTTATAAACGATCTGAGTCGGTTTCTCCTGAAGGATTTCTTCGGAGAAAAACTCGACCATGGACATGGGAATCCCGCCAAGGACCTTACGCAGCGAGCTGATCGAGGGGCTGACGCTGTTCTTCTCGATCATTGAAATAGTGCTGTTGGTGACGCCCGCACGCTTGGCGAGCTCACGCTGGGAAAGGCCTTTGAGTTTACGAATGGATTGCAGTCGTTCACCGACGTCCAATGCTGGAGCCTCCAGGGAATCAGGTTGTGAGGAAAGTGAGCGTTATCATGGCGACAGCGTTCAGTATTTACAACACTTGGACCCGAATCCTGTGCGGTGAAGCGACTTTCGGTAGCCGACGCCGTACGTCAATGCCCGGAATAGAGCCGTGGCACCCGCCGCAGGTTGCAGAAAATCTGATAGGGGATCGTGTCGGCGGCCTTGGCAACGTCGCTGGCAAGGATGTTCTTGCCCCACAACTCCACGGTCGAGCCGAGCCCGGCCTGGGGGACATCGGTCAAGTCGACACACAGCATGTCCATCGACACCCGCCCGACCAGTTGGCTGCGCTGCCCATCCACCAGCACCGGCGTACCGTTCGGCGCCTGGCGCGGGTAGCCGTCGGCATACCCCATGGCGACCACCCCGACCCGGGTCGGTTGCGTGGTCACAAAACGGGCACCGTAGCCCACCGGTTCGCCAGCGGGCAATTCGCGCACGCAGATGATCTTCGACTCCAGCGTCATCACCGGTTGCAGGCGCGAGGCGACGGCGTTGGGCTCGTCGAAGGGCGTGGCCCCGTAGAGCATGATGCCCGGGCGCACCCAGTCGCTGGGTACCTGCGGCCAGCCCAGCACGGCCGGTGAGTTGCGCAGGCTGATCTGCGCCACCAGGCCCTGGCGGGCTTTGTCGAATATCGCCAGTTGCTCAGTGCTGCTGGGATCGTGCAGTTCATCGGCACGGGCGAAGTGACTCATCAAGACAATCTTCGCCACCTTGCCGCTGGCGAGCAGGCGACGGTAGGCCGCTTGGTAATCCGCCGGATGCAGGCCGACCCGGTGCATACCGGAATCGAGCTTGAGCCAGACCGTGATCGGCTGGCTCAGCGCGGCTTTTTCAATCGCTTCGAGCTGCCACAACGAATGCACCACGCACCAGAAATCGTGCTCGACGATCAACGGCAGCTCACTGGCCTCGAAAAAACCCTCCAGCAGCAGGATCGGTCCGCGGATCCCACCGGCCCGCAGTTCCAGGGCTTCTTCGATGCAGGCCACGGCAAACCCGTCTGCCGTGTCCTGCAGCGCCTCGGCGCAACGCACCGCGCCGTGCCCGTAGGCGTCGGCCTTGATCACCGCAAGGGCCTTGGCCCCCGTGACTTCGCGGGCCAATTGGTAATTGTGACGCAGGGCTTGGAGATCGATCAGGGCACGGGCAGGACGCATGGCGGCAGGCTTCTAGGCGGTCATGAATAAAAAACCGGTGCTGGCTGACAGCATGAACCACCAACAGCACCGGGAGAGGGATCGTTTGGGCCGGTATTTAAGGCAACGCGGCCACGACGGACAGCTCTACCAGGATCTCCGGTTCGCACAGCTTGGCTTCCACCGTGGCGCGGGCCGGGGCGACGCCCTTGGGCAACCATTTGTCCCAGACCGCGTTCATGCCTTCGAAGTGAGCCTCGATGTCCTTCAAGTAGATCGTCACCGATAGCAAACGATTCTTGTCGGTTCCGGCCAGGTCCAGCAAGCGCTCGATATTGGCCAGGCTTTCGCGGGTCTGCTGTTCAATACCGGCGTTCATGTCGTCGCCGACCTGTCCGGCCAGGTAAACGGTGCCGTTGTGCACGACAACCTGGCTCATGCGGTCATTGGTGAGCTGGCGCTGGATTGACATGTTTTGCAGACTCCTGGTGTTTGCTGCCATAACGGGAAATATCGAGGCCTTCGGCGCTGATCTGCGGCTTTTTCTTCGCCATCAGGTCGGCCAACAGGCGACCGGAACCACAGGCCATGGTCCATCCAAGGGTGCCATGGCCGGTGTTCAGGAACAGATTCTTGAAGGGCGTGGCGCCCACGATTGGCGTTCCGTCCGGAGTGGTCGGGCGCAAGCCGGTCCAGAAACTCGCCTCGGCCAGATTGCCGCCCTGAGGATAAAGGTCGTTGACGATCATCTCCAGGGTTTCGCGCCGACGTGGGTTGAGAGACAGGTCAAAACCGGCGATTTCCGCCATGCCGCCCACCCGAATACGGTTGTCGAAGCGGGTGATCGCGACCTTATAGGTTTCGTCGAGAATGGTCGAAGTCGGCGCCATCGCCGGGTTGGTGATCGGCACGGTCAGGGAGTAGCCCTTGAGCGGATACACCGGTGCACGGATCCCGAGAGGCTTGAGCAGTTGCGGCGAGTAGCTGCCCAGGGCGAGGACGTAGCGGTCGGCGGTTTCCAGCTTGCCGTCGATCCAGACACCGTTGATGCGGTCACCGGCGAAGTCCAGGCGCTGGATATCCTGGCCGAAGCGGAATTGCACTCCGAGCTTCTCGGCCATTTCCGCCAAGCGCGTGGTAAACATCTGGCAGTCGCCGGTCTGGTCGTTGGGCAGGCGCAAGGCACCGGCCAGAATGTCGGTGACATTGGCCAGGGCCGGCTCGACCCGGGCGATGCCTTCGCGGTCGAGTACTTCGAACGGCACACCCGACTCTTTCAGCACGGCGATGTCTTTTGCCGCGCCGTCGAGCTGGGCCTGGGTGCGGAACAGCTGGGTGGTCCCCAGGCTACGGCCCTCGTAGGCAATGCCGGTTTCGGCGCGCAGCTCGTCGAGGCAGTCACGGCTGTACTCGGACAGGCGCACCATACGCTCCTTGTTGATCGCATAGCGGCTGGCGGTGCAGTTGCGCAGCATCTGTGCCATCCACAGGTATTGGTCAATATCGGCCGTGGCCTTGATCGCCAGCGGCGCGTGGCGCTGCAGCAGCCACTTGATGGCCTTGAGCGGCACGCCCGGCGCGGCCCACGGCGAGGCATAACCCGGCGACACCTGGCCGGCGTTGGCGAAACTGGTTTCCATGGCAGGCGCCGGCTGACGGTCGACCACCACCACTTCAAACCCGGCACGGGCCAGATAATAAGCACTGACGGTACCGATGACGCCGCTACCCAAGACCAGAACGCGCATGTTGATGCCCTCATCGCGGATAACCGCTGACGTTTGTTGTACATAGCTTTGATGGTCGCAGTGTAAAAAAGATCAGCCAGTGCTTTTCACTATATAAACGCCTATATTTGGCGAGAATTCTCGGCAAAAACCCTTTTCACGGAGGCGCATCACCTGTGCGTACCAACACCCAGACCAAACGTGAGCTGGACAAGATCGACCGCAATATCCTGCGCATTCTCCAGGCGGACGGGCGCATCTCCTTCACCGAGCTGGGGGAAAAGGTCGGCCTCTCCACCACGCCCTGCACCGAGCGGGTACGGCGCCTGGAGCGTGAGGGCATCATCATGGGCTACAACGCCCGGCTCAATCCGCAGCACTTGAAGGGTAGCCTGCTGGTGTTTGTCGAGATCAGCCTCGACTACAAATCCGGCGACACGTTCGAAGAGTTCCGACGCGCCGTGCTGAAACTGCCTCACGTGTTGGAATGTCACTTGGTGTCAGGGGATTTCGACTATCTGGTGAAAGCACGGATTTCCGAGATGGCTTCGTACCGCAAGCTGCTGGGGGACATCCTGCTCAAGCTGCCCCATGTGCGTGAATCCAAGAGCTACATCGTGATGGAAGAGGTGAAGGAGAGCTTGAACCTGCCGATTCCGGATTGAGCCTGGCTCCGGACCGCTTTCGCGAGCGGGCAGCATTCCCACGCGAAACATGGGAACGATCTCACTAGACTAGAACCTGCCGATTAGCAGCCATGTATTCATGAATCTGCTTCTCGACCCGCGGATGAATCAATTCCACCGGCCGCCGTCCATTGGGACACGGCAAGGTCGCCGTGGTGCCGAACAGCCGGCAGATCAGCGGGCGCTCGTCGTAGACGGTGCAACCGTCGGGCCCCAAGTGCACGCAGTCGAGTGCGTCCATGGCCGCGTCCTGTTCGGCCCGGGTCTTGCGGGGCAAGCGGGCCATTTCCTCGGGCGAGGTGGTCACCGGACCACAGCAGTCATGGCAGCCCGGTACGCACTCGAACGAGGGAATCTGCTGGCGTAGCGTGCGGATTTTTTGACTGTTGCAGCTCATCGAGGCGGTTACCGAAGGAGACGGTCCAGGATTCTGCCTTAAAAGCCGCGCACCAGACAGCGCCAGCCGACCGGTGTTGCCCAGTAAGGAATCGCCAGCTTATGCTCCGTAAAATTTCTCAAACACAAAAATCAGGATTACGCACATGAACGCCCGTGTTCAGCAACCTGTCCCGAGCCACGCGCACGCCGCCTCTTATTACGCCGCCAGCAGCCTGCCGCAACCGGACCATCCGCTGCTGCAGGGTGAACTGCTGGCGGATGTCTGCGTGGTCGGCGGCGGGTTCTCCGGGTTGAACACGGCCATCGAACTGGCCGAGCGCGGCATGAGCGTGGTGCTGCTGGAAGCGCACCGGATCGGCTGGGGCGCCAGCGGGCGCAACGGCGGCCAATTGATTCGTGGCGTCGGCCATGGCCTCGATCAGTTTGCGCCGATCATCGGCGTCGACGGCGTGCGCCAGATGAAGCTCATGGGCCTTGAGGCCGTGGAAATCGTCCGACAGCGCGTCGAGCGTTTCCAGATCCCGTGCGACCTCACCTGGGGTTACTGCGACCTCGCCAACAAGCCCAGCGACCTGGAGGGCTTCGCCGAAGACGCCGAAGAACTGCGCAGCCTGGGTTATCGCCATCCGACCCGACTGCTTCAAGCCAACGAAATGCACAGCGTCGTGGGTTCGGATCGCTACGTCGGTGGGTTGATCGACATGGGCTCGGGGCATCTGCATCCGCTGAACCTGGCCCTGGGCGAAGCCGCCGCCGCGCAACAGCTGGGGGTCAGGCTGTTCGAGCAATCGGCGGTCACACACATCGACTACGGTCCTGAAGTGAAGGTGCACACCCAACAGGGCTCGGTCCGCGCCAAAACGCTGGTGCTGGGCTGCAACGCTTACCTCAATGGACTCAATCCGCAACTGGGCGGCAAGGTGCTGCCCGCTGGCAGCTACATCATCGCCACCGAACCCTTGAGCCAGGCCCAGGCGCAGGCGTTGTTGCCACAGAACATGGCGGTCTGCGATCAACGCGTGGCCCTGGATTACTATCGGCTTTCGGCGGATCGCCGCTTGCTGTTCGGCGGGGCCTGTCACTATTCCGGTCGCGACCCGCAGGATATTGGCGCCTACATGCGTCCGAAGATGCTCAAGGTGTTCCCGCAATTGGCGGATGTGAAAATCGATTATCAATGGGGCGGGATGATTGGTATCGGCGCCAACCGTTTGCCACAGATCGGTCGGCTCAAGGACCAACCCAATGTGTATTACGCCCAGGCCTATTCCGGCCATGGGGTGAATGCCACGCACCTGGCTGGCAAATTGTTGGCCGAAGCCATCAGCGGGCAACACAGCAGCGGTTTCGATCTGTTCGCCCAGGTCCCGCACATGACCTTCCCGGGAGGCAAGCATTTGCGCTCACCGCTGTTGGCGCTGGGGATGTTGTGGCATCGGTTGAAAGAGCTGGTTTAGTCCCGGATCCGGTGGCGAGGGAGCTTGCTCCCGCTCGGTTGCGCAGCAACCGCAAAAAGAAGGTCTGCTACGCAGCCCAGCGGGAGCAAGCTCCCTCGCCACCGGGTTCCTATTGCTTCAAAGCCGCCAGAACGGTTTGAGCCCCTCCTCCCGTGCCTGCTCCCGACTCAGCCCGATGTCACGCAACTGTTCGGGTGTAAGTTCCAACAAGGCCTTGCGTGTATGCAGACGATGCCAGAACAGGGCCCAGCGGTTCAGGCCGGACGGCGCATTGCGCAATGTCGCGCTGCGCAGCCCTTTCTCTCGCCCTGCCGCCAATTCCTGACTGTGTAACGTCAGCCGCACATCGCTCAAGCCGTTCATTTTGATCGCTCCTGTTTACTTGGGTAGCCAGAGGTTTCATGATGCGCGGACGGCTTGAAGCGATACAGATTCAACTGATTTCTTTTATAAGCATACAGATTCAGCATTAACGGCACTGAATTGCCATTTTCCACCCCAACTGTATTGGTTGCAGTTACCTCATCTCATCGGGAGCGCACCATGACCCTCTACGTGAACCTCGCCGAATTGCTCGGTACCCGCATCGAACAGGGCTTCTACCGCCCCGGCGACCGGCTGCCATCAGTGCGGGCATTGAGCACGGAACATGGGGTCAGCTTGAGTACGGTGCAGCAGGCCTATCGCGTGCTGGAAGACAGCGGGCTGGCGATGCCGAGGCCCAAGTCCGGCTATTTCGTACCCGTGGGCCGCGAACTGCCGGACCTGCCGGTGGTAGGCCGTCCGGCCCAGCGCCCAGTGGATATTTCCCAGTGGGACCAGGTGCTGGAACTGATCCGCGCCGTACCGCGCCCGGACGTGGTGCAACTGGGACGCGGCATGCCGGATATCCATTCGCCGACCATGAAACCGCTGCTGCGCAGCCTGGCGCAGATCAGCCGCCGACAAGACATGCCCGGCCTGTATTACGACAACATCTACGGCAACCTCGCGCTACGTGAACAGATCGCCCGGCTGTCGCTGGACTCCGGCTGCCAGCTGGGGCCCAACGACTTGATCGTCACCACTGGCTGTCATGAGGCCCTGTCGGTCAGCATCCGTGCCACCTGCGAACAAGGCGATATCGTCGCAGTGGATTCACCCAGCTTTCACGGGGCCATGCAAACCCTCAAGGGCCTGGGCATGAAGGCTTTGGAAATCCCCACCGACCCGCTCACCGGCATCAGCCTCGATGCCCTGGAACTGGCGTTGGAGCAATGGCCGATCAAGGCCATACAGTTGACTCCCAGCTGCAATAACCCGCTGGGCTACATCATGCCCGACGCTAATAAACGCGCGCTGCTGACCCTGGCACAGCGCTTCGACGTGGCGATCATCGAAGATGATGTGTATGGCGAACTGGCCTACACCTACCCTCGCCCGCGCACCATCAAGTCCTTCGATGAAGACGGCCGCGTCCTGCTCTGCAGTTCTTTTTCCAAGACCCTGGCGCCAGGACTGCGCATTGGCTGGGTCGCGCCGGGCCGGTATCTGGAGCGGGTACTGCACATGAAATACATCAGCACCGGCTCCACCGCGCCACAACCGCAGATCGCCATTGCCGAATTTCTCAAGGGTGGGCATTTCGAACCCCATTTACGCCGGATGCGTACGCAATACCAGCGCAATCGCGACGTGATGATCGATTGGGTCAGCCGCTATTTCCCACCGGGCACCCGGGCCAGTCGCCCGCGGGGCAGCTTCATGCTGTGGGTCGAATTGCCGGAAGGCTTCGACACGCTGAAGCTCAATCGGGTCCTGCTCGACCAAGGCGTGCAGGTCGCTGTCGGCAGCATCTTTTCGGCATCGGGCAAGTACCGCAACTGCCTGCGGATGAACTACGCTGCCAAGCCAACGGCCCAGATCGAAGAGGCCGTACGCAAGGTGGGAACCGCCGCTATCGCGTTGTTGAACGAAACCCAGCGCGACGTCGTCTGAACTTTACCCAGGGAAGCAGCACCCAACAGCCGATCAACGTGAACAAGCGGAACGATCCTACGTGAGATCCAGACCGATCCTGCCTGCGCTGCTGTTAGTCGCCTCACTGCTGAGCGGCTGCGCCGGTCTTGATGTCACCCGCGAGCCCTCCCAGGCCTTACCGGCCGCCGAATCTTCGTTCGGCCGCTCGGTCCAGGCCCAGGCTGCCGCCCATGAAGGACGCTCGGGCTTTCGGCTGCTATCGGACAGCACCGACGCGTTCATTGCCCGGGCCGAGTTGATTCGCCACGCCCAAGGCAGCCTGGATTTGCAGTACTACATCGTCCATGACGGCATCAGCACGCGGATGCTGGTAGATGAATTGCTCAAGGCCGCCGACCGGGGCGTGCGCATACGGATATTGCTGGACGACACCACCAGCGATGGCCAGGATCAGATCATCGCCACCCTCGCCGCTCATCCGCAGATCCAGATCCGCCTGTTCAACCCGCTGCACCTGGGACGTGCCACCGGCGTGACTCGCAGCCTCGGCCGCCTGCTCAACCTTTCGCAGCAACACCGCCGGATGCACAACAAGCTGTGGCTGGCGGATAACAGCATGGCCATCGTCGGCGGTCGCAACCTGGGCGATGAGTATTTCGACGCCGAACCCAACCTGAACTTCACCGACATCGACCTGCTCAGTGTCGGCCCGGTGGCCGAACAACTGGGTCACAGCTTCGACCAGTACTGGAACAGCGCCCTGAGCAAACCCATCGAGCAGTTCCTGTCCCATCGCCCCACGCCCAAGGACCTGGCCAACAGCCGCCTGCGCCTGCAAGAATCCATGGAGCAGACCCAAAAGGAAAATCACGCGCTCTACCAACAGCTGACCGCCTACAAAACCCAACCGCGCCTGGACACTTGGCGCGATCAGCTGATCTGGGCCTGGAACCAGGCACTGTGGGACGCGCCCAGCAAAGTGCTGGCCAAGGACGAACCGGACCCTCAACTGTTGTTGACCACCCAACTGGCCCCCGAGCTGACGGGTGTCAGCAAAGAACTGATCATGATTTCCGCCTACTTCGTCCCCGGCCAGCCAGGCTTGGTGTACCTGACCAGTCGCGCCGATGCCGGCGTGTCGGTGAGCCTGCTGACCAACTCCCTGGAAGCCACCGACGTGCCCGCCGTGCACGGCGGCTATGCACCGTACCGCAAGGCCCTGTTGCAACATGGCGTACGCCTGTTCGAACTGCGACGACAACCGGGCGACACCGGCAGCAGCCCGCACCTGTTCTACAGCAAATCCTACGGCGAATCGGACTCCAGCCTGCACAGCAAGGCGATCATCTTCGACCAGCAGAAATCGTTCATCGGCTCGTTCAATTTCGACCCGCGCTCGGTGCTGTGGAACACCGAAGTCGGCGTGCTGGTGGACAGCCCTGAACTCGCCAGCCAAGTGCGCGAACTGGCCTTGCAGGGCATGGCGCCAGCCCTGAGCTATCAGGCCAGGCTGGAGGATGGAACGCTCGTCTGGACCACCGAAGACAATGGCCAGACGCACGACCTGAACCGCGAACCGGGCAGTTGGTGGCGCCGATTCAATGCCTGGTTCAGCACGACGATCGGGTTGGAGCGGATGCTGTAGGGGCACCCCGCTGTTGTGGCGAGGGAGCTTGCTCCCGCTGGACTGCGAAGCAGTCCCGGCTTTTGCGGTTGCTGCGCAACCGAGCGGGAGCAAGCTCCCTCACCACAGGGGTTTGGTGTGCTCAGGCCGCTTGGGTCGCCCCGAACGCCCCCTGGCGCAACAGCAGGATCACCAGGCCAAACGCCCCTGCGGCCATGAACAAAGGCAGCGCATGCCCGCTGATCCACTGACTGCCCGCCCCCGCCACCAGTGGCCCGATCAGGCAACCAAGGCCCCACAGTTGCGCGACGTGGGCGTTGGCCCGCACCAGCGCATCGTCACGGTAACGCTCGCCGATCAGGATCAGCGACAACGTGAACAAACCGCCGGCACTGGCGCCGAACAGCACCCACAGCGGCCAGATCAACAGGGTATCGATCAAAAGCGGAACCGCCAGGCTCGATAACGTCAGCGCCACTGCACAGCCCGTCAACAGCGCCCGACGAGACACGCGATCAGCCAGGGCACCAATGGGCAACTGCAACAGGGCATCACCGACCACCACGGTGCTGACCATGGCCAGCGCTACGTCGGCGGTGAAGCCCTGGCGCAGGCAATACACCGGCAGCAACGTGAGGATCATGGCCTCGAACGCAGCGAACAACGAGACCGCCCAGGCAATCGCCGGCAAGCCTCGGCAAAACGTCCACAAGTCGCCAAACGTAACGCTGCCGGCCTCGCTGCTCGGCGCACCGCTACGGCCCAGCAACAGTAAGGGTGCGATCAGCAGCAAACCGACACCCACCCAGAACCCGTAGTCATGAGCGGTCCCCAGCGCGCCCAGCAGCAGTGGGCCGGACAACTGGCTCAAGGCGTAGCTGCTGCCGTACAGCGCCACCAGTCGCCCACGCCATTTCTCAATGACCAGTTGGTTGATCCAACTCTCACCCAGAATGAACACCAAGGTCAGGACCACGCCAATCAACAGGCGCAGCAGCAGCCAGACCGGATAGCTGGGCAGCAACGCCAGCAACCCGATGGACACCGCGCCGCCCCACAGGCACAGACGCATCAACGCTGCCGTGCCAAACCGCGCCGCCAGCCGGCTGGACACCTTGGCCCCGAGCAACACCCCCACGGCCGGCATGGCGGCCATCACGCCAATGGCGAACGAGCCATAACCCCAGCCCTCCAGGCGCAGCGACACCAGCGGCATGCTCACGCCCAAGGCCAGGCCGACACTCAGGACAGACGCCAACACGGCGAAATAGGTCGCCCAACGCATTTCCACGCTCCTGTGGACAGTTATCAATCCCAAGCGCCACCCAAAACATTGTGGGAGCGAGCTTGCTCGCGATAGCGGCGCAACATTCAACAAAGTCGTCGACTGTCATACCGCGATCGCGAGCAAGCGCGCTCCCACAGGGGATGTGTGTCTACCGCAAATCTTCCGCTCCCACAAAAGGGATCAGAGTTTGATCCAGGTCGACTTCAGCTCGGTGTACTTGTCGAACGCATGCAGCGACTTGTCGCGACCATTACCCGATTGCTTGAAACCACCGAACGGCGCGGTCATGTCGCCGCCGTCGTACTGGTTGACCCAGACGCTGCCGGCACGCAGGGCCTTGGCGGTCAGGTGGGCCTTGGAGATGTCCTTGGTCCATACCGCCGCGGCCAGGCCGTACGGCGTGTCGTTGGCGATCTCGATGGCCTGCTCAGCGGTGTCGAAGGCAATGACCGACAAGACCGGGCCGAAAATCTCTTCCTGGGCGATTTTCATCGCGTTGCTCACGCCGTCGAAAATCGTCGGCTCGACGTACGTACCGCCCGTTTCCTCAAGGATGCGCTTGCCGCCGGCCACCAGTTTGGCGCCGTCGCTGTGACCGGCCTCGATGTAGGACAGCACGGTGTTCATCTGCTGGGTATCGACCAGGGCGCCGACATTGGTGGCCGGGTCCAGAGGGTTACCAGGCTTCCAGCCCTTGAGGGCTTCGATCACCAGTGGCAGGAACGTGTCCTTGATGGAACGCTCCACCAACAGCCGCGAGCCGGCAGTGCAAACTTCGCCCTGGTTGAAGGCGATGGCGCTGGCGGCGGATTCGGCGGCGGCTTGCAGGTCCGGGGCATCGGCGAACACGATGTTCGGGCTCTTGCCGCCGGCTTCCAGCCAGATACGCTTCATGTTGGATTCGCCGGAGTAGATCATCAGTTGCTTGGCGATCTTGGTAGAGCCGGTGAACACCAGCGTATCGACGTCCATATGCAGGGCCAGGGCCTTGCCGACGGTGTGGCCATAGCCTGGCAGCACGTTCAGCACGCCCTTCGGAATGCCGGCCTCGATCGCCAGTGCGGCGATGCGGAGAGCGGTCAGCGGGGATTTTTCCGACGGTTTGAGCACCACCGAGTTACCGGTGGACAGCGCCGGGCCGAGCTTCCAGCAGGCCATCATCAACGGGAAGTTCCAGGGCACGATAGCGCCCACGACACCCACCGGCTCACGGGTTACCAGGCCCAACTGATCGTGCGGCGTAGCCGCCACTTCGTCATAGAGCTTGTCGATGGCTTCACCGCTCCAGCTCAAGGCTTGCGCCGCGCCGGGAACGTCGATGTTCAGGGAATCACTGATCGGCTTGCCCATGTCCAGGGTTTCGAGCAGGGCCAGTTCTTCGGCATGCTGCTTGAGCAGGCCGGCAAAACGAATCATGGTGGCTTTGCGCTTGCTGGGTGCCAGGCGCGACCAGACGCCGGAACTGAATGTGGCGCGGGCGTTTTCGACCGCACGCTGGGCGTCGGCGACGTCACAGCTGGCGATCTTGCCCAGCAGGCGGCCATCGACCGGGCTGAGGCAATCGAAGGTTTCGCCGGACACCGCATCAGTGTACTCGCCGTTGATGAAGGCGCGGCCCTCGATCTTCAGGTTGCGGGCGCGTTGTTCCCAGTCGGCACGAGTCAGGGTGGTCATGCGTGTGTCCTCCTCTTATTGAGTACGAACGCCGCGCGGTGCGCAGCGCTCAAAAGTATTCTGCCCAACCAGCCTGGTTTCGGCGCCGTTTTCGGCATAGGGCACCCGCCACCCTAAACCAGCGGCTGGTCATGTTTCAATATATTTGACACAACGCGGGCAAACGACCTTGCGATGTTCGTTTTAATAAACATAGACTCGAAGCCTTCCAAGCGATCACTGGGGATCACCCGCATGAGCATTCAGGACATCGTCGATTTCAGCCAGGCCAATACCACCGCCGAACGTTATCGCCCGGACCCGGCCAAGGTGTTCAAGGGCGACCCCGAGCAAACCGTGTTCAACCATTACAGCAGCCCCTGCGGGCAGATGAACGCGGGCGTATGGGAAGGCGCCGTCGGCCAGTGGACGGTCAATTACACCGAGCATGAGTATTGCGAGATCGTCCAGGGTGTTTCCGTGCTGCGGGACGACAATGGCAATGCCAAGACCCTGCGGGCTGGCGACCGCTTTGTGATCCCAGCGGGTTTCCAGGGCACTTGGGAAGTGCTGGAGCCGTGCCGCAAGATTTACGTGGTGTTCGAGCAGAAGGCTTGAGCCCCGCCGAAAAAGAAGCTGACACTCTATCGCTGGTAAAGACCAGCGCAGCAGATAAGACTGCTCACGGGCATCACGTATTTTATCGTCGCAACGGCACGCACAGAACGTGCGGCCAACCGACAGGTGAGCGCCCTGACCCTATCACTATTGCAAGGAGGCAATATGCCCGTCGTACCCGATCAATGCGATCTCGCCATCGCCCAATACACCATCGGCCAAAAATGCACCCCTCAATTGCTTGAAGAGGTTCGCGCCTTGGCCAATGGAGCCCCCGTCCGCGCCACAGGCCCGAAATATCCGTCGAGCTGGGACCTGCGTCCGCGCCGGATCAACCTGCACACCGACGCCGACAGGATCATTGTCAGCATCAACTGCGGCTGACCCCCTCGTCGCTGACCACACAATCCGAGCGCAACAAAAAAGGCCCGTATCTCGCGATACGGGCCTTTTTCGTAAGAAGGGAAAAATCAATTACTTGATTTTGCCTTCCTTGTAGATCACGTGCTTGCGAACAACCGGATCATATTTCTTGATCTCGATTTTGTCCGGGGTAGTACGCTTGTTCTTGTCGGTAGTGTAGAAGTGACCAGTACCGGCGCTCGAGATCAAACGAATCAATTCACGCATGATTAGCTCCCTTAAACCTTGCCATCGCGACGAAGTTCGGCCAGCACGACACTGATGCCACGCTTGTCGATGATACGCATGCCCTTGGCAGATACGCGCAGACGCACAAAACGTTTCTCTTCTTCAACCCAGAAGCGGTGATGCTGCAGGTTCGGCAGGAAACGACGACGGGTTTTGTTGTTTGCGTGGGAAATGTTATTCCCAGTCACCGGACCCTTACCGGTAACTTGACAGACTCTCGACATGCCTCAGCCCTCTAAAACCACATGCCCAACCCGGCATGGGTTGGCCGCTTAATCTCTCAGTCATTTGGCGCCAGGCGCCGCGTTTCTTTAAGGGTCTTACCGGCTACACCTACAGTGAAGGAACCGGGCCCCTAGAAAAGAGCGCTGCTTTATACCAGAAAGACCACAGCGCAACAACAGCCGATGTGATTTGTCTTCATGGCGAATCATCGACCAACCGCCCCGGGCGGCGGGGGCAGAGGCTGGCACAGCACCTTACCGCTCGTCGCTGCATGCAGGTTTTTTTCACCTGTGGCGATTTTTAGTCCATCCACGCGTTGGCGCAGAGTGCCGGAAAATGCAAAAAGGGGATAGTCATTTAGCGGCGAGCCCACTAGGGTAGGCCTTTTCCAGACTGCACTCGCAGATGGGCCTTCGACTTGCACAGGAAACCGACCATGCGCCTCGCTGCCCTACCATTGTTGCTCGCCCCTCTGCTGATCACCCCACAGGCCTTGGCCGCCGCCCTGAGCGTCTGTACCGAAGCCAGCCCGGAAGGGTTCGATGTCGTCCAGTACAACTCCCTGACGACCACCAACGCCTCCGCCGACGTGCTGATGAACCGCCTGGTGGACTTCGATACCGCCGGCGGCAAAGTGGTCCCCAGCCTGGCCGAGCGCTGGGAAGTCTCCACCGATGGCCTGACCTACGTGTTCAAGCTGCGGCCACAGGTCAAGTTCCACCACACCGACTACTTCACGCCGCGCCGCGACCTGACCGCCGAGGACGTGAAGTTCAGCTTCGAGCGCATGCTCGACCCGGCGAACCCCTGGCACAAGGTGGCGCAAAGCGGTTTCCCCCACGCCCAGTCCATGCAACTGCCAGCGCTGATCAAGAAAGTCGATGCGCTGGACCCGTTGATCGTGCGCTTCACCCTCGATCACGCCGACTCGACCTTCCTGGCGACGTTGAGCATGGGTTTTGCCTCCATTTACTCGGCCGAATACGCCGATCAGTTGATGAAGGCCGGTACGCCGGAAAAGCTCAATAGCCTGCCGATCGGCACCGGCCCGTTCATTTTCAGCCGGTTCCAGAAGGACGCCTCGATTCGCTACAAGGCCAACGACGCCTATTTCGGCGGCAAGCCCCAAGTGGACCCGCTGGTCTTCGCCATCACGCCGGATGCCAATGTGCGCCTGCAGAAACTGCGTCGCAACGAATGCCAGATCGCCCTGTCGCCCAAGCCGCTGGACGTACAAGCCGCCAAGCAAGAACCTACGCTGAAGGTCGAGCAGACCGACGCCTTCATGACCGCGTTCGTGGCCATCAACAGCCAGCATCCGCCGCTGGACAAGCCTGAGGTGCGCCAAGCCATCAACCTGGCCTTCGACAAGGCCAGCTACCTGAAGAGCGTCTTCGAAGGCACCGCCGAAGCCGCCAATGGCCCCTACCCGCCCAACACCTGGAGCTACGCCAAAAGCCTGCCCGGCTACGCCCATGATCTGGCCAAGGCCCGCGACCTGTTGGCCAAGGCCGGCTTGAAGGAAGGCTTCCAGACCACCATCTGGACCCGCCCTTCCGGCAGCCTGCTGAACCCCAACCCCAGCGTCGGCGCGCAACTGCTGCAGTCCGACCTGGCGCAGATCGGCATCCAGGCCGAGATCCGGGTGATCGAATGGGGCGAACTGATCCGTCGCGCCAAGGCCGGCGAACATGATTTGCTGTTCATGGGTTGGGCCGGCGACAACGGCGACCCGGACAACTTCCTCACGCCACAGTTTTCCTGCGCGGCGGTCAAGTCCGGCACCAACTTCGCCCGCTACTGCAATCCCGACCTGGACAAACTGATCAGCGCCGGCAAGACCACCGGCGAACAAGGCGTGCGGGCCAAGCTCTACGAGCAGGCCCAGGCCCAGATCCAGCAACAGGCCCTGTGGCTGCCCCTGGCGCACCCGACCGCGTTCGCCCTGGCCCGCAAGGATGTGCAGGGTTACTCGGTCAGCCCGTTTGGGCGGCAGGATTACTCGAAGGTCAGGCTCAAGCCGTAAGCTGCAAGCTGCAAGCTGCAAGCTGCAAGCTGCAAGCTGCAAGCTGCAAGCTGCAAGCTCAAGAGCAGATCACACCCGGCTCTGAACTTGCGGCTTGAAGCTGACAGCTTGCCGCTGCCTCACATCCACCCATGCTCCGCCATCGACAGCGGCTCCCCATCGCCAACAATGAAGTGGTCGAGCACCCGCACATCGATCAGTTCCAACGCCTCCTGAAGCCGCTCAGTGAGCACCCGGTCGGCCTGGCTGGGCTCGGTGTTGCCGGAGGGGTGGTTGTGGCACAGGATCAACGCAGCGGCGTTGTGGGCCAGGGCGCGCTTGACGACCTGCCGGGGATGGACACTGGCGCTGTCGATAGAGCCGCGGAACAGCGCCTCGAAGGTCAGCACCTGGTGCTTGGCATTGAGAAACAGGCACCCGAACACCTCGTGGGGTTCGTGACGCAACATCGATTTCAGGTACTCACGCACCGCGAACGGGCTTTCCAGCGTGGTCTTTTCCCGTGCCCGTTCAGCCAAATGCCGACGACTCATTTCCTGAGCCGCTTGCAGTTGGGCAAACTTCGCCGGTCCGAGCCCCATATGATTACTGAATGTGATCTGATCGGCTTCAAGCAGCGCGCGCAGGCTGCCAAATTGAATCAATAGTTGTCGCGCCAGATCCACCGCGCTTTTGCCCGACACGCCGGTGCGCAAAAAAATCGCCAGCAGCTCGGCGTCCGATAGACTCCCCGCCCCTAGCGCCAATAACCGCTCCCCTGGCCGCTCGGCCACGGGCCAATCGCGAATACTCATGGCATCTCCCTGATTGTGGGCGCCGCTGTTCCATAGCGGTCGCTGTGATATCGTAGCCCATCTTTTTTGCAGGCGATTTGCACCCTGGCAGCTGCTGCCAAGGGGTTCGTCTTGCACTGACCACTGAAATCGAAAGGCAGGCCTATGCAGCGGCTGTATCGGAAACGCATCGTTCTGGGCGTCGGCGGCGGCATTGCCGCCTACAAGAGCGCCGAGCTGGTTCGCAGGCTTATCGACCAGGGCGCGGAAGTACGGGTCGTCATGACCCGCGGTGGCAGCGAGTTCATTACCCCGCTGACCATGCAAGCCCTATCCGGGCACCCGGTCCACCTGGATTTGCTCGACCCGGCGGCCGAAGCCGCCATGGGTCATATCGAACTGGCCAAGTGGGCCGACCTGGTGCTGATCGCCCCGGCCACGGCCGACCTGATCGCCCGTTTGGCCCAGGGCATCGCCGACGACCTGCTGACCACCCTGGTGCTCGCCACCGACGCGGTGGTCGCCGTGGCGCCGGCCATGAACCAGGCCATGTGGCGCGACCCGGCCACCCAGGCCAACCTGCAATTGCTCGAAAGCCGCGCCCTGAAAGTCTTCGGCCCGGCCTCCGGCAGCCAGGCCTGCGGCGATGTCGGCATGGGCCGCATGCTTGAAGCCACCGACCTGGCCCAGTGCGCCGCCGACTGCTTCCAGCGCCAGGCCCTGACCGGCAAGCACGTGCTGATCACCGCCGGACCGACCCAGGAAAACATCGACCCGGTGCGCTACATCACCAACCACAGCTCCGGGAAAATGGGCTTCGCCCTGGCCGAAGCCGCGGTAGAAGCCGGCGCCCGGGTAACACTGATCACCGGCCCCGTGCACCTGCCGACTCCGGACCGGGTCACGCGCATCGATGTGGTCAGCGCCCGGGACATGCTCGCAGCCTGCGAGGCCGCCATCCCCTGCGACCTGTTCATCGCCTCGGCGGCGGTGGCGGACTACCGCCCCGAAGTCGTCGCCCCGCAAAAATTGAAGAAAGACCCTACAAGCGGCGACGGCCTGCTCCTGCAAATGGTGCGCAACCCGGACATCCTGGCCAGCATCGCCACCCGCCCCGACCGCCCGTTCAGTGTCGGCTTTGCCGCCGAGACCGAACACCTGCTCGATTACGCCGCACGCAAGCTCAAGGACAAGAATCTCGACTTGATCGTCGCCAACGACGTGGCCAACCCGAGCATCGGCTTCAACAGCGAAGAAAACGCCTGCAGCGTGATCGACCGCCAGTTGCACGCCACACTTTTCGCCCAGACCAGCAAGAGCAAGATTGCCCGCCAGCTGATCACTTTCATCGCCGAACGTCTGAACCAGGTTTAAATGTCATGCACGCCCTACAAGCCAAGATCCTCGACCCACGCATCGGCAACGAATTCCCGCTGCCGCAATACGCCACACCGGGCTCCGCCGGCCTCGACCTGCGGGCGATGCTCAAGCAGGACACGATCCTGGAGCCGGGCCAGACCCTGCTGATTCCTACCGGCCTGTCGGTGTACATCGGCGATCCTGGCCTGGCCGCGCTGATCCTGCCGCGCTCGGGCCTGGGCCATAAGCACGGCATCGTGCTGGGCAACCTGGTGGGCCTGATCGACTCCGACTATCAAGGCGAACTGATGGTGTCGTGCTGGAACCGCGGCCAAACAGCCTTCAACATTGCCGTGGGCGAACGCATCGCGCAGCTGGTGCTGGTGCCGGTGGTCCAGGCCCACTTCGAACTGGTCGAAGAATTCGACGAAAGCCAGCGTGGCGCGGGTGGTTTTGGGCATTCCGGCAGCCATTGACCGGTGTTTTCAAGCCGGGCGTCCTGCCCGGCCCGTTTGTGAAGCTTGTGTTTCAGGACAAAAAATGCGCAGTGGCTTTCTGCTAGGTTTCCCATCCGGAATCAACGTATTAGGCGAGCGAGGCCGGGGTAACGCTGTCTCATGGCATTTTCCCACCACGAACTCTCTGTCAAAAACGCCGTCATACCCTTCAGCTTGAGCCTGCCGACGCGACCCGTCGGCCTGTCCAGTCACTTTCCTGATAGAGCGCCCCGCCCATGAACACCCCAGCCGCAATCGCCCCGATCTTCCCTGACAGCATCTTCCGCGCCTACGACATCCGTGGCGTGGTACCGGAAACCCTTACCGCCGAAACCGCCTACTGGATCGGCCGGGCCATTGGCTCCCAGAGCCTGGCCCAGGGCGAACCGAACGTGTGTGTCGGCCGTGATGGCCGCTTGTCGGGGCCTGAGCTGGTCGAACAACTGATAAAAGGCGTCGCCGACAGTGGCTGCCACGTCAGCGACGTGGGCCTGGTGCCGACCCCGGCGCTGTACTACGCCGCCAACGTGCTGGCCGGCAAATCCGGGGTGATGCTCACCGGCAGCCACAACCCATCGAACTACAACGGCTTCAAGATCGTCATCGCTGGCGACACCCTTGCCAACGAGCAGATCCAGGCCCTGCACACCCGCCTCAAGACCAACGACCTGAGCAGCGGCCAGGGCAGCATCACCAAGGTCGATATCCTCGAACGCTACAACGACGAAATCGTCAAGGACGTGAAACTCGCTCGTCGCCTGAAAGTGGTGGTCGACTGCGGCAACGGCGCGGCTGGCGTGATCGCCCCGCAACTGATCGAAGCCCTGAACTGCGAAGTCATCCCGCTGTTCTGCGACGTGGATGGCAACTTCCCTAACCACCACCCGGATCCGGGCAAGCTGGAAAACCTTGAAGACCTGATCGCCAAGGTCAAGGAAACGAACGCCGACCTGGGCCTGGCCTTCGACGGCGACGGCGACCGCGTGGGCGTGGTGACCAATACCGGCAGCGTGGTGTTCCCCGACCGCCTGCTGATGCTGTTTGCCAAGGACGTGGTAGCGCGCAATCCGAACGCCGAAATCATCTTTGACGTTAAATGCACCCGTCGCCTGGTGCCGTTGATCAAGGAGTACGGCGGTCGTCCACTGATGTGGAAAACCGGCCATTCGCTGATCAAGAAGAAAATGAAACAAAGCGGCGCCCTGCTGGCCGGCGAAATGAGCGGCCACATCTTCTTCAAGGAGCGCTGGTTCGGTTTTGACGACGGCATCTACAGCGCCGCGCGCCTGCTGGAAATCCTCAGCAAGGAGAAATCCAGCGCCGAAGAGCTGTTCGCGACCTTCCCGAACGATATTTCTACGCCAGAAATCAATATCCATGTGACCGAAGAGAGCAAATTCAGCATCATTGATGCACTGCACGACGCTCAATGGGGCGAAGGCGCCGAACTGACCACCATCGATGGTGTGCGGGTCGACTATCCCCACGGCTGGGGCCTGGTTCGCGCATCCAACACCACACCGGTGCTGGTACTGCGTTTCGAGGCCGACAACGAGGCCGAACTGCAGCGCATCAAGGATGTGTTCCACACCCAACTCAAACGTGTTGCACCTGATCTCCAACTACCGTTTTGATTTTTTGAAGCACTACCGGAGCCCTGAATGACCCTCGAACGCGAAGCCGCCGCCAACACCGCCAAGGTCCTGTCCGAAGCGTTGCCTTATATCCGACGCTACGTCGGCAAGACCCTGGTGATCAAATACGGCGGCAACGCGATGGAAAGCGAGGAGCTCAAGACCGGCTTCGCCCGCGACATCGTGCTGATGAAGGCCGTGGGCATCAACCCGGTGGTGGTCCACGGCGGCGGCCCGCAAATCGGCGACCTGCTCAAGCGCCTGTCGATCGAAAGCCACTTCATCGATGGCATGCGCGTGACCGACGCGCAGACCATGGATGTGGTGGAAATGGTCCTGGGCGGTCAGGTCAACAAAGACATTGTCAACCTGATCAACCGTCATGGCGGCAGCGCCATCGGCCTGACAGGCAAGGACGCCGAGCTGATCCGGGCGAAGAAACTCACCGTCACCCGCCAGACGCCGGAGATGACCCAACCGGAAATCATCGACATCGGCCATGTGGGCGAAGTGGTCGGCATCAACACCGACCTGCTCAACCTGCTGGTCAAGGGCGATTTCATCCCGGTGATCGCGCCCATCGGCGTGGGTGCCAACGGCGAGTCGTACAACATCAACGCCGATCTGGTGGCGGGCAAGGTTGCCGAAGCACTGAAAGCTGAAAAGCTGATGCTGCTGACCAACATCGCCGGCCTGATGGACAAGACCGGCAAAGTCCTGACCGGGCTGTCGACCCAGCAGGTCGATGACCTGATCGCCGACGGCACCATCTACGGCGGCATGCTGCCGAAGATTCGTTGCGCGCTGGAAGCGGTGCAGGGCGGCGTCGGCAGCTCGCTGATCATCGACGGCCGGGTACCGAATGCGATTCTGCTGGAGATCTTCACCGATACTGGCGTGGGTACGTTGATCAGCAATCGCAAGCGGCCTTAATACCGGAAACGCAACAGATCGCGACCTTTACAGCTCCAATTGGATTTTCGAGTTTGCGAAAATCCGTTAGGGCTGGCGAGGCTCGCGATTTTTTTTGCGCTCGAGAATGTCGAGAGAAGCTGGATTTTCATCAAATACGCGCATTTCAACAAACGCTGAAACTGCCATATTTATTGAAAATACTGGAAGAATTTCACCAGTTGACCTATTTTCAACATTCGTTGAAAAGGGCTCCATCAATGAAAGATTTCGAAAAAAGCTCAAAAGAGGCGTTGTGCGATCTCCTGCGCAAAGTGCCAATCATCGAAATAAAAAGCCTGGAAGCCGCGCCGCAGACAAAATACTGGGCCCCCGATTTCATCGTTGAAATAGCCACATCGGGTAAATCTCGCTCTCTGGTCTGCGAGGTTAAAGCCAGTGGGCAGCCCAGATTTGTAAACGCAGCCATCCTTCAGCTTCGTGACTACGTAACTGCGTGGGACATTGACGTCACAGCTATCGTAATCGCCCCCTATCTCTCGCCCGCTGCCAGGCAGGCATGTCGGGAAAAAGGTGTCGGCTACTTGGACCTTGAGGGTAATGCCTGGATTTCATTCGATGGCGTATTCATCGACCGTCAAGTTGCGGATAAGCCGCCAGCAGAACATAGAGAGCTGAAGTCACTCTTCAAGCCGAAGTCAGCACAGATCCTTCGTGCAATGCTGCGCGAACCGGCCCATGCATGGCGGGTAATTGAGCTCTCCGAAGCGGCCAGCACAAGCTTGGGTCAAGTCAGCAATGTGCGTACCGCCCTGCTTGATCGGGAATGGGGGCAGGTAACAAGCAATGGATTCTTCCTATGCGATCCTCAGGCCCTGCTGGATGCATGGGTCGAGGCCTACGAACCTCCATCGGGGGAGCGTAAAAAGTTCTATACCACCTTACATGGCAGCGCCCTGGAAAATGCAGCGCGGAGCGTTATTGGCGAACAGAGCTGCGGGCGCACGCTTTTCTCCTCGTTTTCCGCCGCGCAATGGCTCGCGCCCTATGCCCGTGTGGGCACGCATTACTTTTATGCCGACAGTGAAGGGTTGGATAAACTGATCGAAGCTCTACAGCTTGTCCCTGCGGCCAAGGGCGAAAATGTGGTGATCACCGTTCCCAGGGACGAAGGACTTTTACTGGACACCGTCGAAGCAGCACCCGGCGTGCTGTGCACCAGCCCGGTTCAGACCTATCTGGATTTGACGGTGGCCGGAGAACGCGCAAAAGAAGCTGCTGAGTATTTACGCCAGGAAAAATTGACATGGCCCCGTTAGTGCCGCAAGAGCCTCAATCTGCCTCGGATTATGAGGATAGGACTACGGCCGCAGTGAAGGCCGTGCTCGTCGAAATGGGCCAGATTCTGGGAAGTTTCAAAGGCAAGTTCGCAGTGATCGGAGGAGCGGTGCCATGGCTGCTCCTTGCCCATAATGACATGCCGCATGTGGGTACGCTCGACGTCGACTTGAGCCTAGATGCAGAAGCACTTGGCGATGGCGAGTACGCAACACTGGTCGAGGCCCTGATGGGCAATGGGTATGAGCAAAGAGGAGAGCTACGACGCTTCCAGCTCGTTCGCCAGGTTCCCGTGAACGATGGGGGCGCCCCGATAGATGTGATCGTGGATTTCTTGATGCCTCGCGATGCCGAGATCATCCAGAATAAACCGCCTATCCTGAATGACTTTGCGGTTCAACGTGCCGATGGCGCCGATTTGGCAATGCGGTTCTATCAGATGGTCGCGATTGAAGGCCCCATGCCAACTGGCGGCAAAAATCGCGTCGAGGTTGCCGTTTGCTCTATCCCGGCACTGCTCGCGATGAAGGGCTATGCCCTTAATGGGCGACATAAGCAAAAAGACGCCTACGACATCTACTATTGCGTCCGTAATTATCCAGGTGGCATAGCGGCACTCGCTGAAGAATGCCGCCCCGTCATTGAAACCGGAAGTGGCGAACAAGGCTTCCTGCACATCTGCCAAAAATTTGATGTAGCCGACGGCTATGGCCCGACCTCTGTAAGGCGTTTCGTCGAAGACAGCCAAATCCTTGAGGATCGGACCCCGGACCAGTGGCAACAGGACGCGTTTGGACAAGTGGATGCTTTACTGCGCGCCCTTTGCCTTCGCAAGTGAGCGCCACTGAATAAAAGGCCCTGTCTCACAGGGCCTTTGGTTTTTCAGACACCAAACTGCGCCCGATAAGCCTCAACCGCCGGCAAATGCTGCTTGAGCTGCGGATCGTCGGCCAAAAACTCCAGCACCTGGGTCAGCGACACAATGCTGATCACCGGGATGCCGAAGTCGCGTTCCACTTCCTGGATCGCCGACAGCTCACCGTTGCCGCGCTCCTGGCGGTTCAGGGCGATCAGCACGCCAGCGGCCTTGGCGCCTTCCTGGGCAGCGATGATCTGCATCACTTCGCGAATGGCAGTGCCGGCAGTGATGACGTCGTCGATGATCAACACGTCGCCGGTCAGCGGGGCACCCACCAGGCTGCCGCCTTCGCCATGGGCCTTGGCTTCCTTGCGGTTGAAGCACCAAGGCAAGTCGCGGTCGTGATGTTCAGCCAGGGCGACGGCAGTGGAGGCGGCCAGCGGGATGCCTTTGTAGGCTGGGCCGAACAGCACGTCGAACGGGATGCCGCTCTCGACGATGGCCGCCGCATAGAAACGACCCAGTTGCGCCAAGGCAGAACCGCTGTTGAACAGGCCGGCATTGAAGAAGTACGGGCTGGTGCGCCCGGACTTGAGGGTGAACTCACCGAAGCGCAAAACGCCGCGATCGATGGCAAAGCGAATGAAATCGCGCTGATACGCCTGCATGAAAAAAAGCCTCAAATACCGCGGATTTAGCTAAATAGGTACACGGCGTGTATCATACACGCACGTGATTTTTGGGGCCATTTATGCGGATCATCAGTGTGAACGTCAATGGTATTCAGGCTGCAGTCGAGCGTGGTTTGCTCAGTTGGCTGCAAGCACAGAATGCCGACGTCATCTGCCTGCAGGACACCCGCGCCTCCGCCTTTGAACTGGACGATGCAGCCTTCCAACTGGATGGTTACTTCCTTTATGCCTGCGATGCCGAAGTCCCCGCCCAGGGTGGCGTGGCTTTGTACTCGCGGCTGCAACCGAAGGCTGTCATCAACGGTCTCGGTTTCGAGACGGCGGACCGCTACGGGCGCTACCTGCAAGCCGATTTCGACAAGGTCAGCATCGCGACCTTACTGCTCCCTTCGGGGCAGAACGGCGATGAAGATTTGAATCAGAAATTCAAGTTGATGGACGACTTCGCCCGTTATCTGGATAAACAGCGGCGCAAACGTCGCGAGTACATCTATTGTGGCTCGCTGTACGTGGCGCAACAGAAGCTGGATATCAAGAACTGGCGCGACAGCCAGCAATCTCCTGGTTTCCTGGCGCCGGAACGGGCCTGGATGGACGAGATCATTGGCAACATGGGTTATGTCGACGCCCTGCGCGAAGTCAGCCGTGAAGGCGACCAGTACAGCTGGTGGCCGGACAACGAACAGGCCGAGATGCTCAACCTTGGCTGGCGCTTCGACTACCAGTTGCTGACGCCTGGCCTGCGCCGCTTCGTACGCAGCGCCCGCCTGCCGCGCCAGCCACGGTTCTCGCAGCATGCGCCGCTGATCGTGGATTACGACTGGACGCTGACCATCTAGCGTACCGGCGACATTCCCAGGTCGACCGAAAAAGAAAATGCCCGTATCGCAAGATACGGGCATTTTTTATGGCGAACGCTACCGCGCAGAACCTCAAGCCACGGCAAACAACGGCAGGGCAAGGTACAACTTGATGACGATGACGTTAATGATATCGATGAAGAACGCTCCCACCATCGGTACCACCAGAAACGCTATCTGTGAAGGCCCGTAGCGCTGAGTCACTGCCTGCATGTTGGCGATGGCCGTCGGCGTGGCGCCCAACCCAAAACCGCAATGCCCTGCCGCCAAGACGGCTGCATCGTAATGACTGCCCATGATTCTGAACGTCACGAAAATCGCAAACAGCGCCATGACCAATGTCTGGGCCGCCAGGATAATGAATATCGGCAATGCCAGTGACGCCAGGTCCCACAACTTGAGTGACATCAAGGCGATAGCCAGAAACAGTGACAGGCTGACATTGCCAAGTACGGATACTTCTCGCTCAAAGACCTGATACAAGCCAAGTGCCGAAAGTCCATTGCGCAAGACCACCCCCACGAACAAGACACAAACGAACGTCGGCAACTCGAATGCGGTGTCGTGGAGCTGCCCATTCAAGAGCGTACCGGCCAGAAGGCTGACTGCAATCAGGGCGAGCGTCTCAATAAACGAAAACGGCGTAATCGAGCGCTCTTTGTTCGGCTGTTCGAAACCCTTGGGTATCCGGGGCTTTTCTGATTCAAGACCGCCGGGTGACTGAACACGCTTGATGAGCAGGCGCGCAACCGGCCCACCGATCAAGCCACCTAACACCAAGCCAAACGTCGCAGAAGCCATCGCAAGTTCGGAGGCAGAAGCCAGGCCGAACTTCTCGCTGAACACCGTCCCCCACGCCGCGCCAGTACCGTGACCGCCCGCCAAGGTGATCGAGCCAGTCAGCAACCCCATCAACGGATCGAGCCCCAGCACTGTTGCGAGCCCGACGCCCATGGCGTTCTGGACCACCAACAGGCCGACGACCGCCAGCAGGAAAATCCCAACCACGCGCCCGCCTTTCTTCAGGCTCGCGAAGTCCGCGCTCAGGCCAATCGTGGCAAAAAATGCCAGCATCAACGGTGTCTGCAATGAAGTATCAAATCGAACTTCAACTTCAAGCCCCCGCAAAGCCAGGAGCACCAGGGCAACTACCAGCCCGCCCGCTACAGGCTCAGGGATATTGTAGGCGCGAAGAAAACCAACACGCGTAACAAGTCCGCGCCCCAGCAAAAGCACCAGAGAGGCGGCGACAAGTGTTCCATAGAAATCGAGCTGAAACATGAGTGTTTATTCTTTGAACATATATTCAGGGGCGAACTTTTTACCTGGACACGCCTCTTGAACAGGTTGATTGCCTCAACACTGATTGGCTTTGAATTCAAGGACCTTCAATGGTCTGAATATATCGAAATATTTCTGAAGGAATATAACTTGGCGCAACTCTATCAATCGAAGCGTCTTATTGCCAAGCATAGAGACCGCACTAAAACCGTGCAGTTGTGACTAGAAGTGTAAGAGCGGAATATGCGCACAATAACTCGCTACGCAGTGGGAAACTGCACATAAAAAGAAACATTTATGACTTCAAAAAAGACAATGCCCCGATAGGCCGGGGCATTGTCCTTGGATCGCAGGGCTGATCGTTATTTGACCAGGCGCCAGGTAAACGGATACCGATACGGCTGCCCTTCATTGGCCTTCACGCCACCAATGATCGTCAGCACAAGCGCACCGATAGCCACCAGGCCGAACAGGAAGAAGCCGATCACCACGACCATCAGCAGCAGGCTGATCGCCGAGGCAATCGCCACGGTGATCTGGAAGTTCAGCGCTTCCTTGCCCTGGGCATCGATGAACGGGTCGGACTCACGCTTGAGCTGCCAGAGCACCAGCGGCCCGATCAGCGTGCCGAACGGAATCCAGATCCCCAACAAGGCGGACAGGTGACAAAACATTGCCCATTGACGCGCCTCTTTGCTCGGCTGGGGCAGTAGGATTTGCTCATCACTCATGACACTCTCCTTGTCTTGAAGCGGGAATCGATCAGTCAGCCAAGGCGGCCTTTTGCAGTTCGAAGATCTCGTTCATGCCTTTCTTCGCCAATTCCAGCATAGCGTTCAATTCTTCTGGCTGGAACGGCGCGCCCTCGGCAGTGCCCTGGACTTCGATGAAACCGCCGGCACTGGTCATGACCACGTTCAGGTCAGTCTCGGCAGCGGAGTCTTCCAGGTAATCCAGGTCCAGCACCGGCTCGCCCTGGTACATGCCCACGGACACAGCGGCAATCATTTGCTTGAGCGGGTCGCCGCCCTTGAGGCCGCCGCGCTTCTTGATCACTTTCAAGGCATCGACCAGGGCGACCATGGCCCCGGTGATGGAGGCAGTACGGGTACCGCCATCGGCCTGGATCACGTCGCAATCGACATACAGCGTCACGTCGCCCAACTTGGACATGTCCAGAGCGGCACGCAGCGAACGGCCGATCAAGCGTTGGATTTCCAGGGTACGACCGCCCTGCTTGCCACGGCTGGCCTCACGCTGGTTCCGCTCACCCGTGGCGCGCGGCAGCATGCCGTATTCGGCCGTCAGCCAGCCCTGGCCCTGCCCCTTGAGGAAGCGTGGCACGCCGTTTTCGACACTGACAGTGCAGATGACTTTGGTATCACCGAATTCGACCAGTACAGATCCCTCGGCGTGTTTGGTGTAGTTGCGGGTAATGCGGATCGAGCGAAGCTGATCGGCAGCGCGACCACTTGGACGTTTCATAGGGAATACCTGTACGGAGGACGGAAAACTGCCGAGCATTATAGAGCCGTGAATCGTCATAGGGCAGTCAAACGTCACTCGGCTCCAAAAAGCCGGCGCGAGCGAAGCCGCGCAAAGGCCTGCCCGACGGGTTGCAGCGCTTTGTCACATGCGCGTTTGGGGCATGCGCTTCACTGCGCTACAATCCTGCGCCTTTGCTGCCCTTCGGCTTTTATTCACAGATTCCAGGCCCCACCACCACCCGTTGTGGCCGCCTGCATTGCGAGGACCCTCCATGGTGCACAGCATGACCGCTTTCGCCCGCGTCGAAAAAGCCGGGGCCCAAGGCACGCTGAGCTGGGAACTGCGTTCGGTCAACAGCCGCTACCTGGAGCCGCACTTGCGCCTGCCCGAGTCTTTCCGCGACCTCGAAGGCGGCGTGCGCGAGGCGCTGCGCCAGGGCCTGTCCCGGGGCAAGCTGGAATGCACCCTGCGCTTCACCGAAGAAAGCACTGGCAAAGCCTTGCAGGTGGACCGTGAGCGCGCCGCGCAACTGGTCGCCGCGGCCGAAACCGTCGCCAGCCTGATCAAGCATCCTGCCGCCTTGAACCCACTGGAAGTCCTGGCCTGGCCCGGCGTGCTGGTGGGCGATGCGAGCGACCCCCAAGCGCTGAACGCCGAGGCGATGACGCTGTTCAATGAAGGCCTCAAGGAACTCAAGGCCGGCCGCGAGCGCGAAGGCGCGGAGCTGGCCCGACTGATCAACGAGCGCCTGACCTCCATCGAAGAAGACGTCAGCACCCTGCGCGAACTGGTCCCACAGATGCTCGCCACCCAGCGCCAGAAAGTCCTCGACCGCTTCACCGACATGAAGGCCGAACTGGACCCGCAACGCCTGGAACAGGAAATGGTCATGCTCGCGCAAAAAAGCGACGTGGCCGAAGAACTGGATCGCCTGAGCACCCACATCATCGAAGTTCGCCGGGTGCTCAAGTCCGGCGGCGCGGCCGGTCGCCGCCTCGACTTCCTGATGCAGGAGCTCAACCGCGAAGCCAATACACTGGGCTCCAAAGCCTTCGACCCGCGCAGCACCCAGGCGGCGGTCAACCTCAAGGTGTTGATCGAACAAATGCGCGAACAAGTGCAGAACATTGAGTAAGGCTAACGACATGACCCACAGCACCGGCACCCTCTACATCATTTCCGCGCCCTCGGGCGCCGGCAAGACCAGCCTGGTCAAGGCACTGATCGATGCCGAACCGCAGATCCGCGTCTCGGTCTCGCACACTACCCGCGCCATGCGTCCGGGCGAAGTGAATGGTGTGAACTATCACTTCGTCGACCGCGAAGAGTTCGTGAAGATGGCCGAACACGGCGACTTCCTGGAGCGCGCCGAAGTTTTCGGCAACCTTTATGGTACTTCGCAAAGTTACTTGCAGCAGACCCTGGACGAAGGTCACGACCTGATCCTGGAAATCGACTGGCAAGGCGCCGAGCAGGTGCGCAAGCTGATGCCCCAGGCTCGTTCGATCTTTATCCTGCCGCCAAGCCAGCAAGCCTTGCGCCAGCGCCTGACCAACCGTGGCCAGGACAGCGACGACATCATCGAGGGCCGGATGCGCGAAGCGGTCAGCGAGATGAGTCACTACGTCGACTATGATTACCTGATCATCAACGACGATTTCGCCCACGCGCTGGACGACCTGAAGGCGATTTTCCGCGCCAGCCAGCTGCAGCAGAAACGCCAACAGCAACGTTTCGGCAAATTATTGGCCGAATTGTTGGGCTGAACAGCCCTTCCCAAAACCGCTGCGACGGCTTTACATTGGTAGTCGCAGCGCGCCGAGGGGTTTGGTTAAAAAATCAGCGCTTCCCTAAACGCTGGTGTTTTTTTAAACTGTCGAGTCCGCTCGCCCAACCGGGCAGCGCGCATATTGCATTCGCTCCGAGGAATACCATGGCCCGCGTAACCGTTGAAGACTGCCTAGAACACGTGGAAAACCGCTTTGAGCTGGTCATGCTCTCTACCAAGCGTGCCCGTCAACTGGCCACCGGCGGCAAAGAGCCATTGGTCCAGTGGGAAAACGACAAGCCTACAGTAGTAGCGCTGCGTGAAATCGCCGAGGGCCTGATGAGCTACGAGTTCATCGCCAACGCTGAAATCGTCGAAGACGAACCGCTGTTCGCAGCGTTCGAGGACGAGTCCAACGAGGCGGTCTAAGCCTATGCCTGGTCGACGTAGCACGGCGCGGGGTCACAGCAGACGGCAGGAGTCATCATCATGCCGAGCATAGACGCCCTCGCCGATCGCTTATCGGCCTATCTCGGCACGGACCAGGTCAACCTGGTCCGCCGAGCCTATTTCTACGCTGAACAAGCCCACGACGGCCAACGCCGCCGCAGTGGCGAGGCGTACGTCACGCATCCTCTTGCGGTGGCGAATATTCTTGCCGACATGCACATGGACCATCAGAGCCTGATGGCGGCGATGCTGCATGACGTGATCGAAGACACCGGCATTGCCAAGGAAGCGCTGCAAGCGCAGTTCGGCGAAACCGTGGCCGAACTGGTCGACGGGGTCAGCAAGCTGACCCAGATGAACTTCGAGACCAAGGCCGAGGCCCAGGCCGAGAACTTCCAGAAAATGGCCATGGCCATGGCACGCGACATTCGCGTGATCCTGGTCAAGCTCGCCGACCGCCTGCACAACATGCGCACCCTGGAAGTGCTGTCCGGCGAAAAACGCCGGCGCATCGCCAAGGAAACCCTGGAAATCTACGCACCCATCGCCAATCGCCTGGGCATGCACGCGATCCGCATCGAGTTCGAAGACCTCGGCTTCAAGGCCATGCACCCGATGCGTTCGGCGCGGATCAACCAGGCCGTCAAGCGCGCCCGGGGCAACCGCAAGGAAATCGTCAACAAGATCGAAGAATCCCTGAGCCACTGCCTGGCCATCGACGGCATCGAAGGCGAAGTCAGCGGGCGGCAGAAACACCTCTACGGCATCTACAAGAAAATGCGCGGCAAGCGTCGGGCCTTCAACGAGATCATGGACGTCTACGCGTTCCGGATCATCGTCGACAAGGTCGACACCTGCTATCGCGTGCTGGGAGCTGTACATAATTTGTACAAACCGTTGCCGGGGCGCTTCAAGGATTACATCGCGATTCCCAAGGCCAACGGCTATCAGTCGCTGCACACCACGCTGTTCGGCATGCACGGCGTACCCATCGAAATCCAGATCCGCACCCGCGAAATGGAAGAGATGGCCAACAACGGCATCGCCGCCCATTGGCTGTACAAATCCAGCGGCGACGAACAACCCAAGAGCACCCATGCCCGCGCCCGGCAGTGGGTCAAGGGTGTGCTGGAAATGCAGCAGCGCGCCGGCAACTCCCTGGAGTTCATCGAGAGCGTGAAGATCGACCTGTTCCCGGACGAGGTCTACGTCTTTACGCCCAAGGGCCGGATCATGGAGCTGCCCAAAGGCTCCACGGCCGTGGACTTTGCCTATGCGGTACACACCGACGTCGGCAACAGTTGCATCGCGTGCCGGATCAACCGCCGCCTGGCACCGTTGTCCGAACCGCTGCAAAGCGGCTCCACGGTGGAAATTGTCAGCGCCCCGGGCGCACGACCCAACCCGGCATGGCTCAATTTCGTGGTCACCGGCAAGGCCCGCACCCATATCCGTCATGCCCTGAAACTGCAACGCCGCTCCGAATCCATCAGCCTCGGTGAACGCCTGCTGAACAAGGTATTGAACGGTTTCGACAGCTCCCTGGACAAGATCCCGGCCGAGCGTGTGCAACTGATGCTCAATGAATACCGCCTCGAACTGATCGAAGACCTGCTCGAAGACATCGGCCTGGGCAATCGCATGGCCTACGTCGTTGCCCGTCGGCTGCTCGGTGAAGGCGAACAGTTGCCAAGCCCCGAAGGTCCGCTGGCGATTCGCGGCACCGAGGGCCTGGTGCTCAGTTATGCCAAGTGCTGTACACCGATCCCGGGCGACCCGATTGTCGGCCATTTGTCCGCCGGCAAAGGGATGGTGGTGCACCTGGACAACTGCCGCAACATCAGCGAAATCCGTCATAACCCGGAAAAATGCATCCAGCTCTCCTGGGCCAAGGATGTCACCGGCGAATTCAACGTCGAGCTGCGGGTCGAGCTGGAGCACCAGCGCGGCCTGATCGCGCTGCTGGCCAGCAGCGTCAATGCCGCCGACGGCAATATCGAAAAAATCAGCATGGACGAACGCGATGGCCGCATCAGCGTCGTTCAATTGGTAGTCAGCGTACACGACCGTGTGCACCTGGCCCGCGTGATCAAGAAACTGCGCGCCCTGACCGGCGTTATCCGCATCACCCGGATGCGCGCGTAGCCCATTCGTTATCAGGAGTCATTCATGACCAAGACTGTTATCACCAGCGACAAGGCCCCGGCCGCCATCGGTACTTATTCCCAGGCGATCAAGGCCGGCAACACCGTGTACATGTCGGGCCAGATTCCACTGGACCCCAAGACCATGGAGCTGGTGGAAGGCTTCGAAGCCCAGACCGTGCAGGTGTTCGAAAACCTCAAGGCCGTGGCTGAGGCCGCAGGTGGTTCGTTCAAGGACATCGTCAAGCTGAACATCTTCCTCACCGACCTGAGCCACTTCGCCAAGGTCAACGAGGTGATGGGCAAGTACTTCGACCAGCCTTACCCTGCCCGCGCCGCCATCGGCGTGGCCGCCCTGCCCAAGGGCGCTCAGGTTGAGATGGATGCCATCCTGGTCATCGAGTAATAAGGCCGGCGCAGCCTCCCCTGCTGCGCCGTTTTCGTTCTGAAAGGATTCCACCATGCGCAAAGCGCTTGCTCTCTCGCTGGCTGCCCTGCTTCTGGGCGGTTGCGCCAGCGACCCTGCCGACCGTGACATCAGCGGCACCTGGATCAACCAAGCAGCCATCGACGCTGCCGCCAAGGGCGGCCCGCTTCGCGAAGCGCTGCAGGGCTACGGCCCGAACCTGGAATGGGACGTCAACACCCGGGCCGGTCAGGCGCGCTACACCAACGGCTTTGAAAACGTCGAAGGCAAGTTGCTGGGCGAAGAAGACGGCGCCTGGAAAGTCGATTTCTACGGCAGCTCCGCCAGCGAACTCAAGCGCGATGGCGACCAGTTAAGCCAGGCCGCCACCGAGAACGAACCGCAGCAGGTGTTCGACCGGGCGTCAGTCCAGGTACCCGCAGGTGCGCCGATCGGCGCCAGTTTCGAGCGAGCGCTGTATACCGCCTACCTGGGTGGCACCTGGAGCATCGTCAACGGCCCCGGCCAGGGCGCCAGCGTGCAATTCCAGCCCGACGGCCAGGTCAGCGGGCTGCCGGGCGCCGATCGTTACGCCTTGTGCCTGGCCGGCGATTGCGCCTCCATGAGCGGTGGCAACGACAACATCTGGTTGCAGCAGAACGGCCAGGGCAACACCTGGATCTTTGCCCGCGACGGCAAGCGGCTGGAGATTTTCCAGACCGTCAACGCCGCGCTGGCCGATGAAATGCCGTCGTTCACGCCGGGGACTCGGCAATGGGTGCTGGAAAAGCAGTAAGGGATAGGGCGCCTCGAAATAAATGTACGGGCGCCCCACGCCGGTAAAGGTTCACACGCGAGAGGGGACAGGCTTTCTTCTGCCCAGGCGGATCAGCTCATTGGAGAAACACAGCCCAATGATGATCAGCAGTGCGCCCGGGTACAGGCTTTCGCGTGGCACCTCATTGAGCACAACAAATGCCAGCAGTGCGGCGAACAGCGGCTCGGTCAGCTCCAAGGCTTGCACCTGGGATGGCTTGAGGTACTCGATTGCCTTGGTGGTGCAAAAAAAGCCGAGGATGGTCGGCAGCGCGGCCAGCGCCAGCAGTGCGGCAATCGCCCAGGGCGACAGCTCACCGATCACGAAGCCGTCGGCCGAAGCCGGCATCAGCAAGTACAGGCTGCCGAAGAACAGCAACTGACGAGTGAAGTGCAGCCCACCGGACACGCCCATCCGTTTCATGGCTACCGAAAACGCCCCATAGCCGCAGCCCGCCATGGACGCGAGCGCAACGCCTTGGAGCGTGAAGCCCTGCCGCAGATCGGCGCCAAAGATCACCGCGATTCCGGCGATCGCCAAGGCGGCGCCCACAGTGGCGTTCGCGGTGATCGCATCCTTGAGGATTATGCGTCCGAGCACAATCGAGGAAATGGAAGCACTGGCCATCAGCATCACGACTACACCCGCCGCAGCGTAATGCCGATAGGCAGCCGTTTCGAAGTGGAACAGCACAAAGATACCGAGAAACGCGCAGATCGCCGCCTGGGTCCATTTGGCCGTCGTCGCCGGACGCTTGATAAACAGCAGCAAGGCCGAGAGCAGTAGACAACCCAGGACGGTCTTTATGACGGCGACACTGCTGGCGGTGAAGCCATTGCTCATGAGCACTTTGCTGAGCACGCCTATCGTGGCGTTAAGTGCGGCGGCGGAGAGTGCAAAGATAACGCCTTTGCTGAAACTGGCTTGCATTGATGACGGTCCTTGTCGCGGTTAGATCGTTCGATCGGATGTTGGCCCACATCGACGACGCAAAAGATGATTGAAACGGTTGCGAGTGGCCTTCGGATCACTCCTGGTTTCGGCAAGCAACGGATAATGCTCGGCGAGCTTGATGAACCAAGTCAAGACGTGGAAGGTACTCAGGACGGTAAGAGCCCATAGAGATCTAGCCCTTGGCGCCGAACAATATCATCGAGCACACGCCGAGCAAGCCCGTGTCAGCTGCGCCCTTCCAGAATCGCCGCATACCCCTGGCGAAAACTCGGATACCGCGGCGTCCAGCCCAAGGCCTTCGCCCGGGCATTGCTGCAGCGCTTGCTGCCGGCACGACGCACGCTGGCGTCTTCGGCCCACTGGGTGACGCCCATGTATTCACGCAACCAGCCCACCACCTCGGCCAGCGGCGCAGGGGCGTCGTCGACGCCGATGTAGCAATCGTCCAGCATCTGGCCCTGGCGATCGGCCTCCAGCAGGAACGCCAGCAAGCCGGCCGCATCGTCGGCGTGGATGCGATTGGCGTACAGCGGCGGGTCGATCACGACGCGATACCCTTGGCGCACCTGGCTCAGCAACCATTCCCGACCCGGCCCATAGATGCCGGTCAGGCGCACGCGGCTGGCCGGGATGCCACTGCCCAAGGCCACTTGCTCGGCTTCGAGCATCAGGCGACCGGAATAGCCGCTGGCCACGGTTGGCGAGGTTTCATCCACCCATTCGCCCAGCTGTTGCCCATAAACACTGCTGCTGGACACAAACAGCAGACGCTTGGGCTGCTGCCCATGCTGCTTCAACCAGCCCAACACATGCTGCAACCCTTCGACATAAGCCGAGCGATAGCCCGCTTCGTCATGGTCGGTGGCCGCGGCGCTGTACACCAGGTAATCCAACGAACCGGTGGGCCAATCGGCCGGGCATTGCTCGCTGAACAAATCCCCCGCCACGCCGATGACGCCGGCCGGCAGGCTCGAAACCGTACGCCGCAGGCCATGGACTTGCCAATGTGCGGCCAATAACTGACGGGCCAGGCGGCCACCGATATCACCGCAGCCGGCGATCAAAACAGAAGGCGCGGACATCAAGAATTCCTCTGGCAAAGCCGCAGACTAGCCTCCGAGGGGGACGGGCGGCTAGCCATCGCACAAAAAAAGTAACTGTATTACTTTTGTTAACAAGAATTACTTGCAATAATGCCCGCCAGTTTTGTTCTCGGCCCCCGAGGCCTGGAAGAACATCAACCTTCTTTTTTCTCTCAGGTCCGGCCAGCATGAAACGCTCTCTATCCCCCGCTTCGCCAACCAATCGACCTCGTGCCTGGGGCACGGTAGCCGCCCTGCTATTCAGCCTGCTGCTGGCACCTGCCGCCGCGTTCGCCGATGCACAGGCGCCCGCCACGACCCCGGCCACCGCACCGGCTGCTGCCCAGGCACCGGCCGACCCGGCCGCTCCCGTTGCAACGCCGGTCGCCACCGACCCGGCCCAAGCCGTCGAAGCCGACGCACCTCAAGTGCTCGAAGCCGACAACTCCCTGGGCATGGCCCACGACCTGTCGCCATGGGGCATGTACAAGAACGCCGACATCATCGTGAAAATCGTGATGATCGGCCTGGCCATCGCCTCGATCATCACTTGGACTATCTGGATTGCCAAAGGCTTCGAGCTGCTGGGTGCCAAGCGTCGCTTGCGTGGTGAAATCGCCGCCCTGAAAAAAGCCACCACCCTCAAGGAAGCCAGCGCCACCGCCGCGAAGGCAGGCACTCTTGCCAACCTGCTCGTGCATGACGCACTCGAAGAGATGCGCCTGTCGGCCAACAGCCGCGAGAAAGAAGGCATCAAGGAACGCGTGAGCTTCCGCCTCGAACGCCTGGTCGCCGCCTGCGGTCGCAACATGAGCAGCGGCACCGGCGTGCTTGCCACCATCGGCTCTACCGCGCCATTCGTCGGTCTGTTCGGCACCGTGTGGGGCATCATGAACAGCTTCATCGGCATCGCCAAGACCCAGACCACCAACCTCGCCGTCGTCGCACCCGGCATCGCCGAAGCCTTGCTGGCAACGGCCTTGGGCCTGGTCGCAGCGATCCCGGCCGTCGTGATCTACAACGTCTTCGCCCGTTCCATTGCCGGCTACAAGGCCCAGGTCTCCGACGCCTCGGCTGAAGTCCTGTTGCTGGTCAGCCGCGACCTCGACCACCTGCCGCCCGAGCGCAGCTCGCAACCGCACATGGTGAAAGTGGGGTAATCGGCCATGGGCCTGCATTTGAAAGAAGGCGCAGACGACGATCTGGCCGAGAACCACGAAATCAACGTCACGCCGTTCATCGACGTGATGCTGGTGCTGTTGATCATCTTCATGGTGGCCGCCCCGCTTGCCACCGTGGACATCAAGGTTGACCTGCCGGCGTCGACGGCCAAGCCTTCGCCACGGCCGGAAAAACCGGTGTTCCTCAGCGTCAAGGCCGACCAGCGCCTGTTCCTGGGCGAAGAAGAGGTCAAGGCCGAAACCCTTGGCGCGACCCTCGACGCCAAGACCCAAGGCAAGAAAGACACGACGATCTTCTTCCAGGCCGACAAAGGCGTGGACTACGGCGACCTGATGAGCGTGATGGACGCGCTGCGGGGCGCTGGCTACCTGAAGGTCGGCCTGGTCGGACTCGAGACGGCGCGGCAGAAATGATCACGACGCGCCAAAAGCTGACGCGTTACAGCGGTAGCCTGGCAGTGGTGCTGGGCGTGCATGCGCTCGCCATCGCCCTGGCGTTGAACTGGACATCGCGCCCGCCCATCGAATTGCCTCCCCAGGCGATGATGGTCGAGCTGGCGCCGGTACCAGCCCCGCCGCCGCCGGCACCGCCAAAAGTCGTCACACCGCCGCAACCTCCCGAGCCGGTCGAAGAATTGCCTCTGCCCAAGCTTGCCGAAGCGCCGAAGCCGGAGATTTCCGTGCCCAAGCCGGTCAAGCCCAAGCCAAAGCCGCAACCGCCCAAACCCAAACCGGTGGAGAAAAAGCCCGAGCCGCCGAAGGAACAGCCGTCGGAGCAGAAGCCCAGCGACACCCCGCCAACCCAGTCAGTGGCCGAGAAGTCCGCGCAACCGGCTCCTGGCCCGTCACCTGCACAATCGGCTGCCAAGGCCAACTGGCAGGGCACGCTGCTGGCGCACCTGGGCAAGTACAAGAAGTACCCGCCCAGGGCCCAGCAGATGAACAAGGAAGGCATGAACCGCCTGCGCTTCGTGGTGGATGCCGAAGGTAACGTGCTGTCATTCGAACTGGTGGGCAGCTCCGGCACGGACTCCCTGGACCGGGCCACCCTGGAAATGATCCGCCGCGCCCAACCGCTGCCCAAGCCGCCGGCGGAGCTGCTGACCAACGGCACCATCGAACTGACGGCACCGTTTGTGTACTCCATCGACAAGCGCCGGCGCTGACTGAACCTGGCAACCCGGTAGCAGGTGAATCCTGTGGCGAGGGAGCTTGCTCCCGCTGGACTGCGCAGCAGGCCGTGGCCCGATCAACACGATCTGCCTGATACGGCGCATTCGCTGGTTTTGGGGCTGCTTCGCGGCCCAGCGGGAGCAAGCTCCCTCGCCACAATTAGTACAACCGGCAGGAAGGCATCGAAAGATGCCTTTTTCATATTCAGCAACGCCCCAACAGACATTGGACAGTGTCACACCGCCCCCCCAGTCTGATAACGTGCGTCTATCGATTGCAGCCGGTATGCTTGGCTCGCAACTTCACGGACGCTCGCCATGACCCTCACAGAATTACGCTACATCGTGACCCTCGCCCAAGAGCAGCATTTCGGCCATGCGGCCGAGCGTTGCCACGTCAGCCAGCCGACGCTGTCGGTGGGCGTGAAAAAGCTTGAAGACGAACTCGGTGTGCTGATTTTCGAGCGCAGCAAAAGCGCCGTGCGCCTGACTCCAGTGGGCGAAGGCATCGTGGCCCAGGCGCAAAAGGTCCTGGAGCAGGCCCAGGGTATTCGCGAACTGGCCCAGGCCGGCAAGAACCAACTGACCGCCCCGCTGAAAGTCGGCGCGATCTACACCGTCGGCCCGTACCTGTTCCCGCACCTGATTCCGCAACTGCACCGGGTCGCCCCGCAGATGCCGTTGTACATCGAAGAAAACTTCACCCATGTGCTGCGCGACAAGCTGCGCAACGGCGAGCTGGACGCGATCATCATCGCCCTGCCATTCAACGAAGCCGACGTCCTGACCCTGCCGCTCTACGACGAACCGTTCTACGTCCTGATGCCGGCCCAGCACCCCTGGACCCAGAAAAAGACCATCGACGCCGCCCAGCTCAACGACAAGAGCCTGCTGTTGCTTGGCGAAGGCCACTGCTTCCGCGACCAGGTGCTCGAAGCCTGCCCGACCCTGACCAAGGGCAACGAAGGCGCCAAGCACACCACGGTGGAGTCCAGCTCCCTGGAAACCATCCGCCACATGGTCGCGTCGGGCCTGGGTATTTCGATCCTGCCGCTGTCGGCGGTGGACAGCCATCATTACTCCCCGGGCGTGATCGAAGTCCGCCCGCTGACGCCGCCCGTGCCGTTCCGCACCGTGGCCATCGCCTGGCGCGCCAGTTTCCCGCGGCCCAAGGCCATCGAGATCCTCGCTGACTCGATCCGCCTGTGCTCCGTGGCCAAGCCGCCCGCTGGCAAGTAAGCCACGCCCATGACGGAGCTGTCGAAAGTGCCGGTCACCACACTCAAGGGTGTCGGTGAAGCCATGGCCGAGAAACTGGCCAAGGTCGGCCTGGAAACCCTCCAGGACCTGCTGTTCCACCTGCCGCTGCGTTACCAGGACCGCACCCGCGTGGTGCCCATCGGCCATCTGCGCCCGGGACAGGATGCGGTGATCGAAGGCACCGTCAGCGGCGCCGACGTGGTCATGGGCCGCCGTCGCAGCCTGGTGGTGCGCTTGCAGGATGGCACCGGCGGGCTCAGCCTGCGCTTCTATCATTTCAGCAATGCGCAAAAGGAGGGCCTCAAGCGCGGCACCCGTGTGCGCTGCTACGGCGAGGCGCGGCCCGGGGCTTCGGGGCTGGAGATCTATCACCCGGAATACCGCGCCATCACCGGTGACGAACCGCCGCCGGTGGACGAAACCCTGACCCCGGTCTACCCCCTCACCGAAGGCCTGACCCAACAACGCCTGCGCCAGCTCTGCCAGCAAACCCTGACCCTGCTCGGCCCCAGCAGCCTGCCCGACTGGCTGCCCACGGAACTGGCCCGGGATTACCACTTGGCCCCCCTGGCCGATGCGATCCGCTACTTGCACCATCCGCCCGCCGATGCCGACGTGGACGAACTCGCCGTCGGCCATCACTGGGCCCAGCATCGTCTGGCGTTCGAAGAGCTGCTGACCCATCAACTGTCCCAACAACGCCTGCGCGAAAGCCTGCGTTCCCTGCGCGCCCCAGCCATGCCCAAGGCCAGGGATCTGCCGGCCCGCTACCTGGCCAACCTCGGGTTCACCCCCACAGGCGCCCAGCAACGGGTCGGCAACGAAATCGCCTACGACCTGAGCCAGCCCGAGCCGATGCTGCGGTTGATCCAGGGCGATGTCGGCGCCGGCAAGACCGTGGTCGCCGCCCTCGCCGCGCTCCAGGCCCTGGAAGCGGGGTATCAGGTAGCGCTGATGGCGCCCACCGAGATCCTCGCCGAACAACATTTCATCACCTTCCAGCGCTGGCTCGAACCGCTGGGCATCGAAGTCGCCTGGCTGGCCGGCAAGCTCAAGGGCAAGAACCGCGCCGCCGCCCTGGCGCAGATCGCCGAAGGGGCACCGATGGTGGTCGGCACCCACGCGTTGTTCCAGGACGAGGTGCAATTCAAGAACCTGGCCCTGGTGATCATCGATGAACAGCACCGCTTCGGCGTGCAGCAGCGCCTGGCCCTGCGGCAGAAAGGCGTGGGCGGGCGGATGTGCCCTCATCAACTGATCATGACCGCGACGCCGATCCCGCGAACCCTGGCGATGAGCGCCTACGCCGACCTCGACACCTCGATCCTCGACGAACTGCCGCCCGGCCGTACGCCGGTCAACACCGTGCTGGTGACCGATACCCGACGAGTGGAGGTGATCGAGCGCGTGCGCAGCGCCTGCGCAGAAGGGCGGCAGGCTTATTGGGTGTGCACGCTGATCGAAGAGTCGGAAGAACTGACCTGCCAGGCGGCCGAGACCACCTTTGAGGACCTCACCGCCGCCCTCGGCGAGTTGAAGGTCGGGCTGATCCACGGACGCATGAAGCCCGCCGAGAAAGCCGCCGTCATGGCTGAGTTCAAGGCCGGCGCCCTGCAACTTTTGGTTGCCACCACGGTGATCGAGGTGGGCGTCGACGTGCCCAACGCCAGCTTGATGATCATCGAAAACCCCGAGCGCCTGGGCCTGGCACAGTTGCACCAGTTGCGCGGACGCGTGGGTCGAGGCAGCGCCGCCAGCCATTGCGTCCTGCTGTATCACCCGCCACTGTCGCAGATCGGTCGCCAGCGGCTGGGGATCATGCGCGAAACCAACGACGGTTTCGTCATCGCCGAAAAAGACCTCGAATTGCGCGGCCCCGGTGAAATGCTCGGCACGCGCCAGACCGGTCTGCTTCAATTCAAGGTAGCCGACCTGATGCGCGACGCCGACCTGCTCCCCGCCGTACGCGATGCCGCCCAGGCGCTGCTGGAACGCTGGCCCGACCACGTCAGCCCGCTGCTGGATCGCTGGCTGCGTCACGGGCAGCAATACGGCCAAGTGTGAGCACGCGCTCAGTTTTCCGGACGCGCGTACCGGACAAGCTGGTTATACTGACCAACTTGTAGGAAAACGGATACAGACCATGACAGAAGCTGCCCTCGTTCCCGAATCCCCGCACGCTCCGTCTGTTATTCGGCTGTTGCTCGAGAAATTGGGCATCGGCTTTGACGAAGTGCTCGAACGCCCCGGCCTGAACCCAGCCCGCAAAGTACAGGCAGTGTTGCTGCACGATGCCGTTGGCGCGCTGATGGTGCTGTTTCCGCAAAGCCAACTGCTGGACCTCAACCGCCTGGCCGAACTCACCGGCCGCAAACTCACGGCAGTGCCTACCGACCGCCTGGAGCGCATGCTCGGTAAACACAGCCTGAGCCTGCTGCCCGGTCTGCCGGCGCTGACCAGTTCACCCTGCCTGTACGAAGAAAGCCTGCTGCGTGAGCCAAAGCTGCTGATCAACTCGGGCGAGCCGGGACTGCTGCTGGAAGTCACCAGCGAAGCGTTCAAGACCATGCTCACCAAGGCCAGCGCCGCGACGTTCGGCGAAGCCGTGAGCAACATCACCCCCAACCTGGACCGCCCACACGACGACCGCGCGGAAATCACCCAGGCCGTACAGGCGTTCACCGCCCGGCGTATCCAGCAACGGCTGGAAGAAACCATCGAGATCCCGCCGCTGGCCGAAACCGCTCAGAAAATCATCAAGCTGCGGGTCGACCCGGACGCGACCATCGATGACATCACCGGCGTCGTCGAAACCGACCCGGCCCTGGCCGCGCAAGTGGTGAGCTGGGCCGCATCGCCCTACTACGCCTCGCCGGGCAAGATTCGTTCAGTGGAAGACGCCATCGTCCGGGTACTGGGCTTCGACCTGGTGATCAACCTGGCACTGGGCCTGGCCTTGGGCAAGACCCTGAGCCTGCCCAAGGACCACCCGCAACACACCACGCCCTACTGGCACCAGTCGATCTACACCGCCGCCGTCATCGAAGGCCTGACCCGCGCCATGCCCCGTGCCCAGCGACCCGAAGGCGGCCTGACCTACCTATCGGGCCTGCTGCATAACTTCGGCTACCTGTTGCTGGCCCACGTGTTCCCGCCGCACTTCTCGCTGATCTGCCGGCACCTGGAGGTCAACCCGCACCTGTGCCACAGCTACGTGGAACAGCACCTGCTGGGCATCAGTCGCGAGCAGATCGGCGCCTGGCTGATGCGCTACTGGGACATGCCCGACGAACTGGCCACCGCCCTGCGCTTCCAGCACGACCCGCACTACGACGGCGAATACGCCGCCTACCCGAACCTGGTGTGCCTGGCCGTACGCCTGCTGCGCTCGCGAGGGATCGGCTCCGGCCCGGACGAGGAAATTCCCGATGCTTTGCTGGAGCGTGTAGGACTGTCTCGAGACAAGGTCAATGACGTGGTCAGCAAAGTGCTTGAAGCCGAAGTGCTGCTGCGCGAACTGGCTTCGCAGTTCAGCCACGGCTGAATAGATTCACCTGGCTTGTGCAAGTGAGTGAAGCTCTTGTGGCGAGGGAGCTTGCTCCCGCTCGGCTGCGCAGCAGTCGCAAAACCGCCTGACGCGATCTGCCTGGAGGGTTGCGTTAACCCATTTAGGGCCGCTTCGCGGCCCAGCGGGAGCAAGCTCCCTCGCCACGGGGTTCTTGGCTAGGCCTTGGCCTTCTTCGGTTTCAAGTACTTGGTCAGGCCCTGAAACCAGATCACCAGCGCCGGGTTGCCCTTGATCTGGATCGACTTGTCCTGAATCCCCGTCATGAATGCCAGTTGCTTGTTCTTGGCCTGCATCGTGGCGAAGCCATAGGCGGCGTCCTTGAAGGCGATGGCGAAGGCCGGGGTCGGATAAACGCCGGACTGGCTGGTGATGCGCTGGTTCTTCACGGTGAAATGCCGGGCGACCTTGCCGTCCAGGGTTTGCAATTGGAACACCAATTCCTTATCGCCCAACTGCTGTTGGAACGCCGGATTGGTCCGGCTGGCCTTGCCCATCAACCACCCCAGCATCCACAGCAGAAAACGAAATTTCATGGGCACCGCCTCGTGAAGAAAGATGAATGGCTGGCAGTTTAGCGATTCTTCAGCGGAACGCTATCATCGGTTCGCTTTGTCGGAAGATAAGCTGGTTTTCGCGAAAGATGACTGCCAAGTCACAAAACACAAAGTCAAAAAATCGCAGCCTTCGCCAGCTCCTACACCCATTTCCGTAGGAGCTGCCGAAGGCTGCGATCTTTTGACCTTTTTGCTCTCTTGCTCCTCGGATATTTCCTTCAAAACGCCGGGCTGTTCATGAACTAGGCAGGGCTCTGGTGCGCCGCTAACCTTTGTTCGTCATCGCAAAAAACGGTGACACGGACGTGCAAGTCCGGCGGAGGACACAATTGTCGATGGCAATTCATCGGGCATTTTTTTATGCTCGCGAATCGTTATGGCAGCTGTGTATGGGAGATCTTCGGGTCTGCCGGGTACTCCGACCGGTCTTGCACACCTATGCATAGCTGCCACCTCTCTCGACTGTGCAAGCGAAGCGGTGTTGGCTCCTGAAAACTTCGGAGTACAACTATGGTCAAGCCATCACCTAATCCGCCGCAAAACGGCCACAAATCCCGCGTCCAAGCGCAGGAAGAAAAAAAGCTCGAAGACGCCGCCACCCGCGCCCTCGACTACTACCTCAACCCCCAACCCTCCCCGCCCGAACCCGACAAAAACCAGCTCTTCATCGTCTCCCCCCACATCGACACCGAAACCCTGCTGGCCAACGCTTCCGAAGACCTGCTCTCCATCAGCACCATCGCCGCCGACCTGGCTGACGACGTCGACGACTCACGCCGCTGCATAGCCCTGGCGATCAGTCGCATGGCCGATGGGGTTCAGTTGTTGGTCGAGAGGGCGTTGGATGATCTGGAAACCAAGGGGATGGCGGCGCCTGACGCCAAGGTGTAGCGCTGGCATTGATGCAGGCTGAGCCGACGCCATCGCGAGCGGGCTCGCTCCCACAATTGGATCGGAGTACGACAGAGAGAGCCAGGCCGGCTATCAGGCCGCCTCGCGGTGGACGTTGATCTCGGCGCCCCGTTAACCACGATGGCCGAACGTAGGTATTGCGCAGTGGGCATCCCGGCATGGATGCCGGGATAGCCGCGCTGGGCCATGGATGGCCCTTCGCGGCGGCCCACGGAGCAATGCCTACGTTCGGGCATGCCGAGCCCTAGCGAGGCACCGAGTGGTGGGGCACAAGCGCTTTGGTTACTTTCGCGCTTTTCGAAAGTGACCCGCTGTAAGAGCGGAACCCTAAGCAGCCGTTACCGCAGCAACGGATATGTACCCCCCCACAAAACAACCTCAATCAAACATTCGGGCAAGGAACCGGTGCCCAGTCACCCAGGTCCGGGTTCTTGCACATGCTATTGACCTGAGTGGTACCCGCGCTGGCGACCTGCTTGCTCTCATCCTGCTTGGCCTTGGCGGTCTGCAGGGTTTTCTCGGTGGTCACCGCTTCTTTCGGCACGGTTGGCAACACCGGTGGTTTTTTCGCCGGCTTCACAATCTTCTTGGTCTTGCTGGTGGTCTGAGCCACGACCGGCGTGGTATCAGCAGTGGCCACAGTCACCACGTCAGTACGCTGCACACCCACCTGCTGCAGGTCTTTCTCATAGGCCTGGGTGTAGTTGTTCAGATCTTCCGAGGCCTTGCCGTTGACCGCGACAATCAGGTCGTTCGACTCTTTCAGGCCAGCGACGATTTCCGCCAGGCGCTTGCGGCCTTCGGTGTCGTTGACGGTCTTGGCCTTGCGGTCGGCAACCAGTTTGCTGAACGCGTTCTGGTAGCACTGCTGCGACGTCTTGGCGTAAGCGGTGCTGCGGTCGATGTCGGAGACGCTTTTGTTGACGTCGGCGGCGTAGGAGGCGATGCGCTGGTTGTCATCGGCGATCTGCTTCTGGCGCTCGGTGTAGTAACCGGCTGCACCACCGGCCAGGGCGCCGCCCGCGGCACCGATGGCCGCGTTGCGACCACGGTCTTCCTTGTCGGCGGTCAGGGCGCCCAGCAGCGCACCACCCACTGCACCAACGGCCGCGCCGGTAACCACCGACTTGGTCATGCTGCCCTCAGTGGAGCGCAGGTGCTGCACCGGCTCGTAGCAGTTCGGGTAGTACTCGACCTTGGTGCTCGAGGCGACTTTGGAAGTCGGCGACGTGGCGCAGCCGGTCAGTACGGTGCTGAAGCCGACAGCGACCATCAGCAAGTGACGCTTGGAAACCGAAGCAAAAGGTTTACGGGAGAAAAGCATAGTTGTGTTCTCGTTTTAAGTTTTGACCAGCTCAGCACAGCCCCATTGCCGCCTGAGTCCCTTCCAAGCTCGCTGACAACGAACACTCAAGACCGCTGAGCGTTCGATGCGAGCAATTCCTTCAATATCGCCGCCGGGTCGGCTCGTTTTTGCTGACGATAATCCCCGACATGACGAACGAATAACGTTGCACGCGCCACCAGGCTCTTGCCTAGGACCGGCTTGCGCTCCAATTCTTCCTTGATGCGCTGGAACTGCGCCTGGATCACCGCATCGGTGTAACGCGTGCCGGTGGCCAGGTTGTCGATGTAAATCGCCACCGCGCCGTCCAAGGCGCTGCGGCCATTGTCGATGGCTGTGGCAAACAGCTGGGCGCTGGCCTCGTCCTTGGCGTCCAGGGCGGCTTGCCGGCTGTTCTGCAGATTGGTCAGGCGAATGTTGTAGTTGTTGACGGTCTCGGCCACCAAGGCTGACGACTGGATCAGGTTGCCCGCCGCTTCCTCGCGCTGCTGGGCGATGAGCGAGACGTTGCGCTTGAGTTCTTCGTTGACCAGGCCCAGTTCGGCTTGCAGGCGCGGATCGACGCTGGCGGCGATGATGCTGTCCAGGCGCTTGGTCGGGTCATCGGCGTCGTCGATGGCATCGGTCAGCGACGCGAGGCGGCCTTCTTTTTGCCACTGGGCAAACAATTCCTTGTAGCGCGAACGTGGCGCCGACAAGGCACCGACGGCCACGCGAAAACCGGTGGTTTCGTTGCTTTGCTCAGTGCCGTCGGCGGCGAACAACGGGTACTCGCGGCGCATGCCGGTGAACAGCGTGCCCTCGCCTTCCAGGTAGTTGCCGCCCTTGACCACGAAGCCGCCATAGGCGCCCTGGCGGCGACCGGCGTGCACTAATTGGAAAGATTCCTGGACCATCTCGGCGGCGTTGCCGACCACGTCGAACAGGCCAATCGGGTTCGGCAGCTTGGTGCCGATGGGCATCAGCCGCGCCGCCTGCCCGGTGCCACCGGCGACCTGGTTGAACACCGCCCAATCGGCCAGCGGCCCGTCGCTTTCACTGCCTTCCAGGCGCCGTGGGAACAGGCGTCCTTCCAAGTCCTGACGGCTCACGGCCTGGCCGCCGCGGGCGGCGAATTCCCATTCGACTTCCGTCGGCAAGCGCACGAAACCCAGCCCGCCATCTTCGGCAGAAGTGCCGCGACCGCTCACCGGCAGCAGGTCTTTGTGGTACTTCATCAGCCAGGCGCTGTACACCGCCGAGAAACGCTCAGCCTCGAACTTCGACAGTTTCACCTTGGGCAAGCGCCCGGCCACGCCTTGGGGCAAATCGGCTTGCAAGGTTTCGCAGGCCGGGGCCGGTTCGCCGCTGGCCAGCGATTGCGCCTGGGCCATGACCTGGGCGTACTGGCGCGCGGTGACTTCGTACTTGCCGATGAAGTACAGCATCGGTTTGAGCGGCGTCTTGGCGTCGGTCTTGGGCATCAACGGCGTGATGGTGGTGTTCCAGTCCTTGGGCAGGTCCTTGAGGGTGAACTGACCGTTGATGAAGTCGCGCCGGTAGCCGGAAATGAACGACTGCTGATAACCCGCCTCGCCTTCGCTGAACGGGTAACCGAGGCTGATCTCGCGGTCGTCCAGGGTGCCCTGGGCGAGAATGTAGACGTAACGAAACACCATCTGCCCTTCGCACGGCAGCGGCAGGCTGACGTCATCGGGCAACGGCTTGGGGTTGTCCAACTTGTCGGTGCCTTCATCGGCCCAGGCCAAACTGGCCAGGCTCAACGCCACGGCGGCGCCCAATAACTTATACATCGCGAATTCCTTCACACGCCTGGATGCGCGCCACCCGCCAGCCACCACAAGCCGCCGCGACAGCGCTGACGCCGAGCACGGCCACCAGGGCCAAGGTGTAGTGACGCACCAACAGATGACTGGCGTATTCGCCGGGCATCTGTGCAAATAAATAATTCAGGCCCGACTGCGCCAGGCCATACAAGCCGGCACTCAGCAGGGCCGCAAAGGTGGCGCTGTAGAGCGCCTGCAACACCACGAACAGCAACAGCGCCGCTGTGGAAACCCCCAGCAGGCGCAAGACTGACAGCTCCCGACGCTTACGCTCCACCGCCGCCAGGGCGCCGGCAAAGATCGCCGCGAACGCGCCGGCCAAGGCCAACCCGGCGATGATCCAGAACACGATCGACAGATTGCGGCTCAGCGATTGCACTTGTGCGATGGTCTGGGCCTGGGTCGAGACCAATAGGTTCTGCCCGGCGAAATACTGACGCAGCGGCTCGACGTCGCCGAGGCTGCGGGCATACAAACGAAACGCCGGGTAGACCCGTTGCCCGGCCACACTCACCGCATCGCCCGGCCAGCCGAACGCGGGCACGGCGCGGCCATCGCGGTAATCCTCGGCGGCCTCCAGCAAGGCCAGGGGTGCAAACAGACCGTCGCGGGCGAAGGCTTGCAGGGGCAGCACGTGCAATACCTGCACGCGAGTGCGCTGCGCCTCGCTGCGACCGGCCACCTGCCGACCGAAACTGGCCTGCACCCAATCGCCGGCCTTGGCGCCGAGCTTTTCGGCGGCGGTCTGGCTGAGCACCACTTGATCCAGGCCTTGCGGCACCGGCAAATGCTCGAACAAGGGATCGTTGGCCGCGGTGGGAATCATCTCGACCGTGACGACCGAAGCATCGCCGCTCAAGTCCGCCGTGGCGGCGATCTGCCGAGTGCGCGGCAAGGCAAAAGCCACGTCGCTGCGCTGGCTCAATTGCTCGACGAACTCGGCACTGAAGCGACCGCCGCCCAAGGGGATGATTTCCCGGGTGGCCGGGTCGTTCTGCAGGCGTTCGGTGAGGCTGCTGACCAAGCCGAACTTCAGGCCGAACAACACCAGCAACGGCGCCACCACCGCCACCAACGCCAGCACCGAGCAGGCCGACAGCCAGGCATCGTTGCGGTAATCCTGCCAGGCCAGGGAGGCCACCAGCGCGCCACGCATCAGCAAGCCTCCCCGAGGGTGGCGGTGACACCGCCGTCGACATCGCGACGGCAACTGATGCGCCGCACCTGCAAACCGCTGGCACGGGCCAGGGCCTCGTCGTGAGTGGCGACCACACAGCACACGCCGTGCTCGCGCGCCTGGGCCACCAGCAACTGCATGACGCGCTCGGCGTTCAGCGGGTCGAGGGCGGCGGTCGGTTCATCCGCCAGCAGCAGGCGCGGGCCATGGGCCAGGGCGCGGGCGCAACTGACCCGCTGGCGCTGGCCGACGGACAAGTCCGCCGGTTTTTTGTCCAGTTGATCGGCAATATCCAACTGCCCAGCCAGGCGCGTCACGCTGCCGTCATCCTTCAAGCCCAACAGTTTTCGCGACAACTCGATGTTGCCGCGCACGTCCAGGAAGCCCAACAGGCCGCCGGTTTGCAGAACATAACCCAGGTGACGACTGCGCAGCTCGGCCAAGGTGCCTTGTTGCGACCCACGCCACAATTTGGCGATGTCCAGCGGCGCATTGGCAGGCGTGAAGTCGAACCGCCCGGCCTGATCCGGCGCCAGCACCAGCGCGAGCAAGTCGAGCAAGGTGCTTTTGCCGCAGCCGCTGGGGCCGACCACCGCCAGTTGCTCACCGCCGCGCAATTGCAGCCGTGGAATCACCAGGCTGTAGCGCTGGCTGCCGGCGCCCCGGCTTTTGTGCACCGCGCTCATGTTCAACATTACGGCAGCGTCGACAACGGAACGCGGTACAAGGCATCACCCGGCTCGGCGTCGCCGAAGCGCACCCAGTTCGCCAGGTCGTTGTGGAAGGTTTCGTAGAGACGGATTTTCGAATCCAGCTCGTCGATGAAGTCTTCCTGCTCGGCCACGCTCAACGACAGCCACAGATCCTGGGTCATGTTCAGCGACTTGCTGCGGTACGGCAGCCCTTCCAGGTACTCGCCCAGAATGCCGCCGTCGGCCAGGTTGCCGCCCTTGCGCAGGGCCGACGGGTCGCGGCTCATGTAGGCGCTGGCGCTGGCGATTTCCTGGAAGAAGTCCTTGGGCGAACTCTGGGTCTTGCGGGCCGCGTCGACGATCAGCTTCAGCGACTGCTGCAAGTCGTTGAGTTGCAGCTTGGTCAGCATCACGCACACCTGGAACGCCGGCAGCGCCGGGTTGGTCAGGTCGCGGTCGGCGGTCCAGGCGCTGACCAGTTGCGGCGCCTGGCTGGCGGATTTACGCCCCAAAAAGTCCATGTGCATCGCGTAGCCGACCGCCGCCGATTTATCCGCCAGGCTCGGCGCGGCACTCAACAGCGGCACGGCTTGCGGTTTGTTGCTGCGCACCTGATGCACCAGGTCGGCAAACACCGAACCGATCTCGTCGACGCGCTCGCCGAACTTGCGCACATCGGCGCCCGGCACCGGAATGTACAGATCGCCGATCTGCGGGTTGGCGTCGGCGGTCAGGGTGCGGTACTGGCTCTGGGCGCCGGCGTGGGTTTTCTTGCCAGCGTCGCTGAGCAGGTGCAAGGCGTAGATCTTGATCTGCTTGCCCAGTGCGGCCTGGCGCACTTCGGCCTCGTTCATTTGCGTGGCGGCAAATGGATCGTTCTTGCGCAGGGCCCCGGCGTCGGTGACCAACAGGATCAAACGCCCGCCATAACCGGACCAGTCCATGCCTTCGACGGCTTCCATGACCCCGGCAAACGCATCTTCGTTGAACGAATGGCTCGACACCGTCGATGCCTTGACCTGGCGCGCCAGCTCCATGAAGCGTTGCGGGTCGCGGCCCTGCTCCAGGGTGATCAAGGTCTTGGCGACGTATTCCAGGCCCGGGGTTTTCTTGATGCTGCTGCGGAACCCCACCATGCCGAAGCTGACGCTGTCCAACTCGCCGCGCTCGGCAATGCGGGTTTGCAGCTCGTGGACCACGTCGCGCACCTGGTCGATGTAAGGCTGCATCGACACCGTAGTGTCCACTACCAGCACCACGGCGGTGCGGAACGCGTCGGCGTTGGCGGTGGTGATCGGCGTGTTGCTCGACGCCTTGGGGGTGTTGCCCGGATCGATCGACGCCACATTCAGCAACTGCACCGGCTGGCCGTTCTCATCGAGGCTCTCGCGGGAATCGAAGATCGGCAACAGGTAGAACTGGCTTTGCGGCACGGCGCTGGCGGCCGGCTCCAGGGCCAGCACTTGCTGGTCGTCCTGCGGGCTCTGCTGGGCCTTGAGCAACACGTTCTTGGCGGCCGATGGGTTAGCCAGGAGCTTTTCCACTTCGCCTGGCTGACGCAGGAACATCACTGGCGCACGGCCAGAACGTTCGGTGAACTTGAGCACCAGGCTCTGCTTCCAGTCGCTGACCTGGGCGGCGGGCAACCAGCCGTCGCTGCGCCCGTCAGTGGCCGCACCGACTCGTACCCACGAACCGCCGTCGACGTCCTTGCGCTGATACACGTAAAGCACGGAAAACGCCGGCAGTGCCTTGCCCGGTGCCGCGCCCGGCGCGTCGGCGAGCTTCGCCCCCGGTTTGCTGAGCACGCGCTGGAACAGGGTTTTCTTGCCCGCCATCAACAGCGGACGCTGGCCGCCATCAGCCTCGGTCGCCACGGGTGGCTGAGCCGCAGGGACAACAGGTGGTTTGACCGCTGGTACTTCCGGGGCCTGCGGCGGCTTCACTTCCGGTGGCTTGACCGAGGTGGTCGTGGCCACTGGCGTCTTCACTGCTTTGCCGTCATCACCGGACAACCACCAATAACCCGCACCACCCAACGCCAGCGCCACGGCGACCGCAACGGCGGCCAGGGCGAACACCGGGCCCTTGCGTTGCTCCGACACCGAGGATTGAACCGTCGGTTTTAGCGGCGGCGCAACGGGCTTGGGCTGCGATTGTGGCGGCGGTGGTGAGTGAGCCGGGCCGCTGGGAATGTCGATGGACATGGGCGTCAAACCCGCCAAGTCGTCCACCGCAGGCGGCGTGGTCGGCAGTTGCAACGACAATGGCCGGATCAGCGTCGCTTCCGACGACTCTTCAGGCAGGTTATCCAGCGCCCGCAGCAACGCCGCCGCGTCCGGGAAACGCTCCGCCGGGTCCTTCGCCAACAGTTTGCGCAGCACGTCCTGATAACGGCCGTGGTGCACCGGCAGCTCCGGCAACGGTTCGGTCAGGTGCGCCAGGGCCGTGGACAATGCGTCGTTGCCGGTATACGGCAGCTTGCCGACAAGGATTTCGTAGAGCACCACGCCCAGGGCGTACAGGTCGGCGCGGCCATCGATGTCCTGCCCACGGGCCTGTTCTGGGCTCATGTAGCTGGGCGTGCCGACCGCGAAACCGGCCTGGGTAAATTGAGTGCGGTCGTCCAGGGACTTGGCGATGCCGAAGTCCGAAAGCACCGCCGTGCCATCGGCGCGGAACAGGATGTTGGCCGGCTTGACGTCGCGGTGCACCAGGCCCAAGCCGTGGGCATAGCCCAGGGCCGAGGCGATCTGGCGGATGTAGGTCAGGCCCTGCTCCGGCGTCAGGCCCGCGGCGATGCGTTCCTTGAGCGTGCCGTTGGGCAGGTACTCCATCGCCATGTAATACAGCTCACCGACATTGCCAATGTCATGGATGGTGACGGTGTGCGGGTGCGACAGGCGCGCCAGGGTCTTGCCTTCGCGCAGGAAACGCTCGCAGAAGGTCGGGTCGGCGGCCAGCGCGGCGGCCATCACTTTCAACGCCACCTTGCGTTCCAGCGAACGCTGGGTCGCCAGGTACACGCTGGCCATCGCGCCTTCGCCGATCGGCCCTTCGATGTCGTAGCCGGGGATGACAATGTTCAGGGTCAAGCTCATGACGGCACCTTCACGACCACCACGGTGATGTTGTCCGGCGCGCCGCGCATCAGGCCCAGGGACACCAGGCTGCTGACGATTTCGCCGGGCTCGTCGTGGCTCAAGACTTCGCGGATTTCCTCGTCCTCGACGGTCTTGGTCAGCCCGTCGCTGCACAACAGGTAGCTGTCGCCAGGCACCAGCAGCAGTTCGGTCAGCGCCAGGTTCAGTTGCGCCTCGACGCCAATAGCCCGGGTGACGATGTTGGCCCGCGGGTGCACCCGCGCCTCGGCTTCGCTGAGCAGGCCGCTGTCCTGCAGATCCTGGACGTAGCTGTGGTCCCGCGAGATGCCTTCGAGCACGCCGTCGCGCAAGCGGTACAAACGGCTGTCGCCGGCCCACAGGCACATGCCGCGCAGATCGCGGGCGACCAACACCACCACGGTGCTGCCCATCATCGTCACGCCACGGTTGGCGGTTTCTTCCCGCACGGCGGCGTTGACCCGCAGCAGGTCGCTTTGCAGCGCCGCGACGTATTCGTCCAGCGAACGCCCGACGGCAATGCCGCGCAGGCTGTCGACGATCAGGCTGCTGACGTAGTCGCCCGCCGCGTGCCCGCCCATGCCGTCGGCCACCACCCAGAGGCCGTTTTCCGGCAGGTCCAGGCAGGCGTCTTCGTTGACCTGGCGGACCATCCCGACATGGCTCTTGCTTGCAGACTTGATTGCTTTTCCGGCACTTGGACGCATCTACACAACACCTTCTTGGCCGAGCAAAAATTGCGCAAAATCAGCCGCCGCCGGCAATCCCTGGCAGCGCATCAAACCCGGGGCGATGCGCTCCGATCCCTGGCCCCACCACAGGCTCGCGCCTTCGCAGGCCGCCTCGGCCAGGGCACTCGTGCGCCGCTGCGGGTCGGTGGCATCGAAGCGATGCAGGCTGGCGAAACGGCTGCTCGGCGTGCGCGGCAGGTGCATCGGGCTACCGAGGGTTTCCAGCTGTTCGTTGAACGCCTCGAAACTGGCCTCCACGCTCAACGTGCTCAGCAACAGGTTCTCGACCCGCTCAAACCACTCGTCCGCACCGCCCACCACGGACGCCGGGTCCGCGTCGGGCTCCAGCAGCACCGCGACGGTCAGCGGGAAATAACGGCCGACCCGGTCGATGCTCGGCATCACTACCCCGACGGCGGCGTCCGGGCCACACACACCCGGCGCGACCATGAAGCGCCACAGCGGGCTGACCAGATAAGCATCCAGCCAGCGCTCGCCGAGGCTGGTCTGGCTGGCGAGCAAACCCGCCGCCAACCACGAATCCCACGGGCCGATAAAACTCTGGGGCAAGCCACGGCTGACGAAATCCCCGCGGCTGGCCAACTTTCCATAGAAGCCCGGTGTGCTCATAGCCGCTCCGGCAGGCTGAAGCCGCTGAGCACCCGGCTCTTGAATGGATTGAAGGCGCTGTTGGCCCGCAGCTCATAAGAGGCGCTGGCGCCATCGACCCGCAACCGCAGGTTGAAGCGATCCGGCGAGTTACCGGCGGTCAGGTCCGATTGTTCCAGCAGTCGGAACCAGGCCCACGGCCCGTCCAGGGTGATGCCGGAGCGACCATTGGACGACGGCGGCATGATCGAGATCCGCACCACACCGATGCTCCCCGGGTTCGGCCACTGCATGGCGGTCGGGCGGCTTGGGCCGTGGTCGTAGCTCAACTGTTGGCCGTCGAGGTCGAGCAGGAACTGGGTGATGGCCGAGTCCATCGCCACCGGTTTGAGCTCGAAACGCACCATCGGCTGCGTGCCACCGGAACGGAAGAACGCATCGCGGATGGTCGCCGCGCGCTGGAAGGTCTGCAGCACGCCGGGGGCTATGCCGAGCTTCTGCGCCGCGCCCGGCTGCCAGCGCCAGGTCGGCGTCGAAGTGTCGACGTAGGGTTGCAGGTATTTGCGGAAGTAGTTGTCCATCACCCCGCCGACGCCGAAGAACTGGCCGAAATCATCCAGGGTCGCGTCCCGCGCACTGCCTGGCGACATCGGATAACGCCCGGCCAGGGACTGGCGATAGATGTTCACCACTTCGCTGGTCCAGGCGGCGTTCAGTTGGTTGCGCACCCCGCCCATCATGCTGTTGGTGGTGGAGTTGACCACCGACTTGACCAAACCCTGCACCAGCGGCGGCTGGCGTTCGGCGTTGAGGCTGACGCGCGTAGCGGCGGCCGAGGCCTGGTTCTTGGCTTCGCCGAGCAAGGCGTCGCCGCTGGCCCCGACCATGGCGCTGACCTGCACGTACAAAGCGTTCATGTCGGCCAGCAAACCATCGATGGCCGCCGGCTCGCCTTCGCTTTTACTGACGATGCTGTTGAGCTCGGCGAAGTGCGCGGTGATCGGGTCATCGCTTTGCGCCGGTGCGTTTTGCGTCGACTGCTCCTGGCCGAGCAAGCTGCCCAGGCGCTCCTTGAGTTTGTCCACGCCGCCTTCTACCGGCGCACCTTGGGCGGCCAGCAGGCGTTCATCCTGTTGCAGGTCGGTTTCCTTCGCCACCGCCACCAACAGCTTTTTCAACGGCGAGGTCGGACCGGAAATCACCCGCAGCACATCGGCGGCCTGGGCCACGCTGGTGATCGGCACAAAGTCGATGTCGGCCAGCAAGGCGTCCCATTGGCGCAGGTAATCCTGGAAGTACAGGCGACGTACATCGGCGGCTAGGCTGGCGACGTTCTGCTGATCGGCCTGCTCAAAGCCCAGCACCCACTGCTCTTCGGCCAGGGTGCCGGTCTGGCTCAGGCTGGTGAGCAAGAAGCCCTGGCGGTAGCCCTTGACGGTGAAGAACCCGCTCAGCGGCTCGCCCAACGGCTTGCCGCTCTTGCGGCTGAACACCAGCGCCGCGTCACGCCCGGCGGCTTCATTGATGCGGAAGTCCGGGATGCCGTCGGGCAGTTTCTGGCGCTTGATCCGGTCATAGACCCGCTGGGCCACCGGCAATTGCTGCAACTGGCGACGCAGGTCTTCGACCAGGCGCTGGTCCAGGCGCGCGAGGGGCGGACGTCGCTCGAACAGTGCCTGCAAATGCCCGGCCAGGGCCTGGCGCTGCTCGGCCGGCAAGTCCCGCGGCAGGCTGCGGTCCCAATCCAGGGCGATCCAGGCCTTGATGAAGTCGGCATCGTAATGCTCGGTGTCGGCGAGCATCAGGTAGGCCTTCAAGCCTTCGTAGAGGAAATCCGAATTGCCGCCGCTGTGCAGTTGCTCTTCGATACGCGTCAGCAGGCGTGGCGCGAACACCGCGATCAGCAGCTTGCGGTAGACGCTGCCGGACTCGGCTTCGAGCATGTCGCCCTGGTACAAGCCCAGGCCTTCGGCCCAGCTCGGGGCGTCGTCGGCCAGGTGTTTCACGGCGTTGAGCAATGGCAACACCGCGAGCACATCCCGTTGCGCCGGGCTGAGGTTCTGCACGGTTTGTCCCAACGGCGCGACCTTCTGATCGACCTGGGCAATGTAGGCCTGGTTGGCGCGGTAGCTGACCCACCACAACGTGCTGACCACCAGCACCAACACCACGGTGGAGGCCAGGACGCCGCGGGCGATCCACTTGCGCCGCCGCTCGACTTTCGGATCGACGCCCACCAGCCCGCGCTCGGCGAAAGCCACGGCGGTGAAGAGTTTTTCGATGAAGTAGCTGCGCCCGGTGCCGGTCTGGCGCGCCAGGTGCTGACGGTCCAGGTTCATGCTCTGGGCCATGGAGCCGATCAGGCGATCGATCGGGCTGCCTTCCTGGGTGCCGCTGGTGAAATACACGCCACGCAGCAACACGCGCTCTTCGAAGGCGTTGGGTTTGAACACGCCTTCGAGGAAGCTCTGCAGGCAATCTTTCAAGGCGCCGAACTGCTGCGGGAAGCCGTAGATCAGATCGCGCCGCGCCGGGTCGCGCTCTTGTTGCAGGCGTTCCACCAAGCGGTCGTTGAGGCGCTGCTCAAGGCCGGTGAATTCGCTTTGCAGGTGCGCCAGCGGGCTGTCGCTGCTCTTGCCATCGTCCAGGGCGAAGGTCATGCCCCAGACCTGGGCGCGCTCTTCCTTGCTCAGGGTGTCGAAATACTCCATGAACCCGGGCACGAGGTCGAGCTTGGTCAGCATCAGGTAGATCGGGAAGCGCACGCCCAGTTGGGTGTAGAGCTCTTGGATCCGCAGGCGGATTGCGGCGGCATGGGCGGCGCGCTCGGCGTCGCTGCCCAACAGCAGGTCGGACAGGCTGATGGCGATGAACGCGCCGTCAATCGGGCGCCGGGCCCGTTGTTTTTTCAACAGGCCCAGGAAGCCCAGCCAGGCGGCCTTGTCGATGGTCGCGTCGCTGTCCTGGGTGGTGTAGCGCCCGGCGGTGTCGAGCAGGACCGCCTGGTCGGTGAACCACCAATCGCAATTGCGCGTACCGCCGACACCGCGCACGGCACCGGCGCCCAGTTGCGCGGCCAGTGGGAAATGCAATCCGGAGTTGACCAGCGCGGTGGTCTTGCCCGAACCCGGCGGGCCGATGATCACGTACCACGGCAGTTCATAGAGGTTGCGCCGTTCGTCACCGCCCAGCTTGGCTTTCTTGAGCAGGGCCAAGGCTTCGTCCATGCGCTGGCGCAGGGTTTCGAGCTCTTCGGCAGTGGCGATGCTGGTCGGGTCCGGTGGGGTTTGCGCGGCCAGGCTGCGCATCACTTCGGCGGCCTGACGGCGCGCCTGGATGATGCGGAACACCCGGTAGGCGATCCATACCGCGAACACCAGGACGATCAAGGCCCAGCGGCGGCCTTCGGGCACCAGCCAATCGAGCAGCGGGCCAACGAACCAGATGATCAGGCTCAGGGCGATCAGCCCCAGCAATGGGATGACCCAGCGGGTCATAAAACTGAAAAACGCCTTCACTCGACCCCCTCCGCCAATACTGTGATTTCAACCCGACGGTTGCGCGCACGCCCCTCTGGGGTGGCGTTGGATGCCAACGGCTCGGTGTCGCTGCGGCCTTCGGCGCTGAAGCGCTCGGGCTGGCCGGTCTTGGCCGAAAGAATTTGCAGCACCGATTGGGCCCGCGCTTCGGACAACGCCCAGTTGGACGGGAACCGGAGGGTGGCGATCGGCCGATTGTCGCTGTGCCCGGTGACCAGGACCTGGCCCTTGACCTTGCGCACCGCATCGGCGATGCGCAGCATCAGCGGCTGGAAGTCGTCCTTGATGCTGGCGCTGCCCGAGGCGAACAGTTCATCGCCGCGGATGGTCACCACCGAGCGGTCGACGGCGTCTTCCACGGCAATCCGGTTGGCGCGGATTTCATCAGCCAAAAAGCCTGCCAGGCGTGGGCGCTCGACCACTTTCGGCTGCACCACGGGGCGGTCGATGGTCTGTACCGGGATTTCGCCCAGAAAGTGAATGTTCTTGAACACCGGCTCGGCATCGGAGGCCAGTTTCATGCGCAGGCCGAACAGCAGCGCCAGCAGCAAGGCCGCGCCGATGGCCACGGCGATCCACGGCGGCATGAATTGCGCCAGTCGATCACGGGCCACAGTGACACCGCGCCAGTGCGGCGACAGCTCGCGCTCGTAATCGCCACGGGCACTGCGGATGACGGCGGCGGTGCGCTCACGCAACGCTTCCAGTTGACTGCGGCCGTCGTTCATCACCCGGTAGCGCCCCTCGAAACCCAGGCACATGCACAGGTACAAAAGCTCCAGCAGATACAGGCGCTCGCGCGGGCTTTGCAGGCAATGCTCCAGCAACTGGAACACCTTCTCGCCGCCCCAGGCTTCGTTGTGCACGGTGATCAACAGGCTTTGCTTGCCCCAATCGCTGGTGCCGCCCCACGGCGTGCTCAACACCGCTTCGTCCAGCGCGGTGCACAAGGCGTAGCGGGCCAGCAACACATCGTTGCGCACCACACCGGCGGCCTCGGCGCGCTCTTCGAACTGGCGCAGGTAAGCCAGCAGTTGTGCGCGCAAACTGGCCGGCGCCGGGTGAGCAATGGTGTTGCGCAGGCGCGTCAGCAGCGCCAACAGCGGGCCGGCGGCGCTTTCCAACGGGTTGAGGCCCTCGGCCTTGCCGGTGAGCACCGGCGCGGCTGGCATCGACAGCGGTGCAGGCGCAGGCGTCGGCTGTGGCCGGCCAGCGTCCGGGCGGAAGGGATCTCCACCACGGCCACCGGGCGTCGGCATGAACTGGGTACGATCGTCGTTACTCATCGCGATTTATCCTCGGATCGCCCAGAAGGCCAGGTTCAGCCCTGGGAACTGGCCGGCGATGTGGAATGCGAAGCCGCCAGAGTTGCTCAGCTGCTGCCAGTGATCGCTGCCGCGGTCGAGCTCGTAGTAAGTGGAGCCGGCGTGGTACGGCAGCTGCCTTGGCGCCACCGGCAACGGCAGCAGGCCGATGCCCGGCAGTTGCAGGTTGACCAGATCGCGGATGTGCTCCACCGAACCGACCTTGCTCTGCTGGCCGAAGCGGCCGCGCAGGGTCTCGGCCGGCACGTCGGCGCGCACCACCAGGATGAAGCTGGCACTGTCGAGCAGGGTCTTGTCGGCCAGCATCGCCACGTGGATGCCATAGGCTTTCTCGACAATCGGAATCGGCGTCGCCTTGCTGTCGATCAGCATCGACAGGGCTTCACGCAGGGCCTGCATCACCGGCGCGTAGCTGAGCGCCAGGTCATCGTGCTGGTATGGCGGGTATGGCTGCGGTCGTCGCCCGGACGCGGTGAACGTGGAGAACTCCCCGGCCAGGCTTACCAGCTCGCTGTAGAAACGCTCGGGATGCAGTGGGCTCAACTGGCTCAGGTGCTGGATCAGCGGTTGGGCGCGGTTGACCAGTTGCAACAGCATGAAATCGGCAATTTCCGAGGCGCCACCGGCGCCGGACGCTACCACCCGCCCGGCCAGGGCTTCGCCGCGTTGATGCAGCAGGCCCAGCAGTTCACTGCGAAACGCCGCCAGCGGTTTGGAGGCGATGACATCCAGCAGTGGCGGGATGTAGGTGTCGTCGAGCACCAGGGCACGGTCGGCGCGTTTTTCCTTGATGCGCACCACACCGATGGCGGCGTAGTCGCCGACGCCATCCTGTTCGGTCAGCAGCCGCAGCGCCCGCGAGCCAAGGGCCACCGGTGCGCGGTTTTCGAACGGTGCGTTGTCGTCGCGCACTTCGCACACCTGGCTCACATAACGCGCAGCGCCGAGGTCTTCGCCTTCGTCCACGGTGTCCCGGGCGCCGGCGCGCTTGAGCGGCAGGGCCAGGTACACCAGGCCATCGCGCAGGTTGTCATCGACGTTCAGCGGGGTGGGCGCCAGGTCATCCTGGGGAATGTTGAAGGGCGTACCGTCCGGCAACAGGCCGCGCGCCGAGATGATCGCCAGCTTGCCCTGGGCCAACAGGCCCTGGTCGATCAGCAATTCGGAAAAACCCCAGGCGCCGGCCGACAACGGGCGGCTGCGTGCGTCGATGAGGTTTTCCAGGTAACGGTCATGCTGTTGGAAGTGCTGCGTTCCAATGAACATGCCTTCCGACCAGACCACGCGATTGTTCCAGGACATGGGGGCTCCGATTGCTTATTGGGCAGGGCTGGATGGGGGGACGACGACGGCGCTGCGCACGGCGCGCACATCGAGGCTGATCTGGTATTCGGTGTATTCGCGCGCCGGGACATTCATCACCGTGCGCCACAGCGACTGGTCCAGTTCGCGATAGCCCACCAGTATTCCGATATGCCGCGTGGCCGGATCGAGGTCGCGTTGCAGGCTCAATTGCTGGCCGGGCTGGATCAGCACCTCGTCCTGGTCGATCAGGTCGGCGCCCAGCGTTGCCTGGGCCCGTTCGGCGAGGGCGAAATAATCGGCACGACCGAAGGTCGCGGCATTTTTCAGTTCGAAAATGCGCACCCGGACCGGGGCCGGCTGGCCGGTGGCGCCGGGGTTGAGGCCGGCAATGGCGTGAAAGTGCAGCTCGATGGCGGCGGTGTCGGCCTCAGCTTCTTCGGGCTGGAGGTTGGCCGCATCCTTGGCGCACGCCGTCAGCAGAAGCGCGGTGGCGACTGCGAGTAAAAACCTGGGAATCATCCTGCGTCCTCAATGACGTTTGAGCTATCCGTTGTGTGCCGATCAATCTTGTTATGGGACGGCGCCGCTTAGCGGCGTCGCTGTCGCGTACTGTGTTCTTCGTAGGCGCGGCTGAACTCGCGACCGAACAGGTCCTGGAAATCCTCTTGGGCTTCCCGGGAAATGTTGCTGTAGAGTTCGGTGAACTGCTGCCAGTACTGGGCCTGTCGCGAGCCACTGAAAATACCCGAGAGCCCACCGGGCTTGGCCATGCGTTCTTCCAGTTGCGCCGGCTCAAAGCGCCCCAGCAAATGCTTGATGGCCGCTTCCACACCGGCCATCACCGCCAGTTGGTGGGCCCGCAAATCATCGAAACTGTCACGCACCGCCACGTCCGGGGCCATGAACGCCTGATTGCCGTGGCGCAACAGCAACAACAGGGCCTCATCGACGTTGGGGGCGAATTTCAGCGGGTTGTTTTCCACCGGCTGGATCATCGTCTGCTGGATGCGGAACTCACCCTTGAGGCTGCTGCGGGCGCGCAATACATCGATCAGGCCTTCGACCATCAACCGGTAACTGCGCCCGATGCTTTCCATCTGTGCTTCGGCGTTGGCCTTGTCCAGGCGCAACTGGTCCAGCCCGGCACCGCGCAGGAAGGCTTGCAGCAAGTCGGGTTGGGCGGCCTCGGCCGGGACAGCCGGAGCAACCGGAGCAACCGGAGCAACCGGAGGTGCGACCGGGGGCTCGACGCGGGTGACCGACGCTTCAGGCACGGGGGCCGGCGGCGGTGCGCTGATTTCAGCAAAGATGTCGGCGAGCGGAGCCTGCGGGGCAGGCGTCGCGACCGGCTCAACCACGGGCGGCAGCGGCACAGGCGGCGGGGTCACGGGCGGCGGGGCCACCGCCACCGGCTTGTCGCTAAAGGGGTCCCAGTCGTCCGGAATCATTGAGGCAGACGGCGGTATCACCGGCGCCACCACGGGCGGCGGGCTCGGCCGGGGAATTGGCGTCGGCGGGCGGAAGTTGTGCTGCTCGGCCGGCACATGGTCAGGCTGGGTGGCCGGCGGGACACTGCTCGGGCTCAAGAAATCGAACAGGTCCGGCAGGGTGTCCATGGCCGACCCGCCCTGGAAATGCGCAGGCGCAGCCACTGGAATCGGCGATGGCGTATGAAGCGGCGATGGCGCATGCACCGCGGCGCCCTGGCGCCCCATCAAGGCCTCGAAAGTGCTGGGCGATTCGGCGAACGGGTTGCTGTCGGTGACTGGCAGGCTGAAATCGACGCGCGCCTGGATTTCATAATCACCGATGCGGATCACTTCGCCGTCTTGCAGGGGTTCGCTGTTGCCCTTGCGCAGGCGAACACCGGCCTTGACCAATTCCACACCATTAGTGCTGTTATCGGTTAAGTAATAACGCCCATCTTTGTATTGGATAACGCAATGTTTGCCGGAAACCAGACGCTCAGGGTCCGGCAATACCCAGTCATTATCGGAATTACGGCCAATTGCCATCACCCCCTGATCCATGGACTTTTCAGAACACTGGCCCGGGGTAATCTTGTGATAACTAGTGATAGTCAAACACAGCGGCATCTTGCCTCCTTGCTGAATACTTCGCGCGCGGGCGGGTGAAGTGAGGATTGAAGCCCTGACTACCCACCAACAACCTTGCCAACCACCGCGAAACGGCTTTTTGCCAGCATGATTGCTGATCATAACCGGCTTGCGTGACAAAAACCCCACGTCAGTTGCCGCTTCGACCGATGGGTCGAGCAGGCTGTTAAGCGCATCACAACTGTTACAGAGGGGCTACACTGGTGAAATAGCTTACCTTGACAAGCGATAAGTACTACACCAAAAATGCACAACTTCTTGAATATAGATGATGGCACTTTAAAATCACCTAGGATTTAAAAGGCCATTACCGTCAAGGAACATGTGAGTTTCATCCGAAACTTGCGTGTGAACTGCCCGACTTCTTCAGCGGGTGATAGGGAGATCGATCCAAGTGGATGTGCCTTTGTTGCTCGCCGCCGTTTCCGCGACTTCGCCGTGCGGTGAAGATCTGGAATATGACGCGGATTTCTTGCGCCTGGAACGCGACTCCCGGGGCCAGCCCGAGCGCAGCATGGGCGATTCGATCTTGCCTGCCGAGCCTCCTGAATGGCGCAGCATCCAGCAGCAGAGCCTGGACTTGCTGCAACGCAGCAAAGACCTGCGCATCACCCATTTCCTGTTGCAAAGCTCCCTGGCCCTCGAAGGCCTGCCGGGCATGGCCCGTGTGCTGACGCTGATCAGCGAACTGCTCAAGCAATACTGGGCCGAGTTACATCCGCGCCTGGACGCCGATGACGACAACGACCCCACTGTGCGCATCAATGCCCTCGCCGGCCTGACGTCCGATGTCACCATTCGCTTGCTGCGCGAAAGCATCCTGGTCCGCTCGCGGACCTTCGGCGCCGTCAGCCTGCGCGCCGCCGCCAACGCCAGCGGCCTGCAAAGTTTCCCGGATGAGAACCTCGGTGCCGAACAGCTCGCCGGGGCCTTGCTCGACAGCGACCCCGAACAGTTGGAAATCATCCGTGCCGCCCTGCAGGAAGCCCGCAGCGCCGCCGAAACCATCGAACAGCAGGTCAGCGACCAGGTCGGTTCCGCCCAAGGTGTGGACCTCGGCCCGTTGAAGCAACCGTTGAAGATGGCCCTGCAGATTCTCGGCCAGTTCGCCCCGCAGAGTGGCGACAGCGCCCAGGCCGATTCCGTCAGCGACAACAGCCCAGCGCCCACTGAGCATGCAAATGTCACAAGCTCACCGCGCAACACCAATAACAGCACCAGCACCGTCAGCGGCGACATCAACAACCGCGACGACGTGCTGCGCAGCCTGGACCGGATTCTCGCTTACTACACCCGTCATGAGCCCTCCAGCCCGCTGCCGGTGCTGTTGAACCGGGCCAAGAATCTGGTGCACGCCGACTTCGCGGCCATCGTGCGCAACCTGATTCCCGACGGCATGAGTCAATTTGAAAACCTGCGCGGCCCAGACAGCGAATAAAAAGCGAGCGGATCACGCAGTCACGTCACCGGCACCCCCGATGACGCCAACACCGTCGCTCAAGCGACCAGGAGCAGCAACGTGGCGAAGCAAAGTTCTCAGAAATTCATCGCGCGCAACCGCGCGCCTCGAGTGCAGATCGAGTACGACGTCGAGCTCTACGGCGCCGAGAAAAAGGTCCAGTTGCCCTTCGTCATGGGGGTAATGGCCGACCTCGCCGGCAAGCCCGCCGAGCCTCTGGCCCCTGTGGCTGATCGCAAGTTCCTCGAGATCGACGTCGACAACTTCGACTCGCGCCTCAAGGCCATGCAGCCGCGCGTGGCGTTTCATGTGCCTAACGAACTGACCGGCGAAGGCAACCTGAGCCTGGACCTGACGTTCGAAAGCATGGACGACTTCAGCCCGGCGGCCGTGGCCCGCAAGGTCGATTCGCTGAACAAATTGCTCGAAGCGCGTACCCAGTTGGCCAACCTGCTGACCTACATGGACGGCAAGACCGGCGCCGAAGAAATCATCATGAAGGCGATCAAGGACCCAGCGCTGTTGCAGGCCCTGGCGAGCGCGCCGAAGCCAGCACAGGACCAATGATCATGACTGACAATACAGCCCGCGAAGGCGTGCAGAACCTGGGCGCAACCGAAGAAACCAGCGAGTTCGCGTCCCTGCTGCTGCAAGAATTCAAACCCAAGACCGAGCGCGCCCGCGAAGCCGTCGAGACCGCCGTGCGTACCCTGGCCGAACAGGCCCTGGCGCAGACCGACCTGGTGTCCAACGACGCCATCAAGTCGATCGAATCGATCATCGCCGCCATCGACGCCAAGCTCACCGCCCAGGTCAACCAGGTCATCCACCATCCCGACTTCCAGCAACTGGAAAGCGCCTGGCGTGGCCTGCACTACCTGGTCAACAACACCGAGACCGATGAGCAGCTCAAGATCCGCGTGCTCAACATCTCCAAGACCGACCTGCACAAGACCCTGAAGAAATTCAAGGGCACCGCGTGGGACCAGAGCCCGATCTTCAAGAAGATGTACGAAGAAGAATACGGCCAGTTCGGCGGCGAACCTTACGGCTGCCTGGTAGGCGACTACTACTTCGACCAGTCGCCACCGGATGTCGAGCTGCTGGGCGAACTGTCGAAAGTCTGCGCGGCCATGCACTCCCCGTTCATCGCTGCGGCATCGCCGACCGTGATGGGCATGGGCTCGTGGCAGGAACTGTCGAACCCACGCGACCTGACCAAGATCTTCACCACCCCGGAATACGCCGGCTGGCGCTCGCTGCGTGAATCGGAAGACTCGCGCTACATCGGCCTGACCATGCCACGCTTCCTGGCACGCCTGCCGTACGGCGCCAAGACCGACCCGGTGGAAGCCTTCGCCTTCGAAGAAAACACCGACGGTGCCGACAGCTCCAAGTACACCTGGGCCAACGCCGCTTACGCGATGGCGGTGAACATCAACCGTTCGTTCAAACACTTCGGCTGGTGCTCGCGCATCCGTGGCGTGGAGTCCGGCGGTGAAGTGGAAAACCTGCCAGCCCACACGTTCCCGACCGACGACGGTGGCGTGGACATGAAGTGCCCGACCGAAATCGCCATCTCGGACCGCCGTGAAGCGGAGCTGGCGAAGAACGGTTTCATGCCGCTGCTGCACAAGAAAAACACCGACTTCGCCGCGTTCATCGGCGCTCAGTCGTTGCAGAAACCGGCCGAATACGACGACCCGGACGCCACCGCCAACGCCAACCTGGCGGCGCGCCTGCCGTACCTGTTCGCCACTTGCCGTTTCGCCCATTACCTCAAGTGCATCGTGCGCGACAAAATCGGTTCCTTCAAAGAGAAGGACGAGATGCAGCGCTGGTTGCAGGACTGGATCCTCAACTACGTCGACGGTGACCCGGCGCACTCCACCGAGACCACCAAGGCCCAGCACCCGCTGGCTGCCGCCGAAGTGATCGTCGAAGAAGTCGAAGGCAACCCGGGGTACTACAACTCCAAGTTCTACCTGCGTCCGCACTACCAGCTCGAAGGGCTGACCGTGTCGCTGCGCCTGGTATCGAAACTGCCGTCGGCCAAGGGCGCATAAACAACCGTTGAAATGGGCTTTCCTGTGGAGGCCCTTTGTGGCGAGGGAGCTTGCTCCCGCTGGGTCGCGTAGCGGCCCCTTCTTGTGGGCGCTACGCACCCAAGCGGGAGCAAGCTCCCTCGCCACAGAGTGGTCCACAGGAGATCTTCATTGAGTTCACAGATTTCGCAAGGTCAGCGTCAACCAAACAATGTGGTTAGAAACCACACAGGGAGAAAACATGGCTGTTGATATTTTCATCAAGATCGGCGACATCAAGGGCGAGTCCATGGACAAGGCCCACAAGGACGAGATCGATGTCCTGAACTGGAGCTGGGGCATGTCCCAGTCCGGCAACATGCACGTGGGCAGCGGCGGTGGTGCGGGCAAGGTCAACGTCCAGGACCTGTCCCTGACCAAGTACGTCGACAAGGCGTCGCCGAACCTGATGATGCACTGCGCCAGCGGCAAGCACATCGACAAGGTCAAGCTGACCGTGCGCAAGGCCGGCGGTGAAAGCCAGGTCGAGTACATGATCATCAACCTGGAAGAAGTGCTGGTTACGTCCCTGAGCACCGGCGGCTCGGGCGGCGATGATCGCCTGACCGAAAACGTCACCCTGAACTTCGCCAAGGTGCTGGTAGATTACCAGCCACAGAAAGCCGACGGCACCAAGGAAGGCGGCCCGGTCAAGTTCGGCTGGAACATCCGTCAGAACGTCAAGGTGTAATCGAACACGCCCCCGGTGCCACGCGCCGGGGGTGTTTGGTGCTTGCTCGAATCCAATCCTTTACAGCGCGGTGTGAGTCATGGCCAAGCCTTCGTTTATCAATCTGTGGAAAGCCTATTCCGATCTGCTGGTGACCTACCCAGACGCGAAACCCTGTGATGGTCCGTGGGCAAACCAGTGCGCTATCCGCATGAGCATCACGCTCAATACAGAGCTGACCATCAAGGTCAACAAGTCCACCTACACCGAACCCAAGTGTGCACATGAGCACGCCAGGGGGGCCGAATCGCTGGCGAACTGGTTGTGGAAACATCACCTGGGCCGCCCGTTGATCCTCGGCGGAACTGCCGCGGACCGACGCAAGCTGCAAGACAAGACCGGCCTGATTTTCTTCAAGGATTGCTTCCAGCAATTGGGAGAGTCTTCGGACGGTCGCACCGGCGACCATATCGACCTCTGGAACCGTGGCCTGACCCTCGGGTATGACGATCCGGCCTATCGATCCAGGGCGATCTGGTTCTGGGAGCTTTTATGAACAAGGCTCGTTGCGCTGTATTGATTGGCTGCCTGTTTTCGAGCCTGACAGCCTGTGCCGGGCAGCAAGCCTCATCGGCAACTTCAACCGCAGCGGTGAATCAAGTCGTCGTGATGGGCGGGCAACAGTTGACGCTGGTCGATGACCAACAACGCTGCGCGCTACGCAAACCAGACCAGACGCTAATGCCACTCGACCTGCCATGGCCCTGCCAGTTCACGGTAGACAGACAAGGCAAATCTCATGTCGAGACCTTTGGCAAGGTGCCTATTGTCATTGTTCTTCATTTCTCGACCGCGGCTCAGAACAGTCCGCAATGTCACTCCGAGTACCGCGCCATACGCCTGATCAATGGGCAACTCGAACCCTCGATAATCGCTCGCCGCGCCAGCTGCATGGGCGGCACAGGTGACCAGAAGAATTACACGGGCCTTTTCACTTGGTAACCGAAATCGCCACCCGCGATCGCCTCCAGCCATCCCTATTGGACCGGTTGACCGACGACGATCCGACCAATCCCAAGGAAAGCGCCGACAAACGCGTGCTGTCCCTGACCCAATTGAAAGCCTCCGTGCTGCGTGACCTGGCGTGGCTGCTCAACACCACCTCATTGCTCAGCGCCGATGCCACGTTGCACACCCCGGCGGGCACCTCGGTGGTGAATTTCGGCCTGCCGGCACTGGCCGGCAACAGCGCGTCGAACGTCGATGTCTCGGCCCTGGAAACGCTGATCCACCAGGCCATCGCCACGTTCGAGCCGCGAATCCTGCGCCACACCCTGCGCGTGCGCGCCCGGGCGACGGCGGAGATGAACCACAACGCCTTGAGTTTCGAGATCGAAGGCGATCTCTGGGCCCAGCCGGTGCCGCTGCGCCTGATGCTGCAAACCGACCTGGACCTGGAAACCGGCCATGTGCGCGTGGTCAACGCCGACCAGCGGAGACGCTCATGAACCCACGCCTGCTGGAGCTGTACAACCAGGAACTGCACCACGTGCGCGAAAGCGCGGCGGAGTTCGCCAAGGAATACCCGAAGATCGCCAGTCGGCTGACCTTGTCCGGCATGGACTGCGCCGACCCCTATGTCGAGCGCCTGCTGGAAGGCTTCGCCTACCTGACGGCGCGGGTGCAGCTCAAGCTCGACGCCGAGTACCCGACCTTCACCCACAACCTGCTGGAAATCGCCTACCCGCATTACCTGGCGCCGACACCGTCGATGACCGTGGTGCAATTGCAGGCCGACCCGGACGAAGGCTCGCTGAGCAGTGGCTTCCCGCTGCCGCGCGATACGGTCCTGCGTGCCGCCCTGGGGCGTGAAACCCAGACCTGCTGCGAGTACCGCACCGCCCACGCGGTGACGTTGTGGCCGTTGCAGGTCAGCCAGGCCGAGTACTTCGGCAACCCCTCCGCCGTGCTCGGACGCCTGGCCGCCAGCGAGCCGAAAGCCAAGGCCGGCCTGCGCCTCACACTGCGCACCGGCGCCGAACTGCCGTTCAACAGCCTGGCCCTGGACAACCTGCCGCTGTACTTGAGCGGTGCCGACGAACAGCCTTTCCGCCTCTACGAACAACTGCTCGGCAACGCCTGCGCGGTGTTCGCCCGCAAGCCCGGCGGCGACTGGGTGGAACGCCTGCCGCAGGATGCATTGCGCTCGCGCGGCTTCGACGATGCCGACGCCGCGCTGCCGGTGGTGCCGCGAGCCTTCCAGGGCTATCGCCTGTTGCAGGAATACTTCGCCCTGCCCCACCGTTTCCTGTTTGTCGACTTCACCCAGTTGAGCCGCGCGGTCAAGCGTTGCGACGGCCAGGAACTGGAGCTGATCGTGCTGTTCGACCGGCACGATCCGAGCCTGGAAGGCAGCGTCGGCGCTTCGCAGTTCCTGCCGTTCTGCACCCCGGCCATCAACCTGTTCCCCAAGCGCCTGGATCGCATTCACTTGTCGGATCGGGTCAACGAACACCACGTGATCGCCGACCGTACCCGGCCGATGGATTTCGAAGTGCATTCGCTCAGCGGCCTCACTGGCCACGGCACCGGGCCGGAGCAGCCGTTCCTGCCGTTCTACGCCGTACGCGATCCGTCCCGTTATGGCCGCGACCAGGCCTATTACACGGTGCGGCGCGAACCCCGTGTGCTGTCCAGCGACCAGCGGCGCAACGGCCCACGCTCGACCTACATCGGCAGCGAAACCTTCGTCAGCCTGGTGGACAGCCAGCAAGCGCCTTATCGCCACGACCTGCGCCAACTGGGCGTGACCGCGCTGTGCACCAACCGCGACCTGCCGCTGTTCATGAGCGTGGGCAACGGCAAGACCGACTTCACCCTCGCCGACAGTGCGCCGGTTGGCGCCGTGCGTTGCGTGGCAGGTCCCAGTCGCCCACGGGCCAGCCATGCCCACGATGCCAAGGCCTGGCGCCTGATCAGCCAGCTCTCGCTGAATTACCTGTCCCTCAGCGAACAAGGCCAAGGCGCCGCCGCCCTGCGCGAACTGCTGCGCCTGTACGGCGACAGCAACGACGCGGCGCTGCAATTGCAGATCGAAGGCCTGCGCGAAGTCAGCAGCAAGGCTTGCACCCGGCGCTTGCCGATGCCCGGCCCGATCGTGTTCGGGCGTGGTCTGGAGATCACCCTGGAATTCGATGAAAACGCGTTTCGCGGCACCGGAGTGTTCCTGCTCGGCGCCGTGTTCGAGCGCTTCCTGGCACGCTACGTGTCGATCAACAGTTTTACCGAGACGGTGATCCGTACCACCGAACGCGGCGAGATCATGCGATGGAAAGCCAAGCCCGGACGTCGTCCGACCCTGTGAGTACCCTGGAGGCGATGCACCAGGAGCCCTGGGAATACGACTTCTTCCAGGCGCTACGGCGCATCGAGTGCGAATCCCCCGAGCTGCCGCGCCTGGGCCATTCTCTGCGCCTGGCCGATGACCCGCTGCGCCTCGGCCAGCAGGCCGACTGCACCTTCGCCCCGGCGACCCTGGCCTCGGTGCAACCGGGCAGCGACGGCACCCCGGCACGCCTGGAGCAGTTCTTCTTCGGCCTCGGCGGCCCCAACGGCCCGATGCCGCTGCACATCACCGAATACGTGCGCGAACGCCAGCGCAACAATGGCGACAGCACCAGCAAGCGCTTTCTCGATGTGTTTCACCACCGCTTGCTCAGCCTGTTTTACCGGGCCTGGGCCGAAGCGCGGCCGACGGTCAGCCACGATCGCCCGGACGATGACTATTGGTCGGCGCGCCTGGCCGCCCTCAGCGGCCGGGGCATGCCGAGCCTGCTCAAACAAGGGCTGATCCCCGACACGGCGAAGCTGCACTACAGCGGCCACCTGTCGGCGCAAACCCGCTACCCGGACGGCTTGAAGGCAATCCTCAGCGAGTACTTCGGCCTGCCGGTGGAGATCGAAGAATACGTCGGCCAATGGCTGGAATTGCCCGAACGCAGCCGCGTCGGGGTCAGCGCTCATCAATTGGGCGTGGACTTCTGCCTGGGCCGCTTCGTGTGGGATCGCCAACACAAATTCCGCATTCGCCTGGGGCCACTCAAGCTCGTTGACTACATGGGCATGCTGCCCGGCAGCCAACCGTTCAACGAGCTGGTGGCCTGGGTCGCCGAATACCTAGGGCATGAATTGGACTGGGACCTGAACCTGGTCCTGGCACAACCCGAAGTCCCGGCACTGCAACTCAATGGTCGCTTCCGCCTGGGCTTCAATACCTGGCTGGGTCGCCCCGAAACCGATGCCAACGATCTAATACTGGCCCGGCATTACGCCGAACAGGCCAACACCTCACAGACCTCAAGGAGCCATGAGCATGGGTGAAATCAGTCGCGCCGCGTTGTTCGGCAAACTCAACAGCGTGGCCTACAAAGCCATCGAAGCCGCCACCGTGTTCTGCAAGTTGCGCGGTAACCCTTATGTGGAATTGGCCCACTGGTTTCACCAGTTGTTGCAACTGCAGGACTCGGACCTGCACCGCATCATCCGCCAGTTCAACATCGAGCCGGCGCGCCTGGCCCGTGACCTCACCGAAGCCCTCGACCGTCTGCCACGGGGGTCGACGTCCATCACCGACCTGTCGTCCCACGTGGAAGAAGCCGTGGAACGCGGCTGGGTCTACGGCAGCCTGATGTTCGGCGAAAGCCAGGTGCGCACCGGTTACCTGGTGCTGGGCATCCTCAAGACCCCGAGCCTGCGCCACGCGCTGCTGGGTTTGTCGTCGGAGTTCGACAAGGTCAAGGTCGAAGCCCTGAGCGAGCGCTTTGACGAATACGTCGGCGACTCGCCGGAAAACGCCCTGACCGCCAGCGACGGTTTCAATGCCGGTGCCGTGCCGGGCGAAGCCAGCGGCGCCATGGCCCCAAGCGCCATGGGCAAACAGGAAGCCCTCAAGCGCTTCACCGTCGACCTCACCGAGCAGGCCCGCAGCGGCAAGCTCGACCCGATCGTCGGCCGTGACGAAGAGATCCGCCAACTGGTGGACATCCTCATGCGCCGCCGGCAGAACAACCCGATCCTCACCGGTGAAGCCGGCGTGGGCAAGACCGCCGTGGTCGAAGGCTTTGCCCTGCGCATCGTCGCCGGCGACGTACCGCCGGCCCTCAAGGACGTGGAACTGCGCAGCCTCGACGTCGGCCTGTTGCAGGCCGGCGCGAGCATGAAAGGCGAATTCGAACAGCGCCTGCGCCAGGTCATCGAAGACGTCCAGGCCTCGCCCAAGCCGATCATCCTGTTCATCGACGAAGCCCACACCCTGGTGGGTGCCGGTGGCGCCGCCGGCACGGGCGACGCAGCCAACCTGCTCAAGCCGGCGTTGGCCCGTGGCACCTTGCGTACCGTGGCGGCCACGACCTGGGCCGAGTACAAGAAGCACATCGAGAAAGACCCGGCCCTGACCCGTCGTTTCCAAGTGGTGCAAGTGGCCGAGCCGTCGGAAGACAAGGCCCTGCTGATGATGCGCGGCGTGGCCTCGACCATGGAAAAACACCACCAGGTGCAGATCCTCGACGAAGCCCTGGAAGCCTCGGTCAAGCTGTCCCACCGCTACATTCCCGCGCGCCAGCTGCCGGACAAATCCGTGAGCCTGCTGGACACCGCTTGCGCCCGCGTCGCCATCAGCCTGCACGCCGTGCCGGCCGAGGTGGACGACAGCCGCCGGCGCATCGAAGCACTGGAAACCGAGCTGCAAATCATCGCCCGTGAACACGCCATCGGCGTGGTCATCGGCACTCGCCAGACCCAGACCGAAAGCCTGCTGAGCGCCGAGCGCGAACGCCTGGCCGAGCTGGAAAGCCGCTGGGCCGAAGAGAAAACCCTGGTGGACGAACTGCTCGCCACCCGCGCCACCTTACGCGAGCGCGTCGGCGTGGTAGACAGCGAAGACGCCAGCGAAGCTGCCGACAACGAAAGCCACGCCCTGCGCGAGAAACTGGTGGACCTGCAACAGCGCCTGACCGCCCTGCAAGGCGAAACCCCGCTGATCCTGCCGACCGTGGATTACCAGGCCGTGGCTTCGGTGGTCGCCGACTGGACCGGTATCCCGGTGGGCCGCATGGCCCGCAACGAATTGGAAACCGTGCTCAACCTCGACCAGCACCTGAAGAAACGCATCATCGGCCAGGACCATGCCCTGCAGATGATCGCCAAGCGCATCCAGACCTCACGTGCCGGCCTCGACAACCCGAGCAAGCCGATTGGCGTGTTCATGCTCGCCGGCACCTCCGGCGTGGGCAAGACCGAAACCGCCCTGGCCCTGGCCGAAGCCATGTATGGCGGCGAGCAGAACGTCATCACCATCAACATGAGCGAGTTCCAGGAAGCCCACACCGTGTCCACCCTCAAGGGTGCGCCACCGGGTTACATCGGCTACGGCGAAGGCGGCGTGTTGACCGAAGCCGTGCGGCGCAAACCGTACAGCGTGGTGCTGCTGGACGAGGTGGAAAAAGCCCACCCCGACGTGCATGAAATCTTCTTCCAGGTGTTCGACAAAGGCGTGATGGAGGACGGCGAAGGCCGGGTGATCGACTTCAAGAACACCTTGATCCTGCTGACCACCAACGCCGGCACCGAGCTGATTGCCGACGTCTGCAAAGACCCGCAGAACGTGCCGGAGCCGGAAGAAATCGCCAAGGCCCTGCGCCAACCGCTGCTGGAGATTTTCCCGCCAGCCTTGCTGGGCCGCCTGGTGACGATCCCGTACTACCCGCTCAGCGACGAAATGCTCAAGGCCATCACCCGCCTGCAACTCAACCGCATCAAGAAGCGCGTGGAGAGCACCCACAAAGTCGCCTTCGACTACGACGACGCGGTGATCGATTTGATCGTCTCGCGCTGCACCGAAACCGAAAGCGGCGGGCGCATGATCGACACCATCCTGACCAACAGCCTGCTGCCGGACATGAGCCGCGAGTTCCTGACCCGCATGCTCGAAGGCAAGGCCTTGGCCGGCGTGCGGATCAGCGCCGTGGATAACGAATTGCAGTACGATTTCAGCGACGCGGCCTGACGGTAAGGAACACTGCAAAACCCTGTGGGAGCGAGCTTGCTCGCGATAGCGCAGTCACATTCAACATCCATGTTGACTGACATACCGCCATCGCGAGCAAGCTCGCTCCCACAGTTGTTCCAATCAGCGCCGCAGCCATTACAACGATGAGATAACCGATGTTATTCAACCAAGCCTCACGCCTGGCCAAGGTCACCAGCCCCCTCGGACCTGAGGTGCTGTTGCTCAAGGACATGGGCGGCGGTGAAGAATTGGGGCGGCTGTTCAACTACGAGTTGCAGCTGCATTCGCTGGACAATGCCATCGATCTCAACCAGCTGCTTGGCAAGCCCATGTGCGTCAGCCTGCAGCTCGATGGCGGTGGTGAGCGCTATTTCCATGGCATCGTCGCCCGTTGCAGCCAGAACGTCGACCAGGGCCAGTTCGCCAGTTACCAGGCGACGTTGCGGCCGTGGTTGTGGCTGCTGACCCGCACTTCCGATTGCCGGATTTTCCAGAACCTGACCATCCCGCAGATCATCAAGCAGGTGTTCCGCGATTTGGGCTTTTCCGATTTTGAAGACGCCTTGAGCCAAACGTATCGCGAGTGGGAATACTGCGTGCAGTATCGCGAAACCAGTTTCGACTTCGTCAGCCGGCTGATGGAGCAAGAAGGGATCTACTACTTCTTCCGCCACGAGCAGGGCCGGCATGTGCTGGTGCTGGCCGACGCCTACGGAGCCCACACCAAGGCACCCGGCTACGGCTCGGTGCCCTACTACCCAAAGAACGAGCAGCAGCGCGAGCGGGATCATATTCACGACTGGCACCTGGCCCAGGAAGTCCAGCCGGGCTCGCTGGAACTCAACGACTACGATTTCCAGCGCCCGAGTGCGCGCATCGACGTGCGTGCGGCCATGCCTCGCCCCCACGCGGCCGGCGACTATCCGCTCTACGATTACCCCGGCATCTACGTGCAAAGTGCCGACGGAGAACACTACGCCCGTACCCGCATCGAAGCCTTGCAGACCCAGCACGAACAGGTCGAGTTATCGGGTAACGCCCGGGGCCTGGGCTCGGGGCACCTGTTCAGCCTCACCGGCTTCAGCCGCCAGGACCAGAACCGCGAATACTTGATCGTCGGTGCCCGCTATTACATTTCCCAGGAAAGCGGCGAGACCGGCGGCGGCGCGCCGTCGGCCCAGTTCGAAAGCAGCCTGACCTGCATCGACGCCCAGCAAAGTTACCGTCCGCTACCGATCACCCATCGACCCATCGTCAAAGGCCCGCAGACCGCGTTGGTCGTGGGCCCCAAGGGCGAGGAAATCTGGACCGATCAGTTTGGCCGGGTGAAGGTGCATTTCTACTGGGACCGACACGACCAGTCCAACGAAAACAGCTCGTGCTGGATTCGTGTGTCGCAGGCCTGGGCCGGCAAGAATTGGGGCTCGGTGCAGATCCCGCGCATCGGCCAGGAAGTGATCGTCAGCTTCCTCGAAGGCGACCCGGACCGGCCGATCGTCACCGGTCGCGTGTATAACGCCGAACAGACCGTGCCCTATGCGTTGCCTGCCAATGCCACTCAGAGCGGCACCAAAAGCCGTTCGAGCAAAGGCGGCACGCCAGCGAATTTCAACGAAATCCGCATGGAAGACAAGAAAGGCGCCGAGCAGCTGTACATCCATGCGCGTGGGTGTGAAAGCCATTCGGTGGGCCATGACCGCAACAAAAGCATCGGCCACAACGAAACCATACGGATTGGCCAAGACCGACTGCGGGCCGTGCAGCGCAACGACGCATTGCTTGTCGGGGGAGCCAAGAGCGACAGCATCAGTACCCAGTACCTCGTGGAGGCGGGTTCGCAGATCCGACTGGTCTGTGGCAAAAGCGTGTTGGAGTTCAATGCCAGTGGCGAGATCAATATCTCGGGCACCGCGTTCAATATCTACGCCAGCGGCAATGGCAACATCGACACCGGCGGCCGTTTGGACCTCAACTCCGGTGGCGCAAGCGAAGTGGATGCCAAGGGCAAAGGCATCAAGGGTGTGATCGATGCGGCGGTGAAAGCTTTTTTCCCGGCAAAGGCCAAGCACTGAGGTTCATGGCCGGAATAACCGTGGCGAGGGAGCTTGCTCCCGCTGGGCTGCGTAGCCGCCCCTTTTTGTGAGCGCTTCGCACTCAAGCGGGAGCAAGCTCCCTCGCCACGGGTTCATCGTTACCACCCACGCAGAACCTGTGTGCCCGGTGGACCCAGGCATCTTGAAATTTCACTCGTTCGTAAGCCGGTATTGACCGGGCTGCGTCCACGCGACTCGCAAGTACTTGCCGCTCAGCAATTGCTCGTCACGAAGATATTCAAAAACTTCGGAGGGACACCATTCCTTGCCCGCCGAAAAGGCCACGCCCAATGAACGGAGTGCATCGAATACCTTTGCCTTCTGCGTGTTGTGCGCGACCTGCAAAACGTAGATATCTTTCTCTGCCGCATTCGAAAACCCGATAACGCGCAGGGGTGAGTCCAGCGCTTTATCGATGATTCGAACATGGATCAAATCACCGTCCGCTGTTGCCACATAGGCCCTCAGCACATCATTAACCACTCAGAGATTAGCCGGTACGAAGTCAGGGCCGCCCAGCTTATCCCGAACGACAAGGGCGGTCCGCATCAACGGCCCCCACAGGCCGTTCTGGCTGTTCCAGCTGCCACCCGCCCACCGCGTATCCTGGACAAGCTCAGCCTTGTTGAGCTCAAGCTGCCGCTGGAGGGCCAGCGCCACGGCGCCCATATCAACCTCGAACAAGTCGGCATAAAGCCCCTCGGGTTGTGCCTGTTTTTTGCTCAGGCAAAACCGGTAGTACCAGACCCACGACGCCGCAACATAAATTGCCCGATTACGATCAGGGTAGGTCGCGAGAATCTTGAGCAAAGCCGTCACCCAGCGCACAGGGAACTGGGGATCGCGAGTCTGTTGCCAATAACGCAGCACCAGCAAATCGAAAGCCGCAACGATGTTCTGCGGCTCCTCATAATCATTCTTGGCTTCTTGAAAGTAGAACGGCTCGCCTACGAGGAATTTATCCAGCTCATCATTGGCCAGGGCCAGCAGCAATACATTATCTAGGTTGGCACTCATTGGATTCTCACTACATCCGGGTTCGCGAGCAGGAAATTGATGTCGTTATTGTGTGGGATGGCCACCTTATCCAATACCGCTTCACGCATACCGCCGGGATGGGTCAGGCCGCCAGGGCGCCATAACGGGTTCGCTCCGCGCTCGTTACCGGAGGGCATGACAACCTTGGGATTGTCCAGGTTCATCATGTAAATCTCCTTGCCGGTGAAGCTGCCCGGTTCATAACCCAAAGCGGTCTCCAGAATCGAAAGATCACCGGTTTTCTTAAACTCGGCGACCACACCGTGCAGGTCTGACTTGGCCATGACGTACTTAGTGTCGCTAAAGGTGCCATACATGGGGTTGGCAATGTCATCGGGGGTAAACAGAAACGCACCGCCTTCATCCTGAAAGACTTTGAGGTGCTTGTCGATATAGGAGGCCTCAAGGTAATCGGCAGGGTTGGGCCGGCTTGACTTGGGTATCGCAGCGATATCCTCTGACGTGTAGCCCGGTTTGAAGCTCACCGAGCGCGGCTTGGGCGCCGTACCGATTTTCGCCATTTTCGGGCCCAGGCCCAGAAGCGCCATTCCCGCGACGCCCTGCAGCAGATCCCGGTAACCCGGCCCCAAGCGATCCCCCAGATCCCCCAGCAACGCCATGCCAGCCATCATCGTGCCGCCGATCACCACGAAACCGACCAGAGCGGCCACGCCAGCCATGGCCGCGAGAATCGCTGCGCCCCCCATGGCCAACATTCCCAACGCTTCCAGCCCGGTATGCATCCAGCCTTCAAGATCCAGGACAAACGCCACCGACACCGTCGGCCCACCGATGAACGTATTCGGGCTGCCGGTCTTGATGTGCGCGCCACACACCATTTTGCTGTGCAAGCGTGCGGCGGGTTTGCCGTTGATGAACACCGTGGCGCTGCCTTCGGCGATCAGCACCGGGAAGGGCCAGATCGGATGGTTCATCGGCAGCCCGGTGCAGGAAGATGAAGTGTCTTCACCCGCCCGCATGGCATTGCGGCTGTTGATGTAGACGTTGAAGCTGCCCATTATCAACGCCCCCGTGGTGGGCTCGGGCAGGTTGAAGATGGTCGACAGGCCTTTGACGATCTGGAACATCGACAAGCCGCCGGCGGCAATCGAGCCGGCCATGATCGCCAGCGCCACGCCGCCCGTGGCAACCGTCGCGGCAACGACCGCAGCGCCGATCAAGGCACCGGCCACGGCACCGGCGACCATCGCGGCCAACCCGAAGCCATGGGCTATTTCATCACCCAGACGTGCTGCAGCCTGTGCATCCATTGCGAAAATCCAACTTACTGGTTGTATGACTGCACAGGAGAGTTATCGATGACCAGAGATCGCTGGGCACGGTCAGAGCGAACGCAGCGCCGGTCTTGCCGCGTTGTCCTCCAACGAGCAGACGGCGGCGACATGATTCATTGCTCTTGCAGGTAACGCAATGCCCGATGATATTTCGCGGCGCGTTCCAGGTCCTTGTCTCGCACGACGGGCAGCCGAGTGAGGTCAAGATTGTCGTGGATGTCCGCTATTTTCACTTTGGTCGCCAGTGGATTGGGACGAATCCGGGCGATGAATTGTTCATAGGACTCGCCCTTGCGCTTGGTCAAGCAGTCGATAGCCGTCACCACAACCTCGGGAATGCCAAGCCCGCGCAGCTCATCCAGCGTGACATCGCCGTCTTCGACCACATCATGCAACAGGCTGACCAGTTGCTCTTCAAGCCCGTCGAACTTCATCATCAGGCGCAACGGGTGGAGGATGTAGGGCTTGCCGGCCTTATCCACCTGGCCCGCGTGGACCCTTGAAGCCAGGGCGATTGCAGCGTCCAGAATGCTCATTGGCGATCAAAGCCCTTCGCGTATTGTTCTTTGGAAATCTCGCGACCATACAAGACGGCGTCGTTGTACAGCCTATTGTCCGCGGGAACCGATTGTTCGCTTTCGGCAGCACCGTAAAACTTCCTGAATACGGTCCCGGTGCGAGGGTCCCAACGGAAGGTGACCGCTTCGTAGGCGTAGTCCAGGAACACATCCCGACTGGCGAAGGCACTCAATTCAATTCCCACCGTTCCCCCTGCCCTTCGACGATCAGATGGCGGTGCCGCGGTTCGTTCCCGGTTGGACAATCAATAGCTCGTCCAGCTCACGCTTCCTGCAACGCGCCACAAAAGGCAGCGCCGCATCCGGGTCACGCTTGAACAGCTCGAAGGTCGCCTGATTGATTTCATAATATTCCTCGTAGTCGGCCATGCCGTTGCTGACCGGTATGGAGACATAGAATCGACCCGAATCCTGTTCGATACCCACGCAGAACATGTGTTCGCGACTGACCAGAACATCTTGAAATTTCATGATTTGCCTACCTCTACCGTCATAATGGCGTCCAACTGAAGTCTTTGGGCAAAATGCCCCCGGCATCGATGACCGCCTCGCTGGCACCGGTCGGCAGCTTGCCGCCAGGGATCCAGAATTCGTTGGCGCCGGCCTCGTTACCTGAAGGAATCCGCAGGTTCATGTCTTTAGGCGCGGGGATGTCGACCCGCACCAGAGTACTACTTTCCAGGGTATTTTCTGGTAGCCCAAGGGCCTTCTCCAATGCGCGCTTGTCGCCCTTGGCATTGGCAATCAATTGATCGGCTTCAGCCTTGGGCATCAGGAACGTCGTGCCGTCGCGCTGGGCGATGCCGTACTTGTCCAGGTTGGCCTTGGTGGTGAAGCGCGAGGCACCGTTCTCGAACTGGGCCAAGTGTTCTTTCACATACTGCGGTGACAGGTACGTGTCGGCGTCGGGTCGCGACCCTTTCGGCATGGCCAGGATATCGGCCTCGGTCACGCCAGGCTTGTACTTGGGCGGCGGCAGTTCGGCAGGCTTGGCCGCCTTCGCCATCTTCGGACTCAGCCCCAGCATGGCCATGCCGGCGACCCCTTGCAGCAGGTCCCGATAGCCAGGCCCCAGGCGGTCACCTAAATCACCGAGAAGCTCCATACCCCCTACGATCAGCCCGCCCACCACCACGAACTCGACGAGCACGGCGATACCCGCCATGGCGGCCATGACCAGCGCAGCACCTGCCGCCAACAACCCCAACACTTCCAGCCCAGTGTGCATCCACCCTTCAAGATCCAGGACAAACGCCACCGACACCGTCGGCCCACCGATGAACGTATTCGGGCTGCCGCTCTTGATGTGGGCTCCGCAGACCATTTTGCTGTGCAAGCGCGCCGCCGGCTTGCCGTTGATAAAGACCGTGGCGCTGCCTTCGGCGATCAGCACCGGGAAGGGCCAGATCGGATGGTTCATCGGCAGCCCGGTGCAGGAAGATGAAGTGTCTTCACCCGCCCGCATGGCATTGCGGCTGTTGATGTAGACGTTGAAGCTGCCCATTATCAACGCCCCCGTAGTGGGCTCGGGCAGGTTGAATATGGTCGAGAGGCCCTTGACGATCTGGAACATCGACAAGCCGCCGGCCGCGATCGAGCCGGCCATGATCGCCAGGGCCACGCCGCCCGTGGCAACCGTCGCGGCAACGACCGCAGCGCCGATCAAGGCACCGGCCACGGCTCCGGCGACCATCGCGGCCAACCCGAACCCGTGGGCTATTTCGTCACCCAGACGTGCTGCAGCCTGTGCATCCATTGCGCGCATCTACCTGACTGATGTGTATGACTGCTCAGTGGGACGTATGGATGCTCAGATGATCGGAGGCTGTGGCTTGAACGAATGCATCGCCACCTTCCAGGCCGGCTCGTGATAGGCGAAATCGTTCGGTGTGGTGGTCAAAGTGGTGATCACCACGGATGGTTTACGCTCGATGAACACCTGGCGCAGCATCAGGTCGCGCCCCTCGCGTTGCCAGGTGTAGTCCAGCAATGTAGCGGTGTGCCCATGCAGTACGGTGTCCCAGCGCTGCACCAGCTTGAAGCCCGGCAACTGCTGCTCCGCGCTTTTGAGTTGGCGGTCCACGTACTCGGCAAAAGGAGCATCGCCCTGAGTGGTATCGCGGCTGATGACGAAACTGGCTTCTTTAGCAGGACCGACTGCCGGCAGCTTGAAAATATTGATGCTCTGGTCCTGCCAGGTATCGGGGATTTCGAGATCGGCTTCTTGAATGCGGTAAGAGGTCACAGTAATCGCTTTCCATGGACGTGAGGTGACGCGCGAAGGAGCAGATATTCAAGTAATGCCTGGTAACAATCAAGAACCGGGTTCCTCTGCCTCAAGCAACGAACTACATTATGCGATCAGCGTCACTACTCTGGCGATTTCATGCCTGTGCACGAGCTATCAAAGGGCGCGATCGCTTGATCTTCAACGTCAAAAGCCGGCAATCTTGCGCAGCGTCAAATGGACTGCGGCAGCGATAAGGACAACCGATGCTATTCAACCAAGCCTCACGCCTGGCCAAAGTCACCAGCCCCCTGGGACCTGAGGTGCTGTTGCTCAAGGACATGGGCGGCGGTGAAGAATTAGGGCGGCTGTTCAACTACGAGTTGCAGCTGCATTCGCTGGACAATGCCATCGACCTCAACCAGCTGCTCGGCAAGCCCATGTGCGTGAGCCTGCAGCTCGATGGCGGTGGCGAGCGCTACTTCCATGGCATCGTCGCCCGTTGCAGCCAGAACGTCGACCAGGGCCAGTTCGCCAGTTACCAGGCGACGTTGCGGCCGTGGTTGTGGCTGCTGACCCGCACTTCCGATTGCCGGATTTTCCAGAACCTGACCATCCCGCAGATCATCAAGCAGGTGTTCCGCGACCTGGGCTTTTCCGATTTCGAAGACGCCTTGAGCCAAACCTATCGCGAGTGGGAATACTGCGTGCAGTATCGCGAGACCAGTTTCGACTTTGTCAGCCGCTTGATGGAACAGGAAGGCATCTACTACTTCTTCCGCCATGAGCAGGGCCGCCATGTGCTGGTGCTGGCTGACGCCTATGGCGCCCACACCACGGCCCCCGGCTACGGTTCGGTGCCGTACTACCCGAAGAACGAGCAGCAGCGCGAGCGCGACCACATCCACGACTGGCACCTGGCCCAGGAAGTCCAGCCCGGTTCGCTTGAGCTCAACGATTACGACTTCCAACGCCCCAGCGCACGTATCGACGTGCGCTCGGCCATGCCGCGCCCACACACGGCTGGCGACTATCCGCTGTACGACTACCCCGGCACTTACGTGCAAAGCACCGATGGCGAACACTACGCCCGCACCCGCATCGAAGCCTTGCAGAGCCTGCACGAACAGGTGGAACTGGCCGGCAACGCCCGGGGCCTGGGCTCGGGGCATCTGTTCAGCCTCACCGGCTTCAGCCGCCAGGACCAGAACCGCGAATACCTGATCGTCGGTGCCCGCTATTACCTTTCCCAGGAAAGCGGCGAGACCGGCGGCGGCGCGCCGTCGGCCCAGTTCGAAAGCAGCTTGACCTGCATCGACGCCCAGCAGAGTTATCGCCCACTGGCGACTACCCACCGCCCCATCGTCAAGGGCCCGCAAACCGCGTTGGTCGTGGGCCCCAAGGGCGAGGAAATCTGGACCGATCAGTTCGGCCGGGTGAAGGTGCATTTCTACTGGGACCGACACGACCAATCCAACGAAAACAGCTCATGCTGGATTCGGGTGTCGCAATCCTGGGCCGGGAAAAACTGGGGCTCGATGCAGATCCCGCGCATCGGGCAGGAAGTGATCGTGAGCTTTCTCGAGGGCGACCCGGACCGGCCGATCATCACCGGTCGCGTTTACAACGCGGAACAGACCGTACCCTACGACTTGCCTGCCAATGCGACTCAGAGCGGCATGAAAAGCCGTTCGAGCAAGGGTGGCACGCCAGCGAATTTCAACGAAATCCGCATGGAAGACAAGAAAGGCGCCGAGCAGCTGTACATCCATGCCGAGCGCAACCAGGACATCGTGGTCGAGGTGGACGAAAGCCACTCGGTGGGCCATGACCGCAACAAGAGCATCGGCCACAACGAAACAGTGACCATCGGCAACAACCGCCTGCGCATCGTCAAGCAGGAGGACATCCTCTCCGTTGGCCAGCGCAAGACCGACAGCATCAGCCAGAGCTACGTCATCGAAGTGGGCGAGAACCTGCGCCTGGTGTGCGGTGAAAGCATCCTGGAGCTCAACGCCAGCGGCCAGATCAACCTGAGCGGCGTGCAGATCAGCTTCTACGCCAGCGGCGATGCCGAGTTCAACACTGGTGGCGTGCTGCACCTGAACAACGGCGGCGGCCCCGGTGCCACGCCGGACGGCCAGGGCGTCAAGGGCAGCATCGACGCCAACATCAGCGCCGCGTTCCCCAAGGGCTAACTTCGAGATTTTTGCGCCATGACTTATCGCCTCAATGAATTCCAGCTCCAGCTGCCGCCCAGCGAGTTGCTGGACGCGACGATCAACATCCTCAAGTTCCCCGAACTGGGCACCTCCTTGATCGTCAGCCGCAGCCTGCTGGCCGACGGCGAGACCCTGCAAAGCAACCTCGACGACCAGCTCAAGCGCCTGGAAAAACAGGTCCAGCAACTGCGCTGCCAACCGGGCGCCACCGTGCGCGTGGGCGCCAACCAGGAAGTCGAAGCCATTGAATTGCGCAGCCAGTTCAACAAGGGCAACGAAAAGGTCTTCCAATATCAGCTCGCACTGGTACTGCCCGGCACTCGCAAGATGCTTGCCTTGAGCTACGTGAAAGCCGAGAAGCTGGGTGATGCCGAGGCGGCGCATTGGGCGACGATCAAGGGGTCGCTGGTGTTCGACACCCAACCCTGACCCTTGTGGGAGCGAGCTTGCTCGCGATAGCGGTGGGTCAGCTTGCATGGATGCCGGATAACGATGATGCAGCCCCGGCTGCTGTCAACGTACAACCCTACCGGCAACACACTGATTCCTTTGGCAGGTTTCAACATGGGACTGGAAGACGAATACGTGGGCGATGACGGTTGGCGAAGTTTTGTACGCTTGTATGAAGAGGATTATCTCGATGACAACGCGCGTACGTTGGCCAAGGCCATGGATGAGCACCTTGATTTGGCCGTCGTGCTTTATGGTAAAAGAGGGCTCGAAGAAGGGTTGTGGTGGATGGAGCAAAAAGTGCCCGCGCTAGGTGATCTACGCCCCACCGATTGTCTCAAGAAACCAAAGCTGATCAAGCGCCTGAAAATGGCATTAATGGGCATGCCGTAACCCACAAGGACACCGGCGCAATGGAAGGCACCAAATTGCTTGAACCCACGATCATCCGCCACCCTACCCGCCTGAGCAACGTGCATGTCTGACGCGCTCTGGGCCGCCCGCCTGGGCGATGCACTCAACCACACCTCAATGATGGCCGACATCCTCGGCGGCGTGCTGGAGGTGGCGGCCAATATCGCGATCACCGCCCTGGCGACCGCCGCAGTGGTCGCGGCCACGGGCATCACCGTCGCCACCGGCGGCCTGGGCTGCTTCGTCCTGGGCCTGGTGGTGGGCACCGTCGTCGGCCTGGCCATGAGCAAGACCGGGGCCGACAAAGGCCTGAGCAATTTATGCGAGGGCATCGGCAACGCCCTCTTTCCGCCCACGGTGCAGGCCAACATCCTCACCGGTTCCAAGGACACCTTCACCAACAACATCCCCTCGGCCCGCGCCGCCGGCGCTGTGGTTTCCCATGTGGCGCCGGCCGGCACCGAACTGGAAATGCCCGAGCCGGAAGAAGAAGCCGAAGCCAGTTACCTGGACATGGCCGGGAATTTCTTCTCGCAGATGTGGCGCCCCACTGTCGCCTCGCCCGCCCCCGGTACGGAGACCCGACCAGAAGACCTGGTGATCTGCACCAAGCACCCACCCATGCCACCGCAGTTCATGGCCGAAGGCTCGGAGAAGGTCACCATCAACGGCCAGCCCGCCGTGCGCAGCGGCGACCGCAGCACCTGCGATGCGACGGTGGTGTCGGCTGGACTGATCTCGCCCAACGTAACCATTGGCGGCGGCTCGGTGGTGGTGCGCGAGATCCGCAGCGGCAAGACCCCGGGCGTGGGCCTGGCGGTCACCGCGCTGCTGATGCTCAAGGGTGGCAAGGGCAAGTTCTTCAGTAAACTGCCGTGCATGCTGGTGGGCGGCGCGGTGTCCATGGCCGCCAGCAGCGCGGCGAACGCGGCCGCCAACGCCGCCATGGGTTCGTCGAACCCGGTGCATGCCGCCACCGGGGCCAAGGTGCTGGGCGCTGACGAGGATCTGGATTTCGTCTTGCCCGGCATCCTGCCGATTGACTGGCAGCGCGTCTACAACAGCCGTGACGAACGTCGCGACAGTTTGTTCGGCGCCGGCTGGAGCGTCGCCTACGAAGTCCAGGTGGAAATCCAGCCTCATCCCGAGGGCGGCGAAACCCTGATCTACACCGACGAACAGGGCCGGCCCATCGACATGGGTTCCATCCCCTTGGGCGGCGCGGTGTTCAGCGCTGGCGAAGGCCTGGCCGTGCGCCGCCATGTGAACGGGCAATTGCTGATCGAAAGCGAAGACGGCCTGTACCGCTTGTTCGAACCTTCGCCAGCCAACCCCTCACACTTGCGCCTGAGCCAACTGGGCGACCGCAACGACAACCGCATCCACCTCGACTACGACGACGCCGGACGCCTGGTGCGGCTGCGCGACACCTTCGACCTGGTGCACGTCGAGCTGATCCGCGCAGGCGAATGCGTCACCCACATCGAGCGCCTCTACCCCGACCAATCGCGGGAAGTGCTGGTCAGCTATGCCTACGACGCAGCCAACACCCTCGCCGAAGTGCGCGACGCCAGCGGTCAGGTGCAACGGCGCTTTTGCTACGACGCCGGGCAACGGATGGTCGAGCACCAGTTGCCCAGCGGCCTGCATTGCTTCTACGAATGGGCCCTGATCGAAGACCAGGAATGGCGCGTGGTCCGGCACTGGACCGACGAAGGCGACGCCTACCAGTTCGACTATGACCTCAAGGCCGGCATCACCCGCATCAGCGACAGCCTGCAACGCGTCAGCACCCGGCACTGGAACAGCCAGCACCAGATCACCCAATACACCGACAACCTCGGCCAGACCTGGCTGTTCGAATGGAACGATGAGCGCCAGATGCTCAGCGCCACCGATCCACAGGGCGGCCAGTACCAATTCAACTACGACGACGCGGGTAACCTGATCGGCGAAACCGACCCATTGGGCCGCAGCGAATCCACCCTCTGGCTCGAACACTGGGCCCTGCCGCTGGTGGACACCAACGCCGCCGGCCACAGCTGGAAGTACCGTTACGATCAACGCGGCAACTGCACGACGGAAATCGACCCGCTGGGCCACGTCACCCGCTACCGCTACGACACCCACGGCCAGGTCGTGGAGATCATCGACGCCACCGGCAAAAGCAAAAAACTGCGCTGGAACCCGTTCGGCCAATTGGTGGAACACGTCGATTGCTCGGGTTACCCGACGCGCTTCAGCTACGACGCCCGCGGTTACCTGCACACCATCACCGATGCCCTCGGCGAGCGCACCCAATTCAGCTACGACGCCCAAGGGCGGCTGCTCGGCAGCCAATTACCGGACGGCCGCACCGAACACTACCAGCGCGACACCGCCGGCCACCTCATCGGCTACACCGACCCGGCCGGGCACACCACGCTTTACCAACACAACCGCCGCGGCCAGGTCCGCCAACGCACCGACGCCCAGGGCCGGCAAGTGCAGTTCACCTACGACAGCTTCGGCCGGCTGCAAGCGCTGACCAACGAGAATGGTGAAAGCTACCGGTTTGCCTGGGATGCAGGGGATCGGTTGGCCGAACAACAGGACCTGGACGGCAGCGCCAAGCGCTACGACTACGACCGCCTCGACAACGTCGCGGCAGTGACGGCGATGCCCGCGCCCTACGGCACAGGCCTGGCGCTCGTTCCCGAAACACCACCGGCACCCATCGTCCATCGCCTGGAACGCGACGCCGTAGGCCGGCTGATCGCCAAAGTCACCGACGATGGCCGCACCGAATACAGTTACGACCCGCTGGACCAACTCACCGCCGTCACCTTCACCGACCTGCAGGGCAACGCGCAAACCCTGAGCTTCGCCTACGACGCCCTCGGCCAGTTGATCGCCGAAAACAGCGCCGCCGGCAGCCTGCAGCACCACTACGACGAACTCGGCAACCTGATCCAGACCCAACTGCCCGATGGCCGCTGGGTCAACCGCCTGTACTACGGCAGCGGCCATCTGCACCAGATCAACCTCGACGGCCAGGTCATCAGCGACTTCGAACGCGACCGCCTGCACCGCGAAGTGCTGCGCACCCAAGGGCAGATCAGCACCCGCAGCGAATACGACCGCAGCGGCCGCCTGCGCACGCGCCAACGCCGCCACAGCAGCCAACCCTCGCTGCTGCCGGCGGCGGTGCAAAAACACTTCGAGTACGACCCCGCCGACAACCTGATCGGCAAACTCGACCAGCAACCCGCCGCACAACAGCGCCAGCTACTGCACTACGACGCCACCGGCCGCATCATCGCCAGCCAGGACAGCCTGCACGGCCAACGCGAGACCTTCACCTACGACGCCGCCGCCAACCTGCTGGACGGCCCGGCCCCCGGCGCCGGGCTGGTGGTGCACAACAAACTGCTGACCTACCAGGACAAGCGCTACCGCTACGACGCCTTCGGCCGGATGATCGAAAAACGCAGCGCCAAACGTGGCGTGCAACACTTCGCCTATGACGCCGAAAGCCGCTTGATCGAGGTGCGCAACGACGACGGCAGCGTGGTCAACATGGCCTACGACCCGCTGGGCCGGCGCATCGCAAAAACCGAGCACGACAACCACGGCTACCCGCTGGGCGAAACCCGCTTCACCTGGGACGGCCTGCGCCTGTTGCAGGAACACCGCCACCAGCAAACCAGCCTGTACCTCTACGAAGACGACGGCTACGAACCCCTGGCCCGCGTCGATGGAAGCGGCCCGCTGCAAAAGATCCGCTACTACCACAACGACCTCAACGGCCTGCCGGAACAACTCACCGAAGCCGACGGGCACAACGTTTGGCAGGCCACGTATCGGGTGTGGGGCAATACGCTGGAGGAAGTGCGCGAGCCGTATTACATCGAAGAGCAGAATTTGCGGTTCCAAGGGCAGTACCTGGATCGGGAAACCGGGCTGCATTTCAATACGTTCAGGTTTTATGATCCGGATGTGGGGCGGTTTACTACGCCGGATCCGATTGGGCTGAACGGTGGTCTGAATTTCTACGCCTACAGTCCCAACCCCTTTGGATGGATCGATCCACTGGGTCTATCTTGTCGCCTGAACTCTGTAGGCAGAACCCCTGGGAAGAGCAGCCGTACCGGCAAAGCGGTGATCGCGCGGATGAGAGCCGAAGGAAAAATAATCGGTACCGGGAAAAACATGAGATTCCAGAGCACCGACAAGAAATGGTATTCGATTAAAGACGCTGACATGGCTCATAAAACGGATGCCGTTAAATACTGGAACTCCAAAGGCGGTTTCCATGGGGCTAAAACCAAAGAAGTGAGGGGATGGATGCGCGACCCTGACAATTATGAGCTGGAATATTATTCCCATAACCGGTCCAAAGGCGCGCTCCTGACGGATCGATATAGGGACCCCGGCGATTTTATTGGTCCCGCAGAAAAGCCCATTTACTAGTAAAGGAACGTCATATGAAAGACTTGGCAGATGAAAGCCCGACGCTGGCAGACGAAATAATGCGCATCATGGCGTCGGGTAATGAGCTCGATGAGCAAAGCAAAAAAAATGAAGCTCAAGCCCTGTACCAAAAAGCTTGGGACCTGCTTCCTGAACCGAAGCTGGAGTGGACACCTTTGTCAGCCTGGGTCACAGGTTCTTTTTTCAACCTGCATTTCGACAATGGGGATTTCGCGGCGGCTAAAGACTGGGCACAAAAGACCTTGGATGGCCGGGAGTCGGACATCGATACAGGGCCGCTGATTAACTTGGGAATGGTCTATTTTGAGCTGGGAGACCACGCGCAGGCTTATAGGTACTTTGATGACGCCTACAGCTTCGGCAAGGCTCGAGCCTTTCAAGAAAGACCCAAAAAATATCTGAAGTTTTATTTGGAAAAAAAGGCCTGACCAAAGCATGGCTCTAGAGCCCTCACGGCCATTCGGCGAAACCTCAAGCCAGTGGGGCAAGGTCGAGCAGGATTTAAAGAAGCGCGACTATGCGTTGTACTTCGAGGTGTGCGAGGGCGAAGAGAGTTTCTACAACATCACGCGGGTCCCGTCGGACAACCGTGTGCTTGCAAGATATCTGCTGGATAATCCTTGGGGCGGAGGAAAGGGCAAGGCATTGCTCGAGGGGTTTCATTAACGAATCATCTCTCCCGCAGCATGGGCTAGCCGATCCAGTCGGTACTCCCAGGGTCGCACCTCTGCGTCCACTCAATCCAAAACGAAGAAACAAAACGAAGCAGAAAAGCACGCCCTGGATTACTACCTGCTACCGAAGCCGGAAAAATCCGAAAATGCATCCAAACCGGGCCAGCTATTCACCGTGGCAAAAAACACCGACAACGAATGCCTGCTCGCCAACCTCAGCGAAAACCTGGCATCCGCCGACGCGATGATCAGCAACTTGGCTTTCGACCTGGAAGGCCCCCGCCGCCACATCGCCCTCGGCATCCAGCAACTGATTGAACTGAGTTCATTGCTGGCGAACCGAGTACTGGACAACGTCGATCCACGCTGACGCCAAGGGCCATTCATCAGATTTAATTGCCGGTCCACTCAAAGGCGAATAGCCTTGTTCCTGAGCGCGAAACCAGTTGCTTCCCAGCGGCTATAACTGGCGTAGGAACCCCGTCGATGGTTGGGACATCAGCGTAGGGTGAGACCTCCACACCCCTGCTTGAGGGTGTGTATATGAATATCAAGCTAAAAATTCGAGGGCTACTGTCACCAGTAGCCCTTTTCTTTGCCTGTCACAAAAGCGTCTAGCGCTTGTGCAGCAGTTCGCCATGGAGAAAGTTGTTCACAACAGTCCGGCTCAACCGATAAGACCAGATAGGCCGGGTAGGTGATGCCCCGCCCACGCTGAGAGGAAACGCAAAACTGTCGCAACCTACGCAGCTCATCGTCACATCGCTATTCGGGGCTGCGATCTTTCTCCAGACACTTGAGTCTCAAGCGAAAGATCAAAAGATCGCAGGCTTCGCCAGCACCTACAGAGCCGAGCGGAAGCAAGCTCCCTCGCCACGGATCCTGGGGCATTACGAAGGCTTGTTTATTCTTCCTCTGCAACGCTTCCACCAAGCTACGAATCCTTGCGCCATTGCCTACAACTACGCCAGAATCCGCCCGCTTGTGCGCCTTGCTCATGGGTTCTATCGTTTCTCTGCCACTGCCCATCAGTGGTCGGGTTTAGTAGCCCGGTAGTAGTAGTAACGGTTGCATGAGTCTCATCAGTCAGGCATTGCCTGCACTCGATGGTGGCTGTGCGCATGGCGCCTTCGGGCGCGCCGGGATCCGTTACCTCTACCGGTCTACTAACTTGCGCACAGCTGCCTCCTTTCGTTTAGTAGCGAGATGGTTGCGGCCTACTCATTAGAGGTAACGCAACGATGTTCAAAATTACTCCAAATCCTCCTGAAACTGACTCAACGTCTACCCATTCCGGTCGCAAAAACAAAAAGCACGACGAAGCCGCCAATCGCGCCTTGGATTACTACCTGCTACCGAAACCGGAAAAGTCCGAAGATGCATCCAAACCGGGCCAGCTATTCACCGTGGTGAAAAACACCGACAACGAATGCCTGCTCGCCAACCTCAGCGAAAACCTGGCATCCGCCGACGCGATGATCAGCAACCTGGCCTTCGACCTGGAAGGCCCCCGCCGCCACATCGCCCTCGGCATCCAGCAACTGATTGAACTGAGTTCATTGCTGGCAAACCGAGTGCTAGATAACGTCGACCCACGCTAGCCGCTACAGCATCAATCCCGTGGTGAGGGAGCTTGTTCCCTCGCCACGGATTGTCTACACCTCAAAAGCAGGCATCTAACCCGCTGCCGCCTTCGCGAGCAGGCTCGCTCCCACAGAAAATTGGTGGAGGCCGTCTGTTCGGTGGAACTCTGCTTTACTATTTTTCAGGTGCGCTGCGAGTTAAGAAAAAATCAGAAAAACCGCCTCAACTGAAAATTTTCTTGGCCCACTTAAGAAAATCCTGATCAAGGGCAGAGAATTAAGGATTCGCCACGGACACGCGGCTGGACGCGTGTGGACTACAGGAATCGTGAAGGCATCGACGATGCGGTCAAATGAACCTCAAATCACTTTCGCGACATCCCGACTGAAATAACGTCTTTTTCTTTCTCTCCCCATGATGAATCTCCCTCTAGCCACAGACAGCAACCGGCCAAAAGCAGTCATCGGCTTTTATGCAAAGTCCGGAGCGATTCAGCTTATTATTTCTCTGAATTAACTTCGGTGGGCAGCTGAGATTTAAAGGAATCGTAAATATACGAAGCTGTTAAGGATCCTGCAACACCTAATGAAATAGCAAATACGCTCGATATTGCTAGTGCTGCTAGGGGCTTCGTCTTTACGAAATCGAACGCCCTGTAATAAAGGTGCTTTCGAATGTTTTTAATTTCTTTTTGTACCGTTTTAATCATTTTCGTTGAAATTCTTTCATTTTTTAGTCGTTCCTCGCACTCTCCGCATACAATAGGTTTGTCACAGGATTCGACGAGATCAGACTTAATGCCATTCATATCAAAAAGACAGCCGCGTGTTTCGTCGTGGGTGAAGCTTGGTGCTACTCCAAAACCAGGGATTTTATTTCCGGAGCGTCTGTAGAGCAACGTGTAGCTATATAGAACCCGGAGAACAACATTTTCAAGTGGTATGTTTTCCCAGTTCAGGAATTCTCGAATTTGGCAGAATGTTAGAACAATTTTATTATCTCCGAGGCGCCGAGAGTACCAGTTATCTTCAATTGGAACGTTAACTAATGCAATTGAGAAGTCAGCGCCAGCATTCGGAGGAAACTGAGTCTTCAGTAGCATATCGGAATAAGCCCAGTTAGCCTCGTCTGAGTCACATCGCAATGAAAGATTGTCAATATCACCAATCAATTCAAATACTTCAGATTTCCAGCTTGACACCTCTTGGAGGTTGAGGTGCAGAGGAATATGGCCAATGGTTACGAGTTTTATTCTTACTTTTTCCATGCGCTAAAACGCTCTATTTAGATAGCTGTAAAAGTGCAGAAAATTACCGTTTTTAGTGCGCGCCGGGTAATTTTTTTGCATAACTGACCCTATCATAATTGATTTTTAGATAAAATCTAAACTTATTTGGTCGCCCTGTCAGCCTGTTATGGCCTTGAGAAAAAGGGGGCGAATTTATCTCCAGCAAATAAATCTGTCGCCTTTTCACTGAGGTTGGATTCAAAACTTGTGACGTATTCCTGCAGCACTTGAATACAACGATGACTAGATTACCCATATAAAATTACTGTTTTTTTATTGTTCTGTTCATCTCGGTTGTGAGTGGAGTTCTGACTTCCATCTGCTGATTTCTCCATTAGTCCACGCAATGCGGAAAATGACGATATACCCCAACCCCAAAAAATTTAAACCATGCAGTTGGGCGTCTTGATTGTTATTTACATAAATCCGGAGCCTCTTACTGGAGCCCCGAGAGCGACACCGTCCCATAGAGGGTGATGAAACTCAGGCCCGCTGGTTCCAAGATCTGAAATATCATGACATATTTGATATCGTGCGCCGTCAGCCGAAATCAACTCAATGCTAACTAGTTCATAGGCATTGAAGGCATAGTCAAAATCACTTGGTAACTTAAATTCAACGGGATGATTTATATTAATTGGCAGAATCTGCCCCGGATCGAGTAGGCAGGATTTTATCTCAGTGTCGTATAAAATCGTGAACGAATGACTTGACCGCATATGCCCACGCTTGTCAGGTCCTCTGAGAATCTCAACAGATTTTACATATAGTGCCTGTTTGCCGGTATTGCTTAAGGTGTACCTGAGGTGCCGTGTCGCGGGACTAACAAGACGATCCTTAGGTGTATCGTAAATATTGTCTCCAAATTGCAATAAAATTGACTCAGGTGTAAACGTTCTTTCGAGAAGGATCAACATCGCGCTGGAAGGTTTGTGTAGTTGAGAAAAATACAACGCTGCGAAGGAAACGAGCAATGCCCCGCCTGAAAGAGCCAACGTCATTAAGTCTTTCGCTTCCATCTATCAGCTCCATCTGCCCCCGCCATCACACCCGATTCCAAACCAAATTGCCAGCATGATCACGGAGGTCGGCGCCTGACTGGAGAAATCCTTGTTGTCGACCCACCAAATATGAGAGAAAACGTACATTCATGAGGTGGGTAGTTCGTATCTCGCTCTAGCTCAGCAGGCTTGTACAAAGCGAAGCAAGGGCATCAGCCCGTAAGAGTTACAGAGACATCAAGGAGAGAGTCGTGAAATGGATTCGCAAGCTTTTTGGTATGGGCGCTCAAGGCTCAAAAGCCTCGTCGGATGCTCCGGCAGAGGAACTGGTTGGTCACGATCGAGAAAGCGACGAGGATGGCGATCAGTACTTCTCGGACGAGCCCATCACCTCAAAACATCAAGATAGGTTCGGGCGAGCGCCTTACGCAGCGCGTATCGCTGAGACAATCGCTAGGCGCCGCGATCCCTCAAGCATCGTCATCGGTCTGTTTGGCCCGTGGGGAGATGGAAAAACTTCAGTTCTCAAGATGATGGAGGAGTCGCTAGATCAGCACGGACAGGTCGTTACAATACGATTCAATCCTTGGCACTTTCCTTCAGAAGACGCGCTTTTGCGCGGTTTTTTTGCGACCCTGGCTGAGGCCTTGGGCAAAGAGCCAGCATTCAAAGAAAAAGCGGCTGCGCTGCTTGAGTCCTACGGAGGGATCCTGTCTGTCATCTCAGTCGCTCTGCCGGGTGTAGAGATCAATCCAGGGGAAGCTGCCAAGCAGATCGGAGAGTCATTATCCAAAGTCAGTCTCGATAAGCTTAAGGATCAAATTGACGCTCTTCTGGGCCAAAGCGGGAAAAGATTGGTCATCCTTATCGATGATATTGACCGGTTGGACAGACAAGAAACCCATGCCATTTTCAAGCTGGTAAAGCTCTCGGCAAGCTTCAAGTACACCTGCTACGTTCTGGCTTTCGATGACGAGGTAGTCGCTGCTGCATTGGGTGAGCGTTACGGCGCCGGTGGACAAGAAGCAGGGCGCGCGTTTCTCGAAAAAATCATTCAGGTACCTTTGCATTTACCACCTGCTGATCAAATGAGTCTGCGAGAGATCGCTTTCGAGGGCGTCGAACATGCTCTCAATCAAGCAGGGATTGTTCTTGACCAGCGTCAGGTCGACGTATTCTGTCGCCATTTTGTAGACGGGCTTGAGCCGAAGCTTGAAACTCCACGAGTTGCCAAGCTGTACACAAACGCACTGATGTTTGCACTTCCACTCGTCAAGGGGGAGGTCAACATTGCTGAGTTCATGCTTGTTGAAGGGCTCAGGGTGTTGTACCCGAAGCTTCATACAGCAATTCGCGACAACGCAGATTTGTTTTTAAAAGGGGAGCCCCGTGAAGCTTTGCGAGGTTTGGAAAAACCTCCGTCCGCCGTTGATCGACTCCTCGAAACCGCAATGCCGGGTTCTTCCTCAGAAGAGCGAGGCCAGGTGCGAGAGCGATTTTTGAAACCTCTTTTTCCGCGAATCAGCAACATGACGTACGGGGGCGATTGGGAGGAGAGGTGGGCTAGAGAGCGAAGAGTCTGTTCGAATCGGTATTTCAAACGCTACTTCGTTTACGGAGTGCCTGAAGGAGACATATCGGATAATCGTTTAACAGACTTGATAGACGCCCTCGTCGCAGCAGATGCCGATTCGCAGCGCAGTCTGCTGAGCACGTATTCCAAGCGCGTCATGCCGCAATTGATCCAAGCACTTCGAGATCGTGCGAACTCTCTGGATGAAGTAACGGCGTTAGCGATAGCAATCGCTGTTGCGAGGAACGGAGATCTTCTTCCGCGCGAACGCGGAGCGTTCGTAATGGGCGGCACGATGATGTACGCCGGTATGCTGATTTCTCAACTTATCAGGCGTATTCCCTTATCAGACAGGCAGTCAGCCGCTGAGGCAGTACTTGGAGCGGCGCATCCAATGGCTATGGGTATGGAGTGCGTTCGTTGGCTCACACACTCAAAGGACACACCAGAGGAGCGACGAGTTCTTCCTGATGGAGCGGACGACGTTCTTTACCAACAGTTCGCTGTTCGCATCCGTGACGCGAACGAAGTTGAACCGTTGTTCATGCAGGCAGGAAGAGACGCACCAAATCTTTACTGGTACTGGCAGCACGGAAGAAATCGAGAAGAGATCGAAGAGGGCTTGCGTGAGCTTTTTGATAAAGACCCTGCGAAGCTGGATGACTTTCTCGACACCTACATTGGAGAAGGATGGGAGGTAGAAAGCGGCCTGCCGGTTAGGTCTGACCTAAGGCGCGAGACCTACAACAGTGTCGCGTCAATAATTTCACCGGACTACGTTTTTGATAACCTCCGTACCCGTTACGGTGCCGAGCTGGACGACCCTCAGTACTATCAGGATGGAAAGCCAGCGAGGATAACGGCCCACCAGTTCGCATCTATACATCTTACGGTTCTCGCTGAACAGCTTCCCCAGCCCGCGGATGCCGACGGTTCAGGCAGTGACCTTGAGCAATGTGAGTGATGGCGATCAGGACGTGCCTCTAAAGAGAAACTGGCTCGACGCTTTTCACGGTTTGAATCGTCCCTAGTTTGTTAGACAGGCTGAATGACCGCTCTTGGCCGACTCTGTTGAAAAAGTCGGACGTGGTTCTCAGGGCAGAAAAGTAAGTGCATGAGATTGAAATCTTAAATGGCCGCACAGCCCTTCGGACACATATTTCACGTAGCCGCGCGAAAAACTGGCTCCTTCACCGCTCAGCTTCCGGGCAATTCGAGAGAACCGACTTTTTCAACAGAATCGGCCGTTAGCGGTCAGATTGTTTGTCCAACCGGGCGACTTTCTCTGGTCGACACCATCACCCAACACGCCGCCTGCGAAGTGGCCCTCGAGCATAAACATGGCCTGCCGGACCGCCCGGCCTTACTGGCCCAACTCATCCAGACCGGTGATCACTTCATGGTCCCCAGCTACATTCCCGCTTGCTGGGCCACTTTGCGCCGCTGGCAGGAAGCGCAAATCGAGGGAAGCACATTGGCGACAAAACGCGAATATGAGTGGATCGATCATGCGCTGACGCGGATTACCCAACAGTTGCGCGATGAAGAGCGCTACCTGGCAGGACGGCGCGCGCCTAATGGGCGTAGCGAAAGCGCCATCAACATTGCGCTCATCCGTGAGGTCGACAAGCTGCACAACACCCGCGCGCGCCTGGCTACGCTGCGCACCGCGTCGGTCAGCGAAAAAGACGTTTACGGAAGCCTGGTGGAACAACCCGAGCAACTGGCACACAACCTGGCCCGCTGGCAGGCACACCCGGAGAACAGAGTGGCAGAGCAGCTGGCGATGGCACCGACCCTGGATGACGATAGTGATTTGATCCGCGGTGCCCATGGGTATGCGATCGGTAAACCCTATACGCTGGATCTCGATTCCATCATCTGAGCGACAGCTGCTCCGCCGAGTGGGAGCAAGCTTCCTTGTCATGGACTGCGTACGCTTCAGGCCGGGGATGTATGTGATGCCGCCATCGCGAGCGAGCTCGCTCCCACAGGAGGTTGGCGGTGGGTGTCCATGATTGAAACGATGCACTGAATGGCCGATCTCAGGGGGGACCGGTCATTTATTTACTCTCCCACCCTTGCCCTGAGCAGTCTGATCGCTGCTACGTTTTCCAAACGTCCTAAGCCAGCCTCTTCCGGGCACACCGCATTCACCGACCTGCGACGGCTACGCCGCCGAGCGGGAGCAAGCTCCCTCGCCACAAAATCACCGCCTCGCCATTGAAGCAGCCCATGCCCCAACCCTGCGCACACCCGCGCCAACAAGGGGCGATTTACGGTCAAACTTATTGGCCATTTCGATCCCCTTTTGGCCTCTCCTGCCGTTCTCTGAAACGTCGCGCGCCGCAAGACTGTGAGCAACCGAATCAGCCTAGCGGAGAACAAAAACATGCTGACGATCTACTCAGACGATCACCACCTTCACCACGGGCGCTGCGAGTTGATGGACGGGCAATTGATGCCCTGCTTCGAGATGCCGTCCCGGGCCGATCATGTGTTGGAGCGGGTCAAGGCGCGGGGGCTGGGGCCGGTGGAGGCGCCGCAGGATTTTGGCCTGGGGCCGATCCAGCGCATCCACAGCGCGGCGTACCTGGAGTTTTTCAAAGGCGCCTGGGACCGTTGGGCCAAGTACAACCGCGACGGTGATTTGTTGCCCTTCACCTGGCCGGCGCGAACGCTGCGCTCGGTCATTCCCACGAGCCTGCACGGCCAGTTGGGTTATTACAGTTTCGACGGCGGTGCGCCGATTACCGCCGGTACTTGGCAGGCGGCCTACAGCGCCGCGCAAGTGGCCCTCACCGCTCAGGCGGACATCCAGCGCGGCGCGCGCAGTGCCTTTGCGTTGTGCCGCCCACCGGGGCACCACGCCGCTGGCGATTTGATGGGCGGTTATTGCTACCTCAACAACGCCGCCATCGCCGCCCAGGCCTTTCTCGACCAGGGCCATCAGAAGGTCGCGATCCTGGATGTGGATTACCACCACGGCAACGGCACCCAATCGATTTTCTATGAGCGCAGCGACGTGTTGTTCGCCTCGATCCACGGTCACCCCGAGGCGGAGTTTCCGTTCTTCCTCGGGTATGCCGACGAGCATGGCGAGGGCGACGGCGAGGGCTTCAATTTCAACTACCCTTTGCCGGCCGGCTCCGGCTGGGACACCTGGAGCGCGGCGCTGGAGCAGGCCTGCGGGCAAATCCGGGGTTACGACGCCGATGTCATCGTCGTGTCCCTGGGTGTAGACACGTTCAAGGACGACCCCATCTCGCAATTCAAGCTCGACAGCCCGGATTACCTGGCGATGGGCAAGCGCATCGCGGCGCTCGGCAAGCCGACGCTGTTCGTGATGGAAGGCGGCTACGCGGTGGCAGAAATCGGCATCAATGCCGTGAACGTTCTTGAAGGTTTCCAAAGCGCCCCATGAGGAACAACAGCATGAATAGACTCAAGCGTTTTATGGCTCCAGCCGTGTGCGCCGCGCTGCTTTGCGGCGCTGTCCAGGCCGAGGAGCGCACCCTGCGCGTCTACAACTGGTTCGACTACATCACGCCCAAGGCCCTGGACGATTTCAAGGCCCAGAACAGCCAGGTCAAGCTGGTCTACGACATCTTCGACACCAACGAGGCCCTGGAGGCCAAGCTGCTGACGGGTAACTCCGGCTATGACGTGGTGGTGCCGTCCAACGTGTTCCTGGCCAAGCAGATCGAAGCCGGGGTGTTCCAGCCCCTGGACCGCAGCAAGCTGCCGAACTGGAACCACCTCGATCCCAAGCTGATGAAGCTGATCGAAGCCAACGACCCAGGCAACAAGTTCGCCGTGCCCTACATGTACGGCACCATCCTGATCGGCTTCAACCCGGACAAGATCAAGGCCGCCCTGGGCGACAACGCGCCGGTGGACAGTTGGGACCTGATCTTCAAGGAAGAGAACATCAGCAAGCTCAAGCAGTGCGGCGTGGCGCTGCTCGACTCACCGTCGGAGATCCTGCCCCTGGCCTTGCAGCACCTGGGCCTGGACCCCAACAGCAAGAAGCCGGCGGACTACGCCAAGGCCGAAGCGCTGATGATGAAGATTCGCCCGCACATCACCTATTTCCACTCGTCCAAGTACATGGCCGACATCGCCAACGGCGACATTTGCGTGGCGGTGGGTTACTCCGGCAGCTTTTCCCAGGCGGCCAACCGCGCCAAGGAGGCCAAGAACGGTGTGACGGTCGATATGCGCCTGCCCAAGGAAGGCGCGCCGATCTGGTTCGACATGCTCGCCATTCCCAAGGGCGCCGCCAACCCAGGCGACGCCTACGCCTTCATCAACTATTTGCTGCAACCGCAGGTGATCGCGCCGGTCAGTGATTTTGTCGGCTATCCGAACCCGAACAAGGACGCGACCGACATGGTCGACCCGGCGATCCGCAACAACCCCAACCTGTACCCGACCGAGGCGGCGATGACCACGCTCTATACCTTGCAGCCGTTGCCAAGGGACGCCGAACGGGCGCGGACGCGGGCCTGGACGCGGATCAAGTCCGGCCAGTAGCTCTGCCTGCAGCAAGGTTTGTCTGGCCCGGGGATAGGGTGGCCTCTTACCCGGGCTGACACTGCGCCCTATACATAGTTACCACCCTCCCTGTTTTGCCGCGCCCTAGCATGGCGTTCCCGAAGCGTTCGGCTTTGGGCATGCCATGTATCGCGAGACAGGGAGACTCAGATGACCCAATCCTTAACCCCTACACCCGCCGCACCCGACGCCAGCGTTGGCGACGCGGTGCTCAACCAGTTGCTCGCCGGCCCGACCTCGCCGGAGGTAGCCGCCGCCCTTCTGCGCAGTGCGCTCAAGAAGCTCTATCCCCATTTGCATCTGGACCCGAACAATACTGTGATCGGTGAACCGGACTGGGAAATCGTCGACGGCCAGATCGTTGAGCGGCCCACGCGTTACCAGACACTCAGCAACATGCTGGCGGCACGGATGAATGAGGACTATGCGACGCTGCTGATCGAGGGCTTTCACTTTCTGACCCACCTGCCACTGACGACCCCCGAGGTGCACCTGCCGGTGCGCATCGCTCAGATCGGCAGCCTGATCAATGAACTCGCGCCCGTCATGGTGTCCGCCTGCCAAGAACAGCAACTGGCGTACTGGAACGCCACGATCGGCACCGCGCCGCCGCGCTGGCATGAGCTCTCCAGCCTGCTGCACAGACTCTGGGACGTTAAGCAGGTCAAGGGCTGGACGGACTCCGACTGTGCCATGGCCAGGCAACTGTTCCTGTACCCCGACCTGCAGGACCGCAAGGCCAACGACCCTTATGACACCCATGCGTACCTGATCGACATCGATGAGGTGGATGGCGACAAGTTGACACGCATGGTCGACAACTCCCTGGTGGTGCTGATCGGAACCGTCGACAAAAAACAGACCATCCTCGCCTACTCGCTGCGTCGCAGCTACGAGAAGTTCGATTCGCTGCAAGCATTCGGGCAGACCCTGCCTGATCATCTGGGCAACGTGGAGGGCAAGAGGATCCAGTGGCGCTTCTTTGAGCCCGAAGGCAACATTTTCGATCACAAGGCCTGCGGCTTGATTGCCACCCAGGTACAGATCCTGGGCTCTCCCGAGATCCTGAAAGGGTTCATGGCCGACGACAGCGAGCAGCCCGCGCTCAGAGGCACACAGACCGACACCGGTCCTGATGCGGCCTGGTACGAGAAGCAGATGCCTGACTGGCTCCAGCAAGCATCGACGTCCGACCAGATCCTGTTCGCCCAACACATGAAGAACCTGTCCGCGCTGAGCAGCTCCCATGCCGGCAAGACCTACCTGGACGATATTCCCCCCATCAAACACTATGCGCTGAGCGCGTTGAAACAGCAGATGCAATCGGAGCATGCCGACGCCGCGACGCTCGACCCGCAACGGATCGAACTGCAAATCCGCAGCCCCGTCGTCTGGGGCACCTTCGTTGTTCCCGGCAAAATCGAGATCACGCGGCTCAACCTCGTCGACCTGGCGCTACAGAACCTGATTGCGCTGCCCCTTGGCGACAAGGTGGTCCGGTCTCTCGACGGCGACAAGCTGCCCGGATGGATGACGGTCGATTACGTCGAAAATCTGGTGACCAAGGTCGATATCGGTCGCGTTTATCCCGAACTGGTCAAGAGCAAGCTACTGGGCGATACCGTCGAATCGACCCGCCGGGAAAATCTCTACACGGCTCAGCTACGCATCCAGTTACCCATGCTGGCTCTGGAGAGCAAGATTCGCGGCGATTGCAACATCGACGAGCGTGGCTACCGTTACATCGCCGCCGTGATGGAGACCGACGAAGCCGAGCGCAAGGTCGACGGGCAGACGATCGTCATGCGCGAGCTGGCTTTCGTCTCCGGCCAGTCCCAGGGCACTGCGGGGGACGTCGTGACCAACATGTTCGTGATCGGTCCGCAGGATTTCGATGCAGGTCCCTGCGTGCTCTATCGCCCGCTGCTGGAACCGCAGCTGTGCCAGTATCCGACGCCGAGCAATCTGATCTACGCCATCCGGCAGACACCCTCCTTGCGTCAATCGGTGCTGGCCTGGCTGCCCGACGGAGTACGCGAGAACTACAGCCGATACCTCTTTTCCGGGCCGATCCCCTCGCCCTGGATGATCGTCGAATTCGCCACCGACCCCTTCTCTTCGTGGACCAACAGCGCCCCCGTCAGCTTGAGCAACCAGACTCTGGGGGCGGATTTCCTGCCGCGGTTGTTCAGGTCCAATGCCGAGGCCTTGACCGCCCTCGCTGATCGTCAGTCTGTGTCCAATAGCGAGAACCGCTGGGAAACCTTCAAACAGGCCAGTTGGTTGATTTTCAACCTGGCCCTGCCCTACCTCGGGGCTGCAGCAGGCACCGCCATCTGGCTTTGGCAAATCCTCGACGACGTTGAAACGATGACACAAGGCGATGAAGAAACCGACAGCCAGGCCACGTGGGAAGCGTTTGTCGACTTGTTGCTGAACATGGCCATGGCAATTACCGCACATGCCATCGAGCGCGCCCGGGAGAATACTGGCAGCCGCGTGACAGAAGCCCCCCAGGTCGTGCCCGAGCTGGAAAAACTGGCCAAGCCTGCGCCCATCATCGAGCAATTCATACCGCCCAAGGACACCAGGCTGCCCGCCGAGCACTACGACACCATTCATTCCAGTGGCGCCTTGGCGGGCAAGTCCGGCGAGCATGCCAAGCTGCTCAGGCCCTTGAGCGTCAACAAGCCCGAGCACGCCGAACAGCTCAAGAGCGAAGGCCCGCTCAAGGGCCTCTACCAACAGGGCGATGATTGGTTCGCCAAAATGGCCGACAAGTGGTTCAAGGTAAAAGTGGAAGGGGACCATGTGTCCATCGTCGACGAAAAAGACCCCTCCCACCCAGGGCCGGCACTGATGCGCCATGCCCACGGCGAATGGCATGTCGACACGCGCCTGCGTCTGCGCGGTAGTGGATCGAAAGGTGCCCGGCAGGAGGTCATCGCCGATGCCAGGCGCCGTGGCACTCAGCTGCTGGCCCAGTTGACTCGCTTCGAAGAAAAGAAAATCGAAGGCCAGAAGTTGCTGACCATGGATGCCAAGGAGCTGGGTAAGGCGTCCGGCTCTGCCAAGGAGCTCAAACGCATCATCTATTTGAGTACGTTGAAGACCCAACGGGAAAGCTACGAAGAAGCGTTGAAGATCCTGACCGAATGGCCGGTCTTTCAATCAAGGCCCGACGCGCCTCAAGTCCGACTCGGCTACTTGAACGCGCAGATCAATTTTACGTTCGAGGAAATAGACGCGCTGAAGGCTCGCTTCACCCCCGCCCTGAGAGAAGCCCTGGACATGGCCACTTCGACAATCGAGGAAATCGAGCAGCAACACGTCGATGCTGCCGATGCCATGATCCGGGTCGGTGACGACATGATCGAGCGCCTGGATTACATGGAAACCCGCTTCTACCGACTCAAGAAGCAGGGGCGCGAAGGCTTTGAATTCCTGCGCCAGCACCGCGGGAAAATGCCGGCCTACAAAAGCGATGCGATCCGCCTGATCCAGTTGGACATGTATCGCCACCTCTGCCTGTCGCTCGACAGCATCCACACCGTGCCTGAGGGGTGGGCAGATCTCAACCAAGTGGTCGATAACATCACGGTTGCATTCCAAAGCCTGCACGACGCCATCGAGGAGCGAAGTGTGATCAGGCTGGACGAACAGATCGATGCATTTGGCAGCCTGACGGAACAGTTCACCGCCATCGAAGAACATCTCGAATACCTGGGCGATGAATATAAGGCCAGTGTGCGCCCGGCAGAACTCAATCGACTGATAAAGCAGATTGGCCAGACCAAGAAACGCGCAGTCCGTCACCTGGCCTGGGCCCTCGATGAGCGAAGCAACCGCCGCAGCCTCGGCAACCCGTACGAGCAGCGCCCCCGGCCTCGGAAAAAGTTCATCAGGGCACGTTTCTGGGGTCTGGTCAGTGGCGAACCCCGGCTCTCGAAAACCAAGGAAGAGACGGGCTGGGTCGATGTGAAAAACCCGCTTTCAGAAAAAATCATTGCCACGTTTCATCGCAAGGAAACTGGTGAGTGGGTACCTCACGTCATCGCCGAAGCGCCGGCGCCCGTTCCTGCGCTGGCAACCAGCATCACCAAGGGCAAGGCCCTGATTGACGGGCTGGCAGCGTTCAAGACGCAAATCCAGGAATACGCCAACAAACCCAGTCGATCACCCACCGGCATCGGGATGATTCTGAATGCACACGCAGGCCGCATGGAGAAAGTCGCCGTGGCGATCACCAAGGCGCTGGACAATGCCTCTAACGAAACGGTGGGTGTGTCGGCCCAAGAGCGGCAGTTGGCCGAGTCCACCCGCAAAACACTCAAGCAGGCGTCCAAGGCCCTTTATGAGGAAGGGTTCGAAGGCATCCTCAAGGTCATCAAACAACGGCCACCGACCATGAGTGGCTTGATATGGCTTAAAAGCCGGAACCAGATTTCCATCACTCGGCAAAAGAACCGGCAACGCCTCCGAGGTCCTGTTTATGGCTATCTGGACCGGTACGAGATCAAGGACCTGAAAGAGAACAAAACGCTGTGGTTCGCCGACTTCCGTTATTCCACTGACTGGGCGCCTGCCCATGCTTATCTGTCGGCGCGTTTGAAAACACCGGAACAAGTCAGCCTGGGCCGGGCCGCCGACTCGACCAAGGAATTGACCCAGCGGCAACTGATCGATCTTTACCGCAGCGAAATCGCCGTGGACCAGGCCAAGGAGGTGTTCTTTCCAAAACGACTGTCGTGACGGACAAAGCCAGGCGTCTGTCGACGCCCGGCACTCATGTCGGCCAGGCCTTCGCCAGACGCGCCAGCGCGGCATCGATCGTCGCTGGCGGGACCGCCGCGAACCCCAGCACCAGCCCCGCCCGTACCTGCGTCGGGGCAGTGGCAGGCAACCAGTAGCTGCTCAAGCCATTGACCTCGACGCCGGCTTCGGTGGCCCGGGCGATCAGCTCGCGCTCGCGCTCGATGTTGTCCACCGGCACCGTGACGTGCAATCCGGCGACGACCGTGGGCATGGCGCCGACGCCGTTCAACGACTTCGGCCAACCGGCCAACAGCGCATCACGCCGGGCCAGCGCAGCGCGGCGCATGCGCCGGATGTGCCGCTGGAAATGTCCGGCGGCCATGAACTCGGCCATCACCGCTTGGGTGCTGACTTCCGAATGGCGCACATCCACCGCGCGGCGGCGGGCGAACGCATTGACCAGGCCCGGCGGCAACACCAGGTAGCCCAGGCGCAAGGCCGGGAACGCCACTTTGCCGAACGTGCCGACGTACAGCACGCGCCCCTGGCGATCCAGCGCCGCCAAGGGTGCCAGCGGCGCACCGCTGTAGCGATATTCACCGTCATAGTCGTCCTCGACGATCCAACCATCGTTGCGTTCAGCCCAGGCCAGCAGCTCCAACCGCCGTGCGAGGCTCATGACCACCCCGGTCGGGTATTGATGGGACGGCGTGACGTAGGCCAACCGACAATGGCTCAACGTATCGAGCGCCGAGCAATCGAGGCCTTCGCTGTCGACCGGCACGCCTTTCACCTCGGCACCGGCCACGGCGAACGCATGCCCGGCCGCGCGGTAGCCCGGGTTTTCCACAGCCACGACGTCGCCGGGGTCCACCAACAGCTGTGCACAAAGGCTGATGCCCTGCTGCGCGCCGCTGGTGATCACAATTTGTTCAGCGGTGCAGTGCAGGCCACGGGAGCTGCGCAGGTAGGCCGCGATCAGGCCGCGCAAGCGTGCGTCACCTTGCGCGTCGCCATAACACAGTTGCTGCAGATCCGGCTTGCGCCAGAAAGCCGCATTCAGCTTGGCCCAGACGTCGAATGGGAACAAATCGAACGCCGGAACGCCGACCCTGAACGCCTTGGGTGGGCCACTGGGCGGCTGGGGCAAATGGTGTTTTTCGACGCGGTTCAAGGCATCGCTGTGGATAACTTTACTGGATGGGCCCACAGGCAAATCGAGCCAATCTGTGGATAAGGCTGTGGGTAAGCCTGTTGAAAACCCTGTGGATATTTTTGTGGATATGTTTTTCAGCGGCAGTGTCGTCGAAGACAGTTTCGCCACATAAGTCCCATCGCCCACGCGCCCTTCGATGAAGCCCTCGGCATAGAGCTGGTCGTAAGCCCGCACCACGCTGTTGCGGGAAATCGCCAAGGCCGCCGCCAGGTCACGGCTGGCGGGCAGACGCGTGCCACTGGCCAGGCGCCCGTCCAATACTCGCGCGCGTAACGCCTGATACAGCTGACGACTGAGCCCCTGACGGCGGTCCAGCTCGATTCCGGCGGGGTTGAACGACAGGGGTGGTACGGCGGTGTTCATGATGATCCTCGCAAATGGACCTATCGAATTGGTCATAAGTGGCTCTTACAACAGACCAATAGCCTGCCTAGGATGCTCCCATTCGCCAAGGAAAATCGTCATGTACAACCCAAAAGCCTTTGCCGTCGAAGACCTGCCCCAACTGCATGGCATGATGAATGATTGCCGTCTGGCCGTATTGATCACGCACGGTGAACACGGCTTGCAGGCCAGCCACTTGCCGCTGTTGCTAGACACGCAACAGGGCCCCAATGGCAGCCTTTACGGGCACATGGCCCGGGCCAATCCACAATGGCGCGACCTGCAAGCCGGCGCCGAAGCCTTGGTGATCTTCGCCGGGGCCGATGCCTATGTGAGCCCGGGTTTCTACCCCAGCAAGGCCGAACACGGCAAAGTCGTGCCGACCTGGAACTACGTGGCGGTACACGCCTACGGCGCGGCCGAGGTGTTCAGCGACCCTCATCGTCTGCGCAACCTGGTCGGCGCCCTCACCGATCGCCACGAAAGCGGTCGCGCCCAGCCGTGGAGAATCGACGATGCACCGGCCGAGTACATCGACAGCATGCTCAAGGCCATCGTCGGCTTCGCCCTGCCGATCCAGCGCCTGGAAGGCAAGCGCAAGCTCAGCCAGAACCGCAGCCCGGCGGATGTCGCCGGCGTGCGCAACGGCCTCGCCGCCAGCCCCGACCCGCAGGACCAGACGCTCGCGCGGCTGATGCCTGATCCATCGTCCAAGGAGTGAATATGAGCCAGACCGAAATCCGCCTCGTCAGCGCTGACGATCACGCCGCCTGGCTGCCGTTGTGGCAAGCCTACTTGCGTTTCTACAACACCGAATTGCCGGACGCGGTCAGCCAAAGCACCTGGAAACGTTTACTCGACGACCGCGAGCCAACCCACGGCGCCCTGGCCTGGAATGGCGACACGGCGGTGGGCCTGGTGCATTTCATCTACCATCGCTCGAACTGGAGCATCGAAAACTCCTGCTACCTGCAAGATTTGCTGGTGACGCAACAGAGCCGCGGCACCGGTATTGGCCGCCAGCTCATCGAGTTCGTCTACCGCACGGCCAAGGCCGATGGTTGCTGCAAGGTGCACTGGTTGACCCACGAAACCAACGCCACCGCGATCCAGCTCTACGAGCGCATCGCCGAGCGTCCAGGCTACATCCAATTTCGCAAAGCCCTTTAAGGAGCGCAGCATGTCGACTTCACTCGCCGATTGGAAAGGTGTCCCGGCGCCGTCTACGCAACTGATCGAAGGGCGTTTCATCCGCCTGGAAAAACTCGACCCGGCCCGCCATGCCGACGGCCTGTGGCAAGCCCTTGAAGGTCCCGGGGCCGACCCGAAGCTCTGGGATTACTTGCCTTACGGCCCGTTCAAGGACCGCGGCGCTTTCGATGCCTGGCTGGACAATCATGCGGCCAATACCGACCCGTACTTCTTCAGCGTGATCAATCGCGCCAGTGGCGACGTGCAGGGCATTCTCAGCCTGATGTCCATCGTCCCGGCCCAGGGTCGCATCGAGATCGGCCACGTGACCTTCGGCGCGCCGATGCAGCGTTCGCCGAAGAGCACCGAGGCGGTGTACTTGTTGGCCAAGGAGTCTTTCGCCCTGGGTTATCGCCGCCTGGAATGGAAGTGCAACAACGGCAACGCCCGCTCCAAATACGCCGCCGAACGGTTGGGGTTCACCTTTGAAGGTGTTTTCCGCCAGCACATGGTGGTCAAGGGGCAGAACCGCGACACCGCGTGGTACTCGATGCTCGACTCGGAATGGCCGGCGATTGGGGCGGGATTCGAGCGGTGGCTGAGTGAGGAGAACCAGCGCGAGGGTGGGCAGGTGCTGGGGTTGGTGGAGTGTCGGTCGTCGGTTGTGGGGGACTGAGGGTCCGCTATCGCGAGCAAGCTCGCTCCCACAAGGGATCTGCGGTGAACGCTGGATCTGTGGACACTGAAGCCCCCCCTGTGGGAGCTTGCTCGCGATGGCGGCGGCACAATCAACATCACCGCCCGACCATCACGAGCACCTCACCGTCACTCAGGTTTAGGCTTCACCTCACCAATCTTCTTGAGTGACTCTGGGGTCACGCCCCGCCTTGCGTACTGCCAGGCCCAGTCCGGAATGGCCAGGTGGCTTTCCACGTACACGGCAAAATCCAGGCGGCTATGGCCCAGGCGATCGGTCGGGAAATCGAAGTTGTACAGATACTGCTGGGCCCGCCGTTGGCCGATGGACAGCAGCCGCTGGATAATCTGGTTCGCGCGGAACTCTTCCGGTGCAAGGCTGCCTCTCAAGGCCAAGGCAAGATGCAACTCGGAATTCAGCGCCCGGGGTTCGGCCAGTGTCTTTCGGATGGTGGCGTCGCTGAAGTGCGGCCCAACCAGGTCGGCCCAGATCTGGCTGGCGTAATCCTTTCGGAGTTTCTGCAGAGAGCTCCACAGATTCGGGCTCTCGAATAACAGGGCAACCCTGGCGTTGGACGGCGGCTGCCCCGCAAAGCTGAACAGTTTTGCGACCGCGGGGATGTCGTTGTCCATGATGTTGCCCCACGCGCCACCCAGAAACACCAGGAAATCCGCCAGTTCTTCCTGACGCGTGACGATGCTCTCCAGGTTCCGGTCGTCAAACAACTGCATCCAGTCGACATCGATGCTTTCGGTGCGCTGCAATTCGCTGTAGCGGGTGCTCGCATACTCCGCAAGAAGCTGGAAACGCCTATCGGACAAGGCCGGGTTACGTAGCCACCGGGCCACTTCGCCGACCCGCAACAAACCGCCCAGGTTATGCGCGATGATCGGCGACCTGAACAGAAAATTCGCCCGTCTCAGCAAGACGGGAAAACGCCCGAGAGCGGTCTTGAACAAGTCGACAGTCCTATCGGCCCTGTCCGTGTAAATGAAATGATCGAACAGCTCCGAAGTATCACTGATGTACTTGCCAGAATCGGCATTCAACAGACTCTTGGCATCAGCCAGATCGTCGCTATCGACCAGGTAGGCCCCATCGAGCAGGGCTTTAAGCTGGTCTTCGTCCAGATGACCGTGCAGCGCTTCGTCATACAGGACATAAGCCGAACTGTTATTGGGATGGTGATTGACCAGTTGCCTTGCAGTCACGCCGTACTCCAGCAGGATATGGGCCACGTCAGGGGTGATCAGCAGGAACTGGTCATCAAGCAGCTTCTGGATCAGTTCAGGCTCAACGGGCCCCACCAAGAGATCCTCGAACAGTTGCTGCATGGTTTGTCGCTCTTCCTCGGAATAAGGCGCATAAACGCTGGGCGCCAATTTCGCCGGCGGCCGCTGCGACAATAGGCGTCCGACTTGTTGGAGGATTTCGGTTGGCAACCTGGAGGCCGGATTGGCCGTGATTGTCATACCCACCGCACTGTTCGCATGCAACTCCAGGTAGCGCAAGGTGGGTTGGAACAGGCGATGCGGGTTGGGCGCGCCATAGACGATCCGGGTGAGATCGAGCACCGCCGCCGAACCCAACAGGTTGTCCAGCGAAGACGCATTCTCGAAGAGCGCCTCTTGTGTCCCAGTGGGTGGCGGTGCCACGTATTGTTCGACCTGTGGATGCTGGTCGATGTAGTCGGCCACTTCATTTCGCAAGCCTTGCATCGAGAACGTTTCCTGGGCCTGTCCTTCATTCAGCCCGCGGGTGACGGCATTGAAGAAACAATCGCCGTCGGCAGGGATCTCCACGACCTCCTCCCCCAACACCAGGCTGTAATGGTCCTGGGTCGGTCGGCTCAGGACCACATCGGTGTCAGTCCTGTCCGGATGGTTGCTCGCCGGATAGATGGTTTCGTCTTGCCCGGGGGTAAAGCGCACCGACCAGACATGCTCAGGTGTCTGTTCGTTGAGAATCAGCAAACTGCGGTTTTGTGGCCAACTTCGTAGACGCGTCATGATTGACGGAACCAGGTCCATGAGCTGGTTGTTCCAACGGCCTGGCGTACGCACCAACGAGGAAAGCGCGGTAGACGAGATGGCCGCTTTCTTGGGTTTCGAAGGGCCTGGCTGGGGGTTCAAATCCCCCGGCCGTTTTCCACCGCCCCGGCCAAATCCTACGGCACGCCATTCGCCATCGGACGTCCGCGCCACGGTACTTCTCATCACCCCACTGGAGCGCAGGCTCAATCCCGTTAACGGGTCGACCAGAATGGCATCGGTCGCGTTCAGTTTCGTCGCGTCGTGCACGCGGAACACCGTGCCATCGGGTTGGCGTACGTACACGGGGCGGGCTATCACGCGACCTGTCGCCACGTCGCTGACCGTCGCACGATAGAAGCCCCGGGCGTCCGCTGCCAGACCTCGTATCACCGAGGTATCCGCCACGGCATAACGGCCGTAGATCGCGCTATCCAACGGCAATCCGGTCAGCGCCTCCTCCGGACTCTGGCGTGCCGTCACCGCGCGGAAAAACGACTGGCTTCGCGTGGGCACCGCCACGCCTGCGGACAGGCGCCATCCGCCGTGGTTCGCTATGGTGTGCACCAGCGCCAGGGTTCTCAAGTTCAGCGGAATGGCCCCGGTCCTGAATATCAGCAAACCGGTCTTGATGGCGCTCTTGAGCATGTGGATACCGGGCGCCAGGAACAGCCCGGCCAGCTCCAGGACAATCTCGATCACCATCTGTCCGAACCGGCCATAGGTTTGATGGCGAACATCCCGGTTGCTGTTGGAGCGGTGATCGGCATGGGCGCTGTGAAAGTACACGTGCGCTCGATGCAGCGCCTCGAACAGGTCGTCGGTGATCAACGCGCCGCGAATCAACGGACGACCACCCTGCTGCCCCAGTGTCCGCTTGATTTCCGCCGGGTTGCTGGTGGAAATGCGTGCCCGGAAATATTCTTGCCAGTCCTCACGGGGCAACAGCTGCGCAATGCCATCGCTCAGATCGGCAAACTCATGGAAGTCTTCCCCCTCGGGCGCATCCGGGAAATAAACGCCAACGGTGCCCTTGATATCCGGCCCCGCCTGATCGGAAAAGATCAGCGCGCCATCGATGCTGGTCGCATTGCTCTGCCTGGCCTGCTGCCCGCCCGCCGCCATGCTGCCACCCAGCAAAAGACCGTAGACATGAACCGCGCGCCCCATGACCGACGCGCGGTGCCTGGCTGATGGCGAGCGCAGGACGGCGTCGAGCCAGAGGGCGAGCTTCTTTGCCGGTTTCGGAGGATTGAAAGCCTTATCGATCAGGCTGGCCTTGAACACCTCGTCGCCCTTGAGCGAGGCCTCGTAGCCTTTGAATTTCAAATTGGCGAGGTACGCGGTCTGCCAAGTCTTTTTATAGTCCGGTTTATTCATCTCCTCCTTGAGCATGGCTTGATAACTGCCACCGGCATCGATGCTCGTCACCATCCGCGCGAGTTCGCGCCCGGTCAACGTGATGAAATAGCCGTTGGCCGGATTCCGGATGCGTTGGCCGTCCCCATCGACCAGGTAAACGCTCAACACTTCGCGCATGCCGTTCGGGTATTGAGCCGGGCGCAGGTTGTCGAGCAACAGTTGGGTCAGGCTGGTGCTGCGCGACTGCCTTGGATTGGCGCGTTGGCCATAGAAAAACGTGACCAGGCTCTGGTCAGGGTCGGGATCGATGCCGGGGTGCACGTTTTTTTGCAGGTACTCCTTGACCTTCTGGCGGGTGAACTGCAACAAGGTCTGGATATCGCTACTGCCCAACTGATAGGCCGCCTCCAAGACCTGGGTTTCCAGGCTGCGATAGGTCGATTTCTCCGTACGCGTGGCGGTCTTGTAGAAATCGCCACGGCTGTTTTCAACCAGGATTTCCTGACGGACCGCCAGCGGCCCGGCCAGCGACAACATGGGCAAGTCCAGCGCATCCTCAACGTTCAGGGCAAAAGCGGTCAAAGCGACCGTCTCGTTTCCCGGAGCATTCAAATACCTTTCCAGGGCGGTGCTTTGAATCTGCAACAGGTCATCTGCCGCCACTTCAAACACAGACCCGGACAATTCAGAGGCAATATCCCGGATCGCACGTTTCTGCCCTTCGTAGATGGGGCTCACTTTATTGATCAGGTCTTGGACAGAACTGAATCGCCGTATTCCGCCTTCCAGGGAGTACAGGAACAGATAGGGTTGATCGGTCCGCTTGATCACCATCGCCGCCGGCCATTTTTTCGGCGCTGCGGTGCCCATATCGAGCATGACGGCGTACACATGGGGAATCGGGGCCCGCAGCAAGCGGTTTCTGTCGGCCATGGAAGGATGGGTGGTGATGAGGTCCAACAGGCGATCTTCCTCAGCCTGCCGGGTTCGTGCGTCCGGGCTCGATTGGGTGCCTGGATCGCGATCGATTTTGTACAGGTCGAAGAGATGCAAGAAACGTCGTGAAAGCAGATGAGCGAGTGCCGCGTGCGTGGTGGACGCCGGGGTTGGCGTATCGAGAACGTCTGCGCCGCTGCTGTTACGGAAGCGCGTGAGATCGTCGCGCCATTGCTGTTTCAATTCTTCATTGCCGGTGGGCTGGGCGATATAGAACACGGCCTCCAGGGTCGCTGCCGTTTTCGTGTCCAATGGGCTGGCGAAGACGCTGTCGGCCTCTTCCACCGAGTCTGGGCGGCTGAAGAACCCTACGGCGCCGACCGTATAAGTGGGCGGTGTATCCGACACCAGGCAGTCCAGCATCACGTCGGAAAAACGCTGCGACGAGGTCAATGAACGGCTGCCCGTCGCGTCAACAGTAAAGTGGTTCACGTACCAATGATCCGGGTCGATGTCTTGAAGCAGCGATCCACGGAATTTTTTCTGCGGGATCTTCGCCTTGATCCGGCTGGCCAGCAGATTCTTGAGCACCGAGTCGAACGTTGGAAGAGCGGCAAACAAGCGCGCCAGTTTCACCTGATTGGTGTCCAGCAACGCCAATTGCCTGGCCTGTTCCTTTTCACGGGCACCGAGCAGATTGCCCTGGGCATCCACCTCAGTCATGACGGGCTGGCCGATGCCCTGGTAGCCGGGTGCAATGCCGGCGCGCAATTGCTGCAAAACGTCTGGCGCGAGGGCCTTGCCGTTGACCCGCAGCGCCGAGAAGTCCAGGGACATGTGACTGATATGGGGATAAATCCAGCCCTCGCGCGGGGAATGGCCAGAGGAGGACCCACGGCTTTGATGGGCGATCAGAAAGCCTTGGGTCACGGCGTCACGCAAAGGCACCGAGGTGCTCTGGGTGGCGGCGGCCGAGTCGATGGTTTCGACTTCTTGATACGTGACGTTGACCTGCGTATCGCCGGTCAGGCCCCATTGACCTAGCCATTGATCGGCGAATACATGCGGTTGAAAGCGAGCGCCGTTGGCTAACAGGGTGATGGGTTTCAAGCGTGCGGCAGGAAGAGGCGACGGCGCGCCAGGTTCATGTTCAGAAAAGACAGACATTGAGGTGTCCCGGTTGTGATAAGGACTGGGACCCTATCGCGCCGTTCGACCGGAAATGACATACATATGTATAGGGGTGGCTGGCGGGCTCGGAGAAAAGCGTAAGGCGGGATGTCCTCGCCACAAAGGCAGTCCAGTGCGTCTCAATGGATGCAGGCGGCAGCTTCTACTTTTGTGGCGAGGGGATTCATCCCCGCTGGGCTGCGCAGCAGCCCCAAAGACGCTGAATGCAAGCAACCTGACACACCTCAGCGGCAGGTTTCAGGGCTGCTGCGCAGCCCAACGGGGATGAATCCCCTCGCCACAGGGGTACCGTGTCCCCGGCCCAAACAGGTGATTCCATCGGTTCAGGGTAGCTGTTGCGCCAACACCGCAATATGCTCCGGCCCGATCCCGCAGCAGCCGCCCAAATGGCTGGCCCCGCGCTTCTGCCAGTCAGCCGCCCACTGCAGGTACCCCGGTGGATCGAGGTCTTCGCGCAACGGATCCAGCCCGTCGTTAGCCGTCGCTTCCTTCGGTTGCGGCGGGAAGGCGTTAGCGTACGCACCGATGTGGATCTTCACGCCCAGGCGCTCGAAGGTGTCTCGCGCCGCATCAATGGCCGCGCCGATCACTTCCGGCTGGCTGCAGTTGAACAGCAGCGTCTCGACGCCCAGCTCGGCCGCGACCGCCGCCGCGTCCGCCACCGGTTCGCCGGAGCGCAGGCGCGGCACTTCGTCGGTGTCTTCATCTTTCAGCGTGAACGAGAGCCAGAACGGCTTGCCGTCCTGCGGCAGCCCGGCGTGAATCGCCCGCGCTTCGACGGTAGAGCTTTGAGTCTCGGCCAACCACAAGTCGACATGGGGCGCCAGGCCGGTCACCAGGGGGGCCAACAGTTCACTGGCGCGGGAAGCATCGAAAAGATCGGGGCGATAGGAACCGAACAACGGCGGCAGCGACCCGGCCACCCGTACCGTCTTGCCCGAAGCCTGCACCGCCCGCCGCGCCAGCTCTCCAGCCAGGGCGGCCAGCGCCTGGCCTTCCGCGGCGAAACGCGCCTCGCCAATATGGAACGGCACCACGGCATAACTGTTGCTGGTGATCACGCTGGCGCCGCTGGCGATGTAAGCCGCGTGCACCGCCTCTACCGCCTGGGGCGCTTCGCTCAAGGCCAGGGCCGACCACTCGGGTTGCCGGAACGGCGCGCCACGGCGTTGCAGTTCGCGGCCCATGCCGCCATCGAGAATGACTGTCGTTGCTGCGCCCATATGCGATTCACTCATAAGCTTATGAAAAATACTCACTACCGGAGTTGTTCTTATAACTATTTAATACGCACCATTCAGTTCACTACAACTTATTTTTCTACCCCAGGGATCTCACGTGAAATTACAACCATTGCTGGCCCTGGGCCTGACTCTACTGGCCGCCTCGTCGCAGGCGTTCGCCGGCGCCACGCTCGATCGCATCGAACAGAAAAAAGAACTGGTCGGCGTGTTGATGGAAAGCTATCCGCCCTTCTCGTTCCTCAACGATCAGAACCAGCTCGACGGTTTCGACGTCGACGTGGCCAAGGCCGTGGCGCAGAAACTGGGCGTGAAGCTGCGCCTGGAAACCCCTTCCTGGGACGTCATCGCGGCCGGGCACTGGAGCGGGCGCTATGACATCTGCATCTGCTCCATGACCCCGAGCAAGGCCCGCGCCGAAGTCTTCGATTTCCCGGTGCAGTACTACGCCTCCCCAGCCGTCATCGTGGTCAACGCCAAGGATGACCGTATCCACGGCGCCAAGGACTTGAGCGGCAAGAAAGTCGGCCTCACCAGCGCCTCCAGCTATGAAAGTTACCTGAACAAGAACCTGGTGATCGAAGGCGCCGAGGATACCCAACTGAGCTATCCCTTCGAGGACGTGCAGGTCGCCCCGTACGATACCGATAACGTGGCGTTCCAAGACCTCGGCCTGGGCGCCGGGGTGCGCCTGGACGCGGTGTTGACCAACCTGGTGACCGCACAGCCGCGCCTGACCGAAGACAAGCGCTTCAAGCTGGCCGGCGAACCGCTCTATTCCGAACCGAACTCGGTGGCCATCGAAAAAGGCGATGCCCAGTGGGACAACAAGGTGCGTGAAGTCTTCGCCCAGTTGAAACAAGACGGCACCTTGAGCAAACTCTCGCAAAAATGGATCGGCGCCGACATCACCCAATGACTTCTTTTCCACCCCCTCAGCCACCGCCAACGGTGGCTGAGTCTCGCCTGCAAAAAATCTTCGGTTTTCGCACCCGGTTGTACCTGACCTGGGCGACGATGCTGGTGCTGTTCGCGAGTTTCTTCCTGAGCTTCGACCTGAAGTTCTCCATCATCCTCGACAAACTGCCGAACCTGCTGGGCGTGCACCTGGCGCCCAATGGCTTTTTGCAGGGCGCGGTGCTGACGTTGTTCCTGTGCCTGTGCTCGATCGTCGCGTCGTCACTGCTGGGCTTCATCACCGCCCTGGCGCGGCTGTCCAGCAGCGCGGTGGCGTTCGGCATTGCCAGTTTCTATGCGTCATTCTTTCGCGGCACGCCGCTGCTGATCCAGATCCTGCTGATCTACCTGGGCCTGCCCCAACTGGGCGTGGTCCCGGGCGCCATCGCCGCCGGGATCATCGCGCTGTCGCTGAACTATGGCGCCTACCTGAGCGAAATTTTCCGCGCCGGCATCCTCGGCGTCCCCCACGGCCAACGCGAAGCCTCCCTCGCCCTGGGCCTGAGCGAAACCGTGATCTTCTGGCGCGTCACCCTGCCCCAGGCCATGCGCACCATCATCCCGCCGACCACCAACCAGTTCATCTCCATGCTCAAGGACTCCTCCCTGATCTCGGTGATGGGGGTCTGGGAAGTGATGTTCCTGGCGCAGTCCTATGGTCGCTCCAGCTATCGCTATATCGAGATGCTGACGACGGCGGCGATCATTTACTGGTTGATGTCCATTGCGTTGGAGCTGATCCAAGCGCGGATGGAGCGGCATTATGGGAAGGCGTATCTCAAGCGCAGCTGAGAAACCACGGCTGGTCAAATCGACATTTCCGAGGATGCTGTAGGGCAAAGCTCTCTGTCATGGAAGCCAGCACGACGATACGCTGCCCCCCCGACCCACAGCCTACAGATTCGATCTGTCGTGTCTTGCCGACGGCCAGGAGATGGCTGGCATCGCCCTCCCGGCTGAATTTTTAAAGTGCGGACTCCTTTAATGAGAGGCCGCATTCGATGTCTATCCAACACCTATACCCACCCCAACGCCTGGCCCTGACAATTGCCCTGGTGCTCGGTTGCGCCGACGTTTCGATGGCAGGGCAACCTGCTGATCCGCCCGTCGTCCCCAAGACAACAGCCGACTTGCAAGCTCAACTCAAAACGTTCGCCGAAGCAGTGGATACCACATCGCCCAAAGTCACCAAGCCCCACAAAGGCGTAGAGAAACTGGATGACACCAACGATCTGGCCCTCGTCGGCGGACGCGGGAAGTTCAACGGCGCTGTTGATGGTGGCGGAGGAACCAACATGCTGCGATTGGAAGCCAGCAAAGGTGGAAAATTGGAAGGAGCCCATAACTTTGAGGCTTTGCATGTTGCAAAAAGCGAATGGGAACACACCGGGAATTTCACTGGCTGGGGAGTGATCGAGCCGGAAACCACGTTGATCAACACCGGCCATATCGACGGACAAATCGGGGTTCTCGGTACATTCGATAACAAGGGCGTTGTCGCCAACAACGTGATCGTCGAGCAAGACGCAGGCATGAGCAACTCAGGTGCCGTGAATGGCGCAGTCCATGTACTTGAGAAGGCCAGCTTCAGCGGCAACGGATCTGTAGGGTTCCTGAGCGTGGCAGGCCAGCTGAAGGTCGGTCCTGAAGTCGGTGCACCCTCGATCAGCGGAAACCTTGAACTGTTTAAAGGCGCTGAATTGATCTACGGCATCGATGCTGCGGGCGCCAGCGCCACGGTCAATGTCGCAGGCACTGCGACGCTGAACGATGCGACCCTGAGAATCGACGCCGTACAGGTTGAGGACATGGGCACAAGCGAGCACACCGTGATCCGTGCGAAGCAGATCGAGGGGGCGTTCGGCACGATCATCAACAATCTCCCCTTCATGACCGCGACCCCGCACTACAGCGGGACGGAGGTTGGCCTGACGTATGCGCGCAATGGCGTTCCACTCAACGCTGCAGCAAAGAACGAAAATGCAGAAAGACTCGCCGGCAGTATCAAAGAACCGCAAACGGCCACGCCACTACCGCCCAAGACTGTCGACAATGTAGCGGCTGCTGAGGCATCTACAACTCAAGCAAAAGTCGATGATCCGGCACAACGTCCCCGCCAAGCGTCGCCAGTCGTCAGCATTGAACCGAAACCCACCAGCCTGCCGCACAACATCCCCGTCGCGAAACCCAACGCCGCCATCAACGCCCTGCTCGGCAGCAACCTGGTCACCGCCGCCGATGGCCTCGACCAGTTGAGCGGCTACGACACCGCCGACCTGGGCAACGCTACCCTGAGCAGTGTCACGCCCATCAGCACCGGCATGCTCGCGGCCATGGGCCAGAACACTCCGCAGGGCGCCCACGGCAATGGGCAGGTCTGGGTCCAGGCCATCGGCAACAGTGGCCGCATCGGTAAGCACCTGGACGACTACGCGCTAAAGCATTCGACAACAGGTTTGCTGTTGGGAACCGACTGGGCGATCAACCCGACTTGGCGGCTGGGGATCATCGGCGCCAAGAGCGAGACGCGGCTGGACGGTCATCGATTCGAGGGCCGGCTCGACAGTTGGCATGTCGGCGCCTATGCCTTGCGTCAGGATGGACCGCTGGCGCTACGCCTGGGCGCGGTGTATGGCGATCACGACGGCAGCACCAAGCGCCACGTGGCTTTCAACGGTTTCAGCGATCGACTCAAAGGTCGTTACGACGCCAACACGCAGCAGGTCTTCGGGCAAGTCGGCTACAACCTGGACATCGGGCATTTCGATATCGAGCCCTACGTCCAAGTGGGCTACCAGCGCTACCAACGCGATCACTTCACGGAGAAAGGTGGCGACGCCGCGTTGCGGTACAACAGCCAGGCACAGGAAAACTACACCAGCGAGCTGGGCCTGCACCTCGCCCGCCCCTTCGTTCTGGACCAGGGAGCGCGGTTGACGCCGCGCCTGAATGTCGGCTGGAAACACCTCTATGGCGACGTCCGAGGCAGCTCCCGGCAACGTCTGGTCGACGGCGGCATGACCTATACCGTCGAGGGCATCGAGCTGGACCGGGACAGCTTGCTGCTGGAAGCCGGACTGGACCTGGCCGTTTCGCCACGACACACATTGGGGGTGAGCTACAAGGGTGAAACCGGCCAGGACAACCGCAACGGTGCGCTGATGGGGCAGTGGCGGATGATGTTCTGACAGGCAAAAAAAAAGGGGAGCACATGCCCCCCCGAGGTTAAAACGGTGTATCGAGACTGTTAAATCAGCCTTCGATCTCGATCAGGATCTCGCCCGGATTGACCCGGTCGCCCTTGACCACATGAATCGCGGTGACCTTGCCGGCGATGGCCGCCTGCACTTCGGTTTCCATCTTCATGGCTTCGGTGATCAGGACGGCTTGGCCGGCCTTCACCACATCGCCCTCCTTGACCAGCACATCGACGATGTTGCCGGGCATGGTGGTGCTGACGTGGCCCGGCGCAGTGGCTTGCTTGCGCTTGCTGCTGCCGCCGCCGACAAATTCATTGAGCGGTTCGAACACGACCTCTTCGGGCATGCCATCGATGGACAGGTAGAAGTGACGCTTGCCTTCGGCCTTGACGCCCACCCCGGTGATGTCGACGCGGTAGGTTTCGCCGTGAACGTCGATGACGAACTCGGTCGGCACGCCTTCACCGCCCACCGAGCTCACGCTACCCGCCTCAGGGATCGGCAAGAGCACTTCCGGAGTCAAGGTGCCGGCTTCGCGCTCTTCCAGGAACTTGCGACCGATGTCCGGGAACATGGCGTAGGTCAGTACGTCCTCCTCGGACTTGGCCAGCGCACCGATTTCACCGCGCAGCTTGGTCATTTCCGGCTTGAGCAAATCGGCCGGACGCACATCGATCACGTCTTCGCTGCCGATGGCCTGGCGACGCAATTTCTCGTTCACCGAACCTGGCGCCTTGCCGTAGCCGCCCTGCAGATAGAGCTTCACTTCGTTGGTGATGGTCTTGTAGCGCTCACCGGCCAACACGTTGAAGAACGCCTGGGTACCGACGATCTGCGAGGTCGGGGTCACCAGCGGCGGGAAGCCGAGGTCTTCGCGCACCCGCGGGATTTCCGCCAGCACTTCATTCATCCGGTTCAGCGCGCCCTGCTCTTTCAACTGGTTGGCGAGGTTGGAGATCATCCCGCCCGGTACCTGGTTGACCTGGACGCGGGTGTCCACCGCGGTGAACTCGCTTTCGAACTGGTGGTATTTCTTGCGCACCGCGTAGAAGTACAGGCCGATTTCCTGCAACAGTTCCAGGTCCAGGCCGGTGTCGAACTCACTGCCTTTAAGGGCCGCAACCATCGACTCGGTACCGGGATGGCTGGTGCCCCAGGCGAAACTGGAGATCGCGGTGTCGATGTGATCGGCACCGTTTTCGATCGCCTTGAGCTGGCACATCGCAGCCAGGCCGGCGGTGTCGTGGGAGTGGATAAAGACTGGCAGCGACTGCTCGCTCTTCAGCGCCTTGACCAGCTCGCCAGTGGCATACGGGGTCAGCAGGCCGGCCATGTCCTTGATCGCCACCGAGTCGCAACCCATGGCTTCCATTTGTTTGGCCTGGGCCACGAACGCATCGATGGTGTGCACCGGGCTGGTGGTGTAGGCGATGGTGCCCTGGGCATGCTTGCCGGCAGCCTTCACCGCTTCGATGGCGACTTTCAGGTTACGCACGTCGTTCATCGCATCGAAAATACGGAACACGTCGATGCCGTTGACCGCCGCTTTTGCCACGAACGCCCTGACCACGTCATCGCTGTAGTGGCGATAGCCCAGCAGGTTCTGGCCGCGCAGCAGCATTTGCAGACGGGTGTTGGGCAGCGCCGCGCGCAGTTGGCGCAGGCGTTCCCACGGGTCTTCCTTCAGGAAGCGTACGCAGGCATCGAATGTCGCGCCGCCCCAGACTTCCAGCGACCAATAGCCGACTTTGTCGAGCTTGTCGCAGATCGGCAGCATGTCTTCGGTGCGCATGCGGGTGGCAAGCAGCGATTGGTGGGCGTCGCGCAGGATTGTGTCGGTAACAAAGATCTTCTTGGACATGGTCATACTTTCCTTACAGGCCTGCGTGGGCGGCAATGGCGGCGGCGATGGCCAGGGCCAGCTCTTCGGGTTTGCGCTTGATCGAGTAGTTGGTCAGTTCCGGATGGCTTTCCACGAAGCTGGTATTGAACTGGCCGCTACGGAATTCCGGGTTGCGCAGGATCTCCTGGTAATACGCGGCGGTGGTCTTGACCCCCTGCAGGCGCATGTCATCCAGGGCTCGCAGGCCACGGTCCATCGCCTCTTCCCAGGTCAATGCCCAGACCACCAGTTTCAGGCACATCGAATCGTAGAACGGCGGAATGGTGTAGCCGGTGTAGATCGCCGTGTCGGTGCGCACACCCGGGCCGCCAGGGGCGTAGTAGCGGGTGATCTTGCCGAAGCTGGGCAGGAAGTTGTTTTTCGGGTCTTCGGCGTTGATCCGGAACTGCAACGCAAAACCCCGGTGCACGATGTCTTCCTGCTTGACCGACAGTGGCAGCCCGGACGCGATACGGATCTGTTCGCGAACGATGTCGATACCGGTGATTTCTTCGGTGATGGTGTGTTCCACCTGCACCCGGGTGTTCATCTCCATGAAGTACACCTCGCCTTCGGCGAGCAGGAACTCCACGGTGCCGGCATTCTCGTAGCCCACGGCCTTGGCCGCGCGCACCGACAGGTCGCCGATGTAGGCGCGCTGCTCGGGCGTCAGTTGCGGGCTGGGCGCGATCTCGATCAGTTTCTGGTTGCGGCGCTGGATCGAGCAATCACGCTCGAACAGGTGCACCACGTTGCCGAAACTGTCCCCCAGGATCTGCGCTTCGATATGCTTGGGGTTGACGATGCATTTTTCCAGGAACACTTCCGCCGAACCAAACGCCTTGGTGGCTTCGGAAATGACCCGCGGGAAGGCCTGTTCGAGTTCTTCGCGGCTGTTGCAGCGACGGATACCACGACCGCCGCCGCCGGACGTGGCCTTGAGCATCACCGGGTAACCGATCCGATCACCTTCGGTCAGCGCTTCTTCAATGCCCGATACGTTGCCTTCGGTGCCGGGCGTGACCGGTACACCGGCCTTGATCATGCTGCGGCGCGCTTCGGTCTTGTCGCCCATGCGGCGAATCACTTCCGCCGACGGACCAATGAATTTGATTCCGCGTTCAGCGCAGATGTCTGCCAGTTCGGCGTTTTCCGAGAGAAAACCGTAGCCAGGGTGCAAGGCATCACAGCCGGTTTCCACTGCCAGGTTCACCAGTTTGCGCGGGTTCAGATAGCCGGCCAGCGGATCGGCGCCGATGCTGTGGGCCTCGTCCGCACGCTTGACATGCAACGCATGGCGGTCCGCGTCGGAGTAGACCGCGACCGAGCGAATGCCCATCTCGGCGCAGGCGCGCACGATTCGAACGGCAATTTCACCACGGTTGGCGATCAGGATCTTTGTTATCAATTGGAGGTTCCCTTGAGCCGGTGATACCACGGCCTGGGGTCCAGGCCGGCGCGTGACCAGATGTAACAATTGGTCGCAGCCCCACACTAGTCCTGGCTGTTGATTAACAAAAATGAATATTTATTGGGTCATGCATAAGCAAAGACTTATAGTTGTGCTAATCGTCCCGGTCGAGAGTGCTTAGAAAATGCGTAAGTCATTGATGCGTATGACATTGCGTCAATTGCAGATTTTCAACGAGGTGTGCGACCTGAGGTCCTACAGCCGTGCAGCTGATGAAATGTCTCTCACTCAACCGGCCGTTAGCCTACAGATTCGATCCCTTGAAGAGCTGATTGGCCAGCCACTGTTTGAGTATGTAGGCAAAAAACTCTACATGACCGAGGCCGCCGAAGCGCTGCAACGCGCCAGCCGGGACATCTTCGGGCGCCTGGAAAACCTCGATATGCAGCTCTCGGACATGCAGGGCTCACTGCAAGGCCAATTGAAGCTGGCGGTGGAGTCCAGTGCCAAGTACTTCGTCCCGCACCTGTTCGCCGCGTTCAAGCGCCAGCATCCGGAGGTCAACCTGAACCTCACGGTGGTCAATCGCGGACAGGTCATCCGGCGACTCTCCGACAACCGTGATGACTTGGTGATCATGTCCATGGTGCCTCAGGACATGGGGTTGGAATTCCTACCGTTCCTCAACAATCCGATCGTGGCCGTGGCACCGCCGGATCATCCGCTGTGCCACATGGGCCCGCTGCGCTTGCAAGACCTGGAGCCCTATACGCTGCTGTTGCGCGAACCGGGGTCCGGCACGCGACTGGCCTGCGAGGAGTACTTCAAGGAGAAACGGGTGCATTTCACCCAGACACTGGAAGTGGCGTCGGCGGAGGCCCAGCGCGAGTGCGTGGTGGCCGGGCTGGGCGTGGCACTGTTGACGCGCCACGCCGTGAGCCGGGAATTGTCGTCCGGCGCACTCATCGAGCTGCCGGTGGAGGAGTTGCCGCTGTATCGCAGTTGGTGCCTGGTGCAGGCCCGGGCCAAACGCCTGTCACCGGTGGCTCACGCCTTCCTGGCGTTCGTTCGCGGTGAGCGCGCTCAGATCATCGGCCTGGTTGAGCGTTTCGACGGGAAGCCGCCGGCGTTGCCTGCCAGTAATTGAACTCTGCCGCGTCAGGAAATTCGCTGATTTCGGCCAGGAGCTGGCGCTGTTCATAGCGGTCTTCGATGGCACGACGGAACGCCATGCGGCGCTGGTCTTCCTGCTGACGACGGGTTTTGACGGCGCTGCGTTCTTCGTAGGACTGGGTCATGTCGAGACTCCCAAGACGTATACGGGAGCTTTACGATGACGGCGCGGGATGACGGTTTGGCGGCGCGTGCGTTACAGAACGATGAATTCGGGTCGGATGACACCCTGTGGCGAGGGAGCTTGCTCCCGCTGGGTTGCGAAGCGACCCCGAACGATTATCCAGACACAGCAGGTTTGCGACTGCTGCGCAGCCGAGCGGGAGCAAGCTCCCTCGCCACAGAAGCCCCAGGACCAGGGCTCAGTCATCCAACGCCTTCACCGACTTGGGCGACAGCCGCAAGCTGCGCAGGCTGCGCTTCACACTCTTGAGGTGGTTGACCAGGCTTGGACCACGAGCCATGGCGACGCCCATCGCCAATACGTCAATCACCACCAGGTGGGCAATGCGCGAGGTCAGCGGCGTGTAGATCTCGGTGTCTTCATGCACGTCGATGGCCAGGTTCACCGTGGACAGTTCCGCCAATGGCGTCTGGCTCGGGCACAAGGTGATCAGTGAAGCGCCGCTTTCGCGCACCAGGTTCGCGGTGATCAGCAAGTCCTTGGAACGCCCCGACTGGGAAATGCAAATCGCCACATCGGTGGGTTTCAAGGTCACCGCTGACATGGCCTGCATGTGCGGGTCGGAATAGGCTGCAGCCGTCAGTAGCAACCGGAAGAACTTGTGCTGGGCATCGGCTGCTACCGCGCCCGACGCGCCGAAGCCATAAAACTCGACACGCTGGGCCTGGGACATGGCCGTGACGGCTTTTTGCAACGCCACCGGGTCGAGCTTCTCGCGAACCTCCATCAGCGTATGCAGGGTCGTGTCGAAGATTTTCAGGCTGTAGTCCGCCACTGAATCGTCTTCGTGGATCGCAAACTGACCGAAGCTCGCACCGGCGGCGAGGCTTTGCGCCAGCTTGAGTTTCAGGTCCTGGAAACCCGAGCAACCGATGGCCCGGCAGAAACGCACGATGGTCGGTTCGCTGATGCCGACGCTGTGGGCAAGATCGGCCATGGAGCTATGCATCACGGCCGCCGGATCAAGCAGTACGTGATCGGCGACTTTCAGCTCCGACTTGCGCAGCAAATGGCGTGACTGGGCGATGTGTTGCAACAGGTTCAAGGGGCTGGACTCTTGTTATGGGCAGGTGCTGGGATGTAGCAAGCTTGTAGTTATACTACAAGAATTGGCTTTTTGCCTGCCCCAATACGTAACCGGGTTAGCCTGCTACCCCTTGTTTTCGCGGAGAACGAGCCATGTAGCCACCCAGGAAGGCTCTGATGCGCGAGAAACCTCACTCATCCCTGAACCAGAGGCCTCCGAAAGTGGCTGACTGGTTAGGGAAACGCTGGAAAGACTTCCAAATTGGGTGAAGCACTTGTCTCACACGCACCGAACGGTTGAATTGCGATGAACCAGAGGGTGGTGCGCAAACGGCAATTGAGCCCAGTCGAGGCGCGTCTCACTTGCTCGACCAACTTAAAATGCTGCCCGCCGCCTATCAATCACACAAAACCCACCTCCCAAATAATATTATTTCCGCTGATTTTTTCCGTTTATCAAACGCATTAAACCCACCTGCCTCGTTCACAAAACAGCTGCGTTTACTTAAACCTCAGATTCTGTTACACAAACTCACCCTCGCATTGATAGTGCTTTTCATTTTGTCTTGCTAGCATAAAAATTCCTTACCTTACTCAAAAATTTAATAAACACCAAACAGAAGACTGATAATGGAATACAAACACATATACCTTGCAGGGCTTTTTTTTCTCAACACTCAAGCTTTTGCTGTGTCTCAAGAATTTTGCCCGGAAGCACAAAATATTCATCTTACAGGCGCATACTATTCGGCCGAGGGTGGATGGTTAGGCCAAGCACAAACAGGTGACAATAGTCCATTGCAGCGCTTTGTCGGCGGTATCTACCAGCCCAAGGATGGCTCTTCCAGCCCAACGGGTGGACATATAGCGAGGTGTACCTACACGACCCAAAACGGCAACGAGGTCAATCTACTATACCCACTGAACGCACAGGGAAAAACTGCAGTGGTAAAGCTTGAAAAACTGGAAAACTGGAAAACCGCAGAAGGTTATTTCGGAACAACTATCTATGAGTGCACAACCCAAGCGAAAGGAGCCTGTGCGTTCTCCCGACTCAAAGAATAAACCGCTAACCAAGGGGCTTACCTGCGGTGAGATGCAACTGCCTTGCACCTCACCGCAGGTACACGTTTAAAATTACTGGGAGCTCTTTCACAAGTCTAATTCGGGCGAAACCAACTTATTAGCAGCAGAGAACCACGGACCATTTAGTTCCGCTCAAGCAACAATATTCAAACAGTAGAAACAAGCCCCCTCCTGACAACCAACTTTCGCTTACAATATCAACCACAACAACCCTCACCACTCTCAGTCAAATCCGATATATTGGCCTCGCAGGACGCAATCAACTTAACGTACAGGAGTTACCCACTATGAGCATTACTACTAAAGATTGGACCGCACAAATTGACCGTATGCCCGGCGCCGCTTCGTTCCGCGTCTATGGATCGGTAGAGGTATCGAACAGTGGTATCACACCAAAGTTGGTACTGAGTGAAACACAAGACAAATCCTTCGATCTACGCCTGGATTTGCAACTGGAACAAAGTGATGAAGTTGCACTGCAAGTTATCACGCACAAACAGGTCGAATACAAAGTGCTTGGCGACTCGAACGTAACCGGAGTCAGCATCTTCTTCAACAATCAACTCGTTCATCACATTGATGAAGTCATGATTACCCATTAATACCTCATCATGTTCCCGTCGGAGCGACACCGTGCGTGCCACTCCGACGGGACGTTTCACTCCTGGCGTTGCTCCCGCAGCAGTTGGGCCAGGCCCTCGGCCTCGACCGGCCGGCTGATGAGATAGCCCTGGACCTCGTCGCATCGCTCGGCTTCCAGGAACTCAAGCTGCCCCTGCCGCTCCACGCCTTCAGCCACTACCTTGAGCGACAAGCCATGAGCCATTGCAATGATTGCCCGGGTAATTGCCGCATCCACGCTGCCCTCACCCAGCCCGCGAATGAACGCCTGGTCGATCTTCACGTAATCCACCGGGATGCGCTTGAGATAACTCAGGGATGAGTAGCCAGTGCCGAAATCGTCGATCGCCAGCTTGACCCCAAGGTCACGCAATTGCTGGAACGTAGCGATGATGTGTTCAACGCTGTCGAGCAACTGGCTCTCGGTCAACTCCAGTTCCAGGTATTGAGGGGCCAGACCGGTTTCCTCCAGTACCTGTCGCACCAGGCTGACCAGCTTGCCTTGGCGCAGTTGATGTACCGACAGATTGACCGACACCCTGATCGGCGCGAGCCCCTGGCGCTGCCATTCGCATGCCTGCCAACAAGCCTGGCGCAATACGAATTCGCCGATCGGCCCGATCAACCCGGTCTCTTCGGCCAGGCCAATGAAATCCCCCGGCGGTACCCGACCCATGGCCGGATGATCCCAACGCACCAACGCCTCGGCGGCGTTCAGGCGTCCGGTCGCCAGGCACAGTTTTGGCTGATAAAAAACCTTCAGTTGCTGCTCTTCCAAGGCCTTGCGCAGCTGATTCTCCAGTTGCAGGCGCTCCAGCGTGCTGGCCTGGAGGCTGTCGGTGTAGAACTGGAAATTGTTGCCGCCCAAATGCTTGGCATGTTGCATGGCCATGTTCGCCTGGCTGACCAGCATGGCAACTTCTCGCGTGTTGTCGGGCAACAGGCTGATGCCGATCGAGGCACTAAGCACCAGTTCATGGCCCTCTATGGTCAGTGGCACACGCAGCTTGGCGGCCAGCCGAGTCGCCACCCGCGCCAGGCTCGAAAGGTTGCCATAGGCATCGAACAACACCGCAAACTCATCGCCCGATAGCCGCGCGATGGTATCCGCCTCGGGCAGCGCATTGATCAGGCGTCGTGCCATTTTCTGCAGCAACTGGTCGGCGATGTCATGGCCGAGGCTGTCGTTGAGCAACTTGAAACGGTCCAGGTTGATATGCAGCAACGCCAGGCTGCGCCGTCCGCCCTGGCGCACACGCTGATGAGCTTCGTGCAGGCGCTCACGAAACAGCGAGCGATTGGCCAGCCCGGTCAATTCGTCGTAATGGGTCAGGTAGCGCATCCGCTCTTCGGATTCGCGTCGCGCCGAAAGATCGGCGAAGAAGCCCACGATATGACTGACATTTCCCCGCGCATTGCGCACAACGTTCAGTTGCAGCCATTGCGGATACAACTCGCCGTTGGCCCGCGCCTCCACCAACTCACCCTGCCAAGTGCCGTGCTGCTTGAGCGCTTGGCGAATGATCGGGTAATGCCGGCGCGCGTCGCGACTGCACGGCAGGTCCACCACGTTGCGCCCGAGCATGTCATCGATATTGAAACCGGTGACCCGCGTGAACGCCTGATTGGCAGCGAGTAGCACGTAGTGGGGGTCGAAAATCACGATACCTTCGCTGGCGGCTTCGAACACTGTGGCCGCCAGTTGCCGTTGCTGCTCGAGTTCCTTGCTGGTGCTGATGTCTCGCCGGGTACCGACCATACGCAGCACCCGTCCGCTGACGCTGCGCTCCACAGCCCGACCGCGGTCTTCGATCCAGACCCAGTGGCCATCGCCGTGGCGCACACGGTATTCGATCTGGTAATCCTCGCTGCGGCCCTTGAGGTGTTCGACCAAGGCCCGCTTGAGCGCCGGCAGGTCCTGAGGGTGCAGGCGCGGAGTGAGGTGAGTGAGCATCGCCGTGATGTATTCGGGCTCCAGGCCGAAGAGCTCCTTGAGCTGAGTGTGATGGACTTCGTCAGTCTGCAGGTTCCAATCCCACAACCCCAGCTCACTGGCCTTGAGCGCCAGGGCCAGACGCGCCTCACTCTTGCTCAGGGCCTGGCTGGCGACTTCCAGTTCAAGACTGCGCTGCGCGACCCGCGCCTCCAGGCCAACCTGGGCCGCTCGCAGTTTTTCCTCCGCAGAACGGCGTTGCTCGACCTCCCGGGCCAGCGCGTCGTTGAGCTGGGCACTGCGGGTTTGTGCTTGCTGCAGATGCTCGATCAGCGCCTGGTTCTGGAAGCGCCGTAACAGGCCGCTTTGGATCAAGCGGTTGACTTGCCAGGCGACCACGCTCAGCGAGACCAGCACGATCAGCCCAAGCCAGCCCCACCCGCGTTGCTGCTCGTCGCCGCCCCAGAAGAGGTAGCCGATGGCCGGTAATAGGCAGGGCAAGGTAAAGGACAGGAATGCGGGAAGGCTCACCGCGTAGGCCACGCTGGCCGACAGGGCGGCCGCGCCAATCAGGCCGAACACCCAGGCCTGCTGCTGGAAACTGTCAGCCGGGACCAGCGCGATACCGGCCCCAGCCAGCGTCAGGCCGGTCATCGCCGAGCCCAGCAAAAACATACGCAACCAGATCGGGTGTGCCTGGCGGCTCGGCATCGCCGAATCGAAAGCCGCCACCTGGATCACCCGTAAGGCCACCAGCGACAACAACCAGACGAGCCAGACGCTGACCAGAAAATAGCGCCGCGGCTCCCATAACAGCGCGGCGCAGACCAGACCATTGAGCAGCATGAACAGCGTAGGCAGCAGCGAGCCTTGATACAACAGACGTGTGCGCTCGACCGCCATCTCCATGGCGTACTGCTTGCAGATGACCCGCGGCTCCACACAGGGGCCCGCCGGATCGGAATTGAGGGTCATTGGCACTGTTTTTGTTCTTATTCAGTGGAGCGTGGAGAACCCGAAACAAGCACCGAGCATACACAAGCCACGGGGCATCCCACACTGCCCCAGCTCATAAAAAAACGGAAAAAAGTCGCTGTTTCATTGGGTGGCGACCCTTTCGAGCGAGTCCCGCCAACGCCTGTAGCCCATGACCCACCGGTCATCATCAAGCGGTCTTTTATCGGCTGATGCAAAGCTCGGTTTGCCCGGGATGACGCCGCCCCCTAGAATGCCCCGATGCGCGATGATCTCTCCCTTCTGCTGAACTCCCTCAACGATGCCCAACGTCAGGCCGTAGCTGCCTCCGTGGGTCGTCAGTTGGTCCTGGCCGGTGCCGGCTCCGGTAAAACCCGAGTGCTGGTGCACCGTATCGCCTGGTTGATCCAGGTCGAGAACGCCTCGCCCCATTCGATCCTGTCGGTGACGTTCACCAACAAGGCCGCGGCCGAGATGCGCCATCGCATCGAACAACTGATGGGCATCAACCCTGCCGGCATGTGGGTCGGCACCTTTCACGGCCTGGCACACCGCTTGTTGCGGGCGCATTGGCAGGAGGCCGGGCTGAGCCAGACCTTCCAGATCCTGGACAGCGACGACCAGCAACGTCTGGTCAAGCGGGTAATCCGCGAACTGGGCCTGGACGAGCAGCGCTGGCCGGCCCGCCAGGCCCAGTGGTTCATCAACGGCCAGAAAGACGAAGGCCTGCGCCCGCAGCACATCCAGGCCAGCGGCGACTTGTTCCTGGCGACCATGCGCAGCATCTATGAGGCCTACGAGGCGGCGTGCCAGCGTGCCGGGGTGATCGACTTTTCCGAGCTGCTGCTACGGGCGCTGGACCTGTGGCGCGACCACCCAGGCCTGCTAGCCCACTACCAGAAGCGCTTCCGGCATGTACTGGTGGACGAATTCCAGGACACCAATGCCGTGCAATACGCCTGGTTGCGCCTGCTCGCCAAGGGCGGCGACAGCCTGATGGTGGTGGGTGACGATGACCAGTCGATCTACGGCTGGCGCGGTGCCAAGATCGAAAACATTCACCAGTACTCGGCGGACTTCCCGGACGCCGAAGTCATCCGTCTGGAACAGAATTACCGCTCCACCGCCGGCATCCTCAAGGCCGCCAACGCCCTGATCGCCAACAACACAGGGCGTCTGGGCAAGGAATTGTGGACCGATGGCGGCGAAGGCGAAGCGATCAATCTCTACGCCGCCTTCAACGAACACGATGAAGCCCGCTACGTGGTGGAAACCATCGAAAGCGCGCTGAAAACCGGCCTGGCCCGCAGCGACATCGCCATCCTGTACCGTTCCAACGCCCAGTCGCGGGTATTGGAAGAAGCCTTGTTGCGCGAACGGATCCCGTACCGCATCTACGGCGGCCAGCGCTTCTTCGAGCGTGCTGAAATCAAGAACGCCATGGCCTACCTGCGCCTGATCGAAGGACGCGGCAACGACGCGGCCCTGGAACGGGTGATCAACGTGCCAACACGGGGCATCGGTGAAAAAACCGTTGAAGCGATTCGCGATCACGCGCGCCACAGCCACGTGTCCATGTGGGAAGCCATGCACCAACTGGTCGTCAACAAAGGCATGACCGGTCGCGCCGCTGGCGCCCTGAAGGCCTTCATGGACCTGATCGAGGACCTGGCCGCCAAGTGCGGGGAAATGCCGCTGCACTTGATGACCCAGACCGTCATTGAGCAGTCCGGCCTGATCGCCTACCACGAAGCGGAAAAAGGCGAGAAAGGCCAGGCCCGGGTGGAAAACCTTGAGGAACTGGTCAGCGCCGCGCGCAACTTCGAAAGTACCGAAGAAGACAAAGACCTGACACCGCTGTCGGCCTTCCTGGGTCACGCCTCCCTGGAAGCCGGCGACACCCAGGCCGACGAACATGAAGACAGCATCCAGCTGATGACCCTGCACAGCGCCAAAGGCCTGGAATTCCCCTACGTGTTCCTCGTGGGTATGGAAGAAGGCCTGTTCCCCCACAAGATGAGCCTGGAAGAACCGGGACGCCTGGAAGAGGAACGGCGCCTGGCCTACGTCGGTATCACCCGCGCCATGCAGAATCTGGTACTGACCTACGCCGAAACCCGACGTTTGTATGGCAGCGAGACCTACAACAAGGTGTCGCGCTTCGTACGTGAAGTACCGAAGGGCCTGATCCAGGAAGTGCGGCTGTCCAACAGTGTCAGCCGTCCGTTCGGTGGCGGCCAGCAGCAAAGCACCAGCAGCCTGTTCGGCGGCAGCGACATCCCGGAAACCGGCTTCAGCCTCGGCCAGACCGTACGGCATTCGGTATTCGGCGACGGCGTGATCCTCAACTTCGAGGGTGCCGGCGCCCAGGCGCGGGTGCAGGTGAACTTCAGCGAAGGCAGCAAGTGGCTGATGCTGGGGTATGCCAAGCTGGAAGCGATCTAAAGATTTCGTAAGAAGCACCTTGCTGTGGGAGCAAGGCTTGCCCACGAGGCGGTGGCACATTCAACACAGGTGCGTCAGACCGATCGCTATCGCGGGCAAGCCTTGCTCCCACAAGTATTTCTCCCATCCCACATTAGTTTCCGACCGAACTTATTTACTTTTCCTACAGCCCAAATCGAACAAGCCCTCTTGCGCGGTTGAAGCTGAACCTAACCTGTCACGCAAAAGCCCGAAACACTCTGCCGCTAGCCAGCAACACTTCACCTGTGCAACATGGCCCGCGTGCTATCCACAAATGGGAATGCCTTTATATGAAACGTTTTCTTAGCATCGCCATGGCGCTGTGCATTGGCCTGACGATGGCCATCGACGCCAATGCCGCCAAGCGCTTTGGCGGTGGTAAAAGCTCGGGGGCAGCCCCGACTCACCAGACCAGCCAGATGGCGCCGTCCTCTGCCGCCGGCTCTACCGCTGCCACCGCAGGCGCTGCCGGTGCCGCGGGCGCTGCCACCAAGGCAAGCGGTGCTTCGCGCTGGCTCGGCCCCCTGGCCGGCATCGCCGCCGGTGGCCTGCTCGCCTCCATGTTCATGGGCGACGGCTTCCAGGGCATGCAGATCTTCGACATCCTGATCATGGCGGTCATCGCCTTCCTGGTCTTCCGCTTCATTGCCGCTCGTCGTCGCAAGCAGCAGGAGCAATTCGCTACAGCCGGCCATGCGCCGATGCAGCGTGAGGTGTTCAACCAGCAGCCTGCTGCCAGTGGTTCGATCTTCGGCGGTTCGGCAGCGCCTGCGGCCGCTCGTCCGGTCATCAATGCGCCGGCCTGGTTCAACGAGCAACGCTTCATCGAAGCCGCGCGCAACCACTTCATGGCCCTGCAGCAGCATTGGGACGCGAACGAAATGGACAAGATCTCCGAGTTCGTGACTCCGCAACTACTGGAGTTCCTCAAGCGCGAGCGGACCGAGCTGGGTGATGGCTTCCAGTCCACCTACATCGACAATCTGCACGTGCAGCTGGACGGCGTCGACGATCGCGCCGACAAGACCATCGCCACCCTGACCTTCAGCGGTGTGTCGAAGGATTCTCGCTTCGACAAGGGCGAAGCGTTCAGCGAAAGCTGGAACATGGAACGTGCCCAGGGCGATGACCAGCCTTGGCTGGTGGCCGGTATCCGCCAGAACGGTTGAACCTTTGCCCGTTTTGCATGTTGAAATAAAAGAACCCCGGCTCAGGCCGGGGTTTTCTATTTCGCGGTTGCATCTATAGCGAGCTACTGTATAAACCGCTCCATATAAAACCGCGCCATCGAGAAAGAGGATCCCCGGACGTGGAAGAAATCATCGAACAATTGCGTGAAGCCAACGAGCCCGTACCGGTCCCGCTGGAGTTGCCCGACGAAGACTTGCTGGTAGAGATCGAAGAGCAGCTGTTCATCGATATTCCATTCGTCTTCAGGGAGTTTTTGCTGACCGTCAGCGATGTCGTCTATGGCAGCCTGGAGCCGGTGACCGTCACCGATCCACAATCCCACACCTACCTGCCGGATGTGGCCGCCAATGCCTGGGATGCCGGTGTCGACCGCAGCCTGATCCCGATATGCCAGGACGGCGACGATTACTATTGCGTCGAAGAAGACGGCACTGTGGTGCTGTGGCAGGCCGACGAAGAGCTGATCGCCGAAGAAACCTGGGAATCGGTCTGGCACTGGGCGCGGGACGTCTGGCTGGAAAGCTGAGCCCCATGGCCGGTCAATGCCCGGACGACTCCTTGTGGTTGTCCAGGGTTTCAAGCAAGGCCACCTGCATCCGCGTATGCAGGCGGATGAACCAGCGCCAGAGCAGTGCCGCCACGGCAGTCGCCACCACGGCGATCAGTACGAGCAACTTGTTGGTCGGCAAAATGCTGGCCGACAAGGCTGCCAACAGCAGGAAAATCACCAGCAACGAGAGAATCGGGATCACTTCGGCGATCACCCGACGCACGCGCTGGGTGTGGCGGCCAGCCATCTCCGTCTTCACGCCCATCTCCGCCAGCAGCATCGATAGCGCCTTGAGCTTGCGATAGGCGGCGATCAGGAACGGTAGCGACACCAGCAATGCCCCGCCCCAGATCAATGCCTTGTGCCAGCTCGGGTCGCTGATCCACGCTTGCAGGTAAGCCGATATTCGCTCGGCGAAATAGCCGCTCGAGACAAAAATCGCGATGACCAGCGCCAGGTTGACTCCAACCTGCAGCAAAATCCGCCTGATCATCGACGCCATCATCGCTCCTTCGCCGTGGGGCTGGATGCTGCGCAGCCATTCGCCATACATCCCCAGCACACGCGTCAACCGTTGCGGCATGACCGTCGCCAACTTGACGGACAGCGGGTCGGCGGCCCGGATCAGGTACGGCGTCAGCAGTGTGGTCAACACCGAGACGGCGACCGCAACCGGATAGAGGAAATCGCTGGTGACCTGCAGGGTCATCCCCAGCGACGCGATGATGAAGGAGAATTCGCCGATCTGCGAAAGGCCCATCCCAACGCGCAGCGAGGTGCGTCCGTCGTTGCCGGCGATAAAGGCACCGAGGCCGCAGGACAACATCTTGCCGAGCACCACTGCACCCGTGATCACCGCAATCGGCCAGGCGTATTGCAGCAAGATCGCCGGGTCGAGCATCAGCCCGATGGCGACGAAGAAGATCGCGCTGAACAGATCGCGCACCGGCTCCACCAGCCGCTCGATTTTCAGCAGTTGCCGGGACTCAGCCATGATCGCACCGATCAGGAACGCCCCGAGCACCATGCTGTATTCCAGCTTCACCACCAGCAGGCAGAAGCCGAAACACAGGCCCAGCACGGTAATCAGCAACATTTCGTTGCTGTCGAACTTCGCCACGTAGGCCAGCACCCTCGGCACCAGCAGAATGCCGATGACCAACGCGACGATCATGAACAACGACAACTTGCCAACGGTGGAAAACACCTCGCCGGAACTCACGGTGCCGCTGACGGCAATGCTCGACAGCAAGGCGATGATGCCAATGCCCAGGATGTCCTCGACGATCAACACCCCGAAAATCAGCTGCGCGAAGCGCTCGTTCTTCATTTTCAGGTCGTTGAGGGCCTTGACGATGATGGTGGTGGAGGAAATGGCCAGGATCGCGCCGAGGAACAGCGAGTCCATGGTGCTCCACTCGAACCAGCGGCCGATTTCATAACCGATCCAGATCATCAGCACGATTTCGAGGAACGCCGCGATGAAGGCGGTGGCCCCGACCTTGAACAGTTTGCGCAGACTGAACTCCAGGCCCAGGCAAAACATCAGGAAGATCACCCCGAGCTCGGCCAGGGTCTTGATCGTGTCTGCGTCGTGGATAAAACCGAACGGCGGCGTATGCGGGCCGATGATGAAGCCGGCCACGATGTAGCCCAGTACCACCGGTTGCTTGAAACGATGAAAGAGTACGGTCACCAGTCCCGCAGCCATCATGATGATCGCCAAGTCTTGAATGAAACTGATGGCATGCATGTCGAGGCTCCCTGTTCAAATGACGCACTGCAGAGCTGGAGAAATCCGGTTCCCCTGTAGGAATTGCCCTCACAACGGGCTTTTGAAGGGTAACACCGCGACTTCCGACAAAAAGACAGTGCAATATATGGAAACAGATCCATCGGTGCGTGACGGCAACCACAAGCGCAGCGTCCCGATATCGGTGGTTTTTAAAACCTGGTGACCTGTTGCAGGCCACCCACCAGCACCCGCAGAGGTGCACTCCCGAATTGCTGCCTTGAACCGTGAGTACGTTATGGAACCCGGAAACGCCCAGCTGTCGATGACGGTGTTGATGACCCCCGATATGGCCAACTTCTCTGGCAATGTCCATGGCGGCACCTTGCTCAAATACCTCGACGAAGTCGCTTACGCCTGCGCCAGCCGCTATGCCGGGCGCTACGTGGTGACCCTGTCGGTTGACCAGGTCATCTTTCGTGAGCCGATTCATGTCGGCGAACTGGTGACCTTCCTGGCGTCGGTGAACTACACCGGCAACACGTCTATGGAAGTGGGCATCAAAGTCGTGACCGAAAATATTCGCGAACGCTCGGTGCGCCACACCAACAGTTGCTTCTTCACCATGGTTGCGGTGGATGACCTGCGTAAACCCGCAGCCGTGCCGCCCTTGCAGCCGCAAAACAGCGAAGAAAAACGCCGCTACGAACAAGCCCAGCAACGCCGGCAGATTCGCCAGGAGCTGGAAAAGCGTTATCAGGACATCAAGGCAGACGGGCCTTAACCGACATGTGGGAGCTTGCTCGCGATGGCGATGTCACGGCCAACCTCTATGTTGATGCCCTCATCGCGAGCAAGCTCGCTCCCACAAGGGGCTTGCATTGATCAGAGACTGATTGGCACAGCCTCGAACCGCACCCGTGGATGGGCGATCCGGTCCTGGGCACGGACCAGTTCCAGCTCATAGCTGGTGCAGGCCTGGGTTTCCAGCAGCACTTCATGCACCGCCGCCGCGGTGAATTCGAGTGCCGCCACCAGGCTGTCCCCCAATAATATCCGCGCCAGGAACAACCCCGAGGTCAGGTCACCCACACCCACCGGCTGGCGCGGGAAAGCCAGCAGCGGACGGCGCAGGTGCCAATTGCCATCGGCGGTCACCAACAGCATCTCGAAGCTGTTATCCGGCTTGCCAGGGTAGGCCAGGTGCTTGACCAGCACCGCCTTCGGCCCACGGGCCAGCAACGCCCGGGCCATGGCCAGGCAGTCGAGCAAAGACTGCGCCTTGCGTCCCGAAAAACTGTCCAGCTCCAGTTGGTTCGGGCACATGAGGTCCGCCACGGCAGCGGCTTCTTCCAGGAGAAATTCACTCACCTCGGGCGCCACGATACAGCCCTTCTCTGGATGCCCCATAACCGGGTCACACAGGTACAGCGCCTTCGGATTGGCGGCCTTGATCCGCGCCACGCCCGTCAGAATCGCCCGCCCCTGAGCCGCGCTGCCCAGGTAACCGGACAACACCGCATCGCAATGCCCCAGCTCACCGATAGCGGCAATGCCTTCTACCAATGCCGGTATCTGCTCCGGCGCCAGCACCTCACCGGTCCATTGGCCGTACTGGGTGTGATTGGAAAACTGCACGGTATTGAGCGGCCAGACGTTCACGCCGACCCGCTGCATCGGAAACACCGCGGCGCTATTGCCAGCGTGACCGAACACCACGTGGGACTGAATGGCAAGCAGATGAGGCGTACGTTTCATGCGGGAAGTTTCCGTAAAACGATTGAAATTCAAGCCGCGCAGTATGCGACTAAACGCAGCCTGTACGACAGACCGGCGAGGCAGTTAAGCTGACAGCAACTTGTTGGAGCACTTCGTTCATGCTGACCCTTGGAAACATTTTCGTGCTGATGCTGCTGGCTACCGGCGGCGCCTGGCTGTGGCACAACCATGGCTTGCGCGAACGGGCGTTGGCGAGGGTCATGCAGCATTGCACCAACCTCAAGATCGAACTGCTGGACGGCAACGTGGCGCTGAAAAAAATCGGCTTCATGAAGGACGCCAATGGTCGGCGACGCCTGGCTCGCGTCTACACCTTCGAGTTCACCGTCACCGGAGAAAGCCGCCATTCGGGCACCATCACCCAATTTGGTGCCCACAGCGCACACATAGAGCTGGCACCCTACCCGATGCCCTTTGAAGAAACACCGCCAGCGCCCATCGAACCGGTCCAGACCAGGCCCAGGGCTGAAGTTATCGAATTGAGCCAGTGGCGCCAGGAACACAACAAGTGGAAGCCTTGAAACAGCGTTGACTCAGCGACACCGACAGTTCGCCAGCTCGGCCTGCAGGCGATCGACGTCTTGCACCTGATCGAAAATCAGCTCGATCCGAGAATCCTGGCGCCACTCGCTGGTTTGCCAACCCAACACCGCCCCTTCCAGCGCATTGGCTGAAATCCAACCGTCGACGCTGTGGATAACCATTTTCGCCCGTTTCCAGTCTTGGCCTTGTAGCCATCGCGTCAATGCCGCTGCGTCGAATTGCTGGCTGGGATGCCAGCGCCAACCAATACTCCAACCACCGTCCTGCTGCTGATACAAGCAGATCGGCAGCGTCGGGTCGGACCAAATGGCCGGCATCTGGCCCAAGCGCTTTGGTAGATTCAAGTTATCCACAGCCCCACTGCCCCGAGCCGCAAGGCCTGGCAATCGATCGATCGGCAACGCAGCCTGTTGCGTCCAGTACAACGCACGCCCTGGCAGCTGCGCCGTCAGCCATTCACGATCGGCTTGTGTGAGGGACTCGGACTTGTTCAGCACCAGCAGTCCGGCAGCCGTCAGGGTTTGTTGCTGCGCGTCGGGCAAAGGCTTGCCGTCCGCCATCGCCCGGGCATCCAGCACCAGCACACAGGGTTGCACCGCGAGCACACCGAGCCATGGCGCTTCACTCAGTTGTCGCATCAACTGTGCCGGATGCCCCAGGCCCGAGGGTTCGATGAATAGCCGATCCGGCCGGGCCTTGCGCAGCAAACGCCCAAGACCGATCTGAAACGGCGCACCGTTGACACAGCACAAGCAGCCGCCGGCCACTTCGCCCAGTGCGATACCATCGCCAGCCTGGGTCAGCAACGCGGCATCCAGGCCGATCTGGCCAAACTCATTGATCAGCACCGCCCAGCGCTCATTGGCCGGGCGCTGCGCCAGCAGATGCCTGATCAGGCTGGTCTTGCCGGCGCCCAAGGGACCGGCGATGACATGGGTGGGAATGTGCTGCAACATAATCGACGACTTTCGATGGAGGTGAATATGCGAATGATCGGCTGGTTGTTACTGGCACTGACTTCCAACCAGGCACTGGCCCAGGCCTGTGTGGTGCACAGTCAGGCGGAACGGCTGGATGTGAAGGTCTGCCAGCAGAACCGCAACATCCCGCAGAAGCTGTTTGCCGATGGTTTCTGCCAGCCAAACCTTGCCGGCCAGAAAGTCGAGGTGCAATACGTCGATCAATGCCCTGGCGGCGCGTTCGGCATCTGCAGCAACGCCCAGGTCGCCAATATGCCTTACCGCCAGGATATTCACTATTACGGCGTGGCGACCGATGCCGCGTACCTGCAGCCATTTTGCGAAGGGCAAAGCCAAGGCACCTGGCTCAAGCCTTAAGCCAGCCAATCCAGCGTTAGAATCAATCGACGCTCTCCCGGCGCCGGCTCCGGTGATCGATGAATCAGGCCAAGGCCTTCGTTACCGCGCCATTTTTCGCCTTTAAGCAAACCCACATCACCGCAACGAAACTGCTGGATCACGCGTGGGTCACTGGGCTCAGCCTCAGGCTCGGCAAGTCGTCGACGGTCCATGACACCTTCCTCGAGCCACTGGCTGCCGACACCCGCATAGGTGGTCAGCAGCCGCACCGGTACGTGGTCAACGTGGAAGCGTGGGCACATCGCCTTGTCCAACGTGCGCAGGCGCAGGCCGACACGTTGGGCACCCAATAGGCAGGCAAATGCACTGACGAGCCAGGAGACATCGGCGATAAAGCCTTCATAGCCTTGCAGGTCGCTGAAACCTGCAGCCAGGCCCTGCAACGCCGGCTGCGAGTCTTCCTCCGGCAACTCAAGCACGCGTGATTCGGCCAAGGACTGGTCCATCGCCAACACCATGACCGCAAAATCGCTGATGTGCGCAGGAAGCTGACGCTGCCAGACCGCCAGGTTGGTGCCGTCGTCCAGGATCTGCGTGAATACCCCTGGCGTATCACCTTGGACCTGTCGTGCCTGCGTAGCCTTTTTCAGACTGGGCGCCAGCATCACGCCGCGACCTCGTCATGCCACGGGCCGAACGGATCCGGCAACAGCCGCCAGTTTTCGACCCCGAGGGCCATTTCCGCATCGGTGAGCAGGCAAGCGTCCAGTTCAGCGGCGAGTTGGCCAAAATCAATGTCCTGACCAATGAAGACCAGCTCCTGACGGCAATCGCCTGTGGCGGCCAGCCAGTTCTTCATGATCACCGCTGTGCTCTCTTCATCCTGCGGCCATTGGTTTTTCGGCACGAACCGCCACCAACGCCCGGCGAAGCCATGTCGCATCAAGCCGCCAGCCTGGGACCAGCTGCCCGCTTCTTCAGGTTTGCTGGCCAGCCAGAAGAACCCCTTGGAGCGCAGGAGTTTACCATTGGGCCACGGACGGTCGATAAAATTGAAGAACCGCTCGGGATGAAATGGCCGGCGTGCTCGGTAGGCGGTCGAGGCGATGCCATATTCCTCGGTTTCTGGCACGTGCTCGCCACGCAGTTCCTGTAGCCAGCCAGGTGCCTGGGCGGCGCGTTCGAAGTCGAACAGGCCTGTGTCGAGGATTCTGCCCAATGGCACCTGCCCCATGACTATCGGAATGATCTGCGCCTGGGCGTTGAGACGCTGCAGAATCGCAGTCAACTCTTCCCGCTCATGCTGACTGATCAGGTCGATCTTGCTGATCAGAATCACGTCGGCGAACTCGATTTGTTCGATCAGCAGGTCTGTGATTGAGCGCTCATCCTCCTCACCCAGGGTTTCGCCCCGTGACGCCAGGCTTTCGGCAGCCTGGTAATCCAACAGGAAATTCACCCCATCGACCACCGTCACCAGGGTGTCGAGTCGCGCCACATCGGCCAGGCTTCGGCCTTCTTCATCACGAAACGTGAAGGTTTCCGCCACTGGCAACGGTTCGGAAATACCGGTGGATTCGATCAGCAGGTAATCGAAACGCCCTTCCCTGGCGAGTTGCCCGACTTCTTTGAGCAAGTCCTCGCGCAACGTGCAGCAGATGCAGCCGTTGCTCATTTCCACCAGTTTTTCTTCGGAACGACTCAGGGTGACATCTCGCTGGACTTCGCTGCCATCGATGTTGATCTCGCTCATATCGTTGACGATCACCGCAACTCGTAGATTGTCGCGATTACGCAAAACGTGGTTGAGCAGTGTGCTTTTACCGGCACCGAGGAATCCGGAAAGCACGGTTACGGGAAGACGATTGGGCATCAGGTATATCCTCATCGGGCGGCCGCTTCGACTACGGCTCGTTTCCAGGTCTGACCAGGTTCAGGGGTCGCGCTTATGTTATAGTATAACAACACAATTCAACCACCCCGCCGTCCCGCATTGGTTGGAGATCATTCCATGCGCAGTCATCTGAAATTCGTATTGGCAAGCCCGTTGTTGCTGTGGATGTTAAGCGCTTCGGCACAAACCCCGCTCCTGGCGAACTGCACCCGCAGTGCGAATCTGCTGGCGTGCGTGGACATTCAGGGCAATGCCTACAGCGTCGCAACGGCGGGAAGCACCATTTATTTGCGGGGATTTGAAGCCGCCAGTCGTCGTTATTGGGCGCAAACAAACAGCCGTTACGGTCAGCTCACCTTCTTTACTGGTTTGGCATCGGATGGAGAAAGTTGGGTCGGATACAGCCGGCGTGTGGGCTGGACGACGCTCAATCGTTTCTCGAGCTCTGGTGGTAGTGCGGGTGCATTTGTATGCGGACGTATGAACGGCTGCCAGGATTCATCGCGCTGATGTTTCACGTGGAACGTGAACGTTTGGGGAAATGAAAATCCCTTCATGGAAAAGGCTTTTTTAAATTAGACGTTATACTATAACATCTAATTTTGAACCTTCGATGGACCTTGACCATGAACGCGTTAACCCTGCCCGACATCGCTGCGCAGGCTTCACGTCAAGCCCTACCCCTTGATTGGGTGGGTATGTGTGGCATCGCAACACCGGTGTTGATTGACGGCCAGCGGCTGAGCGCAATGGCCGACGCAGGTGTCAGCCTTGACGACGGTGAGGCGCGCGGCATTCACATGTCACGCTTATACCTGGCGCTGGAACTGCTCGAAGAGACTGCGCTTTCGCCAGCGTTATTGCGCCGAATCCTTCAGCAATTTCTCGACAGCCACGAAGGCTTGTCCCACGCGGCGTCGCTCAGTGTGCATACCGATCTGCTGCTCAAGCGTCCGGCACTCATCAGCCCGCTGATGGGTTGGAAACGTTACCCCGTGAGCATCGAAGCCCACTTGAAAAACGCAATGTTCCACGTGGAACTGAATATCCAGATTCCCTATTCCTCCACCTGCCCTTGTTCGGCCGCACTTGCCCGGCAATTGATCCAACAGCAATTCGTCGACGACTTCGCTAACAAGAAGCTTGAACACGCCGAGATCCTGGCCTGGCTAGGTTCATCGAACGGCATTGTTGCCACCCCTCATAGCCAACGCAGTACGGCGTTCCTGAGTTTGCGCCTGAACGCCGATGCAGACGATTTGCCGCTGCAGTCTTTCATCAACGAAGCCGAAGCAGCCCTCGGCACCGCTGTGCAAACCGCCGTCAAGCGCGCCGATGAACAGGCCTTCGCCCTGGCCAACGGCCAAAACCTGATGTTCTGCGAAGACGCCGCGCGGCGATTAAGCATCGCCCTGAGCCGGTCACCCGACATTGTTGCGCTGAATGTACGCGTCGTTCACGCCGAAAGCCTGCACGCCCATGACGCCGTGGCGCAAAGCCGCTGGACCCGGGAGGCATCATGATCAACTGCCAAGCGCTGCGCTGGGGCGCCCCCGGACAACCTCTCACACCGCCGCTCACGATACAGCGACCGGCAGGCAGTCTTACCGCCATCATCGGAGCCAACGGCTCGGGCAAAAGCAGCCTGTTGAAAGTGCTCGCGGGGATGCAAAAACCGCTCTCCGGCAAAGTCACCTTGGATGTTCCACGCCGTGGTGGAGTTTCGTTCATGCCGCAGCAGCAACATCTGGATCGGCAATTTCCCATCAGTTTGCAAGCGTTGGTGGCGGCCGGTTCCTGGGGTAATCGACACACGCCAGCGAAGCGAAGGCAATTGCTCCAGACCGTGCTGGCCGACTGGGCGCTGTCCGGACTCGAACATCGTCCGCTAATGGCGCTGTCTGGAGGCGAGTTGCAACGCGCCCTGCTCGCTCGCCTCAGCCTGGCCGAAGCGCCACTGCTATTGCTCGACGAACCCCACGCCGCCCTCGACGAACAGGGCCAGGCGCTGCTGTGGAAACACCTTCATCACTGGCATGCCCAGGGCCGAACCGTCGTGGTGGTGTGCCATGACCTGGCAGCGGTCCGCCAACATATCCCCCATACGCTGCTGATCAGCAACACCGGCTGCGTGCTGGGCCGCAGCGTCGACTTGATCGCTCAACAACCCCACACGTGGGTGGCCTGATGCTTGCGGCCACACATCTCTGGCAACCGTTTCAAGAGTTTGTCTTCATGCGCCGGGCCTTGCTTGGCGGCCTGGTGCTGGCATGCAGCACGGCGCCGTTGGGTGTGTTCCTGATTCTTCGACGCATGAGCTTGATTGGTGATGCCGTAGCGCACGGCATTCTGCCTGGCGCCGCCCTGGGTTTCTGGTTCGCCGGGCTGAGCCTGCCAGCCTTGACCATCGGCGGCCTGGGCGCGGGCCTGAGCATGGCCGGGCTCGCCGCCTGGATTACCCGGCGTACCGGCCTAAGGGAAGACGCCAGCCTCGCGGCGATTTATCCCATTTCCCTGGCGGCCGGCGTGTTAATCCTCGGCATGGCCGGTAAACGCCTGGACTTGCTTCACTTGCTGTTCGGCTCGGCATTGGCGGTAGATGGCCCGACACTCACCGGCATGCTGTGGGTTTCTGGAGCCAGCCTGTTGGCGATGGCGTTGATTTATCGACCGTTGCTGCTCGATACGCTGGACCCACTGTTCCTGCAAACCGTCAGTCGTCTCGGCCCGTTGGCCCATGGCGTGTTCCTGACCCTGGTGGTGTTGAACCTGGTGATCGGCTTCCAGGCCATCGGTGCGCTGATGGTGGTAGGCCTTATGATGCTGCCGGCCGCCGCGTCGAGATTCTGGAGCCGTCGCCTGCCACTGCTGATGCTGATCGCGGCGCTGCTCGGTTGCCTCTCGGTGTGGCTTGGCCTGTTGTTGTCCTTCTACTACTCACTGCCCAGCGGGCCGTCCATCGTACTGGTGGCGGGCGCGTTATATCTGCTGTCGGTGGTATTCGGGCCGGTGCACGGTTTGCTGCGCCGCCCGCCTTTGCTCACATCCCAATGAGGTGTTTCCCGATGCGCGTTCTGCTCGTGCTATTCAGTCTGATGCTGTCCATGTCCCTGTCCGCCGCCGAAAAGCTTCAGGTGGTGACGAGCTTCAGCATCCTCGCCGACATGACCCGACAGGTCGGCGGCGAGCATATCAACATCACCAACATGGTCGGGCCGGACGCTGATGCACACACCTACGAACCCACGCCAGACGACGCCAAGGCATTGCTCAAGGCAAAACTGATCATCAAGAACGGACTGGGCTTCGAGCCATGGTTGGATCGCCTGGTGACCAGCACTGAAACCACAGCCCCGGTGATCAGCGCCAGTCGCGGCGTCATCCCGCGCTCACTGGATGAGGATGGCGAGACCATCCCCGACCCGCACGCGTGGCACAACCTGGCGAATGCCGAGTTGTATGTCAGCAACATCACCAAGGCATTGGAAGCAGCCGACCCGGCCAACAAGGCCGACTACGAACGCAACAGCCAGGCGTACCTGAAGAAAATCTACGCCCTGCTCGCCGAAGCCAAGGCCAAGCTCGGTGCATTGCCTGCCGGCAATCGCAAGATCGTGACCTCCCACGACGCATTCGGTTACCTGGGCCAGGCCTATGGCATCGAGTTCATGGCGCCCCAGGGTTTATCCACAGAGCGTGAACCGTCGGCGGCAGAAGTCGCGGCACTGATTACCCAGATCCGTCAGGCGAAGGTCAAAGCGGTGTTCATGGAAAACATCAAGGACGCACGCCTGCTCAAGCAGATCGCCGACGAGAGCGGCGCGCACATCGGTGGTACGCTGTACTCCGATGCACTCGCGACCAGTGGACCGGCCAGCACCTTTACTGGTCTTTTCGAATACAACCTCAATACGTTGTATGAGGCGCTGAGTCGGCCTTGAGAGCATTCGTGGGAGCAAGGCTTTGCCGCGATGAACGGTGACGCGCTTGGCGACTCACCGAAATTGCCTGCATCGCGAGCAAGCTTGGCTCCCACGGGCTCACCAAACGATCCCTTTAAATAGCTTCAAGCCCTCGGCTTGACCGTCCCGCAATCCTGCCCCAGCCACACTGCACGCGTGTCGAGGCTACCGTTCTGCTGGATGCCGGTGGCATTGAACGTGCCGTTGACCTTGGTGGTGAATTCACGATCGCTCTGGAACGTCGCGACGCCGTTCCCCTGGGCTTTCGGGCAACTGAAGCGAAACTTCCACTGATTGCCGGTACGCTCGGTGATCTGCTGCTTGCAACCCGATTGCGGGTCTTGCAGCGGAATGTCATTGGTTTGCACCTGCGCCGGGGTCAGGCAGACGCGGATGCCTTTACCGCCCATGGTAATGCCCTGCTTTTCCAGCATCGCCCGTTGCTCCGGAGTCATCTGGTTCTGCACCTGGCCCAGGATCAGTTGCAAGTCCGGAAGGTTCTGGTTATCGACCTTCATGTTACTGGTAGTCAGCTCCCATAACCCCGGCTGGAGCATCTGCGCCTGAGCCGCCATCGGAACCGACAACCCCATCACCAAGGCCACACCCAGCAGACGAACATTCATTGCATAAACTCCAGAGGACAAGTGGCCGTTAGACGCCGCCCTCAGCCTTCGGTTCAGGCCCGGGACGAGTGAATTAAATAGCGACATTCGCCATGGAACATGGTCTGTTAAGCATTGAAACTTCCGGAGCAAGAATGCCCCATGGATTATTTCGGCCCGCATGTTTTCGGTTACCTGATCGCGCTGCTCCACACCCTGGGCTTCATTGCCGCCGTCCACGCCGTATTGACGGTGCGCACGGCCCAAGGCTCGATTGCCTGGGCCCTGTCGCTGCTGTTTATTCCCTACCTGACGTTGATCCCTTACCTGGTTTTCGGGCGCAGCACTTTTGATGGCTACATCAAGGCGCGCCGACAAGCCAACGAAGAGATGCGCAAGGCGATCTCCGAGCTGAACTGGCGGCCGTGGGTTGAAGAGGCTTTGACCGCCCGTGCCTCCCAGGCCTACGATTCGTTACGGGCCATGCCCAAGCTGGGGCGCACACCGTGCCTGGCGAACAATCAGGTGCGTTTGCTCGTCAATGGGCAGGCCACGTTCGAGGCAATCTTCCAGGCCATCGATAACGCGCGGCAGGCCGTGCTGATTCAATTTTTCATCATCCACGACGACCACCTCGGCCTGCGCCTGCAGACACTGCTTCTGAAAAAAGCCGCCGAAGGCGTGGCGGTGTATCTGCTTTATGACCGCATTGGCAGCCACTCCCTGCCCCACCGCTACGTCCAGGCGTTGCGCGACGGTGGCGTCCACGTGAAAGCCTTCGCCACCCGCAGCGGCTGGCTCAATCGGTTCCAGGTCAACTTTCGCAACCACCGCAAGATCGTGGCGGTGGATGGCGTTCTAGGCTTCGTTGGCGGGCACAACGTGGGCGATGAATACATGGGCGAAAAGCCGCCCCTGGCGCCTTGGCGCGACACCCATGTCGAAGTCTGCGGCCCGGTGGTGGGGAGTATGCAAGAGTCGTTTGCCGAGGACTGGTTCTGGGCGGCCCGTTCGCTGCCACCGCTGATCCTGCCAGACACCTACCCGGACGACGGAGTGCTCTGCCAGTTGCTGACCAGCGGCCCGGCCGATGCCTACGAAACCTGTTCGCTGTTTTTCGTCGAGGCTATCCATGCGGCCAGCGAGCGAGTCTGGATCACAACGCCTTACTTCATCCCCGACGAAGCGGTGTTCGCGGCCTTGCGCCTGGCGGTGCTGCGTGGGGTGGACGTGCGCATCCTGCTACCCTCGCGGCCAGACCACAAGATCGTCTACGCCGCGTCCAGCCTGTATGCGTTTGAGGCGGTTCGGGCCGGTGTACGGATGTTCCGTTACGCGCCGGGCTTCCTGCATCAGAAAGTGGTGCTGATCGACCGTGAAATCAGCGCCATCGGCAGTGCGAACCTGGACAACCGTTCGTTCCGCTTGAATTTCGAAGTCATGCTGCTCACGGTGGATATTCCGTTCGCCACCGAGGTCGAGCAGATGCTTGAGCAGGACTTCGCCCAAGCCGTGGAAATCGACAAACAGGAAAGCCGGGAGACCCACCGCCTGCAAAAGATCGGCATGCGGATCGCCCGGCTTATTTCCCCGATTCTCTAAGGGGTGTAGATGTCGTCGCGGGTCCAGGGCAACTCATGGCTACCGTCGGCGTGGGCCTTCACCGCCAGGATCTGGTGCAGATTGATCCAACCCTTGGCGAATGCGTAGGCGCAGCCGGCCAGGTACAGACGCCAGATCCGCAACGCCTGTTCCGGCACTTCCTTCGCGGCGGCCTCGAGATTGTCCTCCAGGCGTTCACTCCAATGATCGAGGGTGCGCGCGTAATGCAGGCGCAGGCTTTCCACGTCGACGATCTCCAGCCCCGCTTCGCTGATCTCGGCAGAGATCATCGACAGGTGCGGCAACTCGCCGTTGGGGAATACATACTTCTCGATGAATTCACCGGCACCACGACCGACCGGACGACCGTCGGTGTGCTTGGCGGTGATGCCATGGTTCATCACCAACCCACCCTCACGCACCGCGCCGAACAGCGTTTTGCAGTACTGCTCGAGGTTAGCGTGGCCAACATGCTCGAACATACCGACGCTGACCACTTTGTCGAAACGACCGTCCTGAGGCAGGTCGCGGTAATCCAGCAATTGCAACTCGACCGAATCCTCCAGGCCTTCTGCCTTGACCCGCTCCCGCGCCAGTGCCAGCTGCGCCTTGCTCAGGGTAATCCCGAAGACTTTGGCACCGAACTCGCGTGCCGCGTAACGGGCCAGGCCGCCCCACCCACAACCGACATCCAGCAGGTAGTCACCCGGCTGTAATCGCAGCTTGCGGCACAAGTGGCGGAATTTGGCTTGCTGGGCCTGTTCGAGGCTTTCACTGCCCGTCTCGAAATAGGCACAGGAATAGGCCATGTCACTGTCGAGCCATAGCTGATAGAACGCGTTGGAAAGATCGTAGTGATAGGAGATCGCCTTGGCGTCGGTTTCCTTGTCGTGGAGCGATCGCACCGGCGGATTGTCGACGTCATCCTCGACCAAGGCCTGGCTCAATTCATCGCAGACACGAATGACTTCGTGAATCGAACCTTCGAGCTCCAGTTTGCCTTCGACGAATGCCGCTCCTAGCGCATCCAGGCTCGGATGGGTGAATTGCGCGACCATTTGTGGGTCCTTGACCACGATCGTGACACTGGGGTCGTCGCCCAGTGAAAACTCATGGCCATCCCAGAGCCGCAACCGAAGCGGTAGATGTAGATTCTGTAAGGCCGGTGGAAGTTGCGCGAGCATGAATAATCCCCCCTTGTTTCAGACGTCTGAAATGAGGGTAGACCATCATAGAAAAATAGCAGGCTATCGAATTTATAGCCTTTCTCTATCACTGTCCCAAATTCACTCCTTGTGCCGGGTAACGCCAGTATGGGTACGCCCTCTCCAACAGAGACTGCAAGGGTGACGCACAGTTCGCCAAGGGTTATCCAACGGCTCCCTTCGCTTGGATTTTCAGGAGCGGCTCCTGGAATCGCAGCAATCGCCCCGCATTACCTAACACTAGCAGGGTACTGAGATTATGCAGCAGCGCGGCGATCATCGCCCCCGCCGCACCGAGCCAGCCGAAGGCGGCAAAGGCGACGATTGCCAGTGTCCAGCCCAAGCCAATGATCACGTTGACCTGCAACGTGCGCCTGCATTGGCGGCTCAATCGCACGCAGGTGCCGAGGCGGCGCAAGTCGCTGCCGATCAGCACGATGTCTGCCGACGCCAGTGCGATGTCTGCACCGCCTGCGCCCATTGCGACACCCACCACTCCGGCCTTGAGCGCCAGGGAATCGTTGATGCCATCGCCCACCACCATGGGGCGGAACCCATGGTCGATTTCGGCCATGACCCGTTTGAGTTTGTCTTCAGGGAGGGCCTGGGCTTGCAGGTCGCCGATGCCGACATCCCGGGCCAGGGTCGTGGCCACGCTCTGGCGGTCGCCGGTCAGTAGCAACTGACGTCCCAGGCCCAGCTCGCGCAGCTCGGCCATGGCAACCCGCGCCTCCGGCTTGACGCTGTCGGCCAGCAACAGCCAGGCGAGGAATTGCCCGTCCAGGGCCAGGCCGGCAATCGGGCCGTCATGCTCCGGGACCGCTGACGTTTGAATGCCCAGTTGTGCAAACAACTCCGGTCGCCCCAGCGCCGCTTCGCCCTGGGCGGTCATCGCGACCACCCCCAACCCCTGGCGCTCATGAATGTCCGTCAGCGCCAGGCAGTCTTCCTGTTCCGCCAGCCCTGCCAACGCCCGACTGACCGGATGACTGCTGGCCGAACCGAGGCTGGCAGCCAAAGACAACAGCAGCGATGAGGGAGCATCCTGGACATGTTCGATAGATTGCAGGCGCAGGACGCCGTAGGTCAAAGTACCGGTCTTATCGACAACCAACGACGTCAGGTCCGCCAGTTCTTCCAGGAAGGCCGAGCTGCGGATCAGGATCCCGTGGCGCGCCGCCACCGCGATCCCGGCAATGGCGGTGGCCGGCGCCGAAAGCACCAACGCACAAGGACAGGCGGCGACCAATACCGCCAGCATCGCCTGGGCATCGTTGGTCACGAACCAGGTCACCGCCGCCAGCAGCAACACCAGCACCAGGTAACTGCCGGCGTAGCGTTCCAGCAAGCGAGTGATGGGCGGCTTGGAGCGTTCGGCGTTTTGCATCAGGGCGATGACTTTGCCCAGGGTTGATTCTTCGCCGGTCCGGGTCACTTCCAGGCGCAGCAGGCCATCCAGATTGATCGCGCCACCAAAGACTTCTGTGCCGACCACAGCCTCCAACGGCACCGACTCACCCGTGATGGGTGCGGTGTCGAGGCTGGCCTGGCCGGATAACACCCGACCATCGGCCGGCACTCGATCGCCAGCGCGCACCTCCACGACATCGCCGGGCTGGAGTGTCGCGTTGTCGACGTCGATGATCGAACCGTCGGCCTGCACCTTGCGACCTTGGCTGCGGGTCAGTTGGCCAAGGGCATGGATCGCCTCCTGAGAGCCAATGACGCTGCGCTCTTCCAGCACATGCCCGAAGATCATGATGATCGGCAACAACGCCGCCGTCAGCAGGTCGCCCGTGGCCCAGGCACCGAGCATCGCCAGGGCGATGAGTTGGTCGGTAATCCCGTGCAGGCTTGGGTAACGCAAGCTGTACCAGGCCGAACGCATCACCGGCACCGCCACCAATAGCGAGGCGAACCCCAATAGCAGTTGGCTGACACCGCTCTGCTCTGGCGACCAGCCGCGCCATACCAGCCCCAATGCGAGCAAGCCGAGGGCAAGCATCGCCAAGGTCAGTTGCCTGGCGGCGATGCGTTGTTCCGTCGAGGACAACATTGGTGCGGCGCTGGTTTGGGCGGTCATTGTCCGGCTCCCTGGATGATCAGACGGGCATCGTCTTTCGGGTCGATCGTCGTCACTGAACCGGCCTGGCGAAGGATGGCAGGCATGCGTTCGCGATACAGGCGCAGCAGCATTTGCGGATCGCTGCCTTGGGTCTTCGCCAAGCCCAGCACCGTGGCCGTGTCGGCCGAAGCCTTGGCGAGTCGTTCGCTGGCCTGGGCGTGGGCAACTTGCACGGCACGGTCGGCGTCTTGGCGAGCGGACTGGGAGAGCTTTTCGGCTTCTGTGCGCGCGTTGGCCACGGCTTTATCGGCCTGCTGGCCGGCCGTCAGCACCGCGTTGAAGGCACTCACCGCCGGCCCCGGCAAACTCGATTGCACATCGACCCGCACCACTTCGATGCCCAACCCCTGCCCCGTCGCCGCCAGGTCAGCCAGGCGCCGGTTAAGCCCCTGCACCAGATCGCCACGCAAGCGTTCGCGGCGTTCGGCCGCCTGGTTGTCGCTGCCCATCAGTTCGGGGCGAGCCACCAGAATGGTGTCCAAGTCCCGGGCTGCGGTCAGGGCCACGGCACTGCGGGTCGCCAATCGGTCCAGTGCCGGCAGGACATGTTCACCTTGCAAGACGAAGGCGTAAGGGTCGGTGACTTTGTAGAACACCCGCACATCGAGTTGCACCACGCCGGCATCACCGGTCAATAAATAACCAGAGCCGGCCAAAGCATCGCTAACCGGCGTGGCGAAACTGGCCACACGATCAGCCTGCAGGGCCGCATCCGAGCGCAGCAGATTCTCCACCCGCCGCTCAAGCACCCGATCCGCAGCGGGCAGCAAGACGACTTGTTCCACAGGACGAGGCCACGCCAACAAAAGACCGGCATTCTGGATGCGATCCAAGGCGCCAAAGTGCAGCACCACCGCGCGATTCTGCGGATCAATCTGCCGCACGTTGGAAAAGAGCCAGGCCAACGCCGCCAACACCGTGACGGCGTAAAGCGCAAGAAATGCCAGGCGTCCGGCCTGGATCCACGGGCTGGATAACTCGTTTGTTCCACGTGGAACCAAACTCATGGTTGTGTTCCACCTTTGCCGTCCACGGAAACCGGACCGTCCACCAGGACACGGAATGGTGCCGCATCGGTGCGCAAAATCAGCTTCGTCCCTGGGCTGACAATGGTGCCCAAGGTGTCCAACGAACGGAGCAGATTGTAGAGCTGCGGGGAGCCGGCGTATGCCCGACCATAGATCTCAGCGGCTTCTACTCGCGACTGCGCTTCGATATCCGCGGCTTTCACCGTGGCATCGGCTTGCAAGACTCGCGCATCACGTTCTGCGGCGGAGCGAATCTGCGCCGCTTCGCGCTTGCCGACGGCGGTGCGTTCGGTGGCGATGGTTTCACGCTCGGCGCGCATGCGATCCACCGTCGCCGTCAGCGTCACCGAGGGCAAGGTCAGGCGCTCAACGCCGACTTGCAATACGCGCACGCCATAAGTGGTGAGCAACTGCTGATCAATCTGCTGACGCAGTTGAGCTTCGAAATCGGCGATGCGCACCTGGCTGGCATCGGTGTTAACCAGGTTCGCCAGGTCAAAACTGGCGGCGGTGGTTTCCAGCGCCGAGCCGACGAAGGTGCGGATCTGCCGTGCGGCTTCGTCCGGTTGGTTCTGCACCGCGCGCATGAAACGCTGCACGTTTTCCGGGTCACCCTGCACCTGCCACGCCACGTAGGCCTGGACGATGATCCGCAGCCCATCACGAGTGCCGACATCCTGTAAACCGCTGGACGTAGTGCGCAACCGCAGGTCCACCGGAATCGCCGCCTCGAACGGTGCCGGCCAGCGCCAACCCAAGCCAGGTTGCAGCAGCACCCGCGCCGGATTGCCGAAACGGGTGATGACCGTGGCCTCCCCCGAGCGCACCTGCACCAGGCTTGCGGCCGCGACGGCAAACGCCACCAGCAACGCTGCCCAACCCATGCGCCGCCACGGGAACGGACCGGCCTGCTGCGGATCGCCATGATGGTGGTGATGATGACCATGTTGGTGACCGGCATGGCCGTGATCGTGACCAGCGTGGTCGTGGTGATCGTGTGAAGAGGACTGGCTCAATGGGCAGCTCCTGGCGGGACAGGGTTACGCGGCGACGCAGGGTCTGCCGGCAGCGTGAAGGTACGCAAGTCGATGGTCGGCGCATTGCCGCTGCCGCCCAGGCGATGATCGAGAATCAGCAACCGGGCATTGGCGAGGCCCTGGCTGAGTTGGCCCAGGTAATGCTCCAGCACAAAAGCGTGTCCCGCGGTGGCGTAGGCTTTGCGGTCGGCACTGAAACGCAGGTCGGCGGCCTGGGCGGTTGCGTTGATTTCCCGGGCGGTGGCCGTGGCCTGGTCATGGGCGACGCTGGCTTGCAACTGTGCCTGGTTGGTCTGTTCGGCCGCCGCGCCGCGCTCTCGGGCGATCAATGCCTGCGCGCCGATCTGCGCCGCCTGCACGCCGTGGTAGGCATTGGCCGCACCAGCCGGTGGATGAATCGCCTCCACAACGGTCGCCAGGATTTCCACACCGCTATCGAGCGATTGCAAATCAGCCTGGACGGCGCGACCGATTTCATCGGCGAGGCTGACACGGTCAGCACCCAGCAAACCATCCAGCGTGCGCGATGCAAACTCATGCACCAGGATGCGGCTGGCGGTGCTGCGGATCAGCGTCGGCACATCGGCGCTGTTGTAGGTCGCCGCCAAGGCCGCGGCGTCCGTCAGGCCGATGCGGTAGACAAAGCGCACGTCCATGTTGACGATCTGGAAGCTCTGCTGGTCGGCACGACGACTGGCAATGACCTGGGACTTGTCATTCACATGGCTGGCGTCCCACAACCGATTGGCGATTGCCGGCGCCGGTCCCTCCGCCGGTTCAGCCTCGACCATTGCTCGATTCTCCGCGACGCTGGTCGCCAGTTCATGCACAACGCCATTCTCGACGTTGAGCACCCTGCCCCACGGCCAAGGCAACGCGACATGCAAGCCCGGGCCGAACACCTCTACCGGTTTGCCAAAGCGCTCATAGATGCCACGCCCCTGCAGCGGCACTTCGTGCACGCCAGTCAACAACCAGCCCACCAGCACCACCAGCGCCACCACCGGCAAAAAAGCCCGGCGCATGTAGCTGAAGGCCCAGATCTGGCGCAAGTCGATGCCAAAACGGTTGTGCAGTTCATGTTGCAAGGCCAGCAACGGTTGCGGCGGCCAGCGCAGCAGATCGGCGATCACACTGCGGCCCAAGAGCGTCGGTTCCAGGGCGTCCCGGCGCGGAATGAATAACGACAGCACAGCCCGCAGCAAAAACTCGGCCGCCACCACGCCCGGCAACAGCCCCATCAGCACGGCCAGGCGCAGCGGCCAGATGGACGTTTCTGCGACGAACAACAAACACAAAGCGCCGAGCACCAGCACGATGATCGCCACCCGCGTCAGTTGCGCCAGCGGCGGCGCTTCCGGCCACTCACCGGGAGATTGCTGGGCCAATTGCCGCTCGAACACTAATAGCCCGAATGCCAACAACAACGACAACACCGCCCCCACACTGGCGGGGACACCGAGGGCGGCAGCCGGCAGTTGCAAATTCCAGGCTTGCTCCAGGCCCAGCAATACCAGCACTGACCAACCGGCCAGCCACAACGCAGGCGCACCGATCTGTTTCAGCAGACCGACCCCGCGTGCGCCAATTCGCTCCAGCAGCCGCTCATACCAACCCAGGTTATCAACCGGTTCGTTTTCCACAGGCAGGTTATCCACGGCTGGCAGCAGCGCCCTGCTACGCCATTGCGTCACCCACCAGGCCGATTGTAAACCCGCTACCAACACCAAGAGTCCCGCACCTTGGCTGACCAGCAGAACCGGCCACAGCGATTGCGGCGAAAACACCCCGATAAAAAATGCCAGTACCAGCCCCAAACCCGCCACGCTTCCCAGGGCGAAGGCGATCTGCTTCAAGCGGCGCCCTTGGAACGACGCTTGCTGAAAACGCGGCCATTCGGCCACCTGTGCCCCTTCGACATCAAGATCGACTTGCATACCACCCCAACACTCGTGGCGATCAAAATCCGGCCCGTGGACAAATGCCACTGAGACTGCGTTATATACCGTTACCTTATAACGATTCCTGTGAAATTTCCGTTTTGAATTCTTCATGACAAGGCCAGCGCAGACCTCTTGACTTAAGCCTTGACCGAAATCCGCGGAAACGCTCATATTACGAACATAATTTTCTATCAGGCCAAGCAGGAGAGCAGCGATGAGCAACTACGACGTGATCATTCTGGGCGGCGGACCGGGCGGGTATAACGCGGCGATTCGGGCCGGGCAGTTGGGGTTGAAAGCCGCCTGTGTCGAAGGCCGAGCCACCCTGGGCGGCACGTGCCTGAATGTCGGCTGCATGCCCTCCAAGGCCTTGCTGCATGCCTCGGAACTGTACGAAGCCGCCACGGGAGCGGAATTCGCCAACCTGGGCATTGAAGTCAGCCCCACCCTCAACCTTGCGCAGATGATGAAGCAGAAGGACGAAAGCGTGGCCGGCCTGACCAAGGGCATCGAGTTTCTGTTTCGCAAGAACAAGGTCGACTGGATCAAAGGCTGGGGCCACATCGACGGGCCCGGCAAGGTGATCGTTACCGGCGACGATGGCGCCAAGACCGAACTCAGCGCCAAGGACATCGTCATCGCCACGGGCTCGGAACCTATGCCGCTGCCAGGCGTGCCAATCGACAACCAGCGCATCCTCGACTCCACCGGCGCCTTGTCCCTGGGTGAGGTGCCCCGGCATCTGGTGGTGATCGGCGCTGGCGTCATTGGCCTCGAGCTGGGCTCGGTCTGGCGGCGCCTGGGTGCCCAGGTGACCGTGGTGGAATACCTCGATCGCATCTGCCCGGGCGTGGACGGCGAGGCCGGCAAGACCTTGCAGCGGGCCTTGGCTAAACAAGGTATCCAGTTCAAGTTGAGTTCGAAGGTCACCGGCGCCACGACCTCGGCCAGCGGCGTGCAATTGCAGATCGAACCGGCAGCGGGCGGCGAAGCACAGCCCCTGGATGCCGATTACGTGCTGGTCGCCATCGGTCGTCGGCCTTACACGCAAGGACTGGGGCTGGAGAACGTCGGGCTGAGCCCTGACCAGCGCGGCATGCTCGCCAACCAGCATCACCGGACCGAAGCGCCCGGCGTCTGGGTCATCGGTGATGTGACGTCCGGACCGATGCTGGCCCACAAGGCCGAAGACGAAGCCATGGCCTGCATCGAACAGATCGCCGGCAAGGCCGCCGAGGTCAACTATGCGCTGATTCCCAGCGTCATCTACACCCGTCCGGAACTGGCCAGCGTCGGCAAGACCGAGGAACAACTCAAGGCCGAAGGCCGTGCCTACAAGGTCGGCAAGTTCCCCTTCACCGCCAACAGCCGAGCCAAGATCAACCATGAGACCGAAGGGTTCGCCAAGGTCCTGGCCGATGAACGCACCGATGAGATCCTTGGCGTGCACCTGGTAGGCCCGAGCGTCAGTGAGATGATCGGTGAATACTGCGTGGCCATGGAGTTCAGCGCCTCAGCCGAGGACATCGCCCTGACCTGCCACCCACACCCTACCCGCTCGGAGGCTTTGCGCCAGGCGGCCATGAATGTGGAGGGGATGGCGACACAGATGTAGGAACAACGCAAAGCGGGAATGAACACCTGTGGCGAGGGAGCTTGCTCCCGCTGGGTGGCGCAGCCGCCCCAAATCGGCTGACGCGATTTTCGGGCAAATCGCATCAGCCGATTCTACGACGGCTTCGCCGCCGAGCGGGAGCAAGCTCCCTCGCCACAATCGGTGTTCGCCCGTTAGCTAGCCGACATCCGCGCCTTGCGCCGGCGCCGACTGATCAATCCCAACGCCACGGCCACCACCAGCACCGCCCCGCCCACTTCCAACCAGGCCTTGTAAGGTCGCAGCGCCGAACGCATCGGGTCCAAGGCCTGGGTCACGTAGCGTTTGTTCGCCTTGCTGAAGTCCGGTTCCTGGCATTGATGACCGAAATCCCCGGCCCAATCCACATACGGACCTTCCTTCACATAGCGTTGATACAGCGCGCTTTGTTCCTCAAGGCTGGAGTTGTACCCCACCGCTTTGCACAGCACCGCCGCAAACGCCTGGCTGGTATGCGGCAAATGATCCGCCGCCTGGCTCGCCAGCGCCGTGGCGACGAACCGGTAGTGATAACGCACATCCGGCTGCGCGGCGCTGGCCTGCTGGCGTTGCACTTCGCCTTCGGCCACCAGCGGCCCGACCTTCAGCTCAACCGGTTCCAGGCTGTAATTGCCTCCCAGGCTGGCGTAATCCGGCGCCATCTCATAGCCAAGCAACTCCATGCCCCATTTGCGCGCCATCCAGGACGCATTGAAATAGGCCTCGGCCCGTCGGGTTGGCCACCATTTGGACTCCGCGTCCTGGCGCAATTGCCCATAGGCGCGGGCCTTGTTCTGCAAGTCTGCGTTATCGAAATAAGCCGGTGCCTCATCAAAGCGCCCCTCCCTCAGCAAGCGACGACCCAGCAGATTGCGCAGGCTCGCAGCCACCGGCAGCGGCACGTAGTTGTCCCGATCCTCCTGACTCAACGCCGGTGGCGCCGGAACTTGGGCGTCGACGTACTGCTTGAGCTCATCCACCGTCAGCACACGCTCGGCAACTGCGGCAGCGTCGTACCAATAGTTGCTCTGGCCGCGATAGAGCTGATCGAAGGCTTGCAGGTAATCGCCGCGCTGCAAGGCCAGGATCGCGCTTTCACCTTCGACCCGGCACTTGGGCTGCACCGACTCGAAGTTCCAATCCGGTGTCCGCCGGCTGCCCCAGGATTCATCGTTCGGGAAAGCCTGGGCAGCCTTGGCATAAGCCGCCGCCGCGGCCACTTTGTCGCCGTCGCGCAAGGCCAGCTTGGCACGCACCCACCAGGCCAGGCCGGTGTCGGCAGCCTTTTGCGCAAAAGCCTGGGCACTGGCGTAATCGCCGTGCTGGTAACTCACCGCCGCCAAACGGTCGGCATCGCCCAGATTGTCCCGGGCGTTGGCTTGCAACAGTTCGAACAGCCTTTTCTCGCCCGAGGGTTCTTCACCGTCCCACCAGCCGACGCGGCTGAGCAGGTAGGCGGTGACCAACCGCTGCACCAACGGGGTCTTGAGCAGTTCGCTCAAGCGCTCATCCGGCTGGACGCTCAAATCACCGGCCAATTGCAGCAACGAGCTGTAGCCGACCGGAGACCCTTGCAGGTTCTGGATCGCATACAGGCCGATGGCACTGTCCCAATCGTCAGCGGTGTAGGCCACCCGGGCTTCTTCGCCAAGGCTGGCGACGCCCAGTTCCAGCGGATCGCTGAAGCCGGCAATGCTCAACTCGCGGGCCAGGCGAAACGCCGCTCGCGCCTGGTCCTGCAAGACCACAGGGTCGCCGCTGCCGGCCTCGGTGCTCACGGCGAACAACGCCCGGCCAAGGGAGTATGCGGCCCAGGTGCTGCGCAACCGACGTTGGTCAGCCGGTAACGCCAGCAATTGCTGGAACGCCTCCACAGCGCGCTGATGCTCACCGATGTTGAAAGCCGCCGCGCCAATCGCATACAAGCGCAGCTCATCAGGCAGGTTGGCCGCTTCGGCTGCCACCTGGTCAACATCGGTCAGGGCTCGCAGGCGCTCCACCACCGCTTGCTGCGGCGGGGTCAGGCCGATCTGCTCGGCCTGGTTGCGCTGTTCAACGTAGAAAGGCGGGTCGTCATAGCTGTAGTCCGGGTTGCGTGTCGCCTCGGTGGCCGGCTTGAGCCCGGCAATCGCCTGGCCGAGACGGCTGACCTCGAAGCGAAAGCTGCCTTCGGGTAATTCGGCCAGCGACTGGGCGCGGTTATCCAGCAGGCGCATCGGGAAATCCGGCCCGCAAGCCAGCGCCGGGCCCAGCGGCAGGCAAAGGCTCAGGCACAGCAGGTGACGAGGCCACTTACGGGTAAACATTGAAACCTCCTTGGTCAATTTTCGTACAGCGCGCCCAACCGATTGCCCGTTGGCTGCCAGCCGCCAAGCGGCCTTCCTGAATGCGGGTGAAGGTAAGCAGTCCGGGGGTTTGTTGCAACGTATAGCCGGCCAAGGCATCGACGCCGTCACACGCGCCGACAGCCAGCGTCAGGCGCTGGGGCCAGGGACTGTCGAGATTGCCCTGGTTAACCAGGCGGATATCGTACAAACCACCCTGCTCCCCCCACTGCAACGCCAAGCGACTGTCCAGGTTATCTCCCCGGGCGACGGCGCCGAGCGTGGTCAGGCTCCACGCACGTCGGTCGCCGGCCAGCGGCAGGCGAAACCAGATCAATCCAGCGAGATGTTTCGGCGGGTCGGCACGCAAAACTGCCGCAAGCCCGGCCACTTGTTGCGGATCGGCCAGCAACTCCCGCCGCTCGCCACCGCGATCGATCGGCACTTCGCTTTCCACCACCGGCGCGCCACTCTCCTGGGTCAGCAGCGCCACGCCGTATGCCGGCAGGGCCAGATAAAACGGCCGTATGGTGATGTCGCTCCAGCGTTGCGCCCAGTGCCGAGCCTGTTTCGGATCGAACAATCCCTGCCTCGGGTCGCTCACCGCGTGGACCTGCAGCACGCTGCTGTCCACCGTTTCCAACAACCCAGGCAATGCTGGGCTGTCGAGCCAGGCCGGTAGCGCGGTAATACTCAGCCGCACGTTGGCCGGCAGGACATGCCGCAGTTGGCCGAGGAACTTTCCATAAGCCGGCAACCGCGCGTTGCCCGCATCGTGGTCGATTTCTACCCCTGCCGGGGTGAGGCCTTGGGCTTGCCAATCGCCCAGCACCTGCTGGATCTGCGCGATCACCTCGTCCTGGTCCAAAGCCTTGAGCTGACCGTCCAGACGAATCACAGCGATCAGCGGACGGCCATCAGCCTTGAGCAAGGCCGAATCGATCCGCGCACGGCTCCAGCCCGCCCCGGGAAAAGCCTGCAACGCCAGCACCCGCAGCGTGGAAAAATCTCCCCGGCTTTGACGCAGCGCCAGCGCGTGGGCCGGGATCCATTGGCGTTGCCAGATGTAGAGCTGTTGATCGAGGGCCGGGGCCGGAGGTTGTTCGCAGGCCCCCAAAAGCAACACGGCAAGGGCAAGGGAGAGCCGGAAAAGAAATGTCATGCAGCCTTCCACCCATAAAGCCAGGCAGATTACGCCACCCGGATCCCGGCGAACACCTGTGGCGAGGGAGCTTGCTCCCGCTGGGTTGCGCAGCGACCCCTTTTTGGTGGGCGCTGCGCACCCAAGCGGGAGCAAGCTCCCTCGCCACAGGCGCTATGAAAGCCCGCCCGGCTTACGCGCAATAATCACCTGACTCTTGGCCACCACCGCGTCCAGCGCCTGCTTGATCTGCGCCCCACGCGGTGAGTTCAGCACCGCTTGCCAGGTGGCGGCCCAATGATTGAGCAACGGGTGGTCGGCGTTGCTGAGATCGACCTTGGCTTCCCAGAACAACAGCATCCACATCGACCAGTAGAAACCGTATTGGCTGTGGCTCAACACCGTAAGCCCGGCCTCGCTGACCATCGCCTTGAACTGCTCTTCGCTGATGATGCGAATGTGGTTGGGCTTGCGGAAGTACTCCGGCGCGGCAATGTCTTTCTGCAGGTCTTCGGAGCTGGGGTGCGGCACGCTCAACAGGTACAGCGCCCCGGGCTGGCCGACCCGTACCAGTTCGGCAAGGAACTGCGCCGGGTCGTCGACATGCTCGATGACTTCGGTGGACACCACCCGCGTGGCCGTGGCATCGGCAATCGGCAGCGGGTTGCAGTCGGTCACGTGGCACTCGACTTCGCGCGCAGGGGTGTCGCTCAAGCGTTGGCGAGTGGCCTCGACCTTGGCCGCGTCGATGTCGGCGATGATGATCTTCGCCCCGCGCATCGCACAAAAATGCACGTTACCGCCATCGCCGCATCCCACGTCCAGCAGCGTGTCTCCAGGGCTCACCGGGAAACCGGTGAACAGCTCGTCAGTTTGCTGGTTGAACCAGCCGCTGAGCACCGCATCGTGCAACCCGAGCATGTAGGGGTCGACCTTGTCGGCGACCGGCTCAGCGGGCGCGGGCGTGCCCATGGTGAGTTTCTTCAAAAGGCTCAGCATGACGGGGCTCCAGAGGCAGGAAGGACGGTTCGGTTGGCGGACAAGCGTTGCACCAGTTGAGCACCACGAGCGCGCAAGGGCATTTCCACCAGACGATAGTTGAGCTCGCTCAGCAGCCCAATCAACGACAACCCGCAGGTCAACGCCAGCCAGGGGTGGCTCGCCATGTCAGGCGATCCCAGCGGTGAGAAACGGAACCACAGCTCACGTAGCAGGAAAAACACCGGAATATGAATTAAATAGATGCCATAGGATCGGCTGCCAACCCAGGTCAACGCTGTTTTCACCGGACTGGGCGGCAGCAGGTAATCTCGGTCGTAGGAAGCCACCCAGACTAGCACGGCACTGAGTAGCGCTATGACCCCTATGCGATAGAACGACAAATTGAAATGCTCAGTCGCGATCACAGCCATTACGCCACCGAGCCCCATTATCAACAGAGCACCCAGGCCCGACCGGCGTAACCATTTTGGTTCGAACCGCTCGTAATCCGACCGCAGGCTCCAGACCGAGAGCAGCACACCAAGGGCCAGGGCGTCGGTACGAAAAACCATCAGCCACAAGCCTCTCATGGTGAACAACTGCAACAGCACCACCGCCAGCAACACCCAGACCAGGTAACGGCGCGAGACGAACACCAGCAAAGGCAAAATCAAATAGAACTGCTCTTCCAGCGACAGCGTCCAGTACACGAAGCTCGCGCCGTATTCATAACGCATGAAGGCATCGCCAAAGCGTACGTTGGCAAATTGCAGGAATCCGGCCAGCGTCGCCTGCAGGTTGGCCTCGACACTGCCAAACGCGCCAGAGCGATTGAAGAAAAACACCGCGAACAACACCAGTAACAACCAGAGCCAGGCCGAGGGCAACAGGCGAAACGCCCGGCGAATCCAGAATTCACGGGTAGTGGCCCAGAATTGTCGAGGCGTGTCGCAGCGGCGTAACTGAGGAATCAGGTTGCGACCAATGACGAATCCGGAAATAGCGAAAAACAAATCCACCCCCCACCACAGCTGAAAAATATCGGCCGTGGCTGCCAGACGTGGCATCCCACCCGGTAGCGGCATGCTTTGTATGTGATGGAACAGCACGCCGATTACCGCAATGGCGCGCAGCAATTCGATATCCATGATTCGCTTGCTGCTCATGATGCGTTCCCACACGAAGGGTTGGGTTTGCGAGCAATGATGACCTGGCTCTTGGGCATGAATTGGTCGAGTATCTGTTTGATAGCCAGGCCGTCGGGTTGCGTCAGCAAGTCCTGCCAGAGGCTGGCCCAACGTTCCATTAGCGGCGGGTACGGCGCCCGGATACGATCATGCACGGCGCCCTTGAGGTCCCGCCCCGCCGCCTTTTCGCTAGCCCAGAAGAAAATCATGCCCATGACCCAGAAGAATCCGCTGGCCTGGCGATGCTCAATGACCAGTCCGGCGTCCTCCACTAAAGCGGCAAACCGGTCGGCACTAAAAATCCGCACATGGTTGGGTGTTTGAAAGTAGCCAGGTGGCGCAATACCTTTCTGCAAATGCTCGCCCACCGACGCGGGCACGCTGAGCAGATACTGCGCCCCGGGTTGACCCATGCGCACAAGTTCAGCCATGAACAATTCCGGGTGGTCGACATGCTCGAGCACTTCCATACACGCAATTTTGTTCGCACAACCATCGGCCAGAGGCAGCGGCAGGCTGTTGCTCACCAGCCCCAGGAAGGGCGCGCTCGTCTGGGTCGCGACCTGACGCGCCAGGTCCCGCACCTTGTCATGCTCACTGTCGGTAAAGATCAGAGATGCCCCCTGGCGCAGTGCGAAGGACGTCGCCCAGCCCTCACCGCAGCCGACATCCAAGAATGTGTCGCCGGCTTTTATGGCAAAGCCTTTAAGCAGTTCACCGGTTTCATTAGCAAACCAGCCATCAAGAATTGCATCGCTGAATCCAACGTTACGGGGCGAAACGCCTCCTTCGGACGGCAACACAGGTTCAGTCGAAGGTCCGGGCCGGGGTTGATCCGCGTTCCGACGTCGCTCGTACATGTCCGCCAAGAACGTGCGCATCTGCCGTTCGGCATTGGCCTGGCTGCAGTACATCTCAAGCTTGCGCACAGCATGGGCCGACATCCGGCGATAACGTTCGGGGTCGTTTTTGGCTACGTCATAGCTAGCACGATAGGCAGAGCACAATGAGTCCCAATCCGTGACATAACGCAAGGTACGGTATGCCGAACGTGGATCGTGTGGCCAGGCCGTCGACTCCTCACAGGAGTCCACCACAAAGGCATTATCGTGGTCGATATAATCGGCCATCGCCGTGTTCAGAGGTGCAATGGCCGGTCGCCCGCAGGACATGAACTCCATCAGCGGCAAGCACTGCCCTTCGCCGTAGGAGCTGTTGACCACATACCGCGTAGCGCCCACCAGTCGCTCGTAATCCGCGTCCGCCAGGTAGCCATGAATCAATACGATGCGACAGCGGTACGGCTGGCTCCGGTAAAGATGGTGCAGCATGTCGGTGAGCGCGCCGGCAATATCATGATGGGTCAGCTTGAGCACCAGGGTCGCGTCGGCAATATCACGGAATGTGGCACAGAACGCGCTGATCATATCCTGCCAGTTCTTGCGCCCATCATAAGGATTGAACACCGACGTATAGATCACACCGTCAAGTACCAACTCGCAGTCCTGGGCCGCAGTTTCAAAAACCACGGGGGCACCGGGCAGATGCTCCGGCGGACCATAGGGCCGCAGGTCGGCGGTGCGACTGTCGATCAACAGACCCCGCAACTGCAGGTGCATTTGATCCACTGTCGGCCTTTGCGCCAACACCGTACCGCGAGCGGCAAAGCGGTCCCACACCGGTGCAGCGATAGCGGCAATCGGAAAATCCGCCCCCATCACGTCACGCACGGCATTGACGGTAAAACTGGAATGGGTAATCGCCATGCCGGTCGCGCCGAGTACCATGCGCCAGTCGTGACGAGGTTCACCTTGCCAGCTTTCAGTGGGAATGGTGCTGAACTCCCAGGCAAACACGGGAACCGTAGGGCAGGCGTAGTGGATCGCGGTGCGATGGGGTGGGGAAAACGAAAAAAATACGCAGTCCTCACCACGAGTGAGGCAATCGGCATACAGCTGATCGACTTCTTCATCCGGCCGGGACACTTCAATGACCCGCCCCAAACGCTCCAACACCGGACGGAATTCCTTGAGTACGAAGTAGTAGCTGTATTCGGGTTTGCCGAGATTTTCCAGGATATTGGTCTGGTTGGTTTCTGAATAAATAATGATCAGCATGATACGGACCCTGGCTGGACTATGAACGCCGGCGTTTCATCGCGACTTGGTCCCGCGAGAAAAGCCGCCAGCCGTTGCTCAGCCGGAGCGAAATCGCAATGGCGACGCATGCGCTCGCTCGCCGCCGACGCCATGGCCTGGTAGGCATTCGGCTGATGCCGGGCCATGGCATAGCTTTGTTGATAGGCCTGCTTCAATGAGCCCCAGTCAGGCCGATAGCTCAGGGTGCGATACAGCAGACGCGTGTCTTGCGGCCAGGGCGTAGGCTCACGGCTGGACTTGACGACAAAAGCCACCTCGGCGTCGATGTAATCACGCATCGCAGTATGATCCGGCGCAATCGCCGGACGTGCGCAAGACATGTATTCCATCAGCGGCAGACACACCCCTTCACAGCGGGACGCATTGACGTAATAAGTCGCCGCACCATACAAACGGATAAGCTGCTCATCCGCCAGGTCGCCGTGCAACACCACCACCCGACAATTGAATGGCGATAGCTGGGATAGCAGAGTCAGCAACTCGACGTAGTAGGCCGACAAGTCCTTCTGCGTGATTTTCAGCAACAACGTGGCATCCTCGACATCACGCAGGGCCCAGCAGAAAGCCGTTATCAGGTGAAGCCAGTTTTTTTGCCCATCCAGCGGGTCGAGTACGCTGACATAGACGACACCGCTGACTTCAGTCTCTGCCGTCTGGCTGGTATCCGGCAAAACGGCCTGGGGATGCTCCGGCGGGACAGGTTCCCGGACAGGTTCTGGCAATGGCTCGACCACCACGGTAACCGGCGGCGCAGGGGTTCCTCGAAGGACTCTACTGAGCAACACGCGCGCAAAAACAGGCATCAGGTCCCGGACCGCTTCGCGATACCAGCACAGCAGGTTGTGCTTGATCAGCCACAACGTCCCCTGCTCACCATCACTGTTGAAGGCTCTGAAAATTTCCCTCAGGTAATGCCGACTAATGAACCCACGACGTCGCCAGGTCGGGACCGGCGGCTCGATGACAGGCTCGATGACCACCTCGGGAGCCGTGAACACCTGCTCCGGCCTCTCTTCAATGAGAGGTGCAATCAAACCATCGGCCGACAACCCAAGAAAGCGACTGTCGATGATGCAGCCCTTGATATGCAGGGCCATGCCCGGATTGACCGGCCTGCTTGGATATTGCTCACGAACCACCGCGAAACGCTCCCACAACGGAGCGGGCAGGACCAACACGGGGAAATCCTCGCCCAACGCACGGCGAATAGCCTCGGCTGCGTGGCCTGACAGCGCAATCACCCGGCCATGGCGGTTCAAAGTACGACGCCAGTCCCGCCCAGGGTCATCGCCAAAATGCTCGGTCGGGATCGAGTCGAACGCCCAGGCGAGCACGCAGACCATCGGGCATAGCAGATCCGTGGGCGTGTTGTGAGGGGGTGAAAATGAGAGAAACAGGCAATCCTGGCCCGCCTCTTGAAATCTCTGGTAAAGCGGATCGACCTCGGCCACTGAGGACACCACGTGCACCCGTCCCAGGCTTTCCAGCATGGGACGATAGGCCGTGAGCAAAAGGTAAGGGCTGTTCTCAACACAGTCGAGGGCCTGGCCGACGGAGAGATCGTTAACATCCGAGTAAAGAATGAAGTTCATGGTACCCCATCATGGAATCGCCATCCCGGCGATCCCAATTCAGGACGGTCAAGTCATGGATCGAACCGGCCCGGGGCCACGCCCACCCATCGTCTTGTTACCCGTCTCGTTCTTGTTTTTAGTCAGTCATTGGCCTGCGGTTCGGCCTGAAAATCAGGTTCGGTGGGCGTCGTGACGAGGGCATTCTAAACACATCCACCAAGGGTTCGTGAACCGCTCGGCGAGAATAAACCCGCTATAAATATGAGAACTGACCGGTCACGGTTTGCGCTGTTGAAATTACTTCGAAATTGGCACAGATTGGCAACCAAACAACTACAACAAACGCTTCTCCAGATCGATCGTTGAGTGATTTTTCCCCGATCTTACGGAAATTTCCCACTCAGTTCGCGCTAGACGAAGCAGCCGTCGAAGGGGGCTGGTGCTTGAAAAAACGTCTGTTCGTTACGGGCCTCAGCGGTTTCGTTGGACGTCACCTCAAATCTCGACTGAACGGTCATGATTCGGCGTGGCAGGTGATGCCTGTCGCTGCCCGCTACGACCTGACGGATGCCAAGACCCTGGAAGGCCTCTGGCCCGAGATTCCCGACGCCGTGATCCACCTGGCGGGACAGACCTTTGTCCCCGAAGCCTTCCGCGATCCGGCACGCACCCTGCACATCAACCTGCTGGGCACCTTGAACCTGCTCCAGGCCCTCAAGGCCCGGGGTTTCACCGGCACATTCCTGTATGTCAGCTCCGGTGATGTCTATGGCCAGATCAGCGAAGACCACCTGCCGATTACCGAACTGCAACTACCCTCCCCGCGCAACCCGTATGCCGTGAGCAAGCTGTCGGCCGAACTGCTGAGCCTGCAATGGGGCATGAGCGAAGGTTGGCCGGTGCTGGTGGCCCGCCCGTTCAATCACATCGGTCCCGGGCAGAAGGACAGCTTCGTCATTGCCAGCGCCGCCCGGCAAATCAGCCGGATCAAGCTGGGCCTGCAACCGGCTCAGCTGCAAGTGGGCGATATCGACGTGACCCGCGATTTCCTCGATGTCGGCGATGTGATTTCGGCCTACCTGGCCCTGCTGGACAAAGGCGCCCCGGGACAGGTCTACAACATCTGCTCGGGCCGCGAGCAGAGCATTCGCAGCCTGATCGAACAACTGGGCGATATCGCCCAGGTCGACGTGCAACTGATCCAGGACCCTGCGCGTCTTCGCCGCGCAGAACAGCGTCGCGTCTGTGGTAGCCCAGCCAAGCTACGACAGGCCACCGGATGGACGCCTGAAACAACAACACAACAATCCTTGCGGGCGATCCTGTCCGACTGGGAGATACGGGTACAACAAGAATGAAAAGTGCATTGATCACAGGGATCACCGGTCAAGACGGCGCGTATCTGGCCAAGTTGCTGCTCGACAAGGGTTACAAGGTTCACGGCCTGGTGGCGCGACGCAGCAGCGACTCGCGCTGGCGACTGCGAGAAATGGGTATCGAACAGGACATCGTTTACCTGGACGGTGACATGGCCGATGCCTGCTCCGTGCAACGGGCCGTGATCAAGTCGGCGCCGGACGAGGTGTACAACCTGGCCGCGCAAAGTTTCGTCGCGGCCTCCTGGGACCAGCCGGTGACCACCGGCATCGTCGACGGGCTGGGGGTCACCCACCTGCTCGAAGCCATTCGCCAGTTCAGCGTGCATACGCGCTTCTACCAGGCGTCCACCAGCGAAATGTTCGGCCTGATCCAGGCCGAACAGCAGGACGAGCACACCCCGTTTTACCCACGCAGCCCCTATGGCGTGGCGAAACTGTACGGCCACTGGATCACCGTCAACTACCGGGAAAGCTTCGGCCTGCATGCCAGCAGCGGCATCCTGTTCAACCACGAATCACCGCTGCGTGGCATCGAGTTCGTCACCCGCAAGGTCACCGACGCCGCTGCACGCATCAAGCAGGGCAAGCAGCAGGAATTGCGCCTGGGCAATATCGACGCAAAGCGCGATTGGGGCTTTGCCGGCGATTACGTCGAGGCCATGTGGCTGATGTTGCAACAGGACACCCCCGACGATTACGTAGTGGCTACCGGCGTCACCACCACTGTGCGCGAGATGTGCAGGATTGCCTTCGAACACGTGGGCCTGGACTACCGTGACTTCGTCAAGATCGACCCGGCGTATTTCCGCCCGGCCGAAGTCGAAGCGCTACTCGGCAACCCAGCCAAGGCACAACGCGTCCTGGGCTGGAAGCCCAGGACCGACCTCGACACCCTGATCCGCATGATGATGGATGCGGACATGAAACGCGTCGCCAAGGAGTAGGCCATGCTCATTCCAGTGATTCTCTCCGGCGGGGCCGGGACGAGGTTGTGGCCGGTGTCCCGCGAAGGCCACCCCAAACCCTTCATGCTCTTACCCGATGGCCAGTCGCTGCTGGGCAAGACCTATCGGCGTGCCGCGGGATTGTTCGACGGCCGGGGCGACATCGTCACCGTCACCAATCGCGAGTACTACTTCCAGAGCCGCGACCACTATCAAAGCGCCCACCTGGAGCGTCATCGCGGTCACTTCGTGCTCGAACCGACAGGTCGCAACACCGCGCCGGCCATTGCTACCGCCGCGCTCGCGGTGCAGGCCCTGCACGGTGACGATCCGATCCTGGTAGTCATGCCTGCCGACCACCTGATCCAGGACGAGGCCGCCTTCCAGACCGCCGTGGCGCACGCCGTGGAACTGGCCAAACACGGCCACCTGGTGACCTTTGGCGTACTGCCCTCGACGCCGGAAACCGGCTTCGGCTATATCGAACGGGGCAAGCCCCTGGACACCAAGGGCGCGGCCAAGGTTGTGCGCTTCGTCGAAAAACCCGACCTGCAGACCGCCACGCAATATCTGGAAAGCGGCCGCTTCCTGTGGAATTCGGGGATGTTCTGCTTTTCGGTCAAGACCCTGCTGGCGGAGCTGCAAGCCCACGCCCCCGAGCTGCTGGAACAGGCACGCGCCTGTGTCACGGCCAGTACGGCGGTGGAAACCTCAGGGTGTGTGCAGCAGGAATTGTCCGCGACACATTTTGCCGAAATGCCAGACATCTCCATCGACTATGCCTTGATGGAACGCTCCGCCAATGTCGTGGTGATTCCCGCGGCATTCGACTGGAGCGATATCGGCTCCTGGAGCGCCGTCGCCGGCCTGGTGCCCGCCGATGCGCAAAACAACCGCGCCACCGGCGAGGCCCTGTTTATCGACAGCCAGAACAACTTTGTCCAGAGCGACGGCCGCCTGGTGGCCACCCTGGGCGTGGAGAACCTGATCATCATCGACACCGCCGATGCCGTACTGGTGGCCCATGCCGACCGCGCCCAGGATGTTCGTCGCGTCGCCCGGCAACTCAAGGACAAGGATCACGAAGCCTATCGCCTGCACCGTACGGTCAGCCGGCCATGGGGCAGCTATACCGTGCTCGAAGAGGGTCCACGCTTCAAGATCAAGCGCATCGTGGTCAAGCCTGGCGCATCGCTGTCGCTGCAAATGCACCATCATCGCAACGAACACTGGGTGGTGGTCGAAGGCATGGCCAAGGTCACCAACAACGGCTCGGGTTCGCATCTGGTCGCCAAGAACGAATCGACTTTTATCCCGGCCGGCCACAAGCATCGCTTGGAGAATCCCGGCGTGATCGATCTGGTGATTATCGAAGTGCAAAGCGGCGAATACCTGGGGGAAGACGACATTGTTCGCTTTGAAGATCACTATGGCAGGGCTGACTCATGTTGCTGAGCTTGCACTACTCATTATGGAGTTACCGCGGTTTTATCCTTGGCAGCGTCAAGCGTGAATTCCAATCGCGCTATCGCAACTCGCTGTTCGGCGCGTTGTGGACAGTGCTCAACCCGCTGTCGATGATTCTCGTCTACACGGTGATTTTTTCCCACATCATGCGTGCCCGCCTGCCCGGGGTGGAAGACGGCATGGCCTACAGCGTCTACCTCTGCGCCGGGCTGCTGACCTGGGGGTTGTTCGCGGAAATCACCACCCGCAGCCAGGGCATGTTCCTGGAAAACGCCAACCTGCTGAAGAAGATCAGCTTCCCCCGGATCTGCCTGCCAGTGATCGTGCTGTTCAACGCCGGGATCAACTTCGCGATCATCCTCGGGCTGTTCCTCGGTTTCCTGTTGATCACCGGGCGCTGGCCGGGCATTACCTTGCTGGCACTGGTGCCACTGCTGGCCCTGCAAGTGATGTTCGCCGCCGGGCTGGGCATGCTGTTGGGGATCCTCAATGTGTTTTTCCGTGATGTCGGGCAGTTGTTCGGCATTTGCCTGCAATTCTGGTTCTGGCTCACGCCGATCGTTTACCCCATGACGATCCTGCCGCCGCCGATCCAGCAACTGCTCGCCTTCAATCCCATGACCGCCCTGATGCAGAGCTACCAGAACCTGTTTCTCTACAACCAATGGCCGGTCTGGAGCTCGCTGGTGCCGTTGCTGGTGGTCGGCCTGCTGTTATGCACCTTGGGCTTGCGCATGTTTCGTCGGCGCGGCGGTGAAATGGTGGACGAACTCTGATGGGACATTTGCGCGTCAGTGGCCTGGGCAAGGCCTACAAACAGTACCCGAACCGCTGGAGCCGGCTGTTCGAATGGTTGATCCCCTTTTCCCGCCAGCGTCATCAATTGCACTGGATCCTGCAAGGCGTGGATTTCGAGATCCAACCCGGGGAAGCCGTCGGCATCGTCGGGGTCAACGGTGCCGGCAAAAGCACGTTGCTCAAGATGATCACCGGTACCACGCAACCCACCTGCGGCCACATCCAGTTGCAAGGTCGTGTCGCCGCGCTGCTGGAACTGGGCATGGGCTTTCATCCGGACTTCACCGGTCGCCAGAACGCGTTCATGGCCGGTCAGTTGCTGGGCATGCAAGTGGAGGAAATCGAAGCCTTGATGCCCGAGATCGAAGGGTTCGCCGAAATCGGCGAGGCCATCGACCAGCCGGTACGCACCTATTCCAGCGGCATGCAGATGCGCCTGGCCTTCAGCGTCGCCACCGCCCGGCGTCCGGACATCCTGATCGTCGACGAAGCGCTGTCGGTGGGCGACGCCTACTTCCAGCACAAGAGCTTCGAGCGCATCCGCAGCTTCCGCAAGGCCGGCACCACGCTGCTGATCGTGTCCCACGATCGCTCGGCGATCCAGTCGATCTGCGACACCGCCATCCTGCTCGAACACGGGCGCATGGCCATGCGCGGCAAGCCGGAAGAAGTGATGGATTACTACAATGCCATGCTGGCCGAGCGCGAGGGGCAGATAGTGCGCCAGGAAATGCTCGCCAGCGGCCAGGTGCGCACCATTTCCGGCACCGGTGAGGCCGCCATCCTTGATGTACAGCTCTTGAACATCAAGGGCCAGGCGGTGGAAGTAACCGAGATCGGCCAGCCTGTTGTGTTGCAGGTCAGGGTCGAAGTGCGCCAGAACATAGATCGGCTGGTGCTGGGCTTCATGATCAAGGACCGACTCGGTCAGCCAATGTATGGCATCAATACTCATCGTCAGGAAAAGGCCCTGACCGATCTCAAGGCGGGTGAACAGATTGTCTACCGCTTCAGCTTCGACATGCGTCTGGGCAAGGGCAATTACTCCGTAGCACTGAGCCTGTCGCGACTGGATTCGCATCTGGACGGCAATTTCGAATGGCGCGACTACGGGTTGGTGTTTCACGTGATCAATAATCGCCAGGAAGATTTCGTCGGCTGTTCCTGGCTCCAGGCCGAGACCTGCATCCAGCGTTCGAGCCAGACTGCCGTCGAGGCGTTACCGCAAAAGGAGTTGCCATGAGCCGCCTGTTGGTGGAATGCACCTACGTATTCGAACACCCGGAAATCAATTCCGGCATTCAGCGCGTCGTGCGCAATGTAATTCGCGAACTGCCGGCCAAGGATGGCGAGCGTGAATGCATTCCCGTGGTCATGCTGCAGGGCAAATTATACGAGGCCAAGAGCCTGGCCCCGCTGTCGATCGATAAACTGGATCTGGTCAGCCTGAGGATACGCTGGGAACAGATGGCCAACCTGTTCTGGTTCTGGCATCGGACGCTCGCACGGCAGTGGCCCTTCAGCCGATCATTGTGGGCCCGTCGCCTCCTGTACATTGGCTGCCGCCTGTTCGCCTTCGGCTTCTTGAGCATACCGATACGTTTGTTCGACCGCGCCCTCAAAGGCCAAGAGCTGCCTAAGCGTTGCGTACCGCTGGAGCATCGGGCCGGCGATCAACTGATCTTGCTCGACTCATCCTGGCACTCGGATATCTTCCCCCTGGCCGAACAGCTCAAGCGCGATGGTGTCGGGATCATCTCGGTGGTCTACGACCTGATCCCCCTGTCTCATCCACAATTCTGCGATGCCGGGCTGGTCAAGGTGTTCAACCATTGGTTCGACTGGATTGCCCGCACCGCCGACGGCTACATCGCCATCTCCGCCACTATCCGTGACCAGCTGCGCCAGGAAATGGTCCGGCGCATTGGCGAGCAGCAGGTACAAGAACGCTGGTTCGACTATTTCCACCTGGGCAGCGAACTGGACCAGATTAACGCCGCCCACGCCGTCGACCCGAAGTTGCTGCGGTTGTTCAAGCGCCCCGAGCCGGTGTTCCTGATGGTCAGCACCATCGAGCCGCGCAAAAACCACGCCTATCTGCTCAATGCATTCGAGCGGGCCTGGGCTGCCGGTTCCCAGGCGCGGCTGTGCATCGTCGGGAAGATCGGCTGGAAGTGCGAGGCGCTGATCGAACGTATCGAGCGTCATGCACAATTCAATAGCCGCCTATTCATGTTCAATAACCTCTCGGACCAAAGCCTGGAACACGCCTATCGACACGCCACTGCGCTGGTGTTCCCGTCCTATGTGGAAGGTTTCGGCCTGCCACTGGTGGAGGCCATGCAGCGCGGCTTGCCGGCAATGGGCAGCGACATTGAAGTGTTTCGGGAAATCGGCGGTGATTTCATGGCCTATTTCGATCTCGACGAACCCCAAAGCCTGGCGGACCTGGTCACCGATATGGAACATACCGGGGTATTCCCGGCCAGGCGCAACCTGGATCACTGGCAATGGCTGAGCTGGCGCCAAGCCAGTGCGCAACTGGTAGAACGGATCGAGAGCCACGTTAGCGAAGTCATCGTCGACCGGGAAACAGCATGCGGATAGCCCTCAACGCACGCATCCTCCAGGCGCCACGCACCGGCATCGGCCAATACGTGTCGGAACTGGCCACCGCCCTGGCCCGTGAGCCTGATGTGCAGTTATCGCTGTTCCACGGCTGGGGCTGGAACTCGCAGCTGCCACAAGCGCCCACGCCTGGCTATTCGAGATTCAGTCCCTTGTTGCGGCGGGTGCCGGGCGCCTATCAGGCGCGACGCTGGCTGGAACAGAAGCGCTTCGACCAGGGCCGTCCCCAGGCCATCGACCTGTATCACGACCCCAGCCTGTGGCCGCTGGCCTTTGACGGCCCGACGGTGATGACCCTGCATGATCTGACGCATGTGCGTTATCCCGAGACGCAACCACCCGCGCGCCTGAAAGAAATCGAGCGACGGCTGGCCCGGGCGGTGGAACAGACGCAGTTGATCATGACTGTTTCGCAGTTCATCGCCGATGAAGCGCAACAGCATTTCGGCCTCCCCGCCGAGCGCCTGCGGGTCGCGCCGCTGGGCGTGTCGGCGCGTTTCCATCCGCGCGAACCCGCAGCCATCGACACCGTACTCAAGGCCCATGGCCTGGAGCACGGCCGTTACTTTCTATGTGTCGGCACCCTGGAACCGCGCAAGAACCTGTCACTGGCCCTGCGTGCCCACGCCGGGCTTCCTGAATCCGTACGTCAGACCTTTCCTTTGTTCATCGTAGGAATGAGCGGATGGCAACAGGCACAGCTCAATGATGAGTTGAAAGACGCCCTGGCTGGCGGTCATGTTTGTCTGGCGGGTTACCTGCCTGACGAACAGGTCGCCCAGCTATTGGCGGGGGCACGGGCATTGATTTTCCCGTCCTACTACGAAGGCTTTGGCCTGCCGGTGCTTGAAGCCATGGCCAGTGGCACACCGGTGATTACCACCCGCTGCTCGGCGATGCCCGAGGTGGCGGGGCCAGCCGGCAATTACTGCGAGCCGGACGATCCGCAAGGCATGCGCGATGCCATGGGCCGGTTGATGGAAGACCCCCAGCACTGGCAAGCGTGTCGCGAAGCGGGGCTGCAACAAGCGGCGCTTTTTTCCTGGGAACGCTGTGCGAAGGTCACCGCCCAAGCGTATCGCCAGGTCTTGGGAGGTTGAATGCGAGTCCTGCACTTTTACAAAACCTATTTGCCCGACTCCATGGGCGGCATCGAACAGGTCATTTTCCAGCTGTGCGACAGCACTGACCGGTTGGGTGTCGATAACACCGTGCTGGCCCTGAGCGGGCAGCCGGCGCCCGAGCCAATCAAGATCCGACAGCATGTCGTTCATCAGGCGCGATTGGACTTCCTACTGGCGTCCACCGGCTTCTCCTACAGCGTGTTCAAGAAATTCCGTGAGCTGGCCGCCGAAGCGGACGTGATCAACTACCACTTCCCTTGGCCGTTCATGGACCTGGTGCATTTTTTCACCGCCGTGAAGAAACCCTACGTCGTGACCTACCACTCGGACATCGTTCGCCAGCGGCACCTGCTCAAGCTCTATCGCCCCTTGATGCGGCGCTTTCTGAACGGCGCCCAGCGCATCGTCGCGGCGTCGCCGAACTATGTTCATACCAGCGACGTGCTCAAGGAATATCCCGCCAAGACCCGGATCATCACCTACGGCCTGAACAAGACCAGTTATCCACAGCCTGATGCCGAGCGCATGGCGGGGTGGAAGGCAAAACTGGGCGAGCGTTTCTTTTTGTTCGTGGGGGTGATGCGTTACTACAAAGGCCTGCACATTCTGCTCGACGCCCTCAAAGGCGTGGATTACCCCGTGGTCATCGTGGGCGCCGGCCCGCTGGAAAAACAACTGCATGCCCAGGCGGCGGCATTGGGCCTGCGCAACCTGCATTTCCTCGGACGCCTGGGGGACGAGGACAAGGTAGCGCTGCTGGAATTGAGTTATGCCATCGTGTTCCCTTCGCACTTGCGCTCCGAAGCCTTTGGCATCTCGCTGCTCGAAGGCGCGATGTTCGGCAAGCCGATGATCTCCAGCGAAATTGGCACCGGCACCAGCTACATCAATGTCCACGAAGAAACCGGCCTGGTAGTGCCACCGAGCAATCCCGAAGCTTTTCGCGAGGCGATGCGCACCCTGTGGGAAACCCCGGCACAAGCCCAGGCCATGGGCGCCCGAGCCGAAGCCCGCTACCGACAGTTGTTCACGTCTGAAGAGATGGGCCGCAAGTGGGTGCGGCTATACGAGGAACTGCTGGAGGAAAAGGCGCTTTCCTACGCCTGATCCTCCAATGGATTCCCTGTTTGGGCGGGTTGCCTATTCAACGGCTCATGAATGCTTTTGCAACCCGACAACCGTACGCGGCATGCCCACGAACCCGGGCAAGGCTTCGATCCGCGCCAACCAGGCCCGCACATGGGCATAGTCCTCCAACGACACATTGCCTTCCGGTGCGTGGGCGATGTAGCTGTAGCCGGCGATGTCCGCGACAGTCGCAGCGTCACCCGCCAGATAAGCACGGTTGCTCAATTCTTGATCAATGACTTTCAGCACGTTGTGGGAACGGGCGATCACGTCCTCAGCGTTGTAGGCTGCGCCAAACACCGTGATCAGTCGCGCCGTGGCCGGGCCCGCATGGATCGGCCCAGCCGCCGCCGACAACCAGCGCTGCACCCGGGCGGCGCCAACAGGATCGGTCGGCAGCCAGCGGCCCTTGCCATATTTGTGCGCCAGGTACACCAGGATCGCGTTGGAGTCCGCCAGCACCACGCCGTCATCGTCAATGACCGGTACCTGGCCAAACGCATTGAGCGCCAGGAAGTCCGCCTGTTTGTGCGCGCCCTTGGCCAAGTCGACGAAGACCTCTTCGACCGGTAGCCCGAGCAACGAAAGCATCAATTGAACACGATGGGAATGGCCGGACAGCGGGAAGTGATAGTGCTTGATAGGGTTCATGGTCAACTCCGCAGGAAGTGACGCCATCAGCACAACGGCGTCGATGGGGTCATCTTCCGCTCCAGGCAAAACCAAGAGAATCACCCAGAAATGCAATCCATTGTTTCAGCCAGCGAAACAATGCTTCAACCGCTCAAGGCCGGATGTTCGCGCAGTGCACCGACGACGAAATCGACAAAACTGCGGACCCGCGCCGGCGCATTTCGCCCGCCCTGGTACACCACATGGATCGGCAGAGGCGGCAATTCAAAATCGGCCAGGACGATTTCCAGTTCCCCCGCCGCCACGTTGCCTGCCACTTGGTAAGACAGGACCCGCGTCATCCCCAACCCCTGGCAGGCGGCGGTGATCGCGGCCTGGTTGGCCGTCACCACCAGCCGAGGCACGGGCCGGACGGCCAACGGTTGGCCTGAATCGATGAAGGTCCAGCTTTTGACCTGGCCAATGGCCGATGATGCCACCACGGGCATTTGCTCCAAATCCTCCGGATGCCGGGGCCGCCCGTGGCGTGCGAAGAAATCCGGGGCGCCGCACACCACTCGCCGTACTTCACCGACCCGCACGGCGTGCAGGTTGCTGTCCGGCAGTTCGCCGATGCGCAGGGCAACGTCGATGCCCTCCTCCACCAGGCTGACCGTGCGGTCCAACAGCAAAGCGTTGATGCTGACCTCAGGGAACCGATGCAAGTAATCCACCAGCAGCGGCGTGACGAACGACTGACCGAACAGCACGGGCGCGGTAATCGTCAACTGCCCCCGGGGTTGGACGTGGCTGCCGGCCGCTGAATCCTCGGCTTCCTGCAAGTCGCTCAGGATCCGGCGACTGTCCTCGAGAAAGCGCTGGCCGGCTTCGCTCAAGTACACGTTGCGGGTGGTGCGCACCAGCAATGGCGTGCCGATGCGTTGCTCCAACGCCGCCACCGCCCGCGTGACGCTGGCCGCCGACAGCCCCAAGCGCCGCGCTGCCGCCGAAAATCCCGACGCCTGGGCCACGGCGAGGAAAACCTGCATTTCCTGGAACCTGTCCATCCATCCCCCGATGAGAAATCCTGATACAAGTTTTCTGCGCGTCTCGAAGCAGCGCTACGCGGCCATTGTAGAGGCCTGGACCAGTGAACCACAGCGTAGCGCAGCCAGACACCGGGACATTGGCTCGGCCAAGGGCAATTGCCCTTGGTACCATTCCTCTGCATGACAATTTCATGACCAAAGGAAGAAACCTTCTGTGGGAGCGAGCTTGCTCGCGATGGCGTCAGTCAGTCACACACCCTATGGACTGGCACACCGCTATCGCGAGCAAGCTCGCTCCCACAGGGTGAGTGTGTTGTTCAATGGATTGGCTTCAACGAAAGGCCTGTTTCTTGTGAATATTCTCTACCGCGCTTTAAACCACCCCCGCGCCGCCCTCATCGCCCTGATTGGCTGCGTACTACTCGTCCCCATGGGCCTGCGTCTCGCCCTGGGCTGGTCCGACCCGCTAGGTTATCTCTCGGATCTGGGTATCGGCGGGTTGCTGATCGTGCTGCTCCATCGCCGTCCTGGGTGGCTGGCGTTCCCGGTATTGCTGGCTTGGAGCGCGTTGACCCTGGCCAGCATCGAGCTGGTCAGCGCGGTCGGGCGGATGCCCAATCCTTCGGACATTCATTACCTGATCGACCCCCAGTTCGTTGAGAACTCCAGCAGCGGTGGCTTCGCCCATCCCTGGCTGGCCGCGCTCCAGCTGTCCGCGCTGGTGTCCTGGCTGGTTACTCAATGGACCAGCCGCCCACGCCAGGCGCCACGCTTGCCTCGCCACGCCTGGGCCGTGCCCGTGTTGCTCCTGTTGGGCCACGGCGCGCTGCAAGCCTGGCGCCCCAGCGAGGCGGACCAATGGAACGTGTTCAACCTGCCTCACCAACTCATCACCGCAGGTATCGCCGCCGGGCAGGACCAGGCCTGGCAATGGCTCGACGGCGATGCGGTGGACCCGGCCCCACCGATGGAGGGGCTGACCCGCCTGGACCTCGATGGCAACAGACTGTTGGCCGAACCGGGCCGTGCGCGCAACGTCCTGGTCATCGCCCTGGAGGGCATTCCCGGTGCCTACGTTGGGGCCAACCGCCAGGCCTTGAAAAGCAGCTATCAGGAGAACCTGATGCCGCACCTCAGTGCCTGGGCCGAGCGCGGCATGAGCACACCCGATTACGTCCTGCACAGCCACCAGACCATTCGCGGCCTCTACGCGATGCTGTGTGGCGACTACGACAAGCTCGATAACGGCACGCCCAAAGGCGTCGAAATGCTCAACCAGACCCAGCGCAACCAGGCGTGCCTGCCGGCCCAGTTGCGCCAGAACGGCTTTTCCACGCATTTCCTCCAGGGCGCGGGCCTGCGGTTCATGGCCAAGGACCGGATCATGCCGCACATCGGCTTCGACACGACCTTGGGCATGGAGTGGTTCACTCGCCCCGCCTACCTGGAATTCCCTTGGGGCATGGACGACAAGACCTTCTTTGAAGGCGCGTTGGACTACGTCGGGCAACTGCAACAAGCGGACAAGCCCTGGATGTTGACCCTGCTGACCGTGGGCACGCACCAGCCCTACTCGGCACCGGATGACTACCTGCAACGCTACGACACCGCCAAGCAGGCAGCGGTAGGTTACCTGGACGATGCCCTGGAAAGCTTCCTCGCGGGCCTGGAGCGCCAGGGCATCCTGGACAACACCCTGGTGGTCATCACCTCGGACGAATCCCATGGCATCGACGACGTGCGGCTGGCCTCGTCCTGGGGATTCAACCTGACGCTGGCGCCGGAGCCGTTGCCCCGGATCAAGTCAGGCACCTACGGCCACGTCGACTTGACCGCCTCGATCCTCGATTACTTCGGCTTTACGGTGCCCACGTCGTTATCCGGTCGCTCGATGTTCAGGGACTACCCAACGGGTCGGGAAATCATGTCGTTCACCAACGGCAAGCTGCGCTACCACGACGGCAAGGGTACGTTCACCGAGTGCGATTTCCTCCAGCATTGCCGTTACTACACCAGCGAAGGCTTCATCGCCGACCGTGCCACCTATGGCGGGCAATACAGCGGCCAGCGCGCCAGGCTGATCGGCGCCCGGGCCACGGCCCTGGACCAGACGCTGTTGCGCACGCCCTTGAACCAGCATTATCAATTCGGCAGTACGGATAAAATCCCGCTGCCGGCCCAGGTCACCAACGACTGGACCGACAACCTGATCGGTGCCCAATACCTGGAAATGCCCAAGGGTTCGCAGACCCGCGTCAGCCTGACCATCCGCGCCGTGGACGCTGATCACACCGCCTACATTTCCCTCAAGGCCAAGGAGTTCGAGCAGGATGTGTCGATGGACCTGCCGACAGACGTGGCGGTGACACCCGAGCAGCCGCTGGTGATGAACCTCCGTTTCGACAACCCGCAGCAGCGCAAGGCGTTTTCCTTCCATCTGCTCGGTCATGGCGTCGGCGCCATCGAGATCAGCGACTTCAGCGTCGTGACCGAACTGCCGGACCAGACCGACCAGCCGCAATACCTGGACGATATGCAGGAAGACCGCGAGGCCCAATCCAGTTGAACAAAAAACGCGCAGCCATGGCTGCGCGTTCTAATGTCCGGCTCGTGCTTGATCAAGACTTGATCAATTGCATGATTTCGAATGCGTTCAATGCCGCACCCCGCAGTAACTGATCACCACTGATAAACAGGTCCAGCCCGTGCTCGCCGTAGATCAGGTTGTAGCGAATCCGCCCGACTTCCACCGCATGCTTGTAGGTGGAGGTCATGGGCATCGGATAAGCGCCGAACTCGGGCTCATCCACCACTTCAACCCCCGGTGCCGCGCGCAACAACTCACGCACCTGCGTCAATGACTCGATGGGCTTTTTGAAGCGCAGGCTCAGGCTCTCGGCATGGGAACGCAGGGTCGGCACCCGCACAGCCGTGGTGCTGATAGCCAACCCCGGTTCGTCCAGGACCTTGCGCAGCTCCCAGACCACTTTCATTTCTTCACGGGTGTAACCATTGGCTTCGAACGAATCGACCTGGGGAATCACGTTGAAAGCCAGGTTATGGGCGAAGTGCTCGCTGTCATCACGGTCGCCATAATCACTGAAGGACTTGGCCTTCTCTCGCAGTTCCAGCATTGCCGGCTGCCCCGCACCGCTGGCGGCCTGATAAGTGGAAATGATCGCACTCTCCAACCCGAAGGCCTGATGCAGCGGCCCCAGCACCATCAGCGCAATAGCCGAGGAGCAATTGGGGTTGGCGATCAGTTTTTCGCCCATGTAACGCTGACCGTTGATGGGCGGCACCAGGAGCGGAACCGCCGGGTGATAACGGAAGGCCGAGGAGTTATCGATGACGTAGGCATTTTCAGCCAGACGCTCGCCATACTCCAGGGCGAAGGCCCCGGAGACACACAGGAAGACGATATCGCACGAGGCGCACCCCTCGACCGAAAAGGCTTCGATCAGGTGCTCGACCTGACCCACCTTCAGGCGCTTGCCCGCCGAACGGCCAGAGGCCATGCACACCACTTCATAATCGGTATTTTCAAGCAATTGCAGCATAGTCATGCCCACTGCACCGGTGCAGCCCACCACGGCGACTTTCTTCATTTCGATTCCTTATCCTGAAAAACCTGCGCCATTCCCGGAAAGTGACAGCGCTGCGGTATGTCATGCCGTACGCAACTGCGCGGACACGTTGGCGGCTGCCGCTGCACGCTGGGCCCGGATGGAGTTCCAGGTAAACAACGCAAGCGCCAGCCAGATGAACGAAAATGCCGCCAGTTTCAATGCTGAAACCGGCTCGCCATAAACGAACGCAGCCAACAGGAAGTTGCAAATGGGCGGCACAAATTGCAGGAAGCCCAGCGCGATCAGCGACAGCTGCTTGGCGGCCAGGCTGTACCACCACAGGGGCAGTACCGTGATCAGCCCCGTGGCGACCAGCAACAGGTCGCGAGTGCCTGACTGCAGGAATTGATGGCCCACGCCGTGGGCCTGTGCCAGCAGCAGGAATACCGCTGCAAACGGAAGCAGGACTGCGATCTCGAGCGTCTGGATAACCACCGGGTCGCCCGGGACCTTCTTCTTGAAGAGGCCGTAGAAGGAATAGCAAAAACCGATGACCAGGGCGATCCAGGGGAAGGAGTGCAGGTTCAGCAACTCGAACGCCATCAGCGTCACGCCCGCCACGGCCAGGAAAATGGCCCAGGTCTGCAAGACGCTGAGGCGTTCCTTGAAGACCAGGCGTGACACCAACATGCTCATGATCGGGCTGAGGAAATAGCCGAAGGCAACCTCCAGCACTCGCCCCGTCATGATTGCGTAGATGTACATCAGCCACCACAGCCCTAATACCGCAGAGACCGTCAGCACGTTGACCGGGCGAACCGTCTTAAGCGTGGAACGCAAGGTTGAGACTCGTGCGGTCAGCAAGACCAGTGCAACGAGAAACAGCTCGGCAAACACCACCCGCCAAGACAGCAGATGGTACGCGTCGAGCCCGGCCAGCGGTTTGTACCAAAGCGGGTAGGATCCCCAAAGCAGCGTAGCGCCGAGCCCGAAAGCCACGCCTTGTCCGGATTCATTTCTGGCTGTCATGGGCCACCTCGGTGTTGAAAGCGCGCATAGCGTTATCCACAACTATTGGGGAGAAGAATGCGCGTGATTGTCGGTTGTTCGGCAGCCGAGGAACGACGGAAACTGACAAGGCGTGCCTTGGCAGCCACCCGTTCCGGGCCGACATCGGTCATGCTGCTGTCACCGTCACAAGGCGCAGCCAGCCTGGGTGTTGCCAGCGATTGTAGGAGGGCGGGACAGTCCGCTACAGTGCGGCAGACGACAATAAACGGTAGCTTTACGCCAAATGCTGACACCTCCAGGAACAGTGGCCATCCTCGCCTACGAAGGCCTTTGCGTATTCGAATTCGGTATCGCCCTGGAGATATTCGGCCTGCCGCGTCCGGAACTGGACATTCCCTGGTACACCCATCAAGTCGTGGCCGTCGATCAGGGGCCGATGCGTGCGTTCGGCGGCCTGCAGATTGGCGTCGACGCCGGGCTCGAGGCACTCGAAACCGCACGCACCATCATCGTTCCCGGTTGGCGCAGCCGTCAGGAGCCGCCTCCCGAAGCCCTGTTGCAGGCCTTGCGCAAAGCCCATGCCCGCGGCGCACGCTTGCTATCGATCTGTTCGGGAGTATTCGTCCTCGCAGCCACCGGCCTGCTCGACGGCGAAACCGCAACCACCCATTGGCAATTTGCCCAAGAGCTTGCCGAACACTACCCGCTGATCAACGTCGACCCGAACGTGTTGTATGTGGACGCCGGGCAATTGATCACTTCAGCCGGAAGCGCGGCGGGCATCGACGCCTGCCTGCATCTGATTGCCCGCGACTGCGGCACCCACGTCGCCAACTCGGTGGCCCGGCGCCTGGTCATGGCCCCACAACGCACCGGCGGCCAGGCCCAATTCATCGTCGCGCCCGTGAGCAAGTCGCCACGCAATGAACTAAGCGGTGTTTTGCAATGGATTCGCGAAAACCTGGATCAATCCCCCAGCGTGGGCGACATGGCCGCCCGCGTCGCCATGAGCGAGCGCACCTTCCTGCGACGCTTCATCGAGACGACAGGCCTTGCACCCAAGGCCTGGCTGCAACAGGAGCGCCTCAACCGGGCACGGGAACTGCTGGAAAGCACCGACCAGCACACAGCCAGCATTGCCCAGGCTTGTGGGTATCGCTCGGTGGAAAGTTTCCGCGCAGCCTTCCGCAACGCTGTGGGTTTGCCACCCTCCGCCTACCGTGAACGGTTTGGCAGACGTGAAGCCAGTCCCCAGGCAGCCCTGAAGGCTAATCCAGCAACCGATGCAACTTGGCGTACTGCAACAGCATGATGGTCTTGCCGTCGCAAATCTCACCGCGCTCGATCATGTCCAGGGCCTGATCGAGCGACATTTCCAGCACTTCGATCTCTTCACCCTCGGCTTCCAGGCCGCCGCCTTCGTGCTGCTTGTCTTCGTCGAAATATTCGCCGACGAAAAAATGCACCCGCTCAGTCACCGAACCCGGACTCATGAAAGCGTCGAACACTTTGCGCACGTCCTGGATGATATAGCCGGTTTCTTCCTGGGTTTCCTTGCGGATGCAGGTGTGCGGGTCGTCGTTATCCAGCAGGCCGGCGCAAGTTTCTATCAACAAGTCGTCGTGCCCGTTGACGAAGGCCGGGAAGCGGAATTGCCGGGTCAACACCACGGTCTGCTTGGCCTTGCTGTACAGCAGGATGGTGGCGCCGTTGCCACGGTCGTAGGTCTCGCGCGTCAGCTCGCGCCATTGGCCGTTGCGGCCGAGGTAGTCGTAGGTGGTCTTGCGCAGCACGTACCAATCGTCCGAGAGGACTTCGACGTGCTTGATGCGTACGCGATCCTTGATGCCGATTGCCTGTGTCATTTACCCACTCCGTTCAACGCCAAAGGTCCCATTAGAACCCTACTACAACGATGCAGGGACGCGTGGCAATGCGCGTTTGTGAGCCGTCTTGAAGTAGGCGCGTTCAATGATCTGTCGCGCCTGCGGCGACACCTCTTCGCCCATCAGGTACCCATCGATTTCCTCGTAGCTGCAGCCATACGCCACTTCATCGAGCTTACCGGGTGCCAGGTCTTCCAAATCGGCGGTCGGTGCCTTGCGCACCAGGTTGGCGGGGGCGCCCAGCGTATCGGCCAACAATCTCACCTGAGTCTTCGTCAACCCGGACAACGGGGCCAGGTCGCACGCGCCGTCGCCAAACTTGGTGAAAAACCCCATCACCGCCTCTGCCCCATGATCGGTGCCTACCACCAACCCATTGCTCAGATTGGCAATGGCGTATTGCGCCAGCATCCGTGCCCGGGCCTTGGCGTTGCCTTTGGCAAAGTCGGTGAGTTCAGCCGAAGGCTGCAAGCCATCGATGGCGATACTGCCCATCAACCCGTCAACGCAAGCGGCGATATTGCTGGTGGTGATCACGTCCGGCCGGATGAAGTCCAGGCACGCCTGGGCGTCTTGCTCATCTGCCTGGGCCTTGTAGGGCAACCGGACTGCGATAAAACGCGCCTCGTAGTCTTCCTCTCGCAATTGCTCCACGGCCAACTGGCAGAGGCGGCCGGCGGTGAGGGAGTCGACGCCGCCACTGATCCCCAGGACCAGGGACTGGCAACCCGACTCGCGCAATATCTGCTTGATGAACTCGACGCGGCGGGCAATCTCGGTTGCTTCGCCACCCAGTGTGAGTTGACGGTCGATGCCCAGTTCCCGGGCAATGCGTTCTTGCACAAGCGTAGTCATATCAGGCTCCCAGCTGTGGATTGATCAGGGCGACGTTGAACACTTGGGCGGCGTACCGCAGAAACGAGGCATCCTCGCAGACGTTCTTGATCGGGTCGTCGGAGAACTTCACGACCGGCTCGCCGTGGACCCGCACCAGCTTCATGACGATGCTCAGCGGTTCTACACCGTCGACATCGCAGGCCAGGCTGGTGCCCATGCCAAAACCGAATCTGGCCTTGCCACGAACATGCCGCAGGATCGGCAGGCATTTTTCGAAATTGAGGCCGTCGGAAAACATCAGGTCCTTGGTGCGCGGATCGACGCCCAGTTCCTGGTAACGCTTGAGCACCTTGTCCGCCCAGACGATCGGGTCACCGGAATCCTGGCGCAGGCCGTCATAGAGCTTGGCGAAGTACAGGTCGAAATCCTTGAGGAAGAAGTCGGTGCTGATGCAGTCCGTCAGGGCGATACCGAGGCGGCCGCGATACTCGCGCACCCAGTTTTCCAACGCCGCGTTCTGGCTCTCGCGCAAGCGCCCGAGTTGCTGGTGCACCATCAGCCATTGGTGAGCCATTGTGCCAATCAGCGGGAGATCGAACTCGTAGGCCAAGTGAGCGTTACTGGTGCCGACAAAGACCCCAGGAAAATCGCTGCGCATAATATTCACCACTTCACGCTGGGCCCTGAACGACAGCCGCCGCCGGGTGGAGAAGTCTGAAACGCGAAACTCGGCGAGTTCTTCACGGCTGGCGTTTTTCTCCAGCCATTCGAACTTCTGATACAGCTTGCGGGTGACGTCGGCCAACTCGACCTCGGGGTATTTCTCGCGGTTGCGCAGTTCGCTGACCATCGCCAATACCGGTTGCTCGAACATGATGCAGTGCAACATCGGGCCACGGACGCGGATGTGCAGTTGGCCGTCGACTTCCGAAACGTGTATGTAGCGCAGATTGAAGCGAAACAGGCCGAGAAACTGTTCGAAGTCCGGTGTCAGGTACTCACGAAAACGCTTGTTGAACAGAAACCGCTGCTCTCCCTCACGCAGCTGCAGCCCGGCAAGCTTCTCCAACTCCACGCGAATGTCCGGGATCAGGTGACCGAGGCGCTCCTTGGAGCGGACGATGAATTGGTATTCCACCTCGACATTCGGGTGCTGGTGCAAGACCGCCTGCATCATGGTGAAGGTGTAGTAGTCGGTATCCAGAAGACTCTGGATGGTGCCGCTGCTTGAATCGAATGCGCTGTCCATGGCTCTTCCTTATGCGTTTGCCAGGCGGATGGTTTCTTCGCGGGTCAAGGCCACCGAAATCCCCGCTTGCTGCATGTCTTGGATGGCCTGGATGGCCCCCTCCTCACTGATGGCCCGGCAGGCCGGGAGGTGAATGATCACCTCGAAGCCAGCGGCGGCCAGTTGCAGAGCGGTGGTCTTGACGCAGAAATCCAGCGCCAGCCCGCCAACAATCACCTGCCGCACACCCAGGCCGTTCAGGTACTCGATCACCCCGGTGGACAGCTTGCCGTGCAGGTCGTGGTAGCACGCGCCGTAGGGGTGCAGATCCGGCTCGACGCCCTTCCAGACGAAATAGTCGTAGTCATAGGGGGTCGGCAATTGATCCAGCAGGGCGAAACCTTCGGTACCAGGAACGCAGTGGCTGACCCAGGTGATGTCGGCGTGTTCGAGCCCGGTCGGCACGAACATCTGTGCGTGATCGGCGACCACCCACGGAGCCAGGGGCGAATGGGCGTCCTTGCTGCCGATGCGGAGGCTGGCCAGGGATGCGATGAAGTTCAGCTCACCGGCAATCTCGTCACCACCCGGCACCGGAAGCTCATCGGGGCATAGCGGCGTAAAGCTCTTTTGCGCATCGACATCGAAGGAAGCGGTTTTCCGGGTCAGGCTGTTCATGCTGGGTTTCTCCTCTTCATGGCGACGAGAGTACATAAGGTGTACTTTCATGACAAGCCACTCACAGAAAATTTTTTTGACGAACTCTCCTTAACAATGGCTATTGCTCAGCACAAATCATGTTTTCACTAAAAAGATTTTGCTGATAGAGTACATGTCGTGTACCAAAAGAGGATGTGCCATGTTCGAGATTGCCCTTTATGGCGGCGCCTTCAATCCTCCGCACGCCGGTCACGCCCAGGTGATGATCGAGGCCTCACGCCTGGCCAGACGCGTGCTGGTGGTCCCCAGCTTCCGGCATCCTTACGGCAAACAAATGGTCGACTATGACGTTCGCCTGAACTGGCTGGAATCGATCGTCGAAAAGGTGCAGCCACTGTGCTGCGCCGAAGTGCGTGCAAGCCGGGTGGAACAGGTCGTGGCCCGTGGCGTTGAAGGCGCGATCTACAGCTACACCCTGCTCGCCCACCTTGCCGACAGCCTGGCCCTGGACGGTAAGCGGATCGCGTTGGTGGTGGGCCGGGATGTCGCGGATCGGCTGCCGACCTTCTATCGCGGCCAGGAATTGCTGGAGCGTTTTTCCATCCTTCGCGTGGAGGAAACGATCCACGTGCGCAGCACGGTGGTTCGCGAACGACTGGCGTTGGGCAAGCCGCTTCCCTCCGACTGGATGGCTCCCGGCATGAACCCGTTAAACTATGACCTTTATGCGACCCACGGAAATCGACATGCCCACTAGCACAGCCCCCGCGCGCGACTATCTGCACACCATCGACCTCTGTGTGCTGCGCTTCTGCCGGGAGACCCAGGCGCTGGAAATCCTCTTGAACCGCCGGGAAGCCGAGCCGTTCGCCGGTCACTGGGCGCTGCCCGGGATCGTGGTCAATGGTGACGTCGAAGATCTCACGCTGAACGACGCCGTGGAGCGCCTGCGCAGCTCAAGCAAAGTGGGCATGCCGCTGGCCTGGATCGAACAGGTCGGCACCGTCGGTGACGCGTTCCGCGATCCGCGCTGCTGGTCATCGTCGACTTTCTATCTTGCGATTGTCAGCGAGGCGGTCCAGCTCGCCGAACACCAGGGTTTTTTCCCCCTTAAGGACGTCGCTGACGCCTCGATCAAACTCCCTTTCGACCACAACAGCCTGGTGGCCGCCGTCCAGGAGCGGTTGTTGTCCAAAGCCCTCTACAGCAGCCTGCCGCTGATGTTCCTGGGCCCGGAGTTCAGCGCGCCGGAAGCGGTGGGCATTTTCTCCGTGGTGCTCGATCGCCCGGTGCTCAAGACCAGCATGCGTCAGCGTCTATTGAAGATGACCGAGGCGGGCTACTTGCAGGAAACCGGCCGCAAGAAAAGCGGCGACGGCGGTCGCCCGCAACGCACGGTGGAAAACCTCAAGCCGGCCAGCGTTTACCTTTTTGATCGTTGTTTTCTGGAGTAGGGCTTAGCGACAAACGCAAATGCTGGCGCCATCCGCGCTATATCTGATTATTCGAGCCCGGCAGTGAAGACCTTGCCAGGGTTCATTAACCCCGCCGGGTCCAGCGTGCGTTTAATGGCACGCATCAATTCGATCTCCAGCGGATCCTTGAAGCGAACGGCCGCGTCAGGCTTGGCTTGTCCCAGTCCGTGCTCAGCGCTGATGCTGCCGTTGAAGGCGCTTGTCATCCGGTAGATGACCTCCATGATCGCGTGTTCCCGGGCCCTGAACGAGGCGTCCGTCTCGCCGAGCGGTTTGCTGATGTTGTAATGCAGGTTGCCGTCGCCCATGTGGCCGTAAGAAACGATGCGCACCCCCGCAAAGTCCTGTTGTAAGACACTGTCGGTGCGCTCGATGAATTCCGGTATGCGACTCACGGGTACGCTGATGTCATGCTTGAGGCTCGGGCCTTCATGATTCTGCGCCTCGGAAATACCTTCGCGCAGCGCCCACAGTGCCGCGGCTTGCGTCTGGTTGCTGGCCAACACCGCATCGCTGACCCAACCGCGCTCGAAGGCGTGGGCCAGGCCGTTTTCAAGCAACAGCGTCAATGGCGCGTCGGGCACCGTGTCGCGCAGTTCAATGAGGGCGTACCAAGGATGCTTCGTTTCCAGCGGGTCACTGCAACCGGCCACATGGTCCAGGACAAAATCCAGACTTTGGCGCGACATCATCTCGAAGCCCGTCAGGCGGTCGGCGCACAGGCTGCGCACATGGCCAATCAACTCCACCGCCGCCTGCGGCGAAGGCAGCGCGACCCAGGCTGTCGCCGTGCTATGGGTCGCCGGGAACAATTTGAGCACCGCCGCCGTGATGATCCCGAGCGTGCCCTCCGAGCCAATAAATAAATGCTTGAGGTCGTAACCGGTGTTGTCCTTACGCAAGCCCCGCAATCCGTTCCAGACGCGGCCGTCAGGCAGCACCACTTCCAGGCCAAGGGTCAGCTCACGCATGTTGCCGTAACGCAGCACTGCAGTTCCGCCGGCATTGGTCGCAAGATTGCCACCCACCGTGCAACTGCCCTCCGCCCCCAGTGACAGCGGAAACAGGCGCCCAACCTGGCTGGCGGCATCCTGTAAATGTTGCAGAATCACCCCGGCCTCTACCGTGATGGTTTCGTTGGCCAGGTCGATTTCCCGGATGCGCTTCATCCGGTTCAAGGACAGCACCAATTGGCTGCCAGAAGCATCGGGGATCGATCCGCCATTCAAGCCGGTGTTGCCGCCTTGGGGCACCAAGGCCACTTGGGCGTCATGACAGATGCGTACAACCTCGGCCACTTCCTCGGTCGTCGCCGGGCGTACCACCAACGCAGCCTGGCCTTGATAGGCGTTACGCCAGTCCGTCAGATAGCTCTGCATCAACGCCGGGTCACGTACCAACCCTGCCTGCCCTACCACCTGCTCGATGCGTTGGAGCACTTCATCGCTCAACGAAGGCATCCCTCTCTCCTTAGCACTTACGGACGCTGCCCGAACGCTGCCTGATTCGCCGTCCAGCCAGCCACGCGCTCACTCAAGGACAGCCCAAGGCCAGGCCGGGTGGGCACCAACATCCGCCCATCACGGGTTTGCATACGCTCATTGAACAGCGGCTCCAGCCATTCGAAATGTTCCACCCAAGGCTCGCGACTGTACGTGGCAGCCAGATGGATATGCAGCTCCATGGCAAAGTGCGGCGCAATCATCAGCCCCGCTTGCTCGGCCAACGCCTGGACTTTGAGATAAGGGGTGATGCCACCGACACGAGGGGCATCAGGCATCAGGTAATCGGTCGCGCGCAGTTTGATGAACTCCCAGTGTTCGGCAACGCTGGTGAGCATTTCACCGGTGGCGATTGGCGTATCGAATTCCCGAGCCAATGCGGCGTGACCTTCGGCGTCGTAGCAATCGAGCGGTTCCTCGATCCAGATCAGGTTGAACTGCTCGAGACGGCGGCACATGCGCTGCGCAGTGGGCCGATCCCATTGCTGGTTGGCGTCGACCATCAATGGAAAGTCATCGCCCAGATGTTTGCGGATGGTGCTGACCCGGTGCAGATCCAGTGCCTGGTCAGGCTGACCCACCTTGAGCTTGATACCACCAATGCCCTTTTCCCGAGACAGCTCGGTATTGATCATTAATTGATCAAGCGGCGTATGCAGGAATCCACCCGATGTGTTGTAGCACTGGACCGAATCGCGATGGGCGCCGAGCAAGCGAGCCAACGAAAGATTGGCTCGCTTGGCTTTCAGATCCCACAGGGCGACATCGAACGCGCCAATGGCCTGTGTGGCCAAGCCGCTGCGCCCCACCGAGGCACCCGCCCAGCAGAGCTTGTCCCATAGTTTGGAAATATCGCTTGGATTCTCGCCGATCAGGCTGGGGGCGATTTCCTGGGCGTGGGCAAATTGCCCGGGGCCACCGGCGCGCTTGGAATAGCTGAACCCCAGGCCACGGTGGCCGTCCCTGGTTTCGATTTCCACGAACAGAATGGCGATTTCTGTCATTGGCTTTTGCCGGCCGGTCAGCACCTTGGCATCGCTGATGGGATTGGCCAACGGCAGGAAAACCGAGGCCACGCGCACCCAGGCAATGCGGTCGTCGTCGGCGGAAGGCATTTGAGGCGTGTCTTGCATGGCTTTGCTCCGAACGTTTGGGTTTGGCTGCTGCAACACCTGTTCGGGTTGCAGCAGCGAACGCGGACAAATGCAGCGAGCTAGCTGCGCATCAATTCAATAGCCGCGCTTTTCCTGTTGCGAATAACCGTCACCAGGTGCCAGGAGATGGAGGCGGCAGCCAGGATGAGAAAGCCCGCTGAGATGGGGTTGGTGAGGAAGCCGACGAAGTTGCCGTCGGACAGCATCAAGCCACGGCGTAAGTTGGTTTCCGCCATGGGGCCCAGGATGAAGCCGATGATGAACGGTGCAATCGGCAAACCGGCTTTGACGAACCCGTACCCCAGCAAGCCAAACAGCAGCACCGCCCAGACATCGAAGATCCGGCTGTTCAAACCGAAGGCCCCAACCACGCACAAGACCAGGATGATCGGCAGCAGGATGTGCTTGGGCACCGCCAGCAACTTGATGAACATGCGCAGGCCGTAGAACTCCAGCACCAGCATCAGCACGGAAGCGAGGATAAGCGCGGCGAAGATCGTATAGACCAACGGTGCCTGGCTGATGAACAGCAGGGGCCCTGGCTGGATGCCGTGGATCATGAAACCGCCGAGCATGACCGCCGTGGTGGTATCGCCGGGAATGCCCAGCGTCAGCAGTGGAATCATCGCGCCACCGATGCCGGCATTGTTTGCCGTCTCGCTGGCCACCACGCCGTCAATCTTGCCTTTACCGAACTCCTCAGGCGTCTTGGAGCGTTTCTTTGCAACGATGTAAGAAACGATATTCGACGTACCGGCACCGATACCGGGCAGGATGCCGATACCGAGGCCGATCAGGGATGAACGAGTGGCGTTGGGCAGTTGACCGACAAATTCCTTTATCGAAAAACCGAAACCTTTCACGCCTTTCATACTGACGTGCTGTGGTTTGGCCCGGTGGCTCAGGCGCGCACTCTCAGCAAACTTCAGCACCTCGGCGACGGCAAACATGCCGATCATGACAGTCAGCATGGCGAAGCCGCCATTGAGGCTCGGCAGGTCAAAGGTAAAGCGGCGAATGGCCTCGACCGGTGCAATCCCCACGGTGGAAAAGGCAAAACCCAGGGCACCGGCAAACAAGCCTTTGACCAGCGAGCCGGTCGACAGCGTGGCGATCAACGTCAGCGAGAAAATAGCGATGGAAAAATATTCGTGCGGGCCAAAGCTCAGGGCCAGTTCCGCCAGGATCGGGGCGATGAACATCAGCGCGGCGATACTGAAAATCGTGCCAAGAAACGAGAACACCACGCCAATCCCAAGGGCCTTGACGCCATGGCCTTGTTTCATCAGCGGCCAACCATCGAATGTCGTGGCGATGGAGGCCGGCGTTCCCGGTATGTTGAGCAATATCGCCGATATCAGCCCTCCCGAAGTGGCACCGACGAACAACGCGACCAGCAGCGCCAAGCCAGGGCCTGGCCCCATCGAGTAAGTCAGCGGCAAGCACAGCGCGATGGCCATGGTGGCCGAGAGCCCGGGCACCGCACCAAAAACGATCCCCACCGCAACGCCGAGGGTGATCAGGAGAAAAACGTAGGGTGTCAGTACGGCCGCGAAGCCTGTTTGCATGAGTTCGATCATGGCCGTCCCCTAGAAATCCAATAAACCGACCGGCAGGAGCAAGTCGAAGCCATGGCGAAAAATGAAGAAAATCAGCACCGCCGAAACGACCGCTATCAGCGCGTATTGGAGGTGCTTGACCTTTTGTTCCGCAGGGGTCAGCACGATGAACTGGGCATAGAGATAAAGCACCGTCATGATCACAAAGCCTACGGTCTGCAGCAGCGCTGTAAAAATCAGCACCAAAGCCAGGGATTTGAAGACTGTTGGATAGTCGATCGACTCAGGTTTTTCTGTGGGTTCGGCACTTTTGTCCGGCAGCTTTCGCCACGCCCATAATTGCAACGCACCCAACAGGCATAACGCGACAGCAAGCACCCAAGGTACAAACGCGGCATCGACCAACCCGCGACGCGGCAGGTTCAAGGTCAATACCAGATAAGCCACGCCGGCACCGAGCATGGCCAGGCCGGCCAATAGCTCGTTTCTTTTATAGGAATCCATACAGGCTCCTCTTGCTGGAAAGGACTGATGATCGGGTGGTTGCCAACGCGGCGCACACCCGAGCCGCTACGCAGAATTACTTGGCTTTACGCATCTCGTCCTTGAACTGCATGAAGCTGTCGCGGGTTTTGTTCAGGGTGGCAACAGCTTCCTCGGTGCCCTGGAAACTGACCGGCTGCTTGAAGGATTTCTTCAGCTCTTCGGCGTATTCCGGCTCTTCGGTAATCTTCTTCATGGTGTCGGCCATTTTCTTGACGATGGCCGGGTCAGTGCCTTTCGGGAAAGCGACGACATAAGGCTTGTCCAGGATCAGGTCCACGCCTTGTTCCTTGAAGGTCTTGACGTCGCCCAGCAATGCGTTGCGCTCAGCGTTGGGCTGGCCCAAGGCAGTCATCTTGCCGCTGGTGATGTAATCCTGGACCGACCCATAACTGATGGCGCCAAGGTCAATGCGCTTGCCCAGCAAGGCGACGATTTTTTCCGACACCGTGCCGCTGTCGACCATTTTCAGTTTCACACCGGCGAGCTTCTCGAACATCAGCCCTTGCAGGTGAGAGAAGTTGCCCATTTCGGTACCGTAGGTAATGGTGCCGGGCTTGGCCTTGGCTTTTTCAATCAGTTGGTCGAGGCTGTCGATGCCCGAGCTTTTCGCCGAGACGAACACCGCACCTTTGTCGACGCCGGCGATGCAGGAGATATCAAACGCATCAAAGCGATCCTCCGAGAGTCCCGCCACTTCGTTAACGATCAACTGGCCGGTGTGGGTGAACAGGATGGTATTGCCGTCTGGCTCTGCACTCTTGACCGCATCGGCGGCAATCGTCCCGCCCCCGCCGGCCATATTGGTCACCACCATGGATTTGCCGGTGAGCTTGGTAAAGTACTTGGCCATCATTCGTGCGTTGAAATCAGTGTCACCGCCGGCGTTGGCAATCACCACCACCTGCACCGGACGACTTGGCCAGTCGCTGGCATCGGCGGCCATTGCCGTGCCGGCAGTCAGGCTCAGGAAAGAGGCGATCAAAGAGGCGCAGAGTGTTTTCTTCATTATTGTTCTCCAGGTGCTGCCATTGATTGTGGGTTTGAAGTTACGCACGAAGCGAGCACGCCCAGCGCTAACGCCTGACGAGGCAAGCGCACAGGCCTTAACGTTGGGATCGAGGAATTGGATAGCCGTTGCGAGCCCGCAGGGGGCTTCTCGCAAAGAGAGGAAGGTCGCTGGCGCCCTGCGATAACGCGTGGGACCGGTGACTTGCAAAATCGCAGGGCGGTAGATGTGGAAGACATGACTGCGCCTTTCGTTTTTATTATTTTTCTATGTCATACGTTGTCGTATGACTTGATATCATCATCTAAGTCCCGTGTTGTCAATGCAGTCGTTCGGCAGCTTGCCTTGAATACGACGAACAGGGCTGGCCGACCAGAGCGCGATTGAGCTCGGTTCCCAGCCTGAACCAGCACGAAGTCTAGTCGCCCCTAAAAAAAACCCCCTGAATCAGGGGGTTGGTTTCTATCAGCGTTTCGGGGCTGAGCTGTGGATTAAGAGAATTAAAACTGTCGCAAAAGACGCCCAGTTTCCGTGGCCTTCAGCCCGATTCGGAGGAAATGCAAAACTGTCGCGAGCCCCAAAAACCGTGACTCGGACAAATACGCTAGAGAATAAAAACTGTCTAGCCCAGGAACGGCGGGCCTTACAGCCACTTCTGAGATTCCAAGAGTGGATGTCCTGCCCGCTATTCGGGATGAACCCAGCAGCCCGGGCTCTCACTGTCGAAGAAATCGACCTCTACTGGACCTCATATCTCTGATGGTTGCATCGAGTCTTCGGGGGCCGCCAACGTGTCTTCGCAACACGCTAGCGCAGATTCAAGCCCTGATAACGAAACGCTCAGCGGCCACTCAATGGACCACTCAAAAAGGGCCTGATATCCCGAGGCCGAACAGAGACTGAGCCTGCTCCCGAAGCCTTCCCTAATTCCATGGACTCCCCGCTCAGTAACTCTCCGAGTTGAGTTGTCTCGCCTCATGGGGCGACCTTCCACTCCACTCCTTGAAGGCGCGAGTGAAGGCGCTGTGCTCCGAATAGCCCAGCAGCATGGCGATATCCACGATTTGCAGGCGTGGATCGCGCAGGTACGACAACGCTAGTTCGTGGCGAACCAAGTTCAGCTCATAGCGAAAGCTGGTGCCGGCCTCTTTTAGACGGCGCTGTAGCGTGCGTGACGAGGTGCCCAGTTGGGGGCTTATCCGCTCTATGCTCGGCTCACCTTCGCGCAAGGCATGGGTGATGGTCTTGCGCAGCTGTTCCACGAATTCATCCTGCTGTGGCAACTGGGCCAGCAGGCGATCCGCATGTTGTTCCAACAGGGAGACCAGCGCCGGGTCGGGGCTCTTAAAGGGCAGTTCGAGCAGTTGCGCGGAGAAACGCAGGACCGCCTCGGCCTGACCGAAGCGTACCGGGCAGCCGAAGAAGGCTTCGTACGGGCTGGTGTCGAGAGGGCTGGGATGATTGAAATCGATTCGCAACGGGTTGGCCGTGCCGCGCACTAGGGCACGGCAGAACTGCATTATGGCAACCATACCGGTTTCGTTCACCAAGGGTCCGGGCTGGTACTGGCTGACATCCCAGACCAGTTCGAACCAGCCGTCGCCGTCGCGGCGAGTCATGGGAATGACGTCGTACACCAGGCGAATGTAGCGCTCCAGGCGTTGCAGAGCCGTACCGAGATTACCACAGGCCAGCAGCACCGAGCCGAGCACACCGATATGCCGGGCGCTGATGGTTTGGCCGACGTGTAGGCCCAGCAGCGGGTCGTCCAGTGCCTGCGCCGCCGTCACCAGCAGGCGATCCCAGCATTCCACGTCAACGCCGCCGACACCCTCCTGGGCAGGTGTGGGCCAGGGCTGGCCAAGTACCGACTCGGGCTCATGACCGAGCGCCTCCAGGTATTCATAGAGCAGTTGCACGTAGGTCTCTGGCACCACGCGCCGATATAAAGGCTGGCTCATCGGACCTCTTTAGGCTGGTTGGCCTTTTGTTGTTTGGCGCAAAGTGTCAAGCGGGGCGTCGGATACCGTCAAGCCTTCCTAACGGCAGCGGCCGAGAATGACGGCACTCCAGCCATTCCAGCAGATGCCGTTCATGAACACGATCACCGATCTTCTGGCACCAGCGACAATCCAGTTCTTCTCCAACGGCTCGCGTTGCGTTGCCGACTTTTACCGCCCACTGGGTGCAGGACCTTTCCCGGTGGTGGTGATGGCGCATGGGCTTGGCGGGACGCGCAAGATGCGCTTGCCGGCCTTTGCCGCCCGCTTCGCCGCCGCCGGCTACGCGTGCCTGGTGTTCGACTATCGCCACTTCGGCGACAGCGAAGGCGAGCCGCGCCAACTGCTGGATATCAACCGCCAGCTCGAAGACTGGACAGCCGCGATAGATCACGCCCGCCGCCTCGCGGATGTGGACCCGCAGCGTATCGTTATCTGGGGCACCTCGTTCGGTGGCGGGCATGTGCTGGCCACCGCCGCCGACGATGCCAGGGTGGCCGCTGTCATTTCCCAATGTCCCTTCACCGACGGCCTGAGCTCCAGTCTTGCCACCGAACTCCTGGTGTCACTTCGCCTCACCTTGCTGGCCCTGGCCGACCGTATCGGCTCGTGGTTCGGCGCCAAACCCATTCTGGTTCCGCTCGCCGGTCAACCTGGCGATACGGCATTCATGACTTCGCCGGATGCCTGGGGTGGCTATAACGGCCTGATCCCGTCAGGTGCGCGTATCCGCAAAGAGGCCGCCGCGCGTTTTGCCCTGGACATCATTCGCTACTACCCCGGGCGCAGTACACCTCGTATCCAGGCCCCTGTGCTGTTTTGCGTGTGCGATCCCGACAGCGTGGCACCGGCGAAGCGGACGCTGCGTCACGCCCGGCGCGCGCCACGTCATGAGATCAAGCGCTATGCCCATGGGCATTTCGATATTTATGTGGGCGAAGCCTTCGAGCAGGTGGTGGGTGATCAACTCGACTTCCTCAAGCGCAACGTGCCAAGCACGCCAACGAAGAGATAAGAATATGTACGACCTTCAAGGCAAAGTGGTTCTGATCACCGGCGCGGCTGGCGGCATCGGCGCCGCCAGTGCACGCGAACTGTATGTGCAGGGCGCCAGCCTAGTGCTGACCGATACCTCGCAGGAGGCGGTGGACAAGCTGGCCCAGGAGTTCAACAGCCAACGTGTGTTGCCGCTGGCGTTCGACGTCACCGACGCCGAGGCGGCAAAGGCAGTGATATGCCAAGCAGTCGAGCGTTTCGGCCGTCTCGATGTGGCCTTCGCCAATGCCGGCATCTCCTGGCGAGGCGTACCGGCGACCCTACGCACCTGCGACGAAGCGGAGTTCCGTCGCATCATTGAGGTGGATCTGTTCGGGGTGTGGCACGCGATGCGCGCCGCACTGCCGGAGGTCGTGCGCAATCGGGGCCAAGTGCTGGTCACGTCGTCGACCTATGCCTACTTGAACGGCATGGCCAACGCGCCCTATGCCGCGAGCAAGGCGGCGGTGGAGTCGCTGGCCCGCTCGCTGCGCGCCGAGTTAAGTGCAACCGGGGCCAGCGCCAGCGTGCTCTATCCCGGCTGGACGGCGACCGCCATCGCCAAGGTCGCCTTCGGTGGCAACGCCATCGCCACCCAGATGAACGAGACCCTATTGCCGGCCTTCCTGCATCAGGCGATTGCACCGGAACAGGTGGCACGTGGCGTGGTGCGCGGTCTACAAAAGCGCCAGCCGCGCATCGTTGTACCGGCTCGCTGGGCGCCCATCTCACTGTTGCGCGGCCTGTTCAACGTTTTCACGGACTGGCATCTGACACGCGATGCCCGCCTGCAACGGTTGCTCCACCAATTGGAAGAAGAAACCGTTCGCACCCAGAGCCCTAGTTGATGCCCCACTACTTGCTTAAGGTTCACCCATGAAAAGCTACTCGTTGAACGACCGCGTCATCGCCATCACTGGTGCCACGGGTGGTCTCGGCAGGGCCGCCGCGCAGGCCCTGCGCGACAAAGGCGCGAAGCTGGTCTTGCTGGATCTCGATCTGGATAGCCTGAATGCAATGGCTGTCACCCTGGGCGGGCCTAATGTCGCTGTCGGTTGGGTGGCCAACGTGCGCTCAATTGAGAGTCTGGAAACGGCGCTGAAAGAGGCCGCGCAGCATTTCGGCGGAATTGATGTGGTGGTCGCCGGCGCTGGCGTCAGCTCGGTGGTAGCCCTGGAGTATATCGATCCCGCCACGTTTGACCGGGTCATCGATATCAACCTCAACGGTGTGGCGCGCACCTTCCGCGCCTCACTGCCCCATGTGAAGGCACGCCAGGGCTATCTACTGGCCATCTCGTCTATGGCGGCTTTCGTTCATTCGCCGTTGAACACGGCCTACACCGCCAGCAAGGCCGGAGTCTGGGCCCTGTGTGACAGCTTACGCCTGGAGCTTCGTCAGCACGGCGTGAGTGTCGGCTCATTCCACCCGACCTTCTTCCAAACGCCGATGATGGAGGCGATCGTTGATGGGCCGTCCTCCACCCTGGTCTGGAATAACCATCAGGGGGTCTGGCAGTTCGTCGCGTTGGAGCAGGTGGTGGCCGCCCTGGTGGACTGCATCGAGCAGCGGCATGACTTGGTGACGGTGCCACGCAGCCAAGTGCTGGTGGCGAAAGCGCCAGGCTTGCTGCGTCGGCTTATCGAGTGGATCGGTTTCGACGCTGGAAAAGTCGCCGAAGCGGTAAGGCTCAGCGATGAAGACAAGGCTTGATTAGGTCAGGGTCGCAGCCTGAACAAATGACCGCTTCTGGCCGTGGGCATGTCGCCCGCATCCGGGCCGGAACTAACCAGGAAATCCTGGCGCCGCTCTTGGGGCGCTATAGCTTCCAAGTCGAATGGCTTAATTGAGTCCCTGACTCGCATTTGTAAGTCCAGCAGTCGTGCCCTGGTGGTGTTCCTTCAGGTTCTTTTACACAACTTCGATCAACTCCAACCGGCACTCAAAAGTGCACAGGAAGGCGAAGCCTTGCCTGCGTGCAATCAACAAAAACAATAAACGAGAGGTGGAAAATGAAACTCAATAGCCGTGCGATCCCGTGTCTCTCCGCTCAGCGAAAGAGTGCTGCGTGGATTAAGTACACCAGTGTCATGGCACTGCTCAGTGCCTCTACAATTGCAGGCGCTAATGGCATTGCTCTTAACGAACAAAGTGCCAGCAGTGCGGGAACTGCTTATGCGGGAAGGTCGTCTTCCGCACTGGACGTCAGCACCATCTACGGAAATCCTGCTGGCTTGACCAAGTTGAAACGTACCGAGATTTCCGGCGGGGCCGCGATCATCTCGGGGAGCGACGACATTAGTGATGCGCAGAGCAGTGTCGCAGGAACGAATAAGGGGGACTCGGTACCTTTGGCGGTCGTGCCCTTCGCCTATATGTCGACGCCGCTTGATGATCGTTTTTCGATTGGTCTGGGTCTCTATGCTCCGAGTGGTCTGATCAACGAATACGAGAGCACTTTTCAGGGCCGCTACCAGGGTTCCTATAGCTCGACCAAGGAGGTAACCCTGCAGCCCACCATTGCCTATCGGATCAATGATTACGTGTCCATTGGTGGCGGACCGACCATAAATCATTTCGATGCAAAACTTCAGAATTACCTGGCCACCGGCGCTCTGAACAACGGCCAGGACACACGGGTCACCATCAAAGGCGATGACACGGCAATTGGCTACAACGTCGGCCTCTTGGTTGACTTGAGTGATGCAACGAGTTGGGGGATTAACTACCACTCGAAGGTGAGCTATCACCTCAAAGGGCATACCGAGTTTTCCGGCTCCCCGAGCGTTATCCCGCTGGACGGAAAGTATGACAACAAGATAGACATCACAATGCCCGAATCCGTGAACACCTCTATCACCCATCATTTCAATAGTCGCTGGACGGGATACCTGGGGACCACCTGGAAACGTTGGAGTCGACTGAAAAAGATCGAGGCAATCAACAGCGATGTTTCCGCCCTTGGCCAGAGTGCGGGTCTGGAGCGTGTGGGCGAACCATTGAACTGGCACGACACGTGGTCCACCGCCGTTGGCGTATCCTTTCAATTGAACCAACAATGGCTGCTGCGTGCAGGCTACGCCTACGATCCGTCGCCGATCAGCAATGCCGATCGTAGCGTGCGCGTTCCGGTTGGTAACCGCCAAGTCGTGACCCTGGGTGGCGCTTATTTGCCGAATCCCGATCTAACGATAGACTTTGCTTATGGTTATCTCTGGGAATCCAAAGCCTCGGTAAACCAACCGAACAACTCCGGCCTTCAACCTGAATACAGTGCTAATTACGAAAACAGTGCGAATATATTTTCAGTGCAGGCAACCTATCGATACTAATCCTCACCCTCATAAGCCCGATGAAGGTCAGTTAAGCAATTTCAGCCGCGACGCACTCTTTGCTGTAGCAGCCTCGTGAACTGGGCAGTTGCTACAGATCGCATTACGGCTTAACTAATTGGCGTTGCTGAATCAGCCGATTGAAGCCGTTGCATCCTTGCCAACCCATCGCCGCTGAGAGTCTTTTCAACTCGATATTCTTCAACACGTGACGTGTCGCGAGCTGATCAAAGATTGGTGCGACATCTACGTTCCAGTTAAGGAATAGGTTCCACCGCACATAAGAGGCGAGTGATTCGTCGAGGTGAATTTTCAAAGGCATGGGCGAGGGTCAAAGCGGGGTTGCAGCCATCGCAACAGAAGGAAGGGAGCCTGTGTCGATGAAGGGAGCTGGGACAGCTCCCTCCCTCTGCGACAGTTTTTATTGTCTAGCGACAAAACAGGAGCCTGGGCTCTCGGTGGACAACTCACTCCACCGTCACAGACTTCGCCAAATTACGCGGCTGGTCCACATCAGTCCCCTTGAGCACCGCGACGTAGTACGACAGCAGTTGCAGCGGGATGGTGTAGAGGATCGGCGACAGGATGTCGTGGATATGCGGCATGTGCACCACGTGGGTGCCTTCGCCATTGGTCATGCCAGCCTTCTCGTCAGCGAAGACGATCAACTGGCCGCCACGGGCGCGCACTTCCTGCAGGTTGGACTTGAGCTTTTCCAGCAGCTCGTTGTTCGGCGCCACGGTGACCACCGGCATGTCGTTATCCACAAGCGCCAGCGGGCCGTGCTTGAGTTCACCGGCCGGGTAGGCCTCGGCGTGGATGTAGGAGATTTCCTTGAGCTTCAAGGCCCCTTCCATCGCCACCGGGAATTGCGCGCCACGCCCGAGGAACAGGGTGTGGTTCTTCTCGGCGAACAGTTCGGCGATTTTTTCCACCGTGCTGTCCATCGCCAAGGCTTCGCCCAGGCGGGCTGGCAGGCGGCGCAGCTCCTCCACCAAGGTTGCCTCGACCCCTTTGCCCAGAGTACCGCGCACCTGGCCCAGGGACAGGGTCAGTAACAGCAGGCCCACCAGTTGCGTGGTGAACGCCTTGGTCGACGCCACACCAATTTCGCGACCGGCCTGGGTCAGCAGGGTCAGGTCGGATTCGCGTACCAGCGAGCTGATGCCGACGTTGCAGATCGCCAGGCTGGCGAGAAAACCCAGTTCCTTGGCGTTACGCAGGGCGGCCAGGGTGTCGGCGGTTTCGCCGGACTGGGAGATGGTGACGAACAGCGAATCGGGCTGCACCACCACTTTGCGATAGCGGAACTCGCTGGCCACTTCGACCTGGCACGGAATACCGGCCAGTTCCTCCAGCCAGTAACGGGCGACCATGCCGGCGTGATAACTGGTGCCGCAGGCCACGATCTGCACGTTGCGGACCTTGGCGAACAACTCGGCCGCCTGTGGACCGAACGCCTGGACCAGTACCTGGTTCTGGCTCATGCGGCCTTCCAGGGTGCGTTGGACCACGGCCGGTTGTTCGTGGATTTCCTTGAGCATGAAGTGGCGGAACTCGCCCTTGTCGGCGACATCGGCACCGTCGCGGTACTGGACGGTTTCCCGTACCACGTCATTGCCGTCGAGGTCCCAGATCTGCACGCTGTCGCGGCGAATTTCGGCAATATCGCCTTCTTCCAGGTACATGAAGCGGTCGGTGACCTGGCGCAGCGCCAACTGATCGGACGCCAGGAAGTTTTCCCCCAGGCCCAGGCCGATAACCAATGGGCTGCCGCTGCGGGCCGCCACCAGGCGGTCAGGTTGTTTTGTGCTGATGACCGCCAGGCCATAGGCACCGTGCAGTTCCTTGACGGTGGCCTTGAGGGCGACGGTCAGGTCCACCAGGTCCTTGAGCTTGTGGTTGAGCAGATGGGCGATGACTTCGGTGTCGGTGTCCGAGGTGAACACATAGCCGAGTGCCTTGAGCTGTTCACGCAGGGCTTCGTGGTTTTCGATGATGCCGTTGTGCACCACCGCCAACTCGCCGGAAAAATGCGGGTGAGCGTTACGCTCGCACGGCGCGCCATGGGTGGCCCAACGCGTGTGGGCGATGCCCAGGCGACCGAGCAGCGGTTCGGCTTCCAGCGCCTGTTCCAGCTCGCTGACCTTGCCCGGACGACGCATGCGTTCGAGCTTCTCGTCGTTGGTAAACACCGCCACACCGGCGCTGTCATAACCGCGGTACTCCAGGCGCTTGAGGCCCTCGAGCAAGATTGCTGTGATGTTGCGTTCAGCAACGGCGCCGACAATTCCACACATGCTATTTCTCCTGGCTGACAGGCGCGCAGATCACAGTAATGCCGCGCGCCTGAATCTGATCGCGGGCCTCTACGGGCAGGCGATCATCGGTAATGAGGGTATGGACGCTGCTCCACGGCAGTTCCAGGTTGGGGATTTTCCGGCCGATCTTGTCGGCCTCCACCATGACGATCACTTCCCGGGCAACCTCAGCCATCACGCGGCTCAAGCCCAGCAGTTCGTTGAAGGTGGTGGTACCTCGAACCAGATCGATGCCGTCGGCGCCGATGAACAGTTGGTCGAAGTCATAGGAACGCAGGACCTGCTCGGCCACCTGGCCCTGGAACGACTCGGAGTGAGGATCCCAGGTACCGCCGGTCATCAACAGCACCGGCTCGTGCTCCAGTTCGCTCAGGGCGTTGGCGACGTGCAGGGAATTGGTCATCACCACCAGGCCCGGCTGTTGGCCGAGTTGCGGAATCATGGCCGCCGTGGTGCTGCCGCTGTCGATGATGATGCGCGCATGTTCACGGATCCGCTTCACGGCGGCCCGGGCAATGGCCAGTTTGTACTTGGAGACGGTTTGCCCGTTATCGGCCACCAACTCCTGCGGCATCGGCACCGCGCCACCGTAGCGACGCAGCAGCAGGCCATTGGTTTCCAGGGCAGCGAGATCCTTGCGAATCGTAACTTCCGAGGTTTCGAAGCGCTTGGCCAACTCATCCACACTGACCTCACCCTGCTCCTGGAGCAAGGCAAGAATATTGTGACGGCGTTGTGGTGTGTTGCGCTTTGACATGGCGAGGTAAGTTTCGATTCGAAAGATAACGTAACTAATCAAAACCTATTGCAGGGCTATCGTCAAGGCGGGAGAAGAAAAATTCAGAAATCATGAAATCAATGTGGGAGCGGGCTTGCTCGCGAAGGGGTCGAATCAGACAGTACAACGTGAACTGAAACAACGCTTTCGCGAGCAAACCCGCTCCCACACGGGGGCTGTGGATAACTTAGCTCTTCTTGATTTTTACCGGGCGCTTCCAGCCGTCGATATTGCGTTGCCGGGCGCGCGCCACCGCGAGCTGAGCGTTATCCACATCCTGATTGATGGTCGAACCTGCGGCCGTGCTTGAACCATCACCGAGGGTCACAGGCGCCACCAGCGAGTTGTTGGAGCCGATGAACACGTCCTCACCCAACACGGTTTTCCACTTGTTGGCACCGTCGTAGTTACAGGTGATGGTCCCGGCGCCAATGTTGGTGCGGGCGCCGACTTCAGCGTCACCGAGGTAGGTCAGGTGCCCGGCCTTGGCGCCTTCGCCCAGGTGAGCATTCTTCAGTTCAACAAAGTTACCCACATGGGCACGGGCTTCCAGCACAGAGCCTGGGCGCAGGCGGGCAAACGGGCCAGCATCGCTGCCCTCCCCCATGACCGCACCGTCGAGATGGCTGTTGGCCTTGATCACCACGCCTTTGCGCAGGGTGCTATCCTTGATCACGCAGTTCGGGCCAATGACCACGTCGTCTTCGATGACAACCTTGCCTTCGAGGATGACGTTGATATCGATGACCACATCGCGACCCACGCTGACTTCACCGCGCACGTCGAAACGGGCCGGATCGCGCAGCGTCACGCCTTGGGCCATCAGGCGGCGGGCGGCGCGCAATTGATAGTGGCGCTCCAGTTCGGCCAATTGCCGGCGATCATTGGCGCCCTGCACTTCCATGGCGTCCAACGGCTGCTCGGTGGCGACCACCAGTCCATCGCTGACCGCCATGGCGATCACGTCTGTCAGGTAGTACTCACCCTGGGCGTTGTTGTTCGACAGACGACTCATCCAGTCACCCAGGCGCTCAGCCGGCACGGCCAGAATCCCAGTGTTGCCTTCAGTGATCGCGCGCTGGGCTTCGTTGGCGTCCTTCTGTTCGACGATGGCGGTCACTTGGCCGTCGACGTCACGCACGATGCGGCCATAACCGGTGGGGTCGTCCAGCTCGACGGTCAACAGGCCCAACTGTTGTGGCGCGACATGCTTGAGCAGGCGTTGCAAGGTGTCGACTTCGATCAGCGGCACATCGCCGTAGAGAATCAGCACCGTATCCGCCGTGATGAATGGCACTGCCTGGGCCACCGCATGGCCAGTGCCCAGTTGTTTGTCCTGCAAGACGAAATTCAGGTCATCGGCGGCCAGGCGTTCGCGCACAGCATCGGCACCGTGGCCGATCACCACGTGAATGCGCTGTGGATCAAGTTGCCGGGCGCTGTGGATAACATGGCCGAGCATGGAATTGCCGGCTACCGGGTGCAAGACCTTGGGCAGCGCCGAACGCATGCGGGTGCCTTGACCGGCCGCGAGGATAACGATTTCGAGAGACATGACTGGCTACCAATCCTGGGTGGTCAGCGGCTGCGACCAGATGATGAGTGTCGGGAAAAGAAAAAAGGGTAGCCGAGGCTACCCTTTTTAATCAATCGCACAGAAAGCAGACGGCTTAGCCGCCGAACTTCTTGCGGATCTGCTGGACGGTGCGCAGCTGGGCTGCGGCCTCGGCCAGACGTGCAGCAGCAGAACCGTAATCGAACTCCGCGCCTCGCTCGTGCAGGGCCTTCTCGGCAGCCTTGACGGCTTCCTGAGCGGAGGCTTCGTCCAGGTCGGCAGCACGTTGCACAGTGTCGGCAAGGACCTTGACCATGTTCGGCTGAACCTCGAGGAAACCACCGGAGATGTAATACACCTCGGCTTCCCCGCCCTGCTTGATCAAGCGGATCGGACCCGGTTTCAGATTAGTGATCAGCGGTGCGTGACCCAGAGCGATACCAAGATCACCCAGCTCACCATGCGCAATCACCATCTCGACCAGACCGGAGAAGATTTCCCCTTCCGCACTGACGATATCGCAATGGACTGTCATAGCCATCTGATTGCCTCAACCTAAATTAGCGCCCGTTGCCGGGCGCCGGGATTACAGTTTCTTGGCTTTCTCGATCGCTTCTTCGATGCCGCCGACCATGTAGAACGCTTGTTCTGGCAGGTGGTCGTAGTCACCGTTGAGGATGCCTTTGAAGCCAGCAATGGTGTCTTTCAGGGAAACGTATTTACCCGAGGCACCGGTGAAGACTTCAGCCACGAAGAACGGCTGCGACAAGAAGCGCTGGATCTTACGAGCGCGGGATACCAACTGCTTGTCGGCTTCCGACAGCTCGTCCATACCCAGGATCGCAATGATGTCCTTCAGCTCTTTGTAGCGCTGCAGCACGTACTGGACGCCGCGAGCGGTGTCGTAGTGCTCCTGGCCGATCACGTTCGGGTCCAGCTGGCGCGAAGTCGAGTCCAGTGGGTCAACCGCTGGGTAGATACCCAGGGAAGCGATATCACGGGACAGAACGACGGTGGCGTCCAAGTGGGCGAAGGTGGTCGCTGGCGACGGGTCGGTCAAGTCATCCGCAGGTACGTATACCGCTTGGATCGAAGTGATCGAACCTTCCTTGGTCGAAGTGATACGTTCTTGCAGAACGCCCATCTCTTCAGCCAGGGTCGGCTGGTAACCTACTGCCGAAGGCATACGGCCCAGCAGTGCGGATACTTCGGTACCGGCGAGGGTGTAACGGTAGATGTTGTCGACGAACAGCAGAACGTCGTTACCTTCGTCACGGAACTTCTCGGCCATGGTCAGGCCGGTCAGGGCTACGCGCAGACGGTTTCCCGGCGGCTCGTTCATCTGGCCGTAGACCAGTGCCACTTTGTCCAGAACGTTGGAATCCTTCATCTCGTGGTAGAAGTCGTTACCCTCACGAGTACGCTCACCCACACCGGCGAACACGGAATAACCGCTGTGCTCGATGGCGATGTTACGGATCAGTTCCATCATGTTTACGGTCTTGCCCACACCGGCACCACCGAACAGACCGACTTTACCGCCCTTGGCGAACGGGCAAACCAGGTCGATAACCTTGATGCCGGTTTCCAGCAGGTCGTTGCCGCCTGCCTGTTCAGCGAAGGATGGCGCAGGACGGTGAATGCCCCAGCGCTCTTCGGTGTCGATCGGACCGGCTTCGTCGATCGGGTTGCCCAGTACGTCCATGATCCGGCCCAGGGTCGCTTTACCGACCGGTACGGAGATGGCAGCGCCAGAGTCGACAACGTCCAGACCGCGCTTCAAGCCCTCGGTGGAACCCATCGCAATGGTACGAACGATGCCGTCGCCCAGCTGCTGCTGAACTTCCAGGGTAGTTTCCGCGCCTTGTACTTTCAGCGCGTTGTAGATGCTCGGTACGCTGTCGCGTGGAAATTCCACGTCGATAACGGCGCCGATGATTTGAACGATACGTCCGCTACTCATAGCTGGATCCTCTGAATATTTGAACCGTTAAACCGCGGCAGCGCCGCCGACGATTTCCGAGATCTCTTGGGTGATCGCAGCCTGACGCGCCTTGTTGTAGATCAGCTGCAAATCGCTGATCAAATCACCGGCGTTGTCGGTAGCGTTCTTCATCGCGATCATCCGCGCTGCTTGTTCAGCTGCGTTGTTCTCGACCACCGCCTGGTAGACCTGCGACTCCACGTAGCGGACCATCAAGCCGTCGAGCAGCTCCTTGGCATCCGGTTCGTAGAGGTAGTCCCAGTGGTGCTTGAGTTCCTGTTCCGGGGTCGCCACCAGTGGGACCAATTGCTCCACGGTTGGCAGCTGCGTCATGGTGTTGATGAACTTGTTGGATACCACGGACAGACGGTCAATCCGGCCTTCCAGGTACGCATCCAGCATCACCTTGACACTGCCGATCAGGTCATTGATCGACGGCTCTTCACCCAGGTGGCTGATAGCAGCGACGACGTTGCCGCCGAAGTTACGGAAGAAAGCCGCACCCTTGCTACCAATCACGCACAGATCGATCTCGACGCCTTGTTCGCGGTTTACAGCCATGTCCTTGACCAGGGCCTTGAACAGGTTGGTGTTCAAGCCACCGCACAGACCACGGTCACTGCTCACCACGACGTAACCGACGCGCTTGATGGCGCGTTCGATCATGAACGGGTGGCGATATTCCGGGTTGGCGTTGGCCAGATGACCAATCACCTGGCGGATGCGCTCCGCATAAGGGCGGCTAGCAGCCATGCGCATTTGTGCCTTGCGCATTTTGCTGACCGCCACTTTTTCCATGGCGCTGGTAATTTTTTGCGTGCTTTTGATGCTCGCAATCTTACTGCGAATCTCTTTTGCGCCTGCCATGTAACACCTATCAGGTTAGCAAGCGGGAGCCTTGCGACTCCCGCTGCGGCTTACCAGGTTTGGGTGGCCTTGAACTTCTCGATACCGGCTTTCATGCCCGCGTCGATTTCGTCATTGAAGTCACCCTTCACGTTGATCTTGGCCAACAAGTCGGCGTGATCGCGGTTGAAGTAAGCAATCAGCGCTTGTTCAAAGCTGCCGACCTTGGCGATTTCAACGTCAGTCAGGAACCCACGCTCAGCGGCATACAGCGACAGCGCCATGTCAGCGATCGACATCGGTGCGTATTGCTTCTGCTTCATCAGCTCGGTAACGCGCTGACCATGCTCAAGTTGCTTACGGGTCGCTTCGTCCAGGTCAGAAGCGAACTGGGCGAATGCCGCCAGTTCACGGTACTGGGCCAGGGCGGTACGAATACCACCGGACAGCTTCTTGATGATCTTGGTCTGAGCGGCACCACCCACACGGGATACCGAAACACCGGCGTTCACAGCAGGACGGATCCCGGAGTTGAACATGGCCGATTCCAGGAAGATCTGACCGTCGGTGATGGAAATCACGTTGGTCGGAACGAACGCGGAAACGTCGCCAGCCTGGGTTTCGATGATCGGCAGAGCGGTCAGGGAGCCGGTCTTGCCGGTCACTGCGCCGTTGGTGAACTTCTCTACGTACTCTTCCGAAACGCGGGATGCGCGCTCCAGCAGACGGGAGTGGAGATAGAACACGTCGCCTGGGTAGGCTTCACGGCCTGGTGGACGGCGCAGCAGCAGGGAGATCTGGCGATAAGCCACTGCCTGCTTGGACAGATCATCATAAACGATCAGCGCGTCTTCACCGCGGTCGCGGAAGAATTCACCCATGGTGCAACCGGAGTACGGTGCCAGGAATTGCAGCGCTGGAGATTCCGAAGCACTGGCAGCCACGATGATCGTGTTGGCCAGGGCGCCGTTTTCTTCCAGCTTGCGAACCACGTTGGCGATGGTCGATTGCTTCTGACCAATGGCTACGTAGACGCAGAAAATGCCGCTGTTCTTCTGGTTGATGATCGCGTCGATCGCCAGAGCGGTCTTACCGATCTGACGGTCACCGATGATCAGCTCACGCTGGCCACGGCCGACAGGGATCATGGCATCGACAGCCTTGTAGCCAGTCTGTACAGGCTGGTCTACCGACTTACGCCAGATCACGCCAGGAGCAACTTTCTCGACCGCGTCGGTCTCGGTGTTGTTCAGCGGACCTTTGCCGTCAACAGGGTTACCCAGTGCGTCGACGACGCGACCCAGCAGTTCCTTACCAACCGGAACTTCGAGGATGCGGCCGGTGCACTTGGCGCTCATGCCTTCAGCCAGAGAGGTGTACGCGCCCAATACCACGGCACCTACAGAGTCTTGCTCCAGGTTGAGGGCCATACCGTAGACGCCGCCCGGAAACTCGATCATCTCGCCGTACATGACGTCGGCCAGACCGTGAATCCGCACGATGCCGTCAGATACGCTGACGACAGTGCCTTCGTTACGGGCTTGGGAGGTCACATCGAGCTTGTCGATGCGGCCCTTGATAATTTCACTTATTTCGGAAGGATTGAGTTGCTGCATTGCTCTGCTGCCCCTTCAAACTCAAGATTTCAATGCTTCGGCAAGTTTCGCGATTTTGCCGCGAATCGAGCCATCGATAACCAGGTCGCCGGCGCGGATTACAACGCCCCCTATCAGGGACTTGTCTTCCTCGACTTGCAGGCGCACTTCCCGGTTGAGTCGTGCACTGAGAACCTTGGCGAGTTTGTCTTGCTGTTCTTGGTTCAATGCGAAAGCACTGGTCACTTCCACGTCTACCGACTTCTCTTGCTCGGCCTTGTACAGGTCAAAAAGAGTGGCGATCTCCGGCAGAAGCAGGAGACGGTCGTTTTCGGCAACGACGTGAATGAAATTCTGTGCCTTGGCATCGAACTTGTCGCCGCACACGTCAATGAACGTGGCGGCCTTTTCTGCGCTCGTCAGTCGCGGGGCCTTGAGCACGCGCTGCATGGTGTCGTCTTGCGACACCGCTGCAGCCAGGCCGAGCATGGCTGACCAATTGGCCAGTTGCTGGTGGGCCTGAGCGTGCTCGAAGGCCGCCTTAGCGTAAGGTCGGGCCAACGTGGTCAGTTCTGCCATGATCGCCCTCGCTTAGATTTCAGCAGCCAGTTGGTTAACCAGCTCTGCGTGCGCGTTTTGATCGATTGTGGCACCCAGGATCTTCGAAGCACCGCCAACGGCCAGAGCACCCACTTGGGCACGCAGCGCGTCTTTGACACTGTTGAGTTCCTGTTCGATCTCGGCTTGAGCCTGAGCCTTCACACGGTCAGCTTCGACGCGAGCCTGTTCACGGGCTTCGTCGACAATCTGGGTACCGCGTTTCTTGGCTTGCTCGATGATTTCAGCTGCCTGAGCTTTCGCTTCGCGCAGTTGCTGACCCACTTTCTCATGGGCCAACTCCAGGTCGCGAGCTGCACGGCTGGCAGCGTCCAGACCATCAGCGATCTTCTTTTGACGTTCGTGCAATGCCGCAATGACCGGAGGCCATACGAACTTCATGCAGAACAGTACAAAAATCAGGAACGCAACGGACTGGCCAATCAGGGTCGCATTAATGTTCACGCCAACACCTCGCAGTTACGTTGTCCATCACACCAATCTACTCGAGACATCCGAGTAATTAGCCAGCGATTTGACCAACGAACGGGTTCGCAAAGGTGAAGAACAGAGCGATACCAACACCGATCATGGTCACGGCGTCGAGCAGACCGGCCACGATGAACATTTTGACTTGCAGCATTGGAACCATTTCTGGCTGACGCGCTGCGCCTTCCAGGAACTTGCCGCCCAACAGGCCGAAACCAATTGCGGTACCCAGTGCGCCCAGGCCGATCAACAGTGCAACAGCGATAGCGGTTAGACCAACTACAGTTTCCATCTTTCCTCCCGACTTTTACGTCGTATGGTTTAGGTTTTTTAGATTAAAGCGGTAAAACAAATCGTTTCTCAGCCCGGTTCGGGCTCCTTCCCGTTTGACCGGGAAGGACATCAGACTAGTCGAGACTGGCCTTAATGGTTTTCTTCGTGCGCCATCGACAGGTAGACGATGGTCAACATCATGAAGATGAACGCCTGCAGGGTGATGATCAGGATGTGGAACACAGCCCACGCCCATTGCAGGACCACACCCAGGCCGCTGAGCCACAGCAGGCCGCTGCCGAACATCACAGCGATCAGGATGAACACCAGTTCGCCGGCATACATGTTGCCGAACAGACGCAGTGCCAGAGAAATCGGTTTGGCGATCAGGGTCACGAATTCGAGCAGGAAGTTCACCGGGATCAGCAGGGCTTGGACCAGGATGTTCTTGCTGCCGAACGGGTGCAGGGTCAGTTCGCCGATGAAGCCGCCGATGCCCTTGACCTTGATGCTATAGAAAATGATCAGTGCGAAAACCGAGAAGGCCATGCCCAGGGTCGCATTCGGGTCGGTGGTCGACACGGCGCGGAAGGGGATGTGTGCATCGCCGGAGATAAGGATGGCCAGCTGAGGAATCCAGTCGACCGGTACCAGGTCGACGGCGTTCATCAGGAACACCCAGACGAAGATGGTCAGTGCCAACGGTGCGATCACCGGGCTACGGCCATGGAAGCTGTCTTTCACGCTGCCATCGACGAATTCGACCAGTACTTCAACGAAGTTCTGCAGTGCACCAGGCTGACCGGAAGTCGCCTTCTTTGCCGCCATGCGGAAAAGAAAAACGAAGATCAGACCCAATGCGACCGACCAGCCGAGGGTATCGACGTGGAAAGCCCAGAAGCCCATTTCCTTGGCTTCTGCTGCGGTGTGGGCAAAGCCCCAGCCGCCGTTGGGTAGCTGACCGAAGGTCAGGTTCTGCAAGTGGTGCTGGATATAGCCCGAAGCGGTTGTCTCTGCCATGGTTGCCTCAAACGCCCTAAGGTCTCGAAAGTCTTGTTCTCATTAGCAGGGGAGCGAACCAGCTAACCAGTTGGGTCAGCACGAAGACGCTGAATACAGCCAGCGGCGCCAGTGGCTTCACACCTGCGAACGTCAATGCAAACAGCACTGCCGTCAAAATCAGTTTCCCCGCCTCGCCGGCATAAAAAGACCGGACGATAGCCTGGGCTGCTCGGGCGCCGGAAAACCGAAAGGCCCTGTGAGCGAAGTAAATATTGGGAAGCAAGGCTATCAGGCCTCCGCAAAGCCCTGAGTATCCGGCGACGACTCCTTTCCATTGCCAGAGCGCCAGTGCGGCGATCAATACAACGGCGAATTGGGCCATCAAAACCGGGAAAACTGCCAGACGATGGAACGGCAAGCGGTTTGGCGTGCGGGTTTCCATCGCTTTTGCTCTCCAATAGTCGGCCGCCATAATTCAATAACTTGGCATAATTTGTGCCGACAAAATGCGCGCAGAGTATAGGGGCGGTTCTGCCCCTATTCAACTGCCAGGTAGTGATTTCCGACTGCGCGCTACAAGAGCAATTGTTTCAGCGAATGTGTGCAAGGACGCCTTGCAGCTCATCGAGGGAGTTGTAGCCAATCACCAGTTGCCCTTTGCCCTTCTTGCCGTGGCGGATCTGCACCGCAGAGCCCAGGCGCTCGGCCAGGCGCTGTTCCAGGCGAGCGATATCAGGATCGGTTTTGGGTGCCTCGACAGGGGCCGGTTTGCCACTCAGCCACTGACGAACCAGTGCTTCAGTTTGGCGCACAGTCAGACCGCGTGCGACAACATGTCGCGCCCCTTCAACCTGTTGATTTTCCGGCAAACCGAGCAATGCACGGGCATGGCCCATTTCCAGGTCGCCATGGGACAGCATGGTCTTGATGACTTCCGGCAACGCAATCAGGCGCAACAAATTGGCCACGGTCACGCGGGACTTGCCCACCGCCTCGGCAACTTGTTGCTGGGTCAGCTGGAACTCCTGCTGCAAACGTTGCAGGGCCACGGCTTCTTCAATCGGATTGAGGTCTTCGCGCTGGATGTTCTCGATCAGCGCCATGGCGATGGCGGTTTCATCCGGCACATCGCGGACCATCGCCGGAATGGTTTCCTGGCCGGCCTGCTGGCTGGCGCGCCAGCGACGTTCGCCGGCAATGATCTCGAAGCGCCCGTTGGCGATCGGCCGGACCACGATCGGTTGCATCACGCCCTGGCTCTTGATCGACTGGGCCAGTTCTTCCAGCGCCTGGGGATCCATGTCCCGGCGCGGCTGGTATTTGCCGCGCTGGATCAGGTCCAGCGGCAAGTGCTGCAACTCGCGTTGATCGACCTGTACGGCCTGCTCTTCCAGCGAACTGACAGTGGGACCACTGAGCAGTGCATCCAGTCCACGTCCGAGACCTCGTTTCTTGACGGCCATGGGGTTTCCTTAAGTTGGCTGGGCTGCAGCGGTGCGTGGATTACGGCGCTGACGGCGAACCATCTCGCCCGCCAGGGCCAGGTAGGCCAGCGCACCACGGGATTGTTTGTCGTAGGCCAGGGCCGGCATGCCGTAGCTGGGCGCTTCGGCCAGGCGGATGTTCCGCGGGATGACCGTGTCGTAGAGCTGCTCGCCGAAGTGTTCCTTGAGCTGGGCCGACACATCGTTCATCAGGCTCAGGCGCGGGTCGTACATGGTCCGCAGCAGGCCTTCGACCTTCAGGTCCGGGTTCAGCAGTTCGGCGATGCGCTTGATGTTATCCACAAGGTCGCTCAAGCCTTCCAATGCGAAATATTCGCACTGCATGGGGATAATCACCCCATCGGCCGCCACCAGGGCGTTGAGGGTCAGCATCGACAGCGACGGCGGGCAGTCGATCAGGATGTAATCGTAGTTTTCCCGGATCGGCGCCAAGGCGCTGCGCAGGCGGCTTTCCTTCATCTGCATTTCCAGCAGCACCACTTCGGCCGCCGTCAGGTCACGGTTGGCCGGCAGCAGTTGATAACCGCCGTGTTCGGAGAAGTGCATGGCCTGGCCCAGATCGCATTCGCCGATCAGGACGTCGTAGATGGAGTTTTCCAAGCCATGCTTATCCACACCGCTACCCATGGTGGCGTTGCCCTGTGGATCGAGATCGATCAACAGCACCCGGCGCTTGGTCGCGACCAGGGATGCTGCGAGGTTGATACAGGTGGTGGTCTTGCCCACACCACCCTTCTGGTTCGCTATCGCGAATACCTTAGCCATTCTTGCTTGTGTTCCCAATCATGCCGTGCGGCGCAGTATCAGCAGATGGCGTTGGCCTTGGCAACCGGGTACGGCCAAGGCGTGTTCGCTATCGAGGTGGAAGTCTGCCGGCAATGCTACCAGCTCATCGGCCGGATGAACGCCCTTCATTGCCAGCCAGCGCGTATCGGCGTCGCCCAGGTGGCGCGTCCAGTTGCTGAAGTTCTCCATGCTGCTGAACGCCCGGGAGATGATCCCGTTGAAAGGCTGTGCAGGCTGGAACGCTTCGACACGGCTGTGGATAACTTGCAGGTTATCCAGTTTGAGTTCGAGTTTGACCTGGGTCAGGAAGCGGGTTTTCTTGCCGTTGCTGTCCAGGCAGGTCACTTGCGAGTCGGGAAACAGGATCGCCAGCGGGATGCCCGGCATGCCACCGCCACTGCCAACATCCAGCCAGCGACCGTTTTCGATGAAGGACATGACGCTGAGGCTGTCGAGCAAATGGCGCGAGACCATTTCGTCCGGATCGCGCACGGCGGTCAGGTTGTAGGCCTTGTTCCATTTGATCAACAACGCCAGATAACCCAGCAATTGCGCGTGCTGGGCTTCGGTCAAGTTGACACCAAGCTGACGGGCACCTGTGGATAACTCTTCAGCGTGTTGCGAGGTGACCATCGAACTCAAGCGCTTTGCTCCAACTGGCGGCCCGCGCCGCGTTTTTTCAAATGAATCATCAACAGGGAAATCGCCGCTGGCGTGACGCCGGGAATGCGCGAGGCCTGGCCCAGGGTCTCTGGACGGGTCGCACCGAGCTTGCTCTGGATTTCCTTCGATAACCCGGAAATGCCGGTGTAATCGATATCCACAGGCAGCTTGGTGTCCTCACTGGCGCGCAGACGGGCGATTTCGTCTTGCTGACGGTCGATGTAACCGGCGTACTTGGTCTTGATTTCGACCTGCTCGGCCACTTGTGGATCTTCCGCCCCTTGGCCGGTCACTTCCACCAACCCGGCATAATCGATTTCCGGGCGGCTCAAGAGGTTGAGCAGGTTGTATTCGTGGGTCAGCGGCGTGCCAAATTTCGCGGCAATGGCATCGCCCTGCTCGGTACCAGGGCGAACCCAGGTGCTTTTCAGGCGCTGCTCTTCCAGTTCGATGCTCTCACGTTTCTTGCAGAACGCGGCCCAACGCACATCATCCACCAGCCCCAGCTCACGACCTTTCTCGGTCAGGCGCAAGTCGGCGTTGTCTTCGCGAAGGATCAGGCGATATTCGGCGCGGGACGTGAACATCCGATACGGTTCCTGGGTGCCCAAGGTAATCAGGTCATCCACCAGTACGCCGATGTAGGCCTCATCGCGGCGTGGGCACCAGCTGTCCTTGCCCTGGGCGCGCAGTGCCGCGTTGGCACCGGCCAACAACCCTTGGGCGCCGGCCTCTTCGTAACCGGTGGTGCCGTTGATCTGCCCGGCGAAGAACAGGCCGCCAATGACCTTGGTTTCCAGGCTGTACTTCAGGTCACGCGGATCGAAGTAGTCGTACTCGATGGCGTAGCCCGGGCGAACGATGTGGGCGTTTTCCATACCGCGAATCGACTGCACGATCTGCAATTGCACATCGAACGGCAGGGAGGTTGAGATCCCGTTCGGGTACAGCTCGTGGGTCGTCAGGCCTTCCGGCTCGATGAAGACCTGGTGGCTTTCCTTGTCGGCGAAGCGATGGATCTTGTCTTCGATCGACGGGCAATAACGCGGGCCGATGCCTTCGATTTCACCGGCAGCGGAATACATCGGCGAACGGTCGAGGTTCGCCGCAATAATTTCATGGGTGCGGGCATTTGTGTGGGTGATCCAGCAACTGACTTGCCGTGGATGCTGTTCCTTGTTGCCCATGAACGACATGACCGGGATCGGCGTATCGCCAGGCTGCTCGGTCATCACCGAGAAATCCACAGACCGACCGTCGATACGCGGTGGCGTACCGGTTTTCAAGCGCCCGACACGCAACGGCAGCTCACGCAAACGATGAGCCAGAGCGATCGACGGCGGATCACCCGCGCGACCACCGGAAAAGTTCTGCAAACCAATGTGGATAAGTCCACCGAGGAATGTCCCGGTGGTCAGCACTACGGAATCGGCGAGGAAACGCAGGCCCATTTGTGTGACGACACCGCGTACCTGGTCCTGCTCGACAATCAGGTCATCCGCTGCTTGTTGAAATATCCACAGGTTCGGCTGGTTTTCCAGGATTTCGCGGACAGCGGCCTTGTACAGGATTCGGTCGGCCTGGGCGCGAGTAGCGCGCACGGCTGGGCCTTTGCGGCTGTTCAATACGCGAAACTGAATACCACCTTTATCGGTGGCCATGGCCATCGCGCCGCCTAGGGCATCGATTTCCTTGACCAGGTGGCTCTTGCCAATCCCACCAATGGCAGGGTTGCAACTCATGGCACCGAGGGTTTCCACGTTATGCGTCAGCAACAGGGTTCTTGCCCCCATGCGTGCTGATGCAAGTGCTGCCTCGGTACCGGCATGACCGCCGCCGATGACGATCACTTCAAAACGGGAAGGGAAATCCACCACGCACCTCGTGCCTGCTTAATTCAGGTAATTCGGAAATAGGTCTTGAGCCTGGCCAGAGCGTTTTTCGAGCCAGGTCGGCAAGTATAGGGACTTCCCCTTTCCTAAAGAACCCTTTGCACAAAATTTAACCAGCTGTGGAAAACTCGCGGTTAAAAAAATTAAAAAGAAAGAAATTTATAAAACCTTTATTTTTATGTTTATTCTTACTGAGCCTACTATCTGTGGATAACATTACACAGGCCTTTATTTTCAATGTGTACAGAGATTCAAAACCCTGTGGTCAGGTGGCAATGAGGGGGTTGGATAACCGGTGTAAGCCTGTGGATGAATGGGCCTTTTATCCACAGAGGCGGTTATCTTCAGATTTGAGGGGGGTTTATCAACCGACCTCAGTGGCAGTTATTCACAGGGCTTAATCCACAGAAAACCGCCGCGATGGATCACCGCAGCGTCCACAGGCAAGCCGCCATCAATGGCAATCGTTTCAAAAATAGAGAGGAGGAACCGGGTTTGCGTTGGACTCGAGAGGCTTCGAGGACAAACCCGGTTTGAAAAGCGGGGTTATTTACCGATGCAGAAGCTGGAAAAGATCCGCCCCAACAGGTCATCGGAGCTGAAGGCGCCGGTAATTTCCCCAAGGGAATGTTGGGCCTGGCGAAGGTCTTCGGCCAACAACTCACCCGCCCCCGCCAAGGTCAACTGCGCGCGACCGTGTTCCAGGGCGGCGCTGGCATGGCGCAAGGCTTCAAGATGCCGCCGGCGGGCGCTGAAGCTGCTTTCCGAGGTCTGCTCATAGCCCATGCAGGCCTTGAGGTGTTCACGCAGCAGTTCCAGGCCTTCACCCGCCGCCTTTGCGCTCAGGCTGATCGTCACATGGCCGTCGTTGCTGACCTCAAGGACAATCGCTTCCCCGGTCAGGTCGGCCTTGTTACGGATCAAGGTGACTTTCGCGGGATCCGGGCGGACTTCGAGGAATTCAGGCCACAAGGCAAATGGATCGTCCGCTTCCGGTGCGGTGGCATCCACCACCAGCAGGACCCGGTCGGCTTCACCGATGGCCTTGAGCGCCCGCTCAACGCCGATTTTTTCCACCCGGTCATCAGTGTCGCGCAAACCTGCGGTATCCACGACGTGCAGTGGCATGCCATCGATGTGGATATGTTCACGCAGGATGTCCCGAGTGGTGCCGGCGATCTCGGTGACAATCGCCGCCTCGCGCCCGGCCAGGGCATTCAACAGGCTGGACTTGCCGGCATTCGGCCGCCCAGCGATCACCACGGTCATCCCATCGCGCAACAAGGCACCCTGCCCGGCTTCGCGCAGTACGGTGGATAACTCATCGCGCACTTTATCCAGCATGCTCAGCACGTGGCCATCGGCTAGGAAGTCGATTTCCTCTTCCGGGAAATCAATCGCGGCCTCGACGTAAATCCGCAGGCCGATCAATTGTTCGGTGAGGTTATGCACACGCTGGGAAAACGCACCCTGCAAGGATCGCAATGCGTTGCGGGCCGCCTGTGCAGAACTGGCTTCGATCAAATCGGCGATCGCCTCGGCCTGGGCCAGGTCGAGCTTGTCGTTGAGGAATGCCCGTTCACTGAACTCGCCCGGCCGGGCCAGGCGACAGCCCAGCTCCAGGCAACGCTTGAGCAGCATGTCCAGCACGATGGGGCCGCCGTGCCCTTGCAGTTCCAGCACGTCTTCGCCGGTGAACGAATTCGGCCCCGGGAAATACAAGGCCAGCCCCTCGTCGAGGACCTGCTGGTCATCACTGAAAAACGGACCGTAATGAGCAAACCGCGGTTTGAGTTCACGACCGCTGATTGCCCTGGCCGCGACACTGGCCAAGGGCCCCGAAATACGGACGATGCCGACCCCTCCACGACCTTGGGCGGTGGCAACGGCGGCAATGGTTTCACGCGGTGCGCTCATAAACCGATATCCAGACAAAAGTGGCAGATAGCAAAACGCCCCACTAGGGGGCGTTTTGTGTGGTTATCCACAGAGCAAGTTACGCCTCGGCTTTTTTCGCAGCCGCTTCGATCTTACGCGTGATGTACCACTGCTGGGTAATGGACAACACGTTGTTCACAACCCAGTACAGCACCAGACCCGCCGGGAACCACAGGAAGAAGAAGGTGAAGATGATTGGCATCATTTTCATCACCTTCGCCTGCATCGGGTCCGGAGGCGTCGGGTTCAGCTGCTGCTGGATGAACATGGTCGCGCCCATGATGATCGGCAGGATGAAGAACGGATCCTTGATCGACAGGTCGGTAATCCACAGCATGAACGGTGCCTGGCGCATCTCCACGCTTTCCAGCAGCACCCAGTACAGCGCCAGGAACACAGGCATTTGTACAAGAATCGGCAAGCAACCACCCAACGGGTTGATCTTCTCTTTCTTGTACAGCTCCATCATGGCCTGGGACATTTTCTGCCGGTCATCGCCATGTTGTTCTTTCAGGGCCGCCAGTTTCGGGGCCACTGCGCGCATGCGAGCCATGGATTTGTAGCTGGCGGCCGACAACGGGAAGAAAATCCCCTTGATCAGCATGGTCAGGAAAATGATCGACCAACCCCAGTTACCGACGATGCTGTGGATATGTTGCAGCAGCCAGAAGATCGGCTGGGCAATGAACCACAGGAAACCGTAGTCCACGGTCAATTCCAGACCTGGGGACAACTCTTTCAGTACCGCCTGGCTTTTAGGACCGGCGTACAGAATGGCACTGGTTTCGACTTTTGCACCTGGCGCGGCGGTCAATGCCGGGCCGGTGTAGCCGACGATGTAGTTGCCTTTGCCGTCTTTACGCGTCTGGACGACGTTGTTTTCGCCCTTCTGCGGGATCCAGGCAGTTACAAAATAGTGCTGCAGCCAGGCAACCCAGCCACCTTGAACGGTTTCCTTGATCTGGCCCTTGTCCATGTCCTTCATGGACACTTTCTTGTACGGCTCCGAACTTGTCCACAGGGCGGCGCCCAGGTAAGTCGCGGTGCCGGTGGCCGTGCTGGAGGAAGGATCGTCGCTGGCGTCACGCTTGAGTTGCGCAAACATCGCGCCGGACCAAGGCTGGGCGCTCTGGTTGTCGATCAGGTAAGAGACGGTTACGTCATACAGGCCACGTTTCAAGGTGAAACGCTTGATGTAGTTGACGCCATCCTTGCTGAACTTCAGGTCGACAACCAGTTGGTCCTGACCGTCAGCCAGTTGATAAGTCTTCTTCTCGGCGGAGTAGACCGGGCGACCGGCCGGGCTCGAATCCGGGCCGTTGGTACCGATCAGGCCACTTTGGGCCAGATAGGTGCGCTCGTTACCGTTGTCGAACAACTGGAACGGGATTTCCGGATGATCCTGGCGACGTGGATACAGCGGCAGCTTCAGCTGGGCGACGTCACCACCTTGTGGATCGATTGCCAGCTCGAGCACGTCCGTCTTGATCTGGATGAGATCTTTGCTTACGGCCACCGGGGCTTCGGCGGGAGCGCTGGTATCGCTTGCCGCGCGCGGGATGTCGTCATTGCTGGCAGCATTGTTGCCAACTGGGGCATCCGGCAGGCTCGGTGCGGTATTGCTGGCTGCAACATTCTGAGTCGGCAGGGCAGCCTGGCCATAGTCCTGGTTCCATTTAAGGACCATGACGTAGGACACGATTGCCAGGGCGACGATCAGGATCGTGCGTTTGATATCCATGATTACTCGGCCATCGAAGAAGAACGGGAGGTAGGGATAGGCGGAACCGGGTCATAACCGCCGGGATTCCACGGATGACAGCGACCTAAACGACGAAAGGTCAGCCAGCCACCGCGCAGTAGGCCATGATTTTCTATGGCTTCGTACGCGTAGCAGGAACAACTGGGGTAGAAACGACAGTGACTGGCCATCAAAGGACTAATGGCATAGCGGTAAAACTGGATCGGAACGAGTGCCAGTTTACGCATCGGGACTGTCTACCCCTACAGTTTCGGTGTTGACTGCTGGTACTGGCTTGTTGCGGGCCAGACGTTTCCAGAGCTTGCCGAAATGCTGAATCAATTCGGGGTTTTCTACGTCACCCAAACCTTTGCGCGCGACGATAACAATGTCCCATCCAACCAGTGAATCCTGGTTCAGGCGAAACGATTCGCGCATCAGACGTTTGAGGCGATTGCGCTGAACAGAGAGCTTGACGCTCTTTTTCCCGATAACCAGCCCTAGTCGGGGGTGATCGAGATCGTTACTGCGCGCAAGGAGCAGGAGATTTTTCCCCGGAACCTTGCCGGTAGGGGAGTCAAAGACTGCCTTGAAATGCCGGGGTGTAAGCAGACGCTTTTCCCGACTGAAGTCCTGACTCACCTCCAGTGCCGGATTATCAAACTGCCAGACGCGCACGACCTTTGGCGCGACGACGCGACAGGACGGCACGACCGTTCTTGGTAGCCATGCGAGCACGGAAACCGTGGGTACGAGCGCGTTTGATAGTGCTTGGTTGGAAAGTACGTTTCATGTCGTGTTACCTGGTTCGTCCACAACGGGCCGGAATGGCCCCCGTTTTAAGAGACCGAGGATTCTAGAGAAAGCAAGCCTCTAGGTCAATTTCCAACCAGCGTTTCCTTTAAATAGATATCCGGACGCTTGGGCGGATTCATCACACGACGCTAGATATAGAAATAAAGAAGGGAATTATTTAAAGCTTTTCTGTAAAGCTTATAAAAGCAAGGCCGCCACCTGTCTGTGGATAACCATGCTCAGGCCTTGTAGCACGCCATGTACAGAGAATGACAACTACAGGGGAAAGCAGTGGCCAGCCTGTGCTGCGCTGTCGGATAAGCTGTGTGTGGAAAGCCATGTTATCCACAGGCCGGTTATCCACCGACTTTCGCCCCCACTTGTGCAACGACCTCAGGCCCGGTTATCCACAGAGCTTATCCACTGACCGCCCGTCGTCTTTCTCGCGGTTAACGCATTGATAAATCATGGGCGATCAGCAAGCTGCATGTGGATAAGTGGGCGTCTGCTCGCTACAATGGCCGCTTGTTTTTGCCTCACCGGCTTTCAACTTAGGGGATATCCGTGTCAGTGGAACTTTGGCAGCAGTGCGTGGAGCTTTTGCGCGATGAGCTGCCTGCCCAACAATTCAACACTTGGATCCGTCCACTACAGGTCGAAGCCGAAGGCGACGAGTTGCGTGTCTATGCACCGAACCGTTTCGTTCTCGACTGGGTCAACGAAAAGTACCTGGGCCGGGTCATGGAACTGCTCGACGAGCATGGCAATGGCATGGCGCCTGCGTTGTCCTTATTAATAGGCAGCAAGCGCAGCTCGGCACCGCGCGCCGCACCCAATGCGCCGCTGGCCGCCGCAGCGTCACAGGCCCAGCAGGCTGCAACGGCACCGGTTAACAACCATGCCGCCCCGGCACCCGCGCCTGCCCCGAGCAAACGCAGCGCACAAAAGGTCGCCGAGGTCAGCGAAGAGCCCTCGCGGGACAGCTTCGACCCCATGGCCGGTGCCAGCTCCCAGCAGGCGCCGGTGCGTGCCGAACAGCGCACCGTCCAGGTCGAAGGTGCGCTCAAGCACACCAGCTACCTGAATCGGACCTTTACCTTCGAGAATTTCGTCGAAGGTAAATCCAACCAACTGGCTCGCGCTGCGGCCTGGCAGGTCGCGGATAACCCCAAGCATGGCTACAACCCGCTGTTCCTTTATGGTGGCGTAGGCTTGGGTAAGACCCACTTGATGCATGCGGTGGGCAACCACCTATTAAAGAAGAACCCGAATGCCAAGGTCGTGTACCTGCATTCCGAGCGTTTCGTGGCCGACATGGTCAAGGCGCTGCAGCTGAACGCGATCAACGAGTTCAAGCGTTTCTACCGTTCGGTGGACGCTCTGCTGATCGACGATATTCAGTTCTTCGCCCGCAAGGAACGTTCCCAGGAAGAGTTTTTCCACACCTTCAACGCATTGCTTGAAGGCGGGCAGCAGGTCATTCTCACCAGTGACCGCTACCCGAAAGAAATCGAAGGCCTTGAAGAACGTCTCAAGTCGCGTTTCGGCTGGGGCCTGACGGTGGCCGTCGAGCCGCCCGAGCTGGAAACCCGGGTCGCGATCCTGATGAAGAAAGCCGACCAGGCCAAGGTCGAGCTGCCTCACGACGCCGCGTTCTTCATCGCCCAGCGTATCCGCTCCAACGTGCGAGAGCTCGAAGGTGCCCTCAAGCGGGTGATCGCTCACTCGCACTTCATGGGCCGCGACATCACCATCGAGTTGATTCGCGAATCCTTGAAGGACTTGTTGGCGCTTCAGGACAAATTGGTTTCTGTGGATAACATTCAGCGAACCGTTGCGGAATACTACAAAATCAAGATTTCCGACCTGCTGTCCAAACGCCGTTCGCGTTCGGTAGCACGTCCGCGTCAGGTGGCCATGGCCCTGTCCAAGGAACTGACCAACCACAGCCTGCCGGAAATCGGCGATGTGTTTGGCGGACGCGACCACACCACCGTGCTGCACGCCTGCCGCAAGATCAACGAACTTAAGGAATCCGACGCGGACATCCGCGAGGACTACAAGAACCTGCTGCGTACACTGACCACTTGATGACCACCAGCGCAGCTTATTAAGGCAAGGGACTAGACCATGCATTTCACCATTCAACGCGAAGCCCTGTTGAAACCCCTGCAACTGGTCGCAGGCGTCGTCGAACGCCGCCAGACCTTGCCGGTACTTTCCAACGTGCTGCTGGTTGTCGAAGGCCAGCAATTGTCGCTGACCGGTACCGACCTGGAAGTCGAGCTGGTCGGTCGTGTGCAACTTGAAGAACCGGCTGATCCGGGTTCCATCACCGTGCCGGCGCGCAAGCTGATGGACATCTGCAAGAGCCTGCCCAACGACGCGCTGATCGACATCAAGGTCGATGAGCAGAAGCTCGTGGTCAAGGCCGGTCGCAGTCGCTTCACCTTGTCGACCCTGCCGGCCAACGATTTCCCGACCGTGGAAGAAGGCCCAGGTTCGCTGACCTGCAGCCTGGACCAGAGCAAATTGCGTCGCCTGATCGAACGCACCAGTTTCGCCATGGCCCAGCAGGACGTGCGTTATTACCTCAACGGCATGCTCCTGGAGGTTTCCGCCGGCGTCATCCGCGCCGTTGCCACCGACGGGCATCGCCTGGCCATGTGCTCGATGCAGGCTGATATCGGTCAGCCTGATCGCCACCAGGTGATCGTGCCGCGTAAAGGTATCCTGGAACTGGCTCGCCTGCTGACCGAGCCGGACGGCAACGTCAGCATCGTGTTGGGCCAGCACCACATCCGCGCCACCACCGGTGAGTTCACCTTCACCTCGAAGCTGGTCGACGGCAAGTTCCCTGACTACGAGCGCGTGCTGCCAAAAGGCGGTGACAAGCTGGTGTTGGGCGATCGCCAGGCCCTGCGCGAAGCCTTCAGCCGTACCGCGATCCTGTCTAACGAGAAGTACCGTGGCATCCGTCTGCAACTGGCCAATGGTCAGCTGAAGATCCAGGCGAACAACCCGGAGCAGGAAGAAGCGGAAGAAGAAGTAGGCGTTGAGTACAACGGCGGCTCCCTGGAAATCGGCTTCAACGTCAGCTACCTGCTCGACGTGCTGGGCGTGATGACCACCGAGCAAGTGCGTCTGATCCTGTCCGACTCCAACAGCAGTGCACTGGTGCAAGAGTCTGATAACGACGATTCGGCTTACGTTGTCATGCCGATGCGTCTGTAATCATGCCCAGCAGAAGCTAGATGTCCTTAAGTCGCGTCTCGGTCACCGCGGTGCGCAATCTGCACCCGGTGACCTTCTCCCCCTCCCCCCGCATCAATATCCTTTACGGCGCCAACGGCAGCGGCAAAACCAGCGTCCTGGAAGCCGTGCACCTGCTGGGGCTTGCCCGTTCGTTTCGCAGCACCCGCCTGTTACCGGTCATCCAGTACGATCAACTGGCATGCACCGTGTTCGGGCAGGTGGAGCTGGCAGAAGGCGGTCATAGCGCCCTGGGGATCTCGCGGGACCGGCAGGGCGAGTTCCAGATCCGCATCGATGGGCAGAACGCTCGCAGCGCCGCTCAGCTGGCCGAGATCCTGCCATTGCAGTTGATCAACCCGGACAGCTTCCGTCTGTTGGAGGGCGCACCGAAGATTCGTCGGCAATTTCTCGACTGGGGCGTGTTCCACGTGGAACCGCGGTTCATGGCGACTTGGCAACGCCTGCAGAAGGCGTTGCGCCAGCGAAACTCTTGGCTGCGACATGGTACACTTGACGCCGTTTCGCAAGCGGTTTGGGACAGGGAACTGTGCCAGGCCAGCGCTGAAATCGATGAATACCGCCGCGCTTACATCAAAGCCTTGAAACCGGTCTTCGAGCAGACCTTGAGCGAACTGGTTGAGCTTGAGGGCCTGACGCTCAGCTATTACCGAGGCTGGGACAAGGACCGGGAATTGAGCACCGTGTTGGCTGGCTCGTTGCAGCGGGACCAGCAGATGGGCCATACCCAGGCTGGACCGCAACGCGCTGACTTGCGCCTCAGATTGGGCGCGCATAATGCCGCGGACATCTTGTCCCGGGGGCAACAGAAGTTAGTGGTGTGTGCCTTGCGTATTGCCCAAGGACACCTGGTCAGCCAGGCCCGGCGTGGTCAGTGTATTTATCTGGTGGATGACTTGCCGTCCGAGTTGGACGAAGCCCACCGTCGCGCGCTTTGCCGCTTGTTGGAAGACTTACGCTGCCAGGTGTTCATCACCTGTGTAGACCACGAATTATTGAGGGAAGGCTGGCAGACGGAAACGCCAGTCGCCCTGTTCCACGTGGAACAGGGCCGTATCACCCAGACCCACGACCATCGGGAGTGAAGGCATTGAGCGAAGAAAATACGTACGACTCAACGAGCATTAAAGTGCTGAAAGGCCTGGATGCCGTACGCAAACGTCCCGGTATGTACATTGGTGACACCGACGATGGCAGCGGTCTGCACCACATGGTGTTCGAGGTGGTCGACAACTCCATCGACGAAGCCCTCGCCGGCCATTGCGACGACATCAGCATCATCATCCACCCGGATGAGTCCATCACCGTTCGCGATAACGGCCGTGGCATCCCGGTAGATGTGCATAAAGAGGAAGGCGTTTCCGCCGCCGAGGTCATCATGACCGTCCTCCACGCTGGCGGTAAGTTCGACGACAACTCCTACAAGGTCTCCGGCGGTCTGCACGGCGTAGGTGTTTCGGTGGTGAACGCGCTGTCGGAAGAACTGGTCCTGACCGTTCGCCGCAGCGGCAAGATCTGGGAGCAGACCTATATCCACGGCGTGCCCCAGGCACCCATGGCGATCGTTGGCGACAGCGAAACCACAGGCACCCAGATCCACTTCAAGGCTTCGAGCGAAACCTTCAAGAACATCCACTTCAGCTGGGACATCCTGGCCAAGCGGATTCGTGAACTGTCCTTCCTCAACTCCGGTGTCGGCATCGTCCTCAAGGACGAGCGCAGCGGCAAGGAAGAGCTATTCAAGTATGAAGGTGGCTTGCGGGCGTTCGTTGAGTACCTGAACACCAACAAGACCCCGGTCAACCAGGTGTTCCACTTCAACGTTCAGCGTGAAGACGGCATCGGCGTGGAAATCGCCCTTCAGTGGAACGACAGCTTCAACGAGAACCTGTTGTGCTTCACCAACAACATCCCGCAGCGCGATGGCGGTACTCACCTGGTGGGCTTCCGTTCGGCACTGACTCGCAACCTGAACAACTACATCGAACAAGAAGGCCTGGCGAAGAAGCATAAAGTCGCCACCACCGGTGACGATGCCCGTGAAGGCCTTACCGCGATCATCTCGGTGAAGGTGCCGGATCCGAAGTTCAGCTCCCAGACCAAGGACAAGTTGGTGTCTTCCGAAGTGAAGACCGCCGTTGAACAGGAGATGGGCAAGTACTTCTCCGACTTCCTGCTGGAAAACCCGAACGAAGCCAAGCTGGTGGTTGGCAAGATGATCGACGCCGCCCGTGCCCGTGAAGCGGCGCGCAAGGCCCGTGAGATGACCCGCCGCAAAGGCGCGCTGGACATCGCCGGCCTGCCGGGCAAACTGGCTGACTGCCAGGAAAAGGACCCAGCCCTGTCCGAGCTGTACCTGGTGGAAGGTGACTCCGCTGGCGGTTCCGCCAAGCAGGGTCGCAACCGCCGCACCCAGGCCATCCTGCCGCTCAAGGGCAAGATCCTGAACGTCGAGAAGGCGCGCTTCGACAAGATGATTTCCTCCCAGGAAGTCGGCACCTTGATCACGGCGTTGGGCTGCGGCATTGGCCGCGAAGAGTACAACATCGACAAGTTGCGCTATCACAACATCATCATCATGACCGATGCTGACGTCGACGGTTCGCACATCCGTACCCTGCTGCTGACGTTCTTCTTCCGTCAGTTGCCGGAGCTGATCGAGCGCGGCTACATCTACATCGCCCAGCCGCCGCTGTACAAGGTCAAGAAAGGCAAGCAAGAGCAATACATCAAAGACGACGACGCCATGGAAGAGTACATGACGCAGTCGGCCCTGGAAGACGCGAGCCTGCACCTGAATGAAGATGCCCCAGGCATTTCCGGTGAAGCCCTCGAGCGCCTGGTGAACGACTTCCGCCTGGTGATGAAGACCCTCAAGCGTCTGTCGCGCCTGTACCCACAGGAACTGACCGAGCACTTCATCTACCTGCCCGCCGTGAGCCTGGAGCAACTGTCCGATCACGCAGCGATGCAAGATTGGCTGGCCCAGTACGAAGTACGCCTGCGCACCGTCGAGAAATCCGGCCTGGTCTACAAAGCCAGCCTGCGTGAAGACCGTGAACGTAACGTCTGGCTCCCGGAGGTCGAGCTGATCTCCCACGGCCTGTCGAACTACGTCACCTTCAACCGCGACTTCTTCGGCAGCAACGACTACAAGACCGTCGTATCCCTGGGTGCGCAACTCAGCACGTTGCTGGACGAAGGTGCGTACATCCAACGCGGTGAGCGCAAGAAGTCCGTGACCGAGTTCAAGGAAGCCCTTGAATGGCTGATGGCCGAAAGCACCAAGCGCCACACCATCCAGCGATACAAAGGTCTGGGTGAAATGAACCCGGATCAGCTGTGGGAAACCACCATGGACCCAGGCTCGCGCCGGATGCTGAAAGTCACCATCGAAGACGCCATTGGCGCGGACCAGATCTTCAACACCCTGATGGGTGATGCAGTCGAGCCTCGTCGTGACTTTATCGAGAGCAATGCGCTGGCGGTGTCCAACCTGGATTTCTGATCCCTTCAGTTGCACCGCTCCAAAAAAAGCCAACGCTTATGCGTTGGCTTTTTTTTACATTTGAAAAACCTGCACCGTTTTCAGGCCTGTGGATAAAAAACCGGGTAACTCGGTAACACCTTGGCACAAAGCCTTCACGCTCAATAGGTTAGGAATTGAGTGAGAGCCCCGGATAACGGGGCCTAAGGTTTTTTGGCGCAGAACTTGCGTGTTAAATAAATTACACATCGTTTCTTTAAATTGACAGGGAAGCGGTGGGTACGAGGTGACACGAATAAATCCAACACCAAGGGTAGTCTCAATGAGCGGTACGCAAACTTCCAATCATCTGGAGCAAGGGCTCAAACCCCGGCATGTAACGATGCTATCTATCGCCGGCGTCATCGGCGCTGGCCTTTTCGTGGGCTCCGGCCACGCTATCGCAGCGGCCGGTCCAGCCGTGCTGCTGGCTTACGCTGCGGCGGGTGCCCTTGTGGTGCTGGTGATGCGGATGCTGGGTGAAATGGCAGTGGCATCGCCGGACACCGGTTCCTTCTCCACCTATGCTGACCGTGCGATTGGTCATTGGGCCGGTTTCACCATCGGCTGGCTCTACTGGTGGTTCTGGGTCCTGGTGATTCCGCTGGAAGCCAACGCCGCCGCAACGATCCTGCATGCCTGGTTTCCGAACGTGGCGATCTGGGCCTTCACCTTGGTCATCACCCTGCTGCTGACGGTCACCAACCTGTTCAGCGTGAAAAATTACGGGGAGTTCGAATTCTGGTTCGCCTTGGTCAAGGTGGTGGCGATCATCGGCTTCATTGGCTTGGGTGTGATGGCGATCTTCGGCGTGCTGCCCACCAGCCAGGTCAGCGGTGTTTCGCACCTGTTCGACACCCAGGGCTTCCTGCCCAACGGCATGGGCGCGGTGTTGGGGGCCATCCTGACCACCATGTTTTCGTTCATGGGCACCGAGATCGTGACCATCGCGGCGGCCGAATCGAAGAACCCTGGCCAGCAGATTTCCAAGGCGACCAACTCGGTCATCTGGCGGATTGGCTTGTTCTATCTCGTCTCCATCTTCATCGTCGTTGCCTTGGTGCCGTGGAACGATCCGCTCCTGGCCAGCGTCGGTTCCTACCAGACGGTGCTGGAACGCATGGGCATCCCCAATGCCAAACTGATCGTCGATATCGTCGTCCTGGTGGCAGTCACGAGCTGCCTTAACTCGGCGCTGTATACGGCTTCGCGGATGATGTTCTCGTTGGGCAAGCGTGGTGATGCGCCGGCCGTTTCCCAGCGCACAAACAAGAGCGGTACACCTTACTGGGCGGTGATGCTGTCGACCGGGGCGGCCTTCCTGGCGGTATTCGCCAACTATGTGGCACCGGCTGCTGTGTTTGATTTCCTGCTGGCCAGCTCCGGCGCCATTGCATTGCTGGTGTATCTGGTCATCGCGGTTTCGCAGCTGCGCATGCGCAAACAACGCATGGCGCGTGGTGAAAAAGTCGCTTTCAGCATGTGGCTGTTCCCTGGCCTGACCTACACGGTGATTGTCTTCATCGTCGGGGCCTTGACCATCATGCTGTTCCAGGAAGCCCATCGCGTGGAAATCCTCGCGACCGGTCTGCTGAGTGTCTTGGTGGTGATATCCGGCGTGCTGGTACAGCGCCGTCGGATCGCAAAAACAGGACGCTGGGTACCGACGATCGGTTGATCCTGTTGTGGCGAGGGGATTTATCCCCGTTGGGCTGCTCAGCAGCCCTAAAGCAGTGAATTCAATCTTCCAGGCACACCGAGTTGCCTGGTTGGGGGCTGCTGTGCAGCCCAGCGGGGATAAATCCCCTCACCACAGATGTATCCAATACCTAACTCGCGACAGACGCTTCGCTCCCCGCCGCCACACTCTCCAATCGATACCCGTACCCATAAATCGTCAGCAATTGCCAACCCCGGTCTGCCGTCAGGCCGAGCTTGTTGCGCAGGCGATAGATATGGGTGTCGAGCGGGCGGGACGAGGTCATTTCCTCGTGGGTCCAGAAGCGTTCGTAGAAATACTCCCGAGACAGCGGCCGGCCCAGGTTGGCGAACAGGCACCGGGCCAGGCGGTATTCCCGCTCGGTCAGGCTGATGGGAATGCCGGCGCGGGTGATGGTCAGCTCGGCGTCGTCGAACGCCAGGTCATTGAACACCAGCACGTCGTTGGCGGGCGCGCGTTGCAGGTTGTGGCGGCGCAGCACAGCGGTGACCCGGGCCTTGAGCTCGTTGGGCCGGAAGGGTTTGCTCACATAGTCGTCAGCACCGGCGTTGAGGGCCTGGACGATGTCGTGCTCGCCGTCGCGACTGGTCAGCATGATGGCGGCCGGTGGTGAATCCATGTGCTCGCGGGTCCAGCGCAGCAATGAAAGCCCGCTGATGTCCGGCAGTTGCCAGTCGAGGATCAACAGGTCGAAGGTTTCCCGGCGCAGTTGCCGCAACAAGTCCTCGCCTCGTTCAAAGCTGTGCAGGGTCCAGGCCTGCTCGCCCCTGCCGGGGATTTGTTGCAGGGTCTGTTCTACCCGGCGCAGCTCGGCCGGTTCATCGTCCAGTATGGCGACACGCATGGAATGCGATTCCTTGATCTCGAGAGTAACGGACATCTTCAGGTGGCAATGAAACGCAGCCGGTGGCGGATTCGTTGTCATTGACCTGTCGCTGGCTGCGACAATACCGGCTCGCGGCACAGAGGGAAAGGCAGCAGCGCGCCACCTATCGAGTCCCGTTATAGTCATGGGCTTTGCAGGCCCGTAAAGAAATCCCCATTCTTGAGGTTGGCCAGGAGGCCTATGAGTAACCAGCGTCGCCGTGAAAGTCGTGAGCCAACCCAGGTCCAGCGGTTGTTTCGTCAGTTGGTGCGGGAGTGGTTGTGGATAAGTTTGTTGCTGTTGCCGCTGACGGCCTTGCTGTCATTGAGCAGCCAAGCGACGGGTAACCATCCAGGCGCTGTGTTGTTATCGGTATGTTTGGTGGCCTGTGTATTGGGCTTGTTACTGCTGCGCCCGCACCTGGCCTTGTGGACAACAGTGGGTGGCATGAGCCTGGCTCTGTTGATCAGTGCCGTGCTGGGCGCGCGAGGCTGGTGGTGGTCGCCCATGGCAAGTGTGCTGGGCATCCTGTTCGGCTACCTGATCTGGAATTGGCGCCGCCTGAGCGTGGTACTGGCCTATTTCGGCTGGGAGCTGGCACGCCTGGACGCGGAACCCAAGGTCTTCCCGGAACGTCGCCGCGCCTCCTACACCGGCAGCGACCGCTTGCAGGGGCAGATCATGGCCCTGGAGCAGGCCATGAGTCGAACCCGCGACACCCGACGCTTCATTGCCGACGGCCTGGAATATTTGCCGGTGGCGACCATGATCTGTGACCCTAAAGGCAAGCTGTTGCTCGGCAATCGCAAGGCGCGCGAGTTGTTCGGCCATGGCCTGGCGGGTGGCGACGTGCTGGAGCATCTCGGGCAATTGGGTTACCCAGGGTTGGAGCAGGGGACGCATCACCGGTTATCCACATTGCCCTTGGTGGAGTTTCGCGACATTCGCGAGCGCAGCTTGCGCCTGGAACGGGCGGCGTTGTTGCCGGTTGATGGCGATGCGCCGATTGGCTGGTTGTTGAGCCTCACGGACCTGAGTGCCGAACGTGAGGCTGAAGAACAGCGCAGCGTCATGCTGCGTTTCCTTTCCCATGATTTGCGTGCCCCGCACTCGGCGATCCTTGCATTGCTCGATGTGCAGCGGCATCAGGTCGGTGGGGATAATCCGCTGTTCGACCAGATCGAGCGCCAGGTACGTCGCGCCCTGGACCTGACCGAGGGCTTCGTGCAATTGGCCAAGGCCGAATCCGAGGCGTATCAATTCCAGCCGACGCTGTTCGCCATGCTGGTTCTGGATGTGCTCGACCAGGCGCTGCCCATCGCCCAGGCAAAACGCATCCAGTTGATTCATGAAATAGAGGATGAAGAGGCAATGGTGAGGGCGGATCAGCCGTTGCTGACTCGTGCCCTGTTCAATCTGCTGGAAAATGCCATCAAGTACAGTGTGCCCGACGCCTGCATTTCGCTGCAGGTTCATTGCACCCCGGGCTGGTTGATCTGCAATGTCGCCGACCAGGGCAAAGGCATCAGCGCCGAAGAACTACCAGACCTGTTTAGTCAGTACCGACGGTTTTCCTCGGCTCACGGGGTCGATGGAATTGGCTTGGGGTTGTCGATGGTCAAGGCTGTGGTTGACCATCACGAGGGGAAAATCGAGTGCCATAGCGTGGTGGGTAAAGGCACGACGTTTAGCCTGCGTTTCCCGTTATTGGAAGATTGAAAAGATCGCAGCCTTCGTCTGCATGAGTTGCCGAAGGCTGCGATCTTTGGGTGCTATAAAAAACTTATGCACCTGAAGGTGGGTTTTATGTGTTTAGGAAATATGTATTAAAAACATAGACCTACAGCATAAAAGCACCGGATTTAGAAAAAACGGTACACAGGTTATCCACAGATCTCAAACAGCGAGCTGGTCGGTGGTGGCCGGTGTTGTCGGGGTCGGGGGCAGCGAGCCCATTTCCCGTTGTGTCTGTTCATTCCAGGCTTGGACACGGTCATTGAGGTCGGCGATGGCGCGGGGCCCAGTGCCTTCGGCATACATCGGCGCGCCGATCACCACAGTGATGACGCCTGGTGTTCTGATCCAGCCAGCCTTGGGCCAGAATTTGCCGGCATTGTGTGCAATCGGCAGCACGGGTAGATCGGCGTTCACGGCCAATGCCGAACCGCTACGGGAGAATTTGCCGACGGTTCCATAAGGAACACGGGTGCCCTCGGGGAAGATCAGCACCCAAACGTTATCCTTGAGCAGTTCGTCGCCCTTCTTCGCGACCTGCTTGAGGGCTGCCTTGGGGTTGTCGCGATCGATAGCGATCGGGCGCAGCATCGCCATGGCCCAGCCGAAGAACGGCACGAACAACAGTTCACGCTTGAGTACTTGGCTCAACGGTTCGAAATAGGCCGAGAGAAAGAACGTTTCCCAGGTGCTCTGGTGGTTGGACTGGATCACGCAGGGCCGGTCAGGCACGTTCTCGGCCCCTTTGACCTCATAGCGGATGCCCAGGAACACTTTGCTCAACCACAGTGCGCAGCGGCACCAGTACACATTGATGAAACGGTAGCGCGCCTTGAACGGCAAGAAAGGCGCGATAAAAAAACTCAAGGAGCACCACAGCAAGGAGCTGGTGCCCAACAGCAGGTAAAAGAGAAAGGCTCTGATGGCCTGCAATATAGACATAGCGGCATTTACCGTTGCGGGCAATGCCCGCCTGTTCAAGCGCTTCCCGAACAATCCTTGATCAGGTTGTCTTGGGAGCTCTAATTGTGGATAAGTTCAGCGGCAATCGCCGCCAAGTCGTCAAAAATCAAGGTGCCCACCGGTAGGGTCTTGCCCAGAGTCTTCTCGCCTTTCCCGGTCTTTACCAAAACTGGCTGACAATCGACGGCCTTGGCCGCCTCCAGGTCACCGAGGCTGTCGCCGACGAACCACACACCCGCCAGTGTCACGCCGTAATGCGCGGCAATGGTTTTCAACATGCCCGGCTTGGGTTTGCGGCAATCGCAACCTTCGTCCGGCCCATGCGGGCAATAAACGATCAGCCCGACTTCCCCGCCCTGCTCCGCCACCAATGCACGCAGGTGCTCGTGCATGGCTTCGAGCACGGCGAGGTCATAATAACCGCGGGCAATGCCCGACTGGTTGGTGGCAACCGCCACCGTCCAGCCGGCCTTGCTCAACTGCGCGATGGCTTCGATCGAACCGGGTAGCGGCAACCACTCCTCCACCGATTTGATGTAAGCGTCGGAGTCGTGATTGATCACCCCGTCCCGATCGAGAATCAGCAGTTTCAACAGCAGCTCCTCAACCCAGCACGGAAATATCGGCAATATTGAGGAACAGGCTGCGCAGGCGTGCCAGCAATGCATAACGATTCTTGCGAACGTCTTCGTTGTCCGCATTCACCATCACGGCTTCAAAGAACGCATCGACCGGCTCGCGCAGTGCCGCCAGGCGCGCCAGTGCCTCGGCATAATCGCGTTTTTCCATGAGCGGTTGTACCGACGCATACGCCTGTTGAATCGCCGAGTTGAGCGAAAACTCGGCGGCATTATCAAAGTAACGTGCTTCAACGGCTTTGACGGAAGGCTCGGCCTTGCTCAGCAGGTTCGACACACGCTTGTTCACCGATGCCAGCGCTGCCGCTTCCGGCAATTTGCGGAACGCCTGCACCGCTTGTACACGCTGGTCGAAGTCCAGGGCCGAACCTGGTTTCAGGGCACGCACCGACAGATAGGTAGCAACATCGACGCCTTCGTCTTCATAACGCGCACGCAGGCGGTCGAAGATGAACTCCAGCACCGCATCGGCCAGGCCGGCAGACTTGACCTTGCTGCCGAACGCATTGACGGCGAATGCCACGGCGTCGTTCAGGTCCAGGTCCAGCTGCTTGTCGATCAGGATCCGCAACACACCCAGCGCCGCACGACGCAAGGCATAAGGGTCTTTGCTGCCGGTGGGCAGCATGCCGATACCGAAGATGCCGACCAGGGTGTCGAGCTTGTCAGCGATCGCCACGGCCGCACCGGTCAGGGTGGTCGGCAGCTCGGCGCCGGCACCGCGGGGCATGTACTGCTCGTTCAGTGCCAGGGCCACGTCCTGCGGCTCGCCATCGTTGAGGGCGTAGTAGTAACCGGCGACGCCTTGCATCTCTGGGAACTCACCGACCATCTCGGTGGACAGGTCGCACTTGGACAGGATGCCGGCACGGGCTGCGCGCTGGGCGTCGCCGCCGATGCGTGGGGCGATGAACGCGGCCAGTTTCGATACGCGTTCGGCCTTGTCATAGACGCTGCCGAGTTTTTCCTGGAACACCACGTTGCGCAGACGCTCGTTGAAGCTTTCCAGCGGCTGCTTCTTGTCTTGCTTGAAGAAGAACTCGGCATCGGTCAGGCGCGGGCGGACGACTTTTTCGTTACCGGCGATGATCTGCTGCGGGTCCTTGCTTTCGATGTTGGCGACCGTGATGAAGCGCGGCAGCAACTTGCCTTCGGCGTCCAGCAGGCAGAAGTACTTCTGGTTGTCCTGCATGGTGGTGATCAGCGCTTCCTGCGGCACTTCAAGGAAACGTTCCTCGAACGAGCACACCAGCGGCACTGGCCATTCCACCAACGCTGTCACTTCGTCCAGCAGGTTGGCCGGCACGATGGCGGTGCCTTCCTGCAGGGTGGCCAGCTCTTCGGTGCGCTTGCTGATCAGTGCGCGGCGCTCGTTGGCGTCGGCCAGCACGTAGGCGGCACGCAGGTCGGCCAGGTAGTTGGCCGGCGAGGTGATGCGCACGCTCTGTGGATGATGGAAGCGGTGACCGCGGGAATCGCGACCGGCCTTCTGGGCCAGGATCGTGCAATCGATGACCTGGTCACCGAGCAACATCACCAGCCACTGGGTTGGACGTACGAATTCTTCCTTGCGCGCGGCCCAGCGCATGCGCTTGGGGATCGGCAAGTCATTGAGGGAGTCTTCGACGATGGTCGGCAACAGGCTGGCGGTCGGCTTGCCCTTGATGCTCTGGCTATAGCGCAGCTTCGGGCCGCTCTGGTCGATTTCGCTCAGGTCCACGCCGCACTTCTTGGCGAAGCCCAGGGCGGCTTGGGTCGGGTTGCCGTCGGCATCGAACGCGGCCTGGCGTGGCGGGCCGTCGAGGTTGATGCTGCGGTCTGGCTGCTGGGTCGCCAGGGCGGTGATCAGCACGGCCAGGCGGCGCGGCGCGGCGTACACCTGTTTGGCTTCGTAGCTCAGGCCGGCAGCTTGCAGGCCTTTGTCGATACCGGCCAGGAACGCATCGGCCAGGGTGTTCAGGGCTTTGGGTGGCAGTTCTTCGGTGCCCAGTTCAACCAGAAAATCTTGAGCACTCATTGTGCAGCCTCCAGCTTAGCCAACACTTCATCACGCAGGTCCGGGGTCGCCATCGGGAAGCCCAGCTTGGCACGGGCCAGCAGGTAGGCTTGCGCAACGGAACGCGCCAGGGTGCGCACACGCAGGATGTATTGCTGGCGCGCGGTCACGGAAATCGCCCGGCGCGCATCCAGCAGGTTGAAGGTATGGGACGCCTTCAACACCATTTCATAGCTCGGCAACGGCAGCGGCTGGTCCAGCTCGATCAGGCGCTTGGCTTCGCTTTCATAGAAATCGAACAGCTCGAACAGCTTGTCGACGTTGGCGTGTTCGAAGTTGTAGGTCGACTGTTCCACTTCGTTCTGGTGGAACACGTCGCCGTAGGTCACTTTGCCGAACGGACCGTCGGCCCACACCAGGTCGTAGACCGAATCCACACCCTGCAGGTACATGGCCAGGCGTTCGAGGCCGTAGGTGATTTCGCCGGTGACCGGGTAGCACTCGATGCCGCCCGCCTGCTGGAAGTAGGTGAACTGGGTCACTTCCATGCCGTTGAGCCAGACTTCCCAGCCCAGGCCCCAGGCGCCCAGGGTTGGCGACTCCCAGTTGTCTTCGACGAAACGGATGTCGTGCACCAGTGGGTCGAGGCCCACGTGCTTGAGGGAGCCCAGGTACAGTTCCTGGAAGTTTTCCGGGTTCGGCTTCAGCACGACCTGGAACTGGTAGTAGTGCTGCAGGCGGTTCGGGTTTTCGCCGTAGCGGCCGTCAGTCGGGCGGCGGCTGGGCTGCACATAAGCGGCGTTCCAGGTTTCCGGGCCGATGGCACGCAGAAACGTGGCAGTGTGGAAAGTGCCGGCGCCTACTTCCATATCGTAGGGCTGAAGTACCACGCAACCTTGCTCGGCCCAGTATTGCTGGAGGGCGAGGATCAAGTCTTGGAAGGTACGCACGGCTGGCGTAGGCTGGCTCACGAAATTCACCTGTTTCTTGGGCTGCGATTTAAAGAGCGGGAGTATACCCGATTCGTTCGTGCGCACGCCCCCTGGAGCCTTATGCCACGCTGCTTTTGGTGTTCTGACGATCCTTTGTACATGGCTTATCACGATCAGGAGTGGGGCACGCCGCTGCGCGATGCGCAGGGTTTGTTCGAGTTGCTTTTGCTCGAAGGGTTCCAGGCCGGGCTGTCCTGGATCACCGTTTTGCGCAAACGCGAGCGCTACCGGGAAGTGTTGTACGGCTTCGATGTGCAGCGCGTGGCGCAGATGAGCGACGCGGAAATCGATGAGCTGATGCTCGACCCCGGCATCATCCGCAACCGCCTCAAACTCAAGGCCGCCCGCCGCAACGCCCAGGCCTGGCTGGCCCTGGAGGATCCGGTGGCGTTCCTCTGGTCGTTCGTCGGCGATAAACCCATCATCAACCATTTCAAGGACCGCAGCGAAGTGCCGGCCATCACGCCCGAGGCTCTGGCAATGAGCAAAGGTCTGAAAAAGGCCGGGTTCACCTTCGTCGGGCCGACCATTTGCTACGCCTTGATGCAGGCCTCGGGCATGGTCATGGACCACACTCAGGATTGTGACCGCTACGCCGAGCTGGCAAACGGCGGTTAGAATAGCTGGCTCGCAACACGGCCCATACATTCAGGAGTGACCTGTGGATAAGTTGAAAGGCGCCTTGCTGGTCGGCGCTCTGCGGTTGTTTGCGCTGCTGCCCTGGCGAGCGGTGCAGGCAGTGGGCTCGGCGATTGGCTGGCTCATGTGGAAATTTCCCAACCGTTCCCGCGACGTGGTGCGGATCAACCTCGCCAAATGTTTTCCCGAGATGGACCCGGCCGAGCGCGAACGCCTGGTGGGCCAGAGCCTCAAGGACATTGGCAAATCCCTGACCGAAAGCGCCTGCGCCTGGATCTGGCCGGCCCAGCGCTCCATCGACCTGGTGCGTGAAGTCGAGGGCCTGGACGTATTGAAAGAGGCCCTGGCGTCCGGCAAAGGCGTAGTCGGCATCACCAGCCACCTGGGCAACTGGGAAGTGCTCAACCACTTCTATTGCAGCCAGTGCAAGCCGATCATTTTCTACCGTCCGCCCAAGCTCAAGGCGGTGGATGAATTGCTGCGCAAGCAGCGGGTGCAGTTGGGCAATAAAGTCGCGGCATCGACCAAGGAAGGCATCCTCAGCGTCATCAAGGAAGTGCGCAAGGGCGGCCAGGTGGGCATCCCCGCCGACCCGGAACCGGCCGAATCCGCCGGTATCTTCGTGCCCTTCTTCGCCACCCAGGCCCTGACCAGCAAGTTCGTGCCGAACATGCTCGCCGGCGGCAAAGCGGTCGGCGTCTTCCTCCACGCCCTGCGCCTGCCGGACGGCTCCGGCTACAAAGTCATCCTCGAAGCCGCGCCCGAGGCCATGTACAGCACCGACACCGAAACCGCCTGCGCCGCCATGAGCCAAGTGGTGGAGCGCTACGTGCGGGCCTACCCCAGCCAGTACATGTGGAGCATGAAACGCTTCAAGAAACGCCCGCCTGGCGAGGCGCGGTGGTACTGAAGCACACCACCGATCCTTGTGGGAACGAACTTGCTCGCGATAGCGGCCTAACAGCCGCCGCATAAACAACTGACTCCATCCTTCCCCCGTGGCGAGGGAGCTTGCTCCCGCTGGGCTGCGAAGCAGCCCCAACCGACCAGGCGCACAATCCAACGGAGGCGAAATGGATAACGCTCCAGGCAAACGCGTCATCGGTGCGGGCATCGTAGGCGCATCCCTGGCCTACCACCTGGCGACCAAAGGCGCGAAAGTCACTGTGGTCGAGGCCGAAGGTATCGCGTCAGGCGTGACCGGCAGCTCATTCGCCTGGATCAACACCTCCCATGGCGAACCCGACCCCATTGCGCCATTGCGCGGTGCTGCCATCCAGGAATACCGCCGACTCGAAACGCAACTGCCTGGCCTGAAGATCCGCTGGACTGGCGCCCTCTCTTACGGCTCGAGTTCAACAGCGTCGGCTAGCCGGATATCCCAATCACAGATCCGTGAACTTGAGCCGAACCTCAAGAACCCTCCTCAGCAAGCTTCGTATGCGGCGGAAGAAGGAGCGCTGGACGCCGTAGCAGCAACCCATGCGCTGATCGCCGGTGCTCAAGCGAATGGCGCGAAAGTGCTCACTCAAACGTCGGTTCTCGGCTTTAAAACCCAGGGTTCCACCGTGTGGGGCGTTGAAACCGCCACGGGCGTCATTGAAGCCGATATCGTCGTATTGGCAGCCGGCACAGGCATCACGAAGCTGGCCGACCTGCTTGAAGTCTGCCTGCCCATAGACGCCTCCCCGGCAATTTTCATCCGCTACACCTCGCCACCCAACCTGGTACGCAGCCTCATTTCCAGCCCTGAAATGGAAGTGAGGCAAACCCCGGAGGGTGCGTTGCTGGCGGCCGAAGACTACCTGGACGACGCCTTGGAAAACCAACCATCGGAGATCGCGCTGCGCACCGCCAACGCCATCAAAAGCGAACTCCACGGCGTCGTCTCCCTGGACCTACAATCGGCTCGCGTCGGATACAGACCCATGCCTGCTGATGACATCCCCATCATTGGTTATCTTCCGCAGGTTGGCGGCGTATACGTGTGCGTCATGCACCCCGGCGTAACCCTGGCCGCGATCGTGGGTCGTCTTGCCAGTGAGGATATCGTCGGCGACAAGGCTTGCTCGGCCCTCAACCCCTGTCGTCCGGATCGATTTTTCCAAGCTCGGTGAGGGGGAAATGGCCTAAGCTCGCTTACTCCCAAATCAGCCAAGGAAGCGACAATGGGCATTCAAGGTAAAGACAGTCAGATCGATAACATCGAGTTCAATGTCAGCGACATCGCCCGCAGCAAAGCCTTCTATGCAAGCGTGTTCGGCTGGAGTTTCGTCGACTACGGCCCGACCTATACCGAATTCAGCGACGGTCGCCTGACCGGTGGTTTCACGACCGGTGAACCGGTGCGGCCGGGTGGTCCGTTGATCATCTTGTACGCGGATGACCTTGAGGCTACCCAACTCCGGCTCAAGGCCGCGGGGGCGCTCATCAGCCGTGAAGTGTTCGCGTTCCCGGGTGGAAGGCGTTTCCACTTCATCGACCCGGATGGCTATGAGCTGGCGGTGTGGTCGGCTTCCTGATGGTTGATTGATCACGAGGAGGCGCAAAGCCTCAATCGTGTCCATGATTAAGGGCCTGCGATATCGGCGACGTTGGGATGGCAAAGCCATCCCTCGATCCGTCGGATTACCGTCCAGTCAGAAATATCGCACTTCCTCTGGCTCATTAATCAAGGAGTCCCCCTCATGAACATCGACTTCACCGGCCGTCACGTCCTCGTCACCGGCTCCACCAGCGGTATCGGTTTTGCCACAGCCAAAGGCTTCCTCGAAGCCGGCGCCCACGTGGTTATCAACGGTCGCAGCGGGAGCAGCGTGGAGGACGCGTTGCAGCGCTTGGGCGCCCTCGCTTCAAGGGCCGATGGCTTTGTTGGCGATCTGAGCAACGCGCCGGGCTGCGAGGCACTGATCGCCAAATACCCACGCTTCGATATCGTCATCAACAATCTGGGCATTTTCAAACTGGAAGACTTTTTCGAAACGCCGGACAGCGAATGGCAGCGCTTCTTCGAAACCAACGTAATGTCCGGCGTGCGGGTTTCTAGGGCCTACGCGCCGGGCATGGTCGAGCGGGGTTGGGGGCGGATTGTGTTTGTTTCGTCGGAGTCGGGCGTGAACATTCCTGCCGACATGATTCACTACGGCTTCACCAAGACCGCCCAACTGTCCATCGCTCGTGGCCTGGCCAAGCGCCTGGCTGGCACAGGCGTTACGGTGAACTCGGTGCTGCCTGGGCCGACGCTGTCCGAAGGGGTTGCCCAGATGCTCCAGGCAGACGTCGAGCGCACCGGGGACAGCCTGGAAAAGGTCGCGGCGGATTTCGTCAATGAGCACCGCAGCACCTCGATCATCCAGCGCGCGGCGCGCGTCGAGGAAGTCGCCAACATGATCATCTATGCCAGCTCGGAACAGGCCTCGGCCACCACTGGCGCCGCGTTGCGGGTTGATGGGGGTGTGGTGGATAGCATCGTTTAGGATCCCGCGACACGTTGCAAAAAAACGCCGCTTCCTCATGAGAGATAAGCGGCGTTTTTTGTTTTGGAGACAACATGGGTTGATTCGACCGGCTTTGGCGTGGTGAAGGGCTTGTTCAGCTCACTCTGTTTTCGATCAGTCGATCCGAGCCACCTTCGGCTACGCGGTTTTCGATCAGTCGATCCGAGCCACCTTCGGCTACACGGTTTTCGATCAGTCGATCCGAGCCACCTTCGGCTACACGGTTTTCGATCAGTCGATCCGAGCCGCCTTCGGCTACGCGTTTTTCGATCAGGCGATCCGAACCACCCTCAGCGAACATAGGTTGAACAGAAGAAGTCGCGAACGCATTGCCGAGCGACAGTGCCAGAAGCGAGCCAACGAGAGTTTTGCCGAGAGTGTTCATGTCCTGATCCTTTTTATTCGTAGATAAAGTGAGTTAGTGAGTTAGACGGTGACGTGCAAACGGACATCGACGTTGCCGCGTGTCGCGTTGGAGTACGGGCAAACCTGGTGAGCCGCGTCGACCAGCGCTTGAGCATCGGCTTGATCCAGACCTGGCAGGTTGATGTGCAGGTCGATGTCCAGGCCGAAACCGCCAGGGATCTGGCCGATGCCGACATGTGCCGTGATCGATGCATCAGCAGGAATGCTGCGTTTGCTTTGGCTGGCGACAAACTTCAATGCGCCAATGAAGCAGGCGGAGTAGCCGGCAGCGAACAACTGCTCAGGGTTGGTGGCTTCACCACCAGCGCCGCCCAAGGCTTTTGGAGTGGCCAGTTTCACGTCGAGAATCTTGTCGCTGGAAACAGCACGGCCATCACGGCCACCGGTGGAGGTTGCGACTGCGGTGTAGAGAACGTTCATGGTGTTTCCTCTATTGCTGATGGGTGGATCGAAATTGTTTACGCTAAATGTTTGTGCGCTAACCAGTTGAGATAAACTTAACGAGTTAATATTTGGCGCGCAAGATAAATTTTGAGAAATTTATCGATTTTGAGTTAACAGGTTGATCTAAAAGGGAATTTATTTTTTGGTTTTGCAATGTCGCCAGCCCGGGTGAGCTGGGAGGTGAGCCACGGGAAGGAGGTTGCTAGGGGATCAGCAGGGCCAGCGCAATTGCAGGCCTTCAAAGAGAGGGAAATTCATAAGCAGAATGATGGGTTTCGATCGCTCCCACGCTCTGCGTGGGAACGCCGCCAGGGACGCTCCGCGTTCCGCTTTTGGAAAGTGACGCAGAGCGTCACGGGATGCATACCCACGCAGAGCGGGCACGATCAAACGCGGGATCAGGGAAAAGTAAAAAACCGCCGAATTGGCGGTTTTTTGGTTTCGCGCTGGGCAAATCCAACCCGACTAAGCAACAGCCACCCGATTACGCCCCAACGCCTTCGCCCGATACAGGGCTTTATCCGCATCGTTCATCAAGCTGTGAAGATCCTTATTACAGGCCTCCGTCGACGCGACGCCGAGGCTGGCTGATATGCAGAGGACAGGCTCGACCATCAAGCCCGCAATCGTATCGATGAGCCGTTCTGCAATCTGGGTGGCAACCTCAATGGAAGTGTTCGGGAGCAGAATGGCGAACTCTTCGCCCCCGAGCCTACCGTGGATATCCGTTACCCGAAATGACGAACTGATGACCGCCCCCATCTGGCGCAAAACCTGATCGCCGACCTGGTGGCCGTAGGTGTCGTTGATGTGCTTGAAGTGATCCATGTCCAACATGACCGCGCACAACCCTTGCCGCTTGGCCTTACATTCATTGTAAAGCTGCTGGGCATGCTCGAAAAACGCCCTTCGACTCTTCAGGCCGGTCAGTTCATCGGTTTGAGCGGCGCGGGTTGAAATGCTGTTCGCCTGTTCCATTTCACGGGTGAGTCGAAAGGCGATCTCCAGTGCCTGGGACATTTTGTGCGTGGCGCGGGCCGCAAATGCCGCGAACACCAGAATCGAAAGGGCCATGCCGAGTTGAATCGGGGACGGTTGAAACAGCAGCCAGATCGTGCACGGCAACAGCACCACGCCAATGGAGACCAGTGTCATATCGCGATAGGCCGAGTAGCAGGACACCGCACTGACGGACATGCCGACTGTAAAGAGCATGACCAACGCCTGTGACAACAGATCGTCCGCCGGCATGAGAACGAACGCCCCGCCGCCCCAGATACTGGCGGATAGCACCAGTGTGACCCAGTATTTGCGCTCCCAATGTCGAGGCGTGCGCTGACTTTCGTCGCTGCGGAAATAGGCAACGAACATCGCGATACGCAACAGCGTCGATGCGGTCAGAATGGCCATCCACCAAAAAATAGCGCCGTGCTCAAAACGATCCCAACACAGCCAACTCAGCATGATGGCAGCGAGGTAACTACCAAAAACCGCAGAAACGGATTGGCGAAACAGCTGCTGCAATCGGTCGGTGCGCACCTGCTCGGCTATTACAAAATCCTGGCCATTGCGCAATCTTGGGCCATACATTTGAACCACCTGGTTATGACGCAACAAAAAAACGATTGTGGCACCCTGCCATTACCGTAAACAACTGAATTACTGTGACGACGGGATTTATCCCCAAACGCTATGCAGGAACGCAAACCTCCGTGGCGAGGGAGCTTGCTCCCGCTGGGCTGCAAAGCAGCCCCAAGCATTCCAACAGACCAACCGTGTCATAGCCTAAGAAACGAGCAATCAGGCTGGAATCAACCCCGCTTCCCGGTAGCTCAGTATCAAATCATCGAACAGACCGACATCCGCTCGAGTCCGCGCAATTAACTGAGCACCCGCAACAGCGGTATAAATGGCCCGCGCTCGGCGTTCACATTCTTCTGCGCTACCTGTTCCAGCATCTGCCAGTACCTGGGCGAGCCACGCCACGTTAACGTCCGCAAAAGCCCTGATCTCTCGCGATACTTCATCGGGAAGGTCTTCGTATTCGGCTGCCATGAAGCTGGACAGACAAAGCCTGTTGCCGTCCTCAAGCGACTTTCGAAAAATGGATGCGTACAGCTGCAGGCACTTCTTTGGATCGACATTGGCAGCGCGTATCCCTTCAAGCACTCGCAACGCGTCCTGCCAGTAGCGCTCAGCGACCGCCGCAGCCAGGCCTGCCTTGCTCGGAAAGTGGTAGTAAATGCTGGCGTTCTTGATACCCACCTGGACGGCAATGCTACGGAAATTGATACCGCTGTAACCGTGCAGTTGGGCAGCGGATTTCGCTGCCGCCAAGATGGCTTCTCGAGCATTTTCGTTCACGTTGCAGCCTCATTTCGAGATTTCTATTCACTTAGGTAACCGCGATTCTACGCCCGGAGCCGTTTACCTGCCAATTGACAGGTAGGGGATTGACAGCACCTGAGTGTCGGCTCAATCTTTGCCTACCAATTGACAGGCAGGTGATTGAATCATGACTTCTTCACAGCAGCGCGTTGACGTTTCCACTGTTCCTACGATGAAAATCTACGATTGGTTCAACGGCCCCTACCCCGCCCGCGTCCGCATTGCGCTGGCGGAAAAAGGATTGCTGCCCAACATCGAATTCGTACCGGTGAATCTCTGGAACGGCGAGCACAAGCAACCCGAGTTCCTGGCCATCAATTACTCCGGGACACTGCCCGTGCTGGAGCTGAACGATGGGACGCGGATCGCCGAGTGCACGGCGATCACCCAGTACCTGGATAGCCTGGACGGTCATCCGACGTTGACGGGCCAAACGGCTGTTGAGAAAGGCATCATCCATATGATGACCAAACGTGCCGAGATCGAGTTTCTCGATGCCGTCAGCGCGTACTTCCACCATGCCACGCCGGGCCTCGGGCCCGATGTCGAGCTGTACCAGAATGCCGAGTGGGGCGCCCGGATGCGCGATAAGGCGATCAGGGGCATGCACTATTTCGACAACCTTCTCAAAGACCGGCCCTTTGTGGCGGGCGACAAGTTTTCGATGGCCGACATTGCGGTACTGGGCGGCATGATCTTCGCCTCGTTGGTGCAACTCGCCGTGCCTGAAGAGTGCGTGGCGCTTCGAGCATGGCATGCCAGGATGGAGGAACGCTCCAGCGTCCAGGCATGGCGTGCCATGGTCGAGCGCGGTGCTGCGTAGCACTGATCATGACCAGCCTGCGTCAGCCATGAAAGAAGGAGCAAGGGCGAGTTGAACCGCGATAGCAGGTGAACCCACCAAAGAAAAACCCGACGCTTTACGTCGGGTTTTTCGTGGGATACGACTGCAAGCCCAACGTTGTCTACGGGTTACTCGACTTGCGACAGCTTGGCGTCGTCGCAACCGGCAGCACGGCACTCACGCTCGACAGCCTTGAGTATGACGATACGCGCCTCGGTCTTCTCATTGGCACAGTCCAGGTAGAGCAGGCCATCGTTGGAACAGGCGCTGTCACGATTTTTGATCCACTGGATCTGAGCAGCTTTCACTTTTTTCTTTTGATCCGGGTTCAGGGCACTCATGGTCTTCTTGTACTGCTCGTTGATTTCCTGATCCGACTGAACCATTTTCAGCGACGCGCAATAGGTCCTGTCATAGGCGTTTCTAGGATTATCGCAACTCATCGCAGATGCCGATGCTGATGCCATTGCCAGCAATGTCCCAACCAACAAAGACTTGATCACTTACTTCTCTCCCTGAATGCCCTCTATTGATTAGAGGTCGCGGCGGGGAATTTATCATGGGGGTTGTAGAACAATGAAGCAGATCCTAGGGTTCATTCGGCCCGAACAAGGGGCAAATGCTGATAGGGGGGCGGGAGCAAGTGATTGCTGAAAAAGGCTGCATCGCTCCCGCGGATGCGACTGCCCCTACTTCCTCTACCCCCCAATCCCCGTGGCGAGGGAGCTTGCTCCCGCTGGGCTGCGCAGCAGCCCCAAACCAGCCAAACACATTCCTACAGACCAACCCCGCCAGCCACTCCGCCCATTCGCAAGCACCCCTCTATCCCCGAACTACAGGTAATAAACGCCACCTGTTTATCCTCCAACCACAACCCTTCCACCCGGCTACCCAACCTTGCGCCTTTGCCTACAACTACGCCAGAATCCGCCCGCTTGTGCGCCTTGTCCCCGGGTTCTATCGTTTCCCTGCCACTGCCCATCAGTGGTCGGGTTTAGTAGCCCGAGGTTTTCCGCAAGATGCATGAGCTCTCCACTCAGGCAGGTGTTCCAATTCCTGTCCTTGATGGTGGCTGTGCGCAGGGCGCTTCGGCGCGCCGGCAATGCTGGAATCCCCGGTCTACTAACCTGCGTACAGCCGCCACCCTTCTTTTAGTAGGGAAGAGGTCGCGGCCTAACTCGAGGATTCCAGCTTATGTTCAAAATAACTCCAAACCCTCCGGAAACGGACCAAGCCCCACCGCACATCAAATCCAAAGCCAAAAAGCACGACGAAGCCACCAAACGCGTCTTGGATCACTACCTGCTACCAAAACCGGAAAAATCCGAAGATGCGTCCCAACCGGGCCAACTCTTCACTGTCGCAAAAAACGCCGACAACGAATCCCTTCTCGCCAACCTCAGCGAAACCCTGGCGGCAGCCGACGCGATGGTCAGTAACCTGGCCTTCGACCTGGAAGGCCCTCGCCGTCATATTGCTCTCGGTATACAGCAATTGATCGAATTGAGTTCATTGCTGGCGAATCGGGTGTTGGATAACGTTGATCCGCGTTAGCAGGTAAGCATTCTAAATAAGCAAACTCGGCATCTTGTGTCGAGTTTGCTTTTCCATATTCGCTACTTCTACGCTCATCCAAAGGACAGTGATTTACGAGGAGTGTGGAATGCCGGGGAGTAATTGCCTAAAGCGTTATTCATTGATTATCTTCCGAGGTAAGAGTGTACAGAAGATAAGAACGACCATGGCCCTCCTTTCAAATCGGGCTCAAGCTCAGGCATGAGTTCAAGTGCATCAACAATCCATTTAGATTTATTTGATGTGTGAGCTAGACCGTAATCCGTTAGCCAGCCTTCCAACTCGCCAACAGGAACGATAAAAAGACCTCTACTCGCACAGATTTGGCAGAGCTCATCAAAAACTAGTTGTATTTTTTCCTCTAAGGCCGCTCGCCCAGACTTCTTGTATGGCTTCCAAGCTGAACCACTTTCTCGGACTCTTTTTAAAGTGCCCAACAAACTGCTCAATTTTAAATCATCGTCGCGTGAGTCGGACTCAATAGCGTCAATTTCATTCTTGAGCAAACCTATAACGCTAGTTAGTAGCTCGCCCGAGGGGACGCGCTCAATGTGATTGACGATCAAGGCTCTTAACTCTTCCAATTTGTTTTTTTGGATAGTGTCGAAATTGAACTGCTTTATAAGTGCGTTGAATTCAGCCCTAACACGAATTACATCGAAGTCGACTATGGCGGCGTATTGGACGCCAAGAGATCGATACGGGCTAAGAACTTTTGCAACAGTTTGTTTGTTGTGAGCGTGGGCTACGTGGAAGCTGTCAGCGTCGACCAACCGTCTTCCTATGCGTTGATAAAAAACAGAGTCGGCGTCTGCCTCGACAATGATTGCGCCCTTATAGAAAAGTCCGTCGAGTATTCGTGTTGAAGACAGCAAAGGGTCACTAGAAAAAGAAGCGACTCCTTCACTAGATAATATTTTAATTTCACTTCTATCGCCTACCCTATTTACTCGAATGATGGATACGTCGCGACGTTGGCTCAGAATTCCTCGCAGTAGTTCTGAGCTATGTGTTGCTACAATGACCTGCCGATCGGCATCTGCTTGCTTGGCAATTACCTCGCCAAGGCGGAAAGCTTGGGGAGGATGGAGGAATGCTTCAGGTTCATCGAGTAACAGTACGGGGCGTTTCCCCACCAGCAAGGTCAAAATGGTAGCAACGAAGCTACGTATGCCGTCGCCTTGATCATCGAGCTTGTCAACATGCTCGTAGTATCCCAATGCTTCTCTGGCGTCTACCGGAGCGGAAGATAGATCATCGCCAATACGCAGGAGAATTTTTCGGAGCGAGGAGAAGTCAAGACGTATGTCCTTCTTAAACGCCTCGCGTACGATTGTTCTTACGCGCTCTTCAGCTGCGATACCTTCTGTATAAAAGGCTTGGAGCAGGTTCTCAGTATATCCTCGTTCTGCACTGTCCGACTCCTTGACAAGCTTCAGGCGATCTTCCGTTGAGAACATTGATACGAACATATTCCCAAACCAAGACGCGAACATTTTTTCCCCGTCCTCAGTCCGTGTCGAAAGGGCGTACTCGAGGTTTTTTTCCCAATCGGGACCAACATGTATGTTGTGTTGTGTTGTCAAAGTCGACGATAAGCTACGGAAAAAGACGTTACTGTGCACATCAGTGTGTGTTTGGATGTTGTATGCGTCTCTAAATTCTTGAACATTGTGAGGGGTTGAGTGTTTCAGACCGGTGACAACCACCTGCGACCTTGTTCCCCCTGTTACAAGGTTTTCGATATCACGTAAAGCCCGACTTTTCCCGGAGTTGTTCGGTCCTACGATCACTGTTAGCGAGCCAGGGGTGATGCTGGTTCCATCCGAAAAGCAAACTTCTTCAATACTGTACTTGTACATATTGTCCTTGTCGTCTGCGCGTAATTTGGCGTTGTTTTTAATAATGAAAATAGGGCAAAGAGATCGAGTTTATTTTTATTAATGTCTTTTCCTCTCTCGATTTGCCATTACGGTGTCTACCTTCTTTTTGGTCAATACTTTGAGTCGTGAGCTGCCTTTCATGGAAGGTATCTATAGCCGAAGTTTGTCTAGATGTAGCCCTCAGATCTTGGCCGATTGCCGGCCCTAGTGGGACATAGAAACTAAATACCACGACTGATTAATCTCTTCTTTCGAACGAGTAGAAGCATTCGCCACGGGGTCGTTGATTTTTTAGGCACAAAAAACGGGCCTGCATTCCCACGCAGCCCCGTTTTTTCACCACCTAATCAGCTCAAAACGCCGGCAAAACCGCGCCTTTGTACTTCTCAAGAATAAAAGCCTTCACTTCCGGCGTGTGCAGCGCCGCAACCAGCTTCTTCATCGCCTCACTGTCCTTGTCATCCTCACGAGCCACCAGAATATTCACATACGGCGAGTCGTTACCTTCGATAACCAGTGCATCCTTGGAAGGGTCAAGCTTCGCCTCCAACGCATAGTTGGTATTGATCAACGCCAGGTCCACCTGGGTCAGCACTCGCGGAATGGTCGCCGCTTCCAGTTCACGGAATTTCAGGTCCTTCGGGTTCTCAACGATGTCCTTGGTGGTCGACAGGATGTTGTTCGAATCCTTCAACTTGATCACCCCAGCCTTCGCCAGCAGCAACAGCGCACGGCCGCCGTTGGTGGCGTCGTTCGGGATCACCACGTTGGCGCCGCCTGGCAATTCTGTCAGTGCCTTGTACTTGCTGGAGTACGCGCCCAGGGGTTCCAGGTGCACACCGGCCACGCTCACCAGGTGGGTGCCCTTGGCCTTGTTGAATTCATCCAGGTACGGCTGGTGCTGGAAGAAGTTGGCGTCCAGGCGCTTTTCCGCAACTTGTACGTTCGGCTGGATGTAGTCGGTGAAGACCTTGACCTTCAGGTCGACGCCTTCTTTGGCCAATGCCGGTTTGACGAATTCGAGGATTTCCGCGTGCGGTACCGGTGTGGCCGCGACGGTCAGGGTGTCGGCGGCGTGGGCGGAAAACGCTGCGGCGGCAGCGAAGGCAACCAGTAGTTTTTTCATTCAGCTAACTCCTTTTGAGGCGCCTGCTCTTGGCGCCTGCCAGCGAATGGCCGGCTCATGGTTTATTGGCCGCGAGGCCTTATTTTCTAGAAAAATGTACAACCAGTTTGTCGCCCACGGTTTGCAGCACCTGGACCAGCACCAGCAGCAACACCACCGTGACCACCATGACGTCGGTCTGGAAACGCTGGTAGCCGAAGCGGATCGCCAGGTCACCCAAACCACCGGCGCCGACCACACCGGCCATGGCCGTGTAGGACACCAGCGTAATCGCTGTCACCGTAATCGCTGCAAAAATGCCTGGACGGGCTTCCGGCAGCAAGGCATTGACGATGATCTGCCGCGTGGTGGCGCCCATGGCCTGGGTCGCTTCGATGATGCCGCGGTCGACTTCGCGCAGGGCCGTTTCCACCAGGCGGGCGAAGAACGGTGTGGCGCCGACCACCAGTGGTGGGATCGCGCCGGCCACGCCCAGGGAGGTGCCGGTGATCAATACCGTGAACGGGATCATCACGATCAACAGGATGATGAACGGCAGCGAACGCAGGATGTTCACGATCAGCGACAGCAGCGCATACACGCCGCGGGCTTCGAGCAACTGGCGCGGGCTGCAGAGGAACAGCAACACGCCCAGGGGCAGGCCGAGCAGCACGGTGAACAGCAGCGAACCGAACAGCATCAGGAAGGTGTCGCCGGTGGCCAGCCAGATTTCCAGCCAGTCGATGTTGGAGAAGAACGAACTCAACAGTTCCATTAGCGCAGCACCTCCATGTGGACATCGGCCGCGGTGAAGCGGGCGAACGCCGCCTCCATGTCACCGCCGGTGATGGCGAGGGTCAGTTGCCCGTAGGGGGTGTCTTTGATGCGGTCGATACGACCGGCCAGGATGCTGTAGTCCACGCCGGTTTCCCGGGCGACGGTGCCGAGCAATGGCGCGTAGGTCGCGTCGCCCTGGAACGTCAGACGCACGATGCGCCCGGGCACGTGGGCGAAGTCGTCGCGCTGTTCGCTTTCGTCGATCTGCTCGTCTTCCTGGACGAAACGCTTGGTGGTCGGGTGCTTGGGATGCAGGAACACCTCGGCCACCGGGCCTTGCTCGACGATCACGCCGGCATCCATCACCGCCACTTGATCGCAAACCCGGCGGATCACGTCCATTTCATGGGTAATCAGCACGATGGTCAGTTTCAGCTCGCGGTTGATTTCCGCCAGCAGTTGCAGCACCGAGGCGGTGGTCTGCGGGTCGAGGGCGCTGGTGGCCTCGTCGCACAGCAAAATCTTGGGTTTGGTCGCCAGGGCGCGGGCGATGCCGACGCGCTGCTTCTGGCCGCCGGACAGTTGCGCCGGGTATTTCCTGGCGTGGTCGGACAGGCCCACCCGCGCCAGCAACTCGGCGACGCGCTGGTCGATTTCGCTGCGGGACAATTCGCCGGCCAGCGTCAGTGGCAGCGCCACGTTGTCGGCCACGGTCTTGGACGCCAGCAGGTTGAAGTGCTGGAAAATCATCCCGACTTGCTGGCGGAAGCGGCGCAGGCCGCTGGCGTCCAGGGCGGTGACTTCCTCGCCGTCGACGATGATCTTGCCGCCTGTGGAATCTTCCAGGCGATTGATCAGGCGCAGCAAGGTACTTTTTCCCGCACCGGAATGGCCAATCAGGCCGAAGACCTGACCGTTCTCAATCGTCAGACTGGTCGGATGCAGGGCGGGGATATCCCTACCGGCGACTCGGTAGGTTTTATGGACGTCTTGAAACTCGATCACGTAGCGAACCTTGTGGGGCGCGTTGGAAAAGGATCAGCGGTTAGCCGGGCGCGCATTTTAGCCTGTCCGTATAGAGGTTCTTAGCATTTATTTGCGATCAGACCTGTCATTTGGCAATAACGCGATCAAAGGCCATAAAAAAAGGAACACGGCCAAACGGCATCGGTCACTCATTAAGCCACTCGAAATGCCGGGGTCATGCACCTGCGGTATCGAACTCAGATTCCTGGCCCCGGCGAGGAACGCAAAGAGGAGTCATGCCTGATGAGTATCAAAAAGCCCACGGTCAACAAGAGCCAACTGGCCGGGACCGACACGCTGGATCGCGGCAACACCAACGCCAAGCTCGAGAGCCTGGAACAGTTTCGCTCCGACGCTACCGAACAGGCGTTGCGCACCAACCAGGGCGTGAAGATCGCCGATAACCAGAACACCCTGCGCGCCGGCCCCCGCGGACCTTCGCTGCTGGAAGATTTCATCATGCGTGAAAAAATCACGCACTTTGACCATGAACGCATTCCGGAACGCATCGTCCACGCCCGCGGGACCGGCGCCCATGGTTATTTTCAGAGCTACGATGCGCATTCGGCATTGACCAAGGCCGGTTTCCTACAAGACCCGAGCAAGAAAACCCCTGTGTTCGTGCGTTTTTCCACTGTGCAAGGCCCACGCGGCTCCGGCGACACCGTGCGGGACGTGCGCGGCTTCGCGGTGAAGTTCTTCACCGACGAAGGCAACTTCGACCTGGTGGGCAACAACATGCCGGTGTTTTTCATTCAGGACGCGGTAAAGTTTCCGGATTTTGTCCACGCGGTAAAACCCGAGCCCCATAACGAAATTCCTACAGGCGGCTCGGCCCACGACACGTTCTGGGATTTTGTCTCGCTGGTGCCGGAATCGGCTCATATGGTGATCTGGGCGATGTCTGACCGGGCCATTCCAAAAAGCCTACGCACCATGCAGGGTTTTGGGGTGCATACCTTCCGCATGATCAACGCCGAAGGCAAAAGCAGCTTCGTCAAATTCCACTGGCGCCCTACGGTTGGCACCTGCTCGTTGGTATGGGACGAAGCCCAGAAACTGGCGGGCAAAGATACGGACTATCACCGTCGCGATCTCTGGGAGTCGATCGAGATGGGCGACTACCCGGAATGGGAATTCGGCGTGCAGATCGTCGCCGAGGAGGACGAGCATAAGTTTGACTTCGACCTGCTCGACCCGACCAAAATCATCCCTGAAGAGCTGGTGCCCATCACGCCCCTGGGCAAGATGGTGCTCAACCGTAACCCGGACAACTTCTTTGCCGAGGTCGAGCAAATCGCCTTCTGCCCCGGGCATATCGTGCCGGGTATCGACTTTTCCAACGACCCGTTGCTGCAAGGGCGGCTGTTTTCCTACACCGATACGCAGATCAGCCGACTCGGTGGGCCGAATTTTCATGAGCTGCCGATCAACCGGGCGATCACCCCGGTACACAACGGCCAACGGGATGCTATGCACCGCACCACCATCGACAAGGGACGTGCATCCTACGAGCCGAACTCCATCGACGGTGGCTGGCCGAAGGAAACCCCGCCTGGCCCGGAAGACGGTGGCTTCGAGAGTTATCCGGAGCGCATCGATGCCTACAAGATCCGCCAACGCAGCGATTCGTTCGCCGACCATTTCTCCCAGGCGCGGCTGTTCTACAGAAGCATGAGCGCCCATGAAAAAGAGCACATCATCGCGGCTTATAGTTTCGAGCTGGGCAAGGTGGAGCGTGAGTTCATCCGGGCGCGGCAGGTCAATGAGATCCTCGCCAATATCGATCTGGAACTGGCCGGGCGAGTGGCGAAGAACCTCGGGTTGCCGGCGCCTACCGCGGGCACCGTCGATGTGCCAACGCCGTCGCTGGAGCAGTCTCCGGCCTTGAGCCAGGCGAACCTGCTGTCTGGGGACATCAAGACGCGAAAAGTGGCGGTGCTGGTGGCTAACGGTGTCGATGCAGCGATCATCGATGCCCTCAAGAAGGCGCTGAAGGCCGAGGGCGCCCACGCCAAAGTGCTGGGGCCGACTTCCGCACCAGTGACCACGGCCGATGGGAAAACGCTGGCGGTGGATGCGTCCATGGAGGGGTTGCCGTCGATTGCCTTTGACGCGGTGTTCGTGCCGGGTGGGGCGGAGTCGATCAAGGCTTTGAGTCGCGACGGCGTGGCGTTGCATTACGTGCTGGAGGCCTACAAGCATCTGAAAGCCATTGGGCTTCATGGTGAGGCCCGGCAGTTGTTGGTGGAGTTGAAGCTGGAGGTGGATGCGGGGTTGATCGAAGATGCGGATACGAGCGGTTTTTCGCGGTTTTTCGCGGCGATTGCTCAGCATCGGGTCTGGGCGCGGGAGGCTAAGGCTAAGGCGGTTCCAGCCTAAAGAGATTTGCTGTCTGGTAGGGCGCTATCGCGAGCAAGCTCGCTCCACATGGGGTCCCTGTGGGAGCGAGCTTGCTCCGGGCGGCGTTCCGACGATGCTTTTTAGGGCTTATGCGGTGTCAGCACCATCTGTGCCGGCACACTGCGCAAAATCTGCTTTTGCAGCTTCAAATCAAACCCCGGGTCCAGTTTCTTGACCCGCTTGGTCAGCAACGTCGCCAACCACGGATAATCATCGGTGCGCGGCGCCTGGATGGTGACGTCACACTGATAATTCACCACGTCGGCGGCGATGGCATCCAGTTGCCGACGCATTTGCTGTATATCGGCTAGGTTGAGCGCAACTGTGGTACTGGGGGCGCTCGGGTCGATCACTTTGGCGACCGGTTTGGCTTCGGCGGCCTTGAGGTCGGCCTCGGCTTTATCCAGGTCGGCCTTGCGGGCTTCGGCAATGGCGCTGTTGACCTCGCCAGTGAGCGCTGGGGCCTTGGGCATCAAGGCTCGGGCACGGCTCAGGGCGGTGGCGGCGGCGTTGACATCGCCTTTTTGCAGATCGATCTGGCTGCGGCGCAAATACGCCTCGGCCAGTTGCCGCTGATAGGGTTCCAGCGACCGGTCTTCGGGTGACTGGGCTTGCAAGGCGGCCAACTGGTCTTCGGCGGTGGCCAGCTCATTGCTGGCAAGGCTTTGCTCGAGCTGCGCGATGGCCGGGCCCCGGGTATCGGGAGCCTCGGTGACCGGCGGCGTACTCTGGCACGCGCCCAGCAGCAGGGAAAACGCGACAAGGAGCAGATAACGGGAGGCGAACGGCTTCATTCCTGCGACTCTCTATTTGCGCAAAAAGCGAGCAAGTCTACACCCCTCGACGAGGTAGGACAAAACTCAGCAGAAACAGCGCGGCGGCGCTGACCACGATCGATGGGCCGGCCGGAGTGTCCTTGAACCAGGAAAGTGCCAGGCCGCCACACACCGCGAGCATTCCCAGCAGGCTCGCGCCCAGGGCCATTTGCTCGGGTGAGCGGGCGTGACGCTGTGCCGCAGCCGCCGGGATGATCAGCAATGACGTAATCAGCAACACCCCGACGATTTTCATCGCCACCGCGATGACCACCGCAATCAGCAGCATTAGTGCCAGTCGCAACCCCAGCACAGGCAGGCCTTCTACCCGGGCCAGTTCCTCGTGCACGGTGACGGCCAGCAAGGGACGCCAGAGTGCCACCAGCAACAGCAGCACCGCGGCGCTACCGCCGAGGATCCACGACAGGTCCGTCGGACTGATCGCCAACAGGTCGCCGAACAGATAGGCCATCAGGTCAATCCGCACGTCATGCATGAAGCTTAGTACCACCAGCCCGAGGGACAGGGTGCTCGGCGCCAAAATACCCAGCAGCGTGTCGGACGCCAGCGGTTGGCGGTGTTGCAAGGTCACCAGTACCACCGCCAGCAACAGGCAGCCAACGGTCACCGCCACCGCCGGGCTGACGTCCAGCAGAAACCCCAAGGCCACGCCGAGCAACGCCGCGTGGGACAAGGTGTCGCCGAAATAGGCCATGCGCCGCCAGACCACGAACGAACCCAAGGGGCCGGCTACCAGGGCGAGTGCCAAGCCTGCGAGCAGGGCGTACAACAGAAAATCAGCCATGCTTGCAGCCATCTCCATGAACATGATTGGAAGCGGAAGGGGCGCTGACCACCGAGCCATGCAGGTCATGGGCGTGGTCATGGTGATGGTGATAAATCGCCAGGCTTTGTGCGTTTTTTCCGAATAACTCGACGAAAGCCGGATCGCCACTGACTTGCTCGGGATGCCCGGAACAGCATACGTGGCGATTGAGGCAGACCACCTGGTCGGTGGTGCTCATCACCAAGTGCAGGTCGTGGGAGACCATCAGCACGCCGCAGCCGTGGCGGTCGCGCAGGCGCGTGATCAGGCTGTACAGCTCGGCCTGCCCCGCCACATCGACGCCTTGCACCGGCTCGTCGAGCACCAGCAGCTCAGGCTCGCGCAGCAGGGCGCGAGCCAGCAATACGCGCTGCATCTCGCCGCCGGAGACGCTTTGCACCGGGCTGTCGATCACCTGTTCGGCGCCGACTTCGTTGAGCGCGGCCAAGGCCCGGGCGCGGTCCACGCCCGGCACCAGGCGCAGGAAGCGCAGCACGGACAGCGGCAGCGTCGGATCGACGTGAAGTTTTTGCGGCATATAGCCGACGCGCAACCTGGGCTTGCGCCAGACGCTGCCGCTGTCGGGCTTGAGCAAGCCCAGCACGGCGCGCACCAGGGTGGTCTTGCCGGCGCCGTTGGGGCCGATCAAGGTCACGATCTGCCCCGGCTCGACGCTCAGGTGGATGTTGTCCAGCACGCTCTGCCCGGCGAACGTCACGGCCACCTGTTCGAGGCGGATCAACGCATTGCTCATCAGGCCCCCTGGCAGCCGGAGCAGAGACCGACCACCTCGACGGTCTGGGTGTCGACCACGAAGCCGACGTCCTTGGCGCTGGCGATGATGGCATCGCTGATGGACTTCTGTTCCAGCTCGATGGCGGCGTGGCATTGCCGGCAGATCAGGAACTGGCCTTGGTGGGCGTGCTCCGGGTGGTTGCAGCCGACGAAGGCGTTCAGCGACGAAATGCGATGCACCAGGCCGTTTTCCAAGAGGAAATCCAGCGCCCGGTAGACCGTCGGCGGTGCGGCGCGGCGGCCGTCCTGCTCGCTGAGCACGGCGAGGATGTCGTAGGCGCCCAGTGGCTTGTGGCTTTGCCAGACCAATTCCAGCACGCGCCGACGCAGGGCGGTCAGGCGCAACCCTTGGCGCGCGCAGATGGCGTCGGCCTCGGACAGCGCGCTGTGCACGCAGTGGGAGTGATCGTGGGGGCGACTGGCAAGGGGTGTAATAGGCATGGGCAGCGACGAGTTTAGTGAGAGACGTTATTATGTTACCCGTTCTCGCCTCTACGAGTGGTCATCGTGTCCCGATTTTTTTCGCTCTTTGTCGCTTTTGTCGCAAGTTTTCTACTGATTGGCCCGGCCCAGGCCGAGGTCAAGGTGCTCACCAGCATCAAGCCGTTGCAACTGATTGCCGCCGCTGTGCAGGATGGCGTAGCCGTTCCAGAGGTGTTGCTGCCGCCAGGGGCTTCGCCGCATCACTATGCGTTGCGGCCATCGGATGTTCGCAAGGTGCAGTCGGTGGACCTGCTTTATTGGATCGGCCCCGATATGGAAGGCTTTCTCCCGCGGGTGCTCAACGGTCGCACGCTGCCCTCCGTCGCCATCCAGGATTTGCCGGGGCTCAAGTTGCGTCACTTCGCCCAGGACAGCGCGTCCCACGAGGACGATGACCATGACGGCGACGAACACGATCACGACCATCGCCCCGGCACCGTGGATGCCCACTTGTGGCTCTCGCCGCTCAATGCGCGGGTGATCGCCGCCAAAATGACGGCCGACCTGAGCGCGGCGGATCCGGCCAACGCGGCCCGTTATCAAAGCAACCTCAAGGGCTTCAACCAGCGTCTCGATGCTTTGGACACACGTCTCAAGGCGCGCCTGGCCGGGGTCGCGGGCAAGCCGTATTTCGTCTTCCACGAGGCGTTCGACTATTTCGAAGACAACTACGGCCTCAAGCACGCTGGGGTGTTCGCCGTGGCCGCCGAAGTCCAGCCTGGTGCCCAGCATGTGGCGGCAATGCGCACGCGCTTGCAGGCCGTGGGCAAGACCTGTGTGTTCAGCGAACCGCCCCTGCGCCCGCGCCTGGCCGAAACCCTGGTGGCCGGGTTGCCGGTGAAGCTGGCGGAGCTCGATGCACTGGGCGGCTATACCCCGGCGACGGCGCAGGGATATGAGCAGTTGTTGGAGAAGTTGGGCAATGATCTGGCGGGGTGCCTGGAGTCGCTATAACCCCAGCCCCGCTCTCTCCTGCCGAACATGGATCCTATGTGGCGAGGGAGCTTGCTCCCGCTGGGGTGCGCAGCAGCCCCAAGATCTTGCGGTCGCTGCGCAACCGAGCGGGAGCAAGCTCCCTCGCCACAAAAGCAGCGTTCGGCGAAGACCTTCCATGGGTACTTAGAGGGCGAACGGCAGCAACGCGTGAACCGTCTGCCGCTGCGCCAAGCGCTGCTGGAATTCCATCGGATCGTGAATCAACACATCCTGCCCGGCAAAGGATTCAGCAGCGATCAACCGCGACAGCCAGAACCGCACGCACGCCACGCGCAGCATGGTCGGCCACAGTTGCGCCTCAGCGGCGGTAAACGGTCGCAGCGTCGCATAGGCGCCCAGCAGCGCTCGCGCCCTGGGTCCGTCGAGCGCGCCGTTGTCGTCCGAGCACCAGTCGTTCAAGGCAATGGCGACGTCATACAGCATTGGCCCCGAGCAGGCGTTGTAGAAGTCGATCAGCCCGGTCAGGTGCGTGCCTTCGAACATCGCGTTGTCGCGGAACAGATCGGCGTGGATGTTGGCGCGCGGCAGCGCCAGGATGCCGACTTTCTGCAACGAGATTTCATCCAGCGCCGCTTCGAGCAGCCGACGCGGCTCGGCGTCGAGGTGCGAGAGCAGCTTGGCGCCCTCCTCCTGCATCCAGTCCAGGCCACGATCGGTCTTGCGCTTGATCATGTTGTCGCGGGTTGCCAGGTGCAGGTGCGCGAGCAGCTCGCCGACCTGGGCGCAGTGCTGGGTGTTGGCCTGCTTGATGTGCTTGCCGGCCAGGCGCGGTTGCAGCAGCGCCGGCTTGCCCGCCAGTTCCCGCAGCGCGACGCCGTCGGTGGTGCGCAAGGCGTAAGGCACCGGCAGGTCGGCGTCATGCAGCACGTCCAGCAGTTCGATGAAGAACGGCATTTCCTGCACCGGACCGCGTTCGACCAGGGTCAGGACGAATTCGCCCTGCTCCAGGCTGATAAAGAAATTGGTGTTTTCGCTGCCGGCGGCGATCCCCTGGAAATCAAGCAGGCGGCCAAGCCCATAAGGGGCAAGAAAGGTTTCCAGCTCGGGCCGAGCCAGGGGCGTGAACACAGACATGGTTAAAACTGCCAGTACGGGCGCCCTTCAGCGGGCGCCGGTTGAAGTGCAGAGCGGTATTACCACTCAAAGATTTTCCACGACGGAATCAGCATATCCGGCTGATCCGAACGGATGAAGTTTGCATCGCTGCCGTCGGCCCGCACCAGGAAATAAGGCTTGCCGTTCTTGGGCGTGACCTTGATCGCGTACAAAAAGCCGTTTTGCCGGTACTCCTGAATGGTTTTATCGCCTTCGGTGCGGATGGTGACATCCGGGTCCGCCGAGGGTGCGTCGTCCGCCGCCATGACGGCCAACGGGGTGATTGCAAACAAGCCAGCCAGTAACAGGCGATTTAGTGTACGCATGATAACCTTGTCCCTTTGTCGTCAACGGTCCCGCTATTCTAGCCCCGGACCCGCCGAAAAGGTTGATCCTGCTCATGAGCCAAGCCCCCCTCGTCCTGGTGGACGGTTCTTCTTATCTGTACCGCGCCTTTCATGCGCTGCCACCGCTGACCACGTCCAAAGGCCTGCCGACCGGTGCGGTCAAGGGCGTGCTGAACATGCTCAAGAGCCTGCGCAAGCAGTATCCGGACAGTTCGTTTGCCGTCGTATTCGACGCCAAGGGTGGGACGTTTCGCGATGCGTTGTACGCCGAATACAAGGCCAACCGCCCGAGCATGCCCGACGACATGCGTGTGCAGATCGAGCCGCTGCATGCCAGCGTCAAGGCCCTGGGCTTCCCGCTGTTGTGCGTGGACAACGTCGAGGCCGATGACGTGATCGGCACCCTGGCCCGCAGTAGCGCGGCGGCCGACCGTCCGGTGGTGATCTCCACCGGCGACAAAGACATGGCGCAATTGGTCGATGGGCACATTACCTTGGTCAATACCATGACCGGTAGCGCCCTGGACGTGGCTGGCGTGAAGGAGAAGTTTGGCGTCGCTCCCGAGCAGATCATCGATTACCTGGCGTTGATGGGCGATTCTTCCGACAACATCCCGGGCGTTCCGGGTATCGGGCCGAAGACCGCTTCCGGCCTGCTGGTGGGCGTCAATGGCGGCCTGACCGAGCTGTACGCGCAACTGGACATCGTCGCCACCTTGCCGATCCGTGGCGCCAAGACCCTGGCTGCCAAGCTCGAAGAGCACAAGGAAATGGCGTTGCTTTCCTACGAGTTGGCAACCATCAAGACCGACGTACCGTTGGATGTCGGCCTCGACGACCTGCAAATGGGCCAACCGGATCACGAGAAACTCGCCGAGCTGTACACGTTGTTGGAATTCAAGAGCTGGTTCGAAGAAAACCAGCGGGACGCCAAGCGTGCCGGCCAGGAGATCGTTGAAGTGGCCGAAGAACAGCCCGGCGCGGCCGAGGCCAAGTACGAGGTCATCCTCGATCAGGCGCGCTTCGACGCGTGGCTGGCCAAACTGGACAAAGCGCCGCTGTTTGCCTTCGTCACCGAAACCAACGGCGGCGATGCCCAGCATTCGCAACTCGTCGGCTTGTCGTTCGCCGTGGCCCCTTTCGAGGCAGCCTACATCCCGCTGACCCATTCCTACATGGGTGTGCCGGAGCAACTGGACCGCGACACGGTGCTCAAGGCCCTCAAGCCGCTGCTGGAAAACCCGAACAAGCTCAAGGTCGGCCAGCACGCCAAGTTCGAAACCAACATCCTGGCCAACTGCGCCATCGATGGCGATCAGAATAACGGCATCCTGGTCCAGGGCATCGCCTTCGACACCATGCTCGAATCCTACGTGCTGGACTCCACCGCGACCCGCCACGACATGGACAGCCTGGCGCTCAAGTACCTGGGCCAGAGCAAGACCGATTTCCAGGACATCGCGGGCAAAGGGGTCAAGCAACTGACCTTCGACCAGATCTCCCTGGAACTGGCCGGCCCTTACGCCGCCGAAGACGCAGACGTGACCTTCCGCCTGCACCAGGCCCTGCAGGAAAAACTGGCGGCCACGCCAAGCCTGGGCACCGTGCTCAATGACATCGAAATGCCGCTGATGCCGGTCCTGGCGCGCATCGAGCGCCAGGGGGCGCTGGTCGATGCCAACCTGCTGGGTGTGCAAAGTGTCGAGCTGGGGGAAAAACTGGTGGCGCTGGAGCGTGAGGCGTTTGCCATCGCCGGCGAGGAGTTCAACCTGGGCTCACCGAAGCAATTGGGCGTGATCCTGTACGAAAAACTTGGCTTGCCGGTGCTCAGCAAAACCGCCAAGGGCCAGGCGTCCACCGCCGAAGCGGTGCTCGCCGAGCTGGCGGAGCAGGATTACCCGCTGCCCAAGGTGCTGATGCAGTATCGCTCGCTGAGCAAGCTCAAGAGCACTTACACCGATCGTTTGCCGGAGCAGATCAATAGCCGCACCGGCCGTGTCCATACCAATTATCAACAGGCCGTCGCCGCGACCGGGCGCCTGTCGTCCATCGACCCGAACCTGCAGAACATTCCGATCCGCACGGCCGAAGGTCGACGTATTCGCCAGGCCTTCATCGCGCCGAAAGGTTACAAGCTGCTGGCGGCGGACTACTCGCAGATCGAACTGCGGATCATGGCGCACCTGGCCAAGGATGAAGGTCTGCTCCATGCGTTTCGCAATGATCTGGACGTGCACCGGGCCACGGCCGCCGAGGTGTTCGGCGTCGACTTGGACGCGGTCACCCATGACCAGCGCCGTAGCGCCAAGGCGATCAACTTCGGCTTGATCTACGGCATGAGTGCGTTCGGCCTGGCCAAGCAGATCGGCGTCGATCGCAAGCAGTCCCAGGCTTATATCGACCGCTACTTCGCCCGCTACCCGGGTGTGCTGGCGTACATGGAACGCACCCGCGCCCAGGCGGCCGAGCAAGGTTTTGTCGAAACCATTTTCGGTCGCCGGTTGTACCTGCCGGACATCAACGCGAAAAACCCGGCCCTGCGCAAAGGCGCCGAGCGCACGGCCATCAACGCGCCGATGCAGGGCACGGCGGCTGACATCATCAAGAAAGCCATGGTCGCCGTGGATCGCTGGCTGACGGCGTCCGGGCTGGATGCGAAGGTCATCCTGCAGGTACACGACGAACTGGTGCTGGAAGTGCGTGAAGACCTGGTCGACCAGGTGCGCGAGGAAATCCGCCAGCACATGAGCGCCGCCGCCACGCTGGACGTGCCGCTGCTGGTGGAAGTGGGCGTGGGTAATAACTGGGATGAGGCGCATTGAGTCGTAGGCTCTGAAGCTGGCGCAGGTCCCGTGGCGAGGGAGCTTGCTCCCGCTGGGTGGCGCAGCCGCCCCAATCATTTTGTGAGCGCTTCGCACTCAAGCGGGAGCAAGCTCCCTCGCCACATTGGCTCACTGAAACCCCGGGACGATGTCTTTAGTTCGGAAAATTCCTAAGGCTATTTCCAAAAATAATCTGAACTAAACCCGTCAAATGCCACTCAGAGATTCTGAATGGCTGGTGAAGCCCTTCAATGCTCCTATGTTGTGTTAAGTGTTGGCAGATATCTGGACCCCGCCCTAGCGGTCCGGAACTTGGACCCCGAACTTCCCCCTCCCCATAAGAAGTCCGGGGTTTTTTTTGCCTGCGATCCGGCTTATTCGGCCTCTTCGCTGCCCTTGTCCGCCAATTCCATCCAGTCGGCCAGCACCGTGTAGGCTTCTTCCAGGCCCATGCGCTTGGGCGCCGAGAACAGCTGGATGGTGATCGCGTCACCCCAGCCTTTGCGAATTTCCGACTGCACTTTGAGCAGGGTATTTTTGGCCGCGCCGTAGGTGAGCTTGTCGGCCTTGGTCAACAGGATGTGCATCGGCATGCCACTGGCGACCGCCCAATCGAGCATCAACAGGTCGAAGTCGGTCATCGGATGGCGAATGTCCATCATCAGGATCAGGCCTTTCAAACTCTCGCGGCTGCCCAGGTAGGCTTCCAGATGGCGCTGCCAGTGTTGCTTGAGCGGGATCGGTACCTTGGCGTAGCCGTAGCCGGGCAGGTCGACCAAACGCCGTTCATCGTCTAGCTTGAAGAAGTTCAAGAGTTGCGTGCGACCCGGGGTTTTCGAGGTGCGTGCCAGGCTTGCATGGGTCAAGGTGTTCAGCGCGCTGGATTTGCCGGCATTGGAACGCCCGGCAAAAGCCACTTCGAAGCCTTCGTCGTCTGGGCATTGATCGACTTTGGCGGCGCTGAGCATGAAGGTGGACTGTTGGCACAGGCCGAGGATGGGGTTCTTCAGTTGCATGGGATTTCCGATGTGGGCGGCGTCGGGAATGGACGCGGCAAGCTGTGTCGTTTCCGTTTCAGTGACGCCAGTATATAATGCCGCAGATTTTGTGTGCGCTTTGTCCCAGCGTAGGATGAAGCTCACGGGAGCGACCGACCGAAATTGCGCGTTAGAACGCAGCTCGTTCCCAACCCTGAAAAGGTCGTTTTATGACGAAATGGCTGCTAGCTGCCGGTGTCTTGATGCCGCTTTACAGCGCTCAGGCTACACAGGATCCGGAAGCTGTGTACAACCGTGTTTGTGGTGCCTGTCATTCCGGCCAACTCCCCATGGCGCCCCGCAAGGGCGATCAGGAAGCTTGGACGCCGAGGTTGGCGAAAGGTATGGAGACGCTGGTGCAACACGTGACCCAGGGTTTCAAGGCGATGCCGCCGCGTGGTTTGTGCATGGACTGCAGTGCCGAGGATTACCGAGCCATCATCCAGTGGATGAGCGAGTGAACCCGGTCCATAACTCTTTAACCCTTAGCCGTAGTTGGATTAGCTGATGAACAAACTGATCGTGAGTCTGCTGTTGACCTTGGGGATATCCGGCGTAGCCCACGCCGCTGGCGATGCCGCTGCCGGTCAGGCGAAGGCGGCCGTATGCGGAGCCTGCCACGGCCCGGATGGCAATAGCATGGCGCCCAACTTTCCGAAACTGGCGGGCCAGGGCGAACGTTACCTGAACAAGCAACTGCACGACATCAAGTCCGGCAAGCGCACGGTGCTGGAAATGACCGGCCTGCTGACCAACCTGAGCGATCAGGACCTGGCGGACATCGCGGCGTATTTCGCCAGCCAGAAGGGCAGCGTCGGCGCTGCCGATCCGAAACTCGTGGCCCGTGGTGAAGCGCTGTTTCGTGGGGGGGACTTGAACAAGGGGCTTCCAGCCTGCACCGGCTGCCACTCGCCTGACGGCAAGGGCAACGCGGCAGCCGGCTTCCCACACTTGGGCGGCCAGCATGCCCAGTACGTAGGCAAGCAGTTGACCGACTTCCGCAAAGAAGAGGGTGGCCGGACCAACGACGGCGATACCAAGCCGATGCAGAGCATTGCGAAAAAGCTGAGCGACGAAGATATCGCTGCGGTATCCAGCTACATCCAGGGCCTGCACTGAGGCCTTTGGCTGGCGTTGCAAGGGGCGTACATCCCTTGCAACGTTAACGCTCGATTAATCTGTCGATGCGAACATCAAAAGGGTGGCTTTGGCCGCCCTTTTTTGTGGCCGCTGCCGTTACACTAGAGAACTTGAACCCGCCACGGTCTGTCTTAGAAGCAGGCCTCGCGAGGCCCCCTCATTGTCCAGGAGTAAAGCATGCGTAATCTGATCATCAGCGCCGCGCTCGTCGCCGCCAGCCTGTTCGGCGTAACTGCCCAAGCGGCTGAAAAGCCCGCCGCACCTTATGTCGAATTGACCAACCCCGTTCCGGTGGCGGCGCCTGGCAAGATCGAAGTCGTGGAGCTGTTCTGGTACGGCTGCCCGCATTGCTACGCTTTTGAACCGGTTATCAACCCATGGGTCGAGAAACTGCCTTCGGACGTTAACTTCGTGCGTATCCCCGCCATGTTCGGCGGCCCGTGGGATGCCCACGGCCAGATGTTCCTGACACTCGAGGCCATGGGCGTCGAGCACAAGGTCCACGCCGCGGTATTCAACGCGATCCAGAAAGAAGGCAAGAAGCTGGTCAAGAAAGAAGAGATGGCCGATTTCCTCGCCACCCAGGGCGTCGACAAAGACAAGTTCCTCGCCACGTTCGACTCCTTTGCCATCCAGGGCCAGATCAAGAAGGCCCGCGAGCTGGCGAAGAAATACGAGATCACTGGCGTACCGACCATGGTCGTCAACGGCAAATACCGCTTTGACATCGGCTCCGCCGGTGGCGCAAATGAAGCCCTGCAACTGGCCGACCAGCTGATCGCCAAAGAGCGAGCGGCCACCAAGGCTGCTGCCAACTAAGCGCGGCCCACGCCCATGGCCCGCTGGAGCACCGAACGCATCGTTGGCCTGCATGAACCGCAGGTCAACGAGCATCATGTCATGTCCACGGGCCTGCCTGGCGACAGTCGTTTGCGGCTGCTCAGCTTCAATATCCAGGTGGGCATCAGCACCGAGCGCTACCGGCATTACCTGACTCGCGGCTGGCAACATTTGCTGCCGCACACCGGGCGTGCCGGGAACTTGCAGAAAATCGGCGACCTGCTCAAGGACTTCGACCTGGTGGCCCTGCAAGAGGCCGACGGCGGAAGCTTGCGCTCAGGCTACGTCAATCAGGTGGAACACCTGGCCCAATTGGGCGCCTTTCCCTACTGGTACCAGCAACTCAATCGCAACCTCGGGCGTCTCGGCCAGCACAGCAATGGCGTGTTGAGTCGCTTGCGCCCCTGGGCGATCGAAGATCATCCGTTGCCGGGACCCAAGGGCCGCGGGGCAATCCTCGCGCGTTTCGGCGAAGGTCCCGAGGCGCTGGTCGTGGTCATGATGCACCTGGCCCTCGGGGCGCGTACCCGGACGATGCAGCTGGCGTACATTCGCGAATTGATCGGCGGCTACAAGCATCAGGTGTTGATGGGCGACATGAACACCCATGCCACCGATTTGCTGCAGACTTCGCCCCTGCGCGATCTCGGCCTGCTCGCTCCACAACTGGAAGCGACATTCCCCAGCTGGCGCCCCCAGCGCTGCTTGGATCATATCCTGTTGAGCCCGACCCTGACCCTGGAACGTGTCGAGGTGCTGGCCCAACCCATTTCCGATCACCTGCCGGTCGCGGTCGAAATTCGTTTGCCGGGTTCGCTCACGGCCGATGCGTTTCCCGCGCTGAGTCCTGCCCCTCGCGGATCCGATGAATGAGCGACGACGCCGAACGCTGGAGAGAGAAGTACCTCAAGAGTATCGAACAGCAGGAAAAGCTTGAGCGCCGTTGGGAGGCTCGGCTCGACTTGCTGCGTCGTGGCCTGGTGCGCAGCACCCTGGCCGCCGAGGGCACTGACAGGGCTGTCGATCAATGCATGAAAGAGATGCGCGAGGTGGTGCGCACCAATGACATGGATGCCGGCCTCGCTGCCCTGCTGCCGCGCCTGGAGAAAGCCGTACTCGATTCCGAGCAGCGCCGCGAGACCCGGGTCGAGCAGACGAGCGCCGCGTTGACCGCCCTGGTTGCCCAGTTGCAGAGCCTGCCGCTGCCCAAGGAAGTCAGGCGGCCGCTGAAGAAGTTTGCCAAGCAACTGGAGGATCGGGCCGGCCAGGCTCGGGAGATTCCGCTGTTGCTCAGCGAATTGAGCAGCTTGCAAGGCAAGGCACTCAGTGCCCTGGATGCCCCTGTCGAACCGAGTCGCCCCGGCCTGCTGCAACGGCTGTTTGGTGGCCAAGGCCATGAGGACGCGACACCCCAGCCCCAGCCCCACGACCCTGCCCAGGCCCGCGTGGCACCTGCGTCAGAAATGGCCCTGCCCGTAGCCGTGGCGCCGGCAACGGCCGCAGAATCCGTCGCACCGGCACCGCAGCCCTCGGTGGCGGAGCAAGCGCCCGCCTTGGAGACAACGCCCGAACCGGTTGCCCTGACTGCGCCGCAGATCGAGATCGCTACAGCGCCCGCTCCAGCACCGGCAGCCGAAGTGGTTCAGTCCGCCAGTGAGTCGGACGACCAGGCAACCGAGCCCGCGCCGCTGCTGACGCCGCTCGCCGAAGTACCCCCGGTTGTGGTGCCCGCACTCGAGAATCCCGACGAGCTGATGCCCGAGGAGCCTGCCCAGGCCCTGCCCGCCCCTTCGCTACCGCCTGCGGAGCTCGACGAGCCCCTGGAAGGCGCCGATGTGGCTGACGCCCAGTACGCCCTGCCCGACTCGCCGGAGCCATCCTACAGTTCGGTCGCCAAGCATATCGAAGACACGCTGTTGGGCCTTTTGGGCGACCTGACCTTGCCCGAGCGTCATCGACCACAAGCCGAAGCCATGTGTGAGCGTCTGCGCAATGGCTTGAACTGGTACGAGTTGCTGCCGATCCTCGATGATCTGGCCGTACTGATGCTGGCCATCACGGACACCGGCCAGCATGAATTCGAGGCGTACTTGCAGCGCCTCAACGATCGGCTCGAGTCATTCCAGAGCAGCCTGCAGGCCGCCAGTGAAGACCACGCCGAAAACCTGTCGGCCTCCAGGGAAATGGACACCCAGATTCGCGAGCAGGTGGACGGCCTGCAAAGCAGCGTGAAGGAAGCCGATGACCTGGAAGGCCTCAAGCAGGTGCTCGAGAATCACCTCGAAGGCTTGCTCGGTACGATGGACCACCACCGCCAGCAACGTGATCAACGTGAGCAGGAGGTCTCGGCTCGCCTGAAAAGCCTGGCCGATCGCGTTGCGCTGATGGAGCAGGATGCCCAGGTCGTGCGGGAGAATCTCGAGGAACAGCGGCAAAAAGCCCTGATTGATCCGCTCACCGGGCTACCCAACCGCGCCGCCTGGTCCGAGCGTCTGGAACATGAAGTCGCCCAGTGGCAACAACACGGCAACAGCTTGCTGCTGGCCATGCTCGATCTCGATCATTTCAAGCGCATCAATGACAACTATGGCCATCTGGCCGGTGACCGGGTGTTGAAACTCATCGCCTCGGTCCTGCGTAAACGCCTGCGTAGCGGCGATTTCATTGCGCGTTTTGGGGGCGAGGAGTTTGTGCTGCTGGTGCCCAATACCTCCCTGGCTGCTGGCGCCAAGCTGGCCGAGGCGCTGCGCCTGGCCATCGAAGGCTGTCCGTTTCATTTCAAGGGCGAGCCGGTGACGGTGACGGTATCCATCGGCCTGACCGCCTTCAAACCCGGCGAACACAGCGACTTGGTGCTTAAAAGAGCCGATCAGGCGCTTTATCGGGCGAAAAGTTCCGGGCGCAACCATGTGGAATTGGGCTAGGGGGCTAATTGTTCCAATTTGTTTAATATCGCCGCGCGCACCGGATCATCGCGAGGCGATACGTTACACTGTTGCATTACTCCCAGTGCGTATTGCCTTCCGCCATGAAATTTTTCTCGCTCATTGTTTCTTTATTTATCCTGGCCGGCTGCGCCAGTGGCCCGCGACTCGACACCCGTCATCCTTCCGTCAACCATGACAACCGTATCCAATTCGTGGTGGTGCATTACACCTCGGCTTCCCTGGAGCGCTCGCTGGCCCTGCTGACCCATGGCGAAGTCAGTGCCCATTACCTGATTGGCGACGATAAAGGCGCGACCATTTACAAATTGGTGGATGAAAGCCAACGCGCCTGGCATGCCGGGGAAAGTGAATGGGAAGGCCGGACCTGGCTCAATTCCAGTTCCATCGGCATCGAAATCGTCAATCCGGGTTTTGTCGACACGCCTACCGGGCGCCTCTGGTATCCCTACAGCGAAGCCCAGGTCCAGGCCTTGATCGTATTGCTCAAGGACATCATCCAGCGCAACGGCATCAACCCGCGCAGCATCATCGGTCACAGCGACATCGCGCCCCTGCGCAAACTCGATCCGGGCCCGCTGTTCCCTTGGAAGCGCCTGGCGCAAGCTGGTTTAGGAGTCTGGCCAGACGAACAGGCCGTCGCCCGCCAGCAGGCCGTCTTCACGCCGCAGCTGCCGCCTGCCGGTTGGTTCCAGGCCGAGCTGGCCCGCCTGGGCTACCCGACGCCGCAGACCGGCGAGTGGGACGTGGCCACCCACCATGTGCTGGCCGCCTTCCAGATGCACTACCGTCCGACCCGCTTCGATGGCACGCCGGATGCGCAAAGCGCGGCGATTCTGCAGGTGCTCAACCAGACAAAATAATGACGCCCGTCTGACGAATCGGGCCAAATCCAAATCAGAAGCTATAACTCATTGGTAACTTTCGGATTACCCATGATGACGGCCACCCGCGAAACCCTACACAGCTGGCTCCATCGCCCCGTTTTCCTGGCGATGGTGGCAACTGCCCTAAGTACCGTCCTGCTGCTGGCGGGGAGTCTGTTCGTGGTCGTGCAGCAGATCCAGCAGCGCGAAAGCGACCAGATGAATGCCCAGGGCGAGCGCTTTCTGCAGCGCCTGGAACAGCTTTTCGGGCAATTGCGTGAAAGCCTCGACGACTTGCAAAACCAGCCGTTGCGCGGATGCAACGACGACATGATCGCCACATTGCGACAGGTCAGCTTCAACTACCGTTTTGTCTACGAGGCGGCGTATATCGATGGCAGCGGCGTCTGCTCCAATCGTCCACGCCAGGGCGGCTTGTCAGTGACCCGCCCGCCCGACATCCGCGGGCCGACCTACAATTACTGGCTCAACACCACCACCGAGCCTGACGAAGACCGCGCCGCATTGATGCTGGGCCGCGGCAACTTTCGGGTGGCCACGTCCCGCGGGCATTTGACCGATGTGGTCGATTTACCACCGGGCAGCAGCCTGCTGGTTGTCCTGGATAACGGTAAACGGGCCATTCCCGTGCTCGGGACGGACCAACACTGGCCGCCGGTCGAACCTTGGCCACCGAAAAGCCACAATGCCTTGCAAGTGACGCAGAACCGGTTGATCTATCGGATGCCGACCGAAAGCCCGGTCTATCAACTGGTGCTTATCGCCCAGCGCAACGGTTTTAAGGTTCCGGCCAATGCCTGGTGGATGCTGCCCATCAGCCTGATGCTGGGCCTGGGGATTGGTTTCCAGGTGTTTCTGCTGGCGCGTCAGCGCCAGTCCATGGACGCCGAACTGCATGGGGCTATCCGGCGTGGTGAATTGCAGGTGCTTTACCAGCCTATTTTCGACCTGAGCAGCCGTAACTGTGTCGGGGCGGAGGCCTTGCTGCGCTGGCGACGACCGGACGGCACCCTGACCAGCCCGGACCTGTTTATCCCGATGGCCGAGAACACGGGGCAGATCCGCCAGATCACCGATTTCGTGCTGCAGCGGCTGTTCGATCAATTGGGCCAGCTGTTGCGGGCCAATCCGCAGCTGTATATCTCGGTGAATCTGGCGGCCTGCGATGTGATGGTGCCGCGTATTGGCGAAGTGATCGCGCGCCTGCTGGCGCTGCATCGCGTGTCGGCGCACCAGATTGCCTTCGAAGTGACCGAGCGTGGGCTGGTCGATGTGTTGGTCGCCCGGGATAACCTGCAATCGCTGCGCGACGTCGGGCATCAGGTGTTGATCGACGATTTCGGCACCGGTTATTGCAGCCTGGCCTACTTGCAAACCCTGCCGGTGGACTGCCTGAAAATCGACAAGGCCTTCATCGACGCCTTGGGCCACGATGCCGCCAGCAGCGGCGTGGCCCCGCATATCATTCGCATGGCCCATGCGCTGCAACTCAAGGTGATAGCCGAAGGCATCGAGCATGAAGCCCAGGCTTCCTATTTGAGCAGCGAAGGGGTGAGGTTCGGCCAGGGCTGGCTGTTTGCCCATGCCCTCAGCGCGGTTCAGCTCATTGAACTGATTACCCGTGGCCGGCGCCTGCGTGGTCGGCGCCTCGATGACGAAGCCTGAGTCTCAGACTGCCAGCGCCATGTAGAACTGTGTGCCCTGCCCCGGCCTTGAATAAACACCCATGCGCCCGCCGTGGAGCTGGACGATCTCCTTGCACAGCGCCAGGCCGAGGCCCGCACCCCCCTTCTTGCGTCCGACCTGGACGAAAGGTTCGAAGATCCGTCCCTGCTGGCCGTAGGCAATGCCTTCACCGTTGTCTTCGACGCTGATGATCACCCGCTCGCCATGCCGTCGGGCCTGCAAGCGGATCTGGCCGTTTTCGGCGGTGTGGCGCATGGCGTTATCGATCAGGTTATCGAGCACGCGATCCAATTGCGCAGCGTCGGCATGCAGGCGCGGGAGCGGGCCCTGGATCGCCACCAGCAGCTCGATACCCTTGGTTTGGGCCTGCTCGGCAAACCGCAACCGGGCCGCTTCCAGTAGATCGTCGATGGAGCAAGGCGCCAGGGTCAACTTCTGCAGGCCGTTCTGGTAGCGAGAGAAGTTCAGCAGGTCATTGATGAGCTGCATCAGTCGCTGCATTTCTTCTGTGACGGTGTTGAGCAGGTCGGCCTCGCGCGACTCTTCTGAAAAATGCAGGCGCTCCTGTAACAGGCCGAAGGCCATGTGCATGCCCGTCACGGGCGTGCGCAGCTCATGGGAGGCACGCAAGACGAACTCGCTGCGCACCCGTTCGAAGGCGCGCTGCTCGGTGACGTCATGCAGCACCATGACCGCGCCGAGAATGTGGCCCTGGGTATGGCTGACCGGGGTGAGGCTGTAGGTGAGCACCCGCGACTCGCCATCCACTTCGACGCTCAGGTCTTCCGGCGCGCGCTCCAGGCTTCCACCGCGCAGCACCAGGTGCAATTCTTCATCCAGTTCAAGGCGTCCCAGCGCCTCGCCCAGTCCTTGGCCGAGGCGTTCCTCATCCCAGCCCAATTGACGCTGGGCCACCGGGTTGAGGTGCTCCAGCTGACCTTTGCGGTCGATCATCAGCAAGCCGTCGTCGATGCTGTCGAGCACGGCTTGCAAACGTTGCTGACCGGCGAGCAGCTCATCGACGTTGGTGGCCTGATGCTCACGCAAGGCCTCGGCCATGACCCCGAAGCGACGGGTCAGGAGATTCAACTCAGCGGCCGAGGACACGGGTAGCGTGACCTCGAAATTGCCTTGGCCGATGTCGTCCGCCGCCGCGGCCAGTACCTCGATCGGCGCGCCGAAACGCCGGGCAATGCCATGGGCCGTGATAAACCCGATGATCAGCACCGCAAACCCCACCAACCCCAGCAGTCCGGAAATCCACATTGCGCGCTCACGGGCGCGATCCTGGGTTTCACTGATGTTGGTCAGGGCCCGGCGATAGCCCTCGATCAGTCCATTGCGCAGCACATTGAATTTTTCGGTGAGGTCCTTGATGTTCGCGAGCTGGCTCGGCTGCTGGCGAGACGCGGTGAAGGCTTCAAAAAACTCAATGTAGTCGGCCTTGGCCCTGCTGAAGCTGACTGCCGCTTCATCCAGCCCCTGTTCGTGGGCGATGCCTTCGTCGATCAGCGCCAGGTATTGCTGCTTGGAGGCCTCCAGCACAGCCAGGTCGGGCTTGTCGTCGAGCATGATCATCAACTGATCGCCGAGCGTCTGGCGCAGCTTGAGGCCCAGGTCCAGCAGGATGAAGTTGTCGCGTACCGATTGTTCCTGGGTATTGGCCATCTGCATCACACTGACCAGGCCAAGCACCAATCCCAGCAGGGCCACGGTGATCAGGGCCGAGATACTGAGAAACAGTCGTGTGCGCAGCTTCATCGCCAGTTTCATAAGGTGTCGCTCACAGGTTGTACTGCTTGCGTTTGCGGTACAGCGTGGAGGCATCGATACCCAAGGTCTTGGCCGCCTGGTCGAGGGTGTCGGCCGTGGCCAGCACCGCGCCGATGTGGGCTTTTTCCAATTCGTCGAGGCTCAGCGCGGCGCCGATGCGCGGCGCATTGTTGACCGGTTGCTCGGCCATGCCCAAGTGACTGATTTCGACTTTTTCCTGAGGGCAGATGATGCTGGCGCGCTCGACCACATTGCGCAGTTCCCGGATGTTGCCCGGCCAGCGATAGCCTAGCAGCGCTTCGCGCGCTTCGTCGCTGAAACCCCGGGCCGGGCGCGCGTATTCCTTGACGAAGCGGGCCAGGAAGCGGTCGGCCAGGGTCAGGATGTCTTCGGCGCGCTCTCGCAATGGCGGCAGGTGCAGGGTGATGACGTTCAGGCGATACAGCAGGTCTTCGCGAAAACGTCCGTCGCGCACCATGTCTTCGAGGTTGAGGTTGGTCGCTGCGAGAATCCGTACGTCGGCGCGACGGGTGACTGGATCCCCTACCCGCTCATATTCCTTGTCCTGGATGAAACGCAATAACTTGGGTTGCAATGTCAGAGGAAAATCGCCGATCTCGTCGAGAAACAGCGTGCCGCCGTCGGCCTGGTTGACCCGACCCAACGTACTCTCGCTGGCCCCGGTGAAAGCCCCACGGCTATGGCCGAACAATTCGCTTTCCATCAGTTCAGCGGTCAGCGACGGGCAATTGATGGTGACGCAGGACTTCTTCGCCCGCTTGCTCCAGCCATGGATCGCCTGGGCCAGCTCGCCCTTGCCGGTGCCGGACTCGCCGAGGATCAGGATGTTGGCGTCGGTGCTGGCGACCTGGCGCGCGGTTTCCAGGACGACTTTCATCGCTGGGCTGTGGGAGTCCAGGCCATCCTTGGGTTTGCGCACTTCCCCTTCAAGGGCTTCGAGCCTTGCCGACAGCTGGCGTACTTCCAGTTGCTTGGCGGTCGCCAGGCGCAATTGATCGGGGCTGCACGGCTTGACCAGATAATCGGCCGCCCCGGCCTGGATCGCATCGACCGCGGTATCGACTGCCGAGTGAGCGGTGACGATGACCACGCGCATCCAGGGCGCCTGGATACGCATTTGTGCCAGGACATCCAGGCCGTTGTCCTCCCCCAGGCGCAGGTCGAGGAAACACAGGTCGAACACCTGGCGTTGCAGCAGTGCGTCGGCCTGGGCGGCGCTGTTGGCGGTGGCGACGCTGTAGCCTTCGTCTTCCAGGCAGTATCGGAATGTACGCAGGATGGCGGACTCGTCGTCTACCAGCAGAATGCGGCCTTGGTGCTCAGTGGCGGATTCCATTTTTCCTACGCTCCTTTAATGAATGATGTTGGTTAGTGTCAGAAAAATCGGGCAAGTTGCATGGTCGATTCTGAGGGGATATTACTCATCAAGAATGGCCCTGTGGACGTCTGACTCCTAAAAGCCTGATTTGAGTTCCTTTTTTTACGAATCGTCCGGTTCGGACGGTTCGCATCGCTCATTCCGACAGCTGTGTCTGACAGCCAATTCAAAAACAATCTAACGACTTTTCCTGCTGATTCGTGCAATACGCACGACCGACGCCTGCGCCATCGTGCAGGATGCGCTCCCGACATGTTGCACTTATTTATTAAATTATTGATTTTAAAGGTTTTTATCTGACAAAAAATCCTGGCACGGCGACTGCAATGCTCTGATCAACGTGGCGTAGCGCGCCTCAACCAGATCACCGCACTCGGGTGGGGAGGAATTCCAGGATGAATCGTCAAAGTGTCACTCAATTTGGCTTCGCCCACTTCAAAAGTGCCGCCCCATTGCGCCTCTCTTCCCTGCACGTCCAGCAGGGCGCATGGGCTGCCTTGGCGCTGCTGGTCACCCTCGTAACGGGCCAGCAATGGTTGCTCTGGTATCAGAGCCAACAGCCCCAAGCGCCGCAGGTTTCGATTCATCGTGCCCCACAGACCCATTTCAGTGCCGTCAGCAGCCTTGAAGAAGCGTCCGCTTCAATGCGCATGATGGATGTCGACCAGGCCCAGCCATTGAGCGCCATGCCGCGTGAAGAGCGCTGGGTGTTTTAACCCGATGAACCGGTCGTCCATTGCGCCGGAACCATCACCGCAAGACCTTCACTAAATAGAAAAGCGTAAGGAGAATCACCATGTTGAGCTGGGCAATTACCTTCCTGATCATTGCCATCATCGCCGCCGTACTGGGCTTCGGTGGTATCGCAGGCACCGCCACGGGCATCGCCAAGATTCTCTTTGTTGTGTTCCTGGTGATGTTCATCGCTTCCTTCTTCTTTGGCCGTCGTGGCCGAGGCTGACCATGAACGTTTCATTCAAAGGACTGGCTGCCGCCCTGTTGCTGGGCGGCAGTGCCATGGCAATGGCTGCCAATGACGGGCAGATGCGCGTCAACCAGTTGCTGCAGGCCGACGCGCAATATCGCGAGACCTGGCAGCACGTCGTGAAAAAAGAAGAACGTCTACCCGAATGGGTGATGAACCTGACGGGCGATTCGGACCAGATGAATGCTGTCGAAGAAGATGGCGACAAGTATTTGGTGGGGCCGCTGTGTGAAACCCAGGCAACGTGTCGCAGCAAGCGTCTGATCGTCGCCTTCAGTTTCGACAAGGACGAAGCCTATGCCATGTTGGTGGAAGTCCCTGCGGGGCTGCCAGCCGACAAGTCCCCGACGCGGCATGCCGACTACCGATTCCTCGGCAAGCCCGATGAAGGTATGCAGAAACTGTTAATGGAACAACTCAAGAAAGATCCGAACTGGTACTGATTCTGAAAATGGGAAAAGCAGCCCTGCTTTTCTCTGCTGCACAGCCCGAGGAGGGCCGGTGCATGACCAAGGGGCTGGGACGTTCTGACTGATGAGAGTCGGAGTGACCTACGGGCACAAGGGGTGCCTGCGAAAGGGCCGGGTCAGGTAAAAGCTGCGACGCAAGTTCGCAAAGCCATCGCGGCTTGGCGAACTTGCGTAGAGCTTCTTGTTCGCAAAATGCGTGCGCCAGAGCGGTGGGTGGATTGGCCGCGGCAAGTCCCTCGGCGATGCGGCATTTTGTCTCCTTCCGCCGATTTATCCCCCTTTGCCCAACCGTATATCGGAGAATGCCGAGGTAATTTCTCCCATGGGCCGCGTCTTGAGTCGCTGCCGTTTCATCGGTTCCCCACACTTGCGAGAGAAAGCCCAGCTACGCTGAAACGGCCGGTTCACGGCACTTATGCCTGCATAAATGTCGCATTCGAACCGCTTGGAAGGCGGGTTTCGTTTGAAAAATCTCATGCCGATTCGGCATGGGGTAGGCGTTTATGGCATTAGACGAGCCCCCCTTGCATCGCAATAGTTGCGCCTTTTTTCGCCTGCCAGTAAGCCGCTAACGCGCTCGGGGTGACCTTATACGGGGGCAGGGGCATGAGTGTTTTTCGTCATCGACGATCCATTCGCGCCACTGTCCGAGTCCAACTGAAGTAAGGGTAACAATATGAAGAAGGCACGACTAAGCCTCGCCTGGCAGATCCTCATCGGTCTGGTGCTCGGGATTGCATTGGGCGCGCTGCTCAACCATTTCAGTGCCGAGAAGGCCTGGTGGATCAGCAATGTGCTGCAACCGGCGGGCGATATCTTTATCCGTCTGATCAAGATGATCGTGATCCCGATCGTGATTTCCTCGCTGATCGTCGGCATCGCCGGGGTCGGTGATGCCAAGAAGCTCGGGCGCATCGGTCTCAAGACCATCCTTTACTTCGAAGTCGTCACCACCATCGCCATCGTCGTCGGCCTGCTGCTGGCCAACTTCTTCCAGCCGGGCAGCGGCATCGACATGAGCACCCTGGGTACAGTGGATATCTCCAAGTACCAGGCCACGGCCGCGGAAGTCCAGCATGAACATGCGTTCATCCAGACCATCCTCAACCTGATCCCGTCGAACATCTTCGCCGCCGTTGCGCGTGGCGAGATGCTGCCGATCATTTTCTTCTCCGTATTGTTTGGCCTGGGCCTGTCCAGCCTGCAATCGGACCTGCGCGATCCGCTGGTGAAAATGTTCCAGGGCGTGTCGGAAAGCATGTTCAAGGTCACCCACATGATCATGCAATATGCCCCCATCGGTGTGTTCGCCCTGATCGCGGTGACCGTCGCCAACTTCGGTTTCGCCTCGCTGCTGCCGCTGGCGAAGCTGGTGATCCTGGTTTACGTCGCCATCGCCTTCTTTGCCTTCGTGGTGCTGGGCCTGATCGCCCGCCTGTTCGGCTTCTCGGTGCTCAAGCTGATGCGCATCTTCAAGGATGAGCTGGTGCTGGCCTATTCCACCGCCAGTTCCGAAACCGTGCTGCCACGCGTGATCGAGAAGATGGAAGCCTACGGCGCGCCGAAAGCCATCTGCAGCTTCGTGGTGCCCACCGGTTATTCGTTCAACCTCGACGGTTCGACTCTGTACCAGAGCATCGCGGCGATTTTCATCGCCCAGTTGTACGGCATCGACCTGTCCATCAGCCAGCAATTGCTGCTGGTGCTGACCTTGATGGTCACCTCCAAAGGCATCGCCGGTGTGCCGGGCGTGTCGTTCGTGGTGCTGCTGGCGACCTTGGGCAGCGTGGGCATTCCGCTGGAAGGCCTGGCCTTCATTGCCGGTGTGGACCGCATCATGGACATGGCCCGTACCGCGCTGAACGTCATCGGCAACGCCCTGGCCGTGCTGGTCATCGCTCGCTGGGAAGGCATGTACGACGATGCCAAGGGCCAGCGCTACTGGAACTCCCTGCCGCACTGGCGCAGCAAGGAGCCGCTGCCGGTGGGGGAACCCTCCAGCCATTGATGCGCCTATCCCCCTATGGGAGCGAGCTTGCTCGCGATTGCGGTGTGTCAGCAAACATCAATACTGACTGAGCCGACGCCATCGCGAGCAAGCTCGCTCCCACAGGGGGCTGCAGTGACTATTAAACCCCGGAGCAATCCGGGGTTTGTCGTTTCTGCCAGCCCCGCTATCATTCGCGGCATCTTCGGGGGATTTAACTGATGCTCAATGGCCTGTGGCTTGGCTTCTTTATCGTGGCTGCCGTGTCGGCGCTGGCGCAGTGGTTGATCGGCGGCAACGCCGGGATCTTCGCGGCCATGGTGGAAAGCATTTTCGCCATGGCCAAGCTGTCGGTGGAGGTCATGGTCCTGCTGTTCGGCACCTTGACCCTGTGGCTGGGCTTCCTGCGCATCGCCGAAAAGGCCGGCATCGTCGACTGGCTGGCCAAGGCCCTCGGGCCGCTGTTCTTGCGCTTGATGCCGCAAGTGCCTGCCGGCCACCCGGCGATCGGCCTGATCACCCTCAACTTCGCCGCCAACGGCCTGGGACTGGACAACGCAGCCACCCCCATCGGCCTCAAGGCCATGCGCGCCCTGCAAGATCTCAACCCCAGCCCGACCATCGCCAGCAATGCGCAGATCCTGTTCCTGGTGCTCAACGCCTCGTCGCTGACGCTGCTGCCGGTGACGATCTTCATGTACCGCGCACAGCAAGGCGCGCCGGACCCGACCCTGGTGTTCCTGCCGATCCTGCTCGCCACCAGCGCCTCGACCCTGATGGGGCTGCTGTCGGTGGCGTTCATGCAGCGCCTGCGGTTGTGGGACCCGGTGGTGCTGGCTTATCTGATCCCGGGTGCGCTGGTGCTGGGTGGTTTCATGGCGCTGCTGGCAACGCTTTCGGCCACGGCGCTGGCGGGGTTGTCATCGATCCTGGGCAACCTGACTCTGTTTGGCCTGATCATCCTGTTCCTGGTGGTGGGCGCGCTGCGCAAGGTCAAGGTGTACGAAACCTTCATCGAGGGCGCCAAAGAGGGCTTCGACGTCGCCAAGACCTTGCTGCCGTACCTGGTGGCAATGCTTTGTGCCGTGGGTGTACTGCGCGCCTCGGGGGCGCTGGATTTCGGCCTCGACGGCATTCGCCACCTGGTGGAGTGGGCCGGCTGGGATACGCGTTTCGTCGATGCCTTGCCGACCGCCATGGTCAAGCCGTTTTCCGGCAGCGCCGCCCGGGCGATGTTGATCGAGACCATGAAGACCTCCGGCGTCGACAGCTTCCCGGCCCTGGTGGCGGCGACCATCCAGGGCAGCACCGAGACCACGTTCTACGTGCTGGCGGTCTATTTCGGCGCCGTGGGCATCCAGCGGGCACGCCATGCCGTGGGGTGCGCGCTGCTGGCGGAGTTGGCCGGGGTCGTGGCGGCGATTGGCGTTTGCTACTGGTTCTTCGGTTGACCTGAGTCTTCCCGCCGCCTCTAGGGTTGAGTCGGCGTTGCGAAACGCTGGCCTTGCTCCAATGTCCAGGCCACCACTTCGGCCGTCAGCCGGTCGCCGGCCCGGCCAAAGCCGTCCACCACCGCCGGTACTTTCACATCGCTCAACGGCTGGCGCACTTCAAAACGGCGACTGGCCAGGATGCGCTGGTCGAAGCCGCGCACCAGCAGCGCGTCCAGGCGAATCACCACGCTGGCCGCAGTGCCCTGGTATTCGGTCTGGAACGCCTGCAATTGCCCGCCCAGTTCCAGATCCGCTTGCAGGTTGCTGTCGGCGACGCTCAACAACCTGACGCGTCCATCCTGGGCGAAGCCATCGAGCAGGCGGTTGCGCAACAGCACGGGGGCAGGGTCGCTCCAGCGCGAGGCGGCGTAGCTGCTGAACAGATTGCCTTGGGGGATCACCGCGATTTTCGGGCTGTTGAGCACCTCGCTGGCCTGGGGGCTGGCCAGGCGCAGCGACCAGCTCACCGCCGGGCCCGCAGACGCGGGGGCCTGGGTGACGGGCAAGCGATACACATCCGAGGGTTCGGCCTTGGGCAAAATCGAGCAACCGCCCACCAGGAGCAATCCTGCCAGTAAGAGAATAGGGCGGATAAACCGGTTGCACGGCTTCATGGCGTGAACTCCTTGTCTTTGTCGTTGCCCAGCAAATAGCCGCTGGGGTTGGCATCCAGGCGCCGGGAGATTCCCCGCAGGGCGCTCAGGGTTTCGCGCAGTTCACGCACGGCTGGCGCCAGGGCATTGAGGCCCTGCATGCCGTTATTCAACGAATCGCGATTGTCGTTCAGCAGTTTGTCCAGGGTTGCCGTGCTGCGGGCCAGGGATTGCATGGCCTGGCCGGCACTACCGAACGCCTGTTTGCCCTGGTCGTTGAGCAAACCATTGGCGTTGCGCATCAACGCCGTGGTCTGTTCCAGCGTGGCGCTGGCCTGTTTGCCGATGGACGCCAGTTGCTGCATGGCCTGGCGAATATCGCCGCGCTGCTCGGCAATGACCCCGGTGGTTTGTTCCAGGTGCTCGAGCGTCTTGCCCAGGCTTTGGACGTTGTCCGAGGAAAACACCTCATTGGCGTTGTGCAGCAGCAGGTTGATGCTGGTCATCAAGTCATCGCTGTTGTTGAGCAAGCGGGCAATAGGCGAGGGCGCGGCGATGATCACTGGCGGTTCCCCGTCGTGCCCGGTCAGTGCCGGGCTCTGGGGCGTACCGCCACTGAGCTGGATAATCGAGGTGCCGGTGATGCCGGTCAGTGCCAGCTTGGCCTGGGTGTCTTGCTTGATTGGCGTTTCCCCACTCAAGCGCACCCGCGCCAGAACCCGGCGCGGGTCGTTCGGGTCCAGGCGCAGGTTGACGACGTCGCCGACCTTGATCCCGCTGTATTCCACCGAGCTGCCCCTGGACAAGCCGCTGACGGCCTCGTTGAACACCACTTCGTAATCCTTGAACTCGCTGTCCACGCTGGACTTGGCCAGCCACAGGCCAAACAACAGGGCGCCAGCCACCACAATGACGGTGAACAGGCCGATCAGCACATGATGGGCTCGGGTTTCCATGTCAAACCTCGTTCGATTGTGTAGCGGCCGATAACGCCGCGCGGCCGCGAGGGCCATGGAAGTATTCGTGAATCCAGGCGTCGTCGGTTTCCGACACCTTGTCGATGACATCGGCCACCAGTACTTTTTTCTGCGCCAGTACCGCCACCCGGTCGGTGATGGTGTAGAGGGTGTCCAGGTCGTGGGTGACCAGGAACACGCTCAGGCCCAGGGCATCGCGCAGTGTCAGGATCAATTGGTCGAACGCCGCCGCCCCGATGGGATCGAGGCCGGCGGTGGGTTCGTCGAGAAACAGAATGTCCGGGTCCAGGGCCAGCGCACGGGCCAGGGCGGCGCGCTTGATCATGCCGCCGGACAGCGAGGCGGGGTACTTGTCGGCGGCCGATAACGGCAGGCCGGCCAAGGCCAGCTTCACAGCCGCCAAATGCTCGGCGTCGGCCCGGCTGAGCCCGGCGTGTTCGATCAGCGGCAGGGCGACGTTTTCTGTCACGGTCAATGATGAGAACAGCGCGCCTTTCTGGAACAACACGCCAAAGCGCCGTTCCACCCGCGAACGTTGTTCCGGGGGCAGGCTCGGCAAGTCCTCGCCGAACACCCGCACAGAACCTTCGCTGGGCCGGTTCAGGCCGACGATGCTGCGCAGCAGCACCGATTTGCCGCTGCCGGAGCCGCCGACCACGGCAAGGATCTCGCCCTTGTACACGTCCAGGTCGAGGTTTTCATGCACGCTCTGGCGGCCAAAGCGATTGCACAGGCCGCGCACTTGAATCACCGTCTCGGTGGGCGGTCGCAAGGGTTGGCTCACCAATTCATCTCCATGAAAAACAGCGCGGCCACGGCATCGAGCACAATCACCACGAAAATCGACTGCACCACGCTGGACGTGGTGTGAGCCCCGACCGATTCGGCACTGCCACTGACCTTGAAACCTTCCAGGCAACCCACGGCAGCGATCAGGAAGGCAAAGATCGGCGCCTTGACCATCCCCACCAGGAAATGCTGCACGCCAATGTCCGACTGCAACAGCGTGAGGAACATGGCCGGTGAAATACCCAGCGACAAAGCGCAGACCACGCCGCCACCGATAATGCCCGAGAGCATGGCCAGGAAGGTCAGCATCGGCAGCGCCACCAACAGCGCCAGTACCCGTGGAATCACCAGCAACTCGACCGGATCAAGGCCCAGGGTGCGGATCGCGTCGATTTCTTCGTTGGCCTTCATCGAGCCAATCTGCGCGGTGAACGCGCTGGCGGTGCGGCCCGCCATGAGGATCGCCGTCAGCAACACGCCGAATTCACGCAGGAACGAGAACGCCACCAGGTCCACGGTAAAGATGCTGGCGCCGAAATCGGCCAGCACCGTTGCGCCGAGAAAGGCCACCACTGCGCCCACCAGGAACGTCAGCAGGGCGACGATGGGGGCTGCGTCCAGGCCGGTCTGTTCGATGTGAACGACCATCGCTGTCATGCGCCAGCGCCTGGGGCGAAACAGGTTGCGGGCCAGGGTTTCCAGAATCAGGCCGACAAAACCCAGCAGTTGCAGGGTGTCTTGCCAGACTTTTTCCACGGCGCGGCCGATACGGGTCAGCAGTTGTGTCAGCACGCTGACCTGCGGCTCTTTCACCGGCACACAGAAGTCCGTCAGCGAGCAATAGACCGTCTGCAACAGCGCCCGCTCGGCGGCCGGCAAGCTGCAATCGGGGTGCTCGGTGGTCTTGCCCAGCCGTTCGGAGCCCAGCAGTTCCACCAGCAACGAAGCCCCGGCAGTGTCGAGGGCGCCGAGGCCGTTGAGATCGATCAGGGTGTGCTCGTCGTAGTGGCCGCTCAAGGATTCGCTCAAGCGCTTGAGCTGCGCGTAATGGGCCAGCGTCCAGTCGCCGCCGACCCAGAGTCGGGCCGGAGAGCGAGACGTGTCCAGCCGGGCTGTGCCAGTGTGGGATCCGAGGGTCATAAGCTCCATGCTCGTTCGACTTGAACAGCGCTACCTAATAGCACGACCGCCGTTATTTTGCCTCGGGTGCGTCAGCGCTCACGTTGAAACGCAACACGCCGATCATCTGACCATTTTCCGTCAGCACCCGCACCTGCCATTTGCCCGTCGGGTCTTGCGGGAAGTTCTGCTTGTGGGTCCAGGCGCGATAGCCTTCCTTGCGTCCGCCGTGGATGTCCAGGGCGATGCGGTCGACTTCTTTACCGTTGAACTGCCAGACGTGATAGATCCGCTCGTCGAGCCCTCGCGGTGCGTTGATGGCGGTGTAGGCGTACAGGCCGTTGCCGCGAATCTGGACCGCGCTGACTTCCTTGAGGCTGGCGCCCGGCGTGCGATCTTCCAGTTGGGTGCTGATCGCCACTTCGGTCATCCACAGCGTGGCCGGTGGCACCCAGGAGCGCAGCACCCAGCCGGCGGCGCCAATCCCGACGGTGATACACAAAATGGCGAGGGCGTTGCGCACGGTGCGGATCGGGAAGATCGAGGCCAGGCTGGGAAACGACAGCAGCATCGCAATGCCCAGCGCCAGCTTGAAGCTTTGGTCGGTGGTCAGGTGCAGGATCACCGGCAGCGCGGTGAGCAGGGCGGCGAATAGCGTCAGCGTGTGCAAGGCCAGGAACGCCCAGCGCCGAGGCGCCAGCCATTTGTAGTACAGCGGGTCGGTGATCGAGATCAGCGCCGCGATCGTCAGCAGGCCGGTGAAAAGCAGTTGGCTGCTGTTCCAGGTGGTGGTGATGAAGAAAAACGGCAGGACGAAAAACAGGCTTTCCTGGTGAATCATCTGCGTGGCGTAGCGCAACAGCGGCTGGGGGATTTCCCGTTTGAAAATCCGCGCGAACAGCCGGGTCATGCTGTTCTCGACCATCAGCCAGAGCCAGCTCACCAGCATCATGATGGCGATCCAGGTCGCCAGGCCCTGCTGGCGATCCACCAGCATGAAGCTGCCGACCCCGGAAATGAAGCCACCGAGCGCAATGACCCCTGGATAGCGCTTCATCAATTCAAGGAGGCGCTGGATATAGACCGTCAGGTTTTGCATTCGGTAGTTTCGCAGTAAGTCGTAGGAAATATCCCTGACAGAGTATCGTCAGGGCGGTGACATGGCGAGGATCGCGACGCGTGCCGTGATGCTCTTTTGTGGCGAGGGAGCTTGCTCCCGCTGGCCTGCGAAGCAGGCCCCAGCATTTATCCAGGTAAATCGCATCGCCCGGTTTGCGCCTGCTGCGCAGCCGAGCGGGAGCAAGCTCCCTCGCCACGGGATTTGAGTTGCCCTGGGCTGGAGTCATCGCGAGCAAGCTCCCCCAGGGCGGATCAACCAGATTCTGGTCGGGCCCGCCGACGCACTTGCCACACCACCAACCCAAGCAACAGCACCCCCAGCAGACCGCCCAGCCCCCAGACGAGCTCATCGTCACTGAGCAACGGCTTTTCGATGCGCAGGTAACCCGGGTCCTTGAGCAGTTCGCGCAGGGCCACGTTGGCCTGTTCCAGGCTCACCTCCTGCAGGCGCAGGGCCGGGTTGGCGAAACGGCCGTCTTCATAATCGCCCAGGGCGCCCCAGTAGTAATCGGCCAGTGCGCTGTTGCCTTGAACCGCCCAGGACTGATGGGCAATGGCCGCACGTTTGATGCGCACGAAATCGGCGGGGTCCAGGCCATCCTTGAGCAATCTCTTGCGCAGTTCTTCCAGCGCCTGTTCGGCTTCGGGCAAGTCTTCGCGGGACAGGTCCGCGTTCAGGCTGAAGAAGCCGACGCCGCCGAACACCTCGCGTTCGGTCCACGGCCCGTAGGACAAGCCACGGGCCAGGCGCAATTGGCGATAGAGCGCCCAGTCCAGGTAATCCTTGAGCAGGTCGAAGGTTTCGTCATGCTGCTCATCCAGCACCGGCTCCGGGAACAGCCAATGAAGCTTGGCGCTATTGCCGACCAGGCCATGGATCAGGTTGCGCTTGGTGACCGCCTTGTAGCGGATCTGCGGCAGCGCCTCGTGTGGGCTGGGCTCCACCGGCTCGAGTTCGCCAAAGGCGCGCTCCAGGTAGGCCGGCAACAGTCGGTCGAGGTCGCCGACCACGATCAGGGTCATGTTGTTCGGTGCATACCAGGCCTTGCGCACTTGTTCGAGTCGGGCAAGGGTATGGCGCCCGACCTCGGCCCGTTCCGCGCAGCGCAGGCCCAGCTCAACCGCCAACTGGTTGCTGGCCTTGTGGCCCAGGTCCTGGTGATCGAGCCAGCGTTGCAGGTGGGTGTAGTGGCCGCCGTCCTCGCGTTCAACCACCCGCTTGGCCGCCTCCAGGGCTTTTTCATCGATGCGGGTGCGGGTCAACAGCGCCAGCAGCAGGTCCAGGATCTTGCGTTGATTGCGTGCCGGCGCCTCGATCACGAACGTGGTGTCGGCGTTGCTCGTGAAGGCATTCCACTCGCCACCCAAGGCCTGCATGCGCTCTTCCAGGCCGCCTTCACCACTCTCATCGACGCCGCTGAACAGCAGGTGTTCGAGCAGATGCGGCAGTTCCTTGTCGGCGCAACTGAAGTCGTCCAGGCCCACGCCGACCACCAAGCGGATCGCCACATGCCCGCGCTCGCTGCCCGGCTTGAGCATCAGCTGCATGCCGTTGGGCAACGTATAGCCTTCGACCTGGAACCGGTCCAGGGCGACCACGGGCAGTGAGCCGAGTAAAAGAAAGGCGAACAACAGACAACGCATAAGGGCTTCCTGGCGGCTGAGTGGAGGTCCATGGTGCCGGGCAGGCCGTCATCGGCGGATCGTCGCCCGGAGTCGGCTCGCTCCCCCTATCGAATCTATGCGGTATTCATGACAACGGGAGCAGGCGGGCCGGTGAACGGTTTCAGGCCCGAGCCAATGTTACTGACTGACCAATGCGCCAGTCGTTCACGGCGAATGGGTAATGTCGCTAATTTCATCCGCCGCCAGTGCGCCTATCTCGGCGGTCTCCAGGACCACATAGGCACTGCCGCAAAACAGCGAATTGAGGCGCCTCATGTCGGCAATCAGCTCCAAGTGAAGGGAGCTGGTCTCCAGGCTTTGCACGACCTTGCGCTGCAAGCGGCTGACGTGGGCATGGGCCATGCGCCGTTCCTGCGCCCGAAAGCGACGTTTCTCACGCAGCAACTGGCGGGCGCTTTCCCGGTCGGCACTGAGGAATACCGACAGCCCCAGCCGCAAGTTGGCGATCAAGTGACTGTGCAGCCCCGCCAACTCCTCAAGGCCCACGTCGGAAAAGGAGCGACGTTGCGAGGTCTTCTGTTGCTGGACCTTGCGCAACATGCGCTCGATCAGGTCGCTGGCGAGTTTGAGGTTGATCGCCAGTTCGATGATCTCCGCCCAGCGGCGGCTGTCCTGTTCGCTGAGGTCTTCACGGGGCATTTGCGCCATGTACAACTTGATTGCACTGCACAGCGCCTCGACGTCATCGCTCATGCGCCGCACGTCCTGGGTCACCGCGGTCTGCTGGCCGCGCAGCACGTCCAGCATGGCTTCGAGCATGTTTTCGATCAGGTCGCCGATACGCAGGGTTTCCCGGGCCGCGTTCGCCAGCGCCAGGCTCGGAGTGGCGAGGGCGGTAGGGTCCAGATGTCGCGGCTTGGCCGTGCCGTTGGTGTCCGGACGTTCTGGCAGCAGCCAGGCACAGAGCCGCGCCATGGGGCCGACGCTGGGCAGCAGCACCAGGCAACGCACGGTGTTATAGAGCAGATGGAAACCAATGACGGTTTCCTGGGGGCTGAAATCCAGGCTGTCCAGCCAGCCCACCAGCGGATCGAGTACCGGAATGATCAGCAACAGGCCGATCAGCTTGTACAACAGGCTGCCCAACGCCACCTGGCGCCCGGCGGCGTTCTGCATGCTGGTGCTGAGAAAGGCCAGGACGCCGCTGCCAATGTTGGCGCCAATCACCAGGCCGATGGCCACCGGCAGGCTGATCACCGCAGCGCCGGCCAGTGTGGCGGTCAGCAGCACGGCCGCCAGGCTGGAGTAGGAGATCATCGCGAACATCGCGCCGACCAACGCATCGAGCAGGATGTCGCCCGTCAGCGAGGCGAAGATCACTTTCACGCCCTGGGCATGGGTGATGGGCGTCGCGGCTTCGACGATCAATTGCAGGGCCAGGATGATCAGGCCCAGGCCGATGCCGACCCGACCCATTTGCCCGACGCGGGTCTGTTTGCGCGACAGGAAAAAAATCACCCCGAGGAAAATCAGCAGCGGCGACAGCCACGACAGGTCGAGGGTCAGCACCCGTGCCATCAGCGCGGTGCCGACATCGGCGCCGAGCATGGTCGCCAGGGCCGGGGTCAGCGCCATCAGGCCCTGGCCGACGAACGAGGTGACGAGCATGGCCGTGGCGTTGCTGCTCTGGACCATGGCCGTGACCATGATCCCCGCGACAAAGGCCAGCCAGCGCCGGGACATGTTCTGGCCGATGACATGGCGCAGGTTCGAGCCATAGACCCGCAAGATGCCGGTACGCACGATATGCGTGCCCCAGATCAGCAGGGCGACGGCGGAGAGCAAATTCAGCAGGGTCAGCATGAGGAGCCCCCTGTTAGCGTCCCAAAGGGACAAATTGACGATGCCACATTCTTCTTTCTTGTACTTAAGCTGTAGTTGGCGAACGGTTCGGGCGCCAGCATTGCACAGCTAAAGAATCGTTTGAAACAAAACTGTCATAGAAATACGCCGACGATCTTGAAGCCTCCTATATCGATCAGGCGAGCGCGGGCCTGTGGGAGCGGGCCACTTTCATACCGGCATGAAAAAGGGGCTCCAAAGAGCCCCTTCATTCAAATGCCCCACGCCATTACTGACCCGGCATATCCTTGCGCAGTTTCACCGGGTCCTGCTGCTTGCGCTTGCGTGCAATCGCAGTGCGCATCTTGATGTTGATGGCTTCCACCGCCAGGGAGAACGCCATGGCGAAGTAGACGTAGCCTTTTGGCACATGCACGTCGAACGACTCGGCGATCAGCACGGTACCGACCACCAGCAGGAACGACAGCGCCAGCATCTTCAGCGACGGGTGCTTGTCGATGAACTCACTGATGGTCGCCGAGGCCAGCATCATCACCAGCACGGCGACGATGATCGCCGCCACCATCACCGGCACATGGGAAACCATGCCGACGGCGGTGATGACCGAGTCCAGGGAGAACACGATGTCGATGATCGCGATCTGGATGATGGTGTAGATGAAATTGCCGCCCTTGCCCGAAGGCGCCTCGTTGGTTTCATCTTCGCCTTCCAGCGCGTGGTACATCTCCTGGGAGCTTTTCCACAGCAGGAACAGGCCGCCGAAGAACAGGATCAGGTCACGTCCGGAGATGCCCTGGCCGAACACTTCGAACAGATCGGCGGTCAGGCGCATGACCCAGGTGATGGACAACAGCAACAGGATCCGCGTGATCATGGCCAGGGCCAGGCCGAAAATCCGGGTGCGCGCCTGCATGTGCTTGGGCATGCGGCTGACCAGGATCGAAATCATGATGATGTTGTCGATGCCCAGGACGATTTCCAGGGCGGTCAAGGTGAAGAAGGCAACCCAGATTTCCGGGTTGGTCAGCCATTCCATGTGAGTTCCTTTGAGCGAGTGTTAAGCCGCGCCGACGAGCGACGCAGCAGGCATTGCTTTTATAGAGTGCTGAACAGCGGAAAAATCCCCATCAGCAACGCGGCGAACATTATGCACAGGCAAACCAATACTGCCCACTTCAGGGTGAAGCGTTGGTGATCGCCGAACTCGATCCCGGCCAGCGCCACCAGCAGGTAAGTCGACGGAACCAGCGGGCTTAACAGGTGGACGGGCTGGCCGACGATCGAGGCACGGGCCATTTCGACAGCGGTGATGCCGTAGTGGCTGGCGGCTTCGGCGAGAACCGGTAACACCCCGTAATAAAATGCGTCGTTAGACATGAAGAAAGTGAACGGCATGCTTACCAGTGCAGTGATGACCGCAAGGTAAGGACCCAGGAATTCCGGGATGACCGCCAGCAGGCTCTTGGACATGGCGTCGACCATGCCGGTGCCGGACAGGATGCCGGTGAAGATACCGGCCGCGAAAATCAGCCCGACCACCGCCAGTACACTGCCGGCGTGGGCCGCAACGCGATCCTTCTGCTGTTGCAGGCACGGGTAGTTGACGATCATCGCGATACTGAAGGCCACCATGAACAGCACCGGCAGCGGCAACAGGCCGGCGATCAGGGTGCACATCAGGCCCAGGGTCAACGCGCCGTTGAACCAGATCAGCTTCGGACGACGGGCGTCCGGGAACTGGGAAACGCTGATTTCGCTGTGGTCGATTTCATCACCCACCAGATGCAATTCACCCAGGCGAGCGCGTTCGCGTTTACCGTACATGTAGGCAATCGCCAGGATCGCCACCACACCGGCCAGCATCGCCGGAATCATCGGCACGAAGATGTCGGACGGATCGACATGCAACGCACTGGCCGCCCGGGCAGTAGGACCGCCCCACGGGGTCATGTTCATCACGCCGCCGGCGAGGATGATCAGGCCAGCCATGATGCGTGGGCTCATGCCGATACGGCTGTAGAGCGGCAGCATCGCCGCCACGCAGATCATGTAAGTGGTCGCGCCGTCACCATCAAGGGAAACGACGAGCGCCAGAACGGCGGTACCGACCGAAACTTTCAACGGGTCGCCCTTGACCAGCTTGAGAATCTTGCGCACGGCCGGGTCGAACAGGCCGGAGTCGATCATCAGGGCAAAATACAGAATCGCGAACATCAGCATCACCCCGGTCGGGGCGAGCTTGGTGATGCCTTCGAGCATCATCGGACCGATTTTCGGTGCAAAACCACCGAACAGGGCGAACAGGATCGGGATGATGATCAAGGCGATCAGCGCGGAGAGGCGCTTGGTCATGATCAGGAACATGAACGTGATGACCATGGCGAAGCCAAGGAAAGTCAGCATGGGAAATACTCCAGGCGTGGCGCGGCGGGCAAAGGCGAACTGGACAGGTCAGCGCAGGATGCGAAGCTCGGGACGGGCGGATGGAGTGGGTGCAGCGGGACGGGTAGCAGCGGACATCAGAATCACCATTGTTGTTGTTAAAAGGGCCAAACGAGCCTTGAAGACTCGCTTTTGGCCGACCGGTCTTTTGCCGGAAGTGCGGTGATCCTAATCGCGCTAGCTTTCAGCAAGCTTTCGCAGGGTAAATGGGTGACGAGCCGCAGATGATGACCTATTAAGCAGCATTCCTGTGGCGAGGGGATTTATCCCCGCTGGGGCGCGAAGCGGCCCTGAAACCCGTCATTCTGCAATATCTGGAGAGTGCATTCTGTCCTTTTGGGCCTGCTGCGCAGTCCAGCGGGGATAAATCCCCTCGCCACAGAATCATGTCTCTGGTCTAAACAAAGCAATCAGGTGCTTGCCTTAAACACCGAAAGATCCAACGGCCGCACCGCCCCCATCCAGATCGCATGCTCGGTGTGGTCGATCAGCTCATCGCCGGTCTCTGGGTGCATGAAAATCACCAGCCCTTTGCGATTGAGCGCCAGCCACGGCAAGACCACGCCAATGTACTGCGGATCGAACGCCAACTGACAACTCCAGTCCGGGTGCGGGCCGACCGGGCGTTGATGGACGCGGCCCATTTTCAGCGCAAACAGTTGCGCCGCTTCCTCGCACAGGGCCCGCGCCTGGTCGAGGGTGTTGGCATCGAAATACACGTGGGCGTGGTAGCCCTTGATCCGCTGCATCTGTCACTCCTTGAAAAGAGGCCGAACCCTCGCCGTTTACCGCGGGTCAGAGCCTTTACAGGCGGGATTAAAGAGGAAAACAGCCATGAAAAACGCCGAAACCCCGGTCATCAAAGTGGTGCTCTATGGTGCCATGAGCAGCCTCGGCAGTGCGTTGATGGCTGAAATGCTGCGGCGCCAGCACGAAGTCATCGCCATTCTCGACGATCTTACTGCCCTGGCTCCACGCCCGGGCCTGCGGACCAAGACCGGTGATCTTTTCGATCCCGAGCGGGTCAAGCAAAGTGTTGCCGGTGCCAGCGCCGTGGTGTGTTTGCTGAACGCGCCGGGGTTGCCGATGAACAGCGAACAAGTGGAGCGCACACTGATTCCCGGCCCGGTGGAGCAAGTATTGGCCGTCGATGCACTGATTGCTGGCATGCAGGCGGTGAATATTCCCCGGCTGTTCCTGGTGGGCGACTTTGCGATGCTCGACGAGGAGCCGACGGACGACGATTTGCAGCGCCACGCCGCCGAAGAAGTGCTCGATGCCCTGAAGAACAGCACCTTGCAGTGGACCTTGATCAACGCCCCCTATGCCGCGCCAGGCTTGGGCATCGAGCATTTCAGCCAGGTCAGTACCAGCCTAGAACCCGGCATGGCCGAATCCCTGGAGCGGCTCAACCGGGTGGCGGTCGGCATCGCCGATGAGCTGCGCCTGAACCTGCATGTGGGCGAGCATGTCAGCTTTGTGGCCGCCCACTAGCTGTCGACATCCACATCCGTGGCGAGGGAGCTTGCTCCCGCTGGGCTGCGAAGCAGCCCCAAAAACATGGCTTTCGCCACGGCCTCAAACCGCAATCGAAGGCAACGGCAACCCCGTGAGCGATTCAGCACTGTTGGCCTGTTCTTCCATCAGCCAATCGACGAATTGTCTGATCAACACACCGCGCCGTTTACGCTGAGGCAAGACCACGTAATACCCCAGCCGCGACAGCACCGTTTCAGCGATCGGACGACACAGCAGCCCCTGGGCCAATAAGTTATCCACAAGGTGCCGCCAGCCGATGGCGACGCCTTGACCGCCAATCGCCGCCTGGATGAGTAGTGTGTAGTTGTCGAAGCGCAGTTGCCCGGGCGCCGGTGGTGACGTGATGCCCAGCTCGCGGAATACCCCACTCCAGTCGAACCAGCTGTTGCTGTTGCCCGCGCGCAGGTGCAGCAATGGAAACTCCGCCAAGGCCAGCGCGGACAAGGGCTGGGGACGATCCTTGAGCAACAGCGGGCTGCACACCGGAAAGACTTCTTCGCTGAATAGCCAACGACTTTCACCTTGTTTGAAGCGACCGTCGCCGAACAGCACGGCAACGTCGATATCGGTGCGCAACATGTTGTGGTTGCGCTCGCTGGTCACCAGGCTCACATCCACCTGGGGGTTGGCGGCGTGAAAGCGATGCAGGCGCGGCATCAGCCAATAGGCGGCGAATGCGAAGTCCGTGGCGACTTGCAGCACCTCATGCTGATGCTGGGCGGTGATTGCACTCAGCCCGGCATCGATGCTCTGCAAGCCGGCCTGGACCTGCTCGAACAGGATGGTCCCGGCCTCGGTCAGTTCGATCCCGCGATAGATGCGGTCGAACAACCGCGTACCCAGTTGCTCTTCCAGGCGCTTGATCTGCTGGCTGATGGCCGGTTGTGTGGTGCCCAGCTCGATCGCCGCCGCGGTAAAGCTTTGTTGGCGTGCTGCGGCTTCAAAGGCACGGAACAGTTCCAGGGACAGGTTACCCAGGGCGTCATACATAAGCTGTGCTTATCCTAGTCATTATCCTGCATGGGCTTTACCCCAAAACCCGGGGGCTACATGCTCAATCGCAGCAATGTCGCATAACTGCCTACTATGGAATGCCGCGAATACATGAAGCGCAAGAACATTCTTTTCATCATGGCCGATCAAATGGCCGCGCCAATGTTGCCGATCTACGGTCCTTCGCCGATCAAGCTGCCGAACCTCTCGCGCCTGGCCGCCGAGGGCGTGGTGTTCGATGCCGCCTACTGCAACAGCCCGCTGTGCGCACCGTCGCGTTTCACCCTGGTGAGCGGCCAGTTGCCGAGCAAGATCGGTGCGTACGACAACGCGGCGGATTTCCCGGCGGACGTGCCGACCTATGCCCATTACCTGCGTCGCCTCGGCTACCGCACGGCGCTGTCCGGCAAGATGCACTTCTGCGGGCCGGACCAACTGCACGGCTACGAAGAACGCCTGACCAGCGACATTTACCCGGCCGATTACGGCTGGGCGGTGAACTGGGACGAGCCGGACGTGCGGCCGAGTTGGTATCACAACATGTCGTCGGTGTTGCAGGCCGGGCCGTGCGTGCGTACCAACCAGCTGGATTTCGATGAAGAAGTGGTGTTCAAGGCCCAGCAGTACCTGTTCGACCACATCCGCGAAGACGGTGACCAGCCGTTTTGCCTCACCGTATCGATGACCCACCCACACGACCCGTACACGATTCCCAAGGCGTTCTGGGATTTGTATGACGACAACGACATCCCTTTGCCGCAGACCCCGGCGCAAACGACGCTCGACCCCCATTCCCAGCGGCTGCTGAAGGTCTATGACCTGTGGGACAAGCCGCTGCCTGTGGATAAGATCCGGGATGCCCGCCGCGCCTATTTCGGCGCATGCAGCTACATTGACAGCAATGTCGGCAAGCTGCTGCAGACCTTGGAAGACACCGGTCTACTGGACGACACGATCATCGTGTTCTCTGGCGATCACGGGGACATGCTCGGCGAAAAGGGCCTCTGGTACAAAATGCACTGGTTCGAAATGGCCGCCCGCGTGCCGTTGCTGATCAGCGCTCCGGGGCAGTTCGCCAGTGGCCGGGTGGGCGCGGCCGTGTCCACCGCCGACTTGCTGCCGACCCTGGTGGAGCTGGCCGGCGGCACGCTGGAACCGGGCTTGCCGCTGGATGGCCGTTCGCTGGTGCCCCATCTGCAAGGGCAGGGCGGGCATGATGAAGTCTTCGGTGAATACATGGCCGAAGGCACCATCAGCCCCCTGATGATGATCCGTCGCGGCCCGTGGAAATTCATCTACAGCGAAGATGACCCGTGCCTGCTGTTTGACGTGCGCAACGACCCCAAAGAACTGGAGAACCTCAGCCAATCCCCTGAGCATCAGGCTCTGTTCGCCGATTTTCTCGCCGAAGCGCGCGCCAAGTGGGACATTTCGACCATTCATCAACAGGTGCTCGCCAGCCAGCGCCGCCGCCGTTTCGTCGCCCAGGCGCTGACCCTGGGCAAACTCAAGAGCTGGGATCACCAGCCGCTGGTGGACGCCAGCCAGCAGTACATGCGTAACCACATCGACCTCGACGATCTGGAGCGCAAGGCCCGTTATCCACAACCCTGCCAAAACCAATAACGTAAGGGGCAAGCCATGCAAAAGTTATCCACAGTACTGACCGCTGGACTGTTGGCATTGAGCAGTGTTTCGGCCTGGGCCGAGCAAAGCTGCGAAACGGTGAAGATGGCCGACCCGGGCTGGAGCGATATCGCCGCCACCAATGCCATCACCGGTTTCCTGCTGGAGGGGATGGGCTACAAGGCCAAGGTCGACACCCTCGCGGTGCCGATCACCTTCGGTGGCCTCAAGGATGGCCAGGTGGATGTGTTCTTGGGTAACTGGATGCCGGCGCAGCAGGGCTTTTATGACAAGTTCGTGGCCAATGGCGACGTCACGCAGTTGGCCAAGAACCTGGACGGCACCGAGTTCACCCTGGCGGTCCCGGACTACGTCTGGGACGCTGGCGTGCATAACTTTGCCGACCTGAACAAATTCGCCGACAAGTTCGACAAGAAGATCTACGGCATCGGCTCCGGCGCCCCGGCCAACCTCTCCCTGAAAGAAATCATCAAGACCAATGATTTCGGCATGGGCGAGTGGAAACTGGTGGAATCCAGTGAGCAGGCGATGCTGGCGGAAGTCTCCCGGGCGGTGAAGAAACAGAAGTTCGTGACCTTCCTCGGCTGGACCCCGCACCCGATGAACGTGCAATTGAAAATGCACTACCTCAAAGGCGGCGAGAAATACTTCGGCGACACGGGCAGTGTCTACACCCTGACCCGCAAAGGTTATGCACAGGCCTGCCCGAATGTGGGCAAGCTGCTGACCAACCTGAGCTTCACCCAGGAAATGGAAAACAGCATCATGGCCGAGGTGGTGAACAACAAGGTCAGCAACGCCGACGCGGCCAAGGCCTGGATCAAGGCCAACCCGGCGGTCCTGGATAAATGGCTGGACGGTGTGAAGACCCTGGATGGCAAGGATGCGCTGGCGGTGGTGAAGGCCAAGCTCTAGGCATAATGGCGAGTGGCTTTTGTGGCGAGGGAGCTTGCTCCCGCTGGAGGGCGAAGCCCTCCCAAAACCGATACGGTGTCGTGCCGTCTCAGATTTTGGGGCTGCTTCGCAGCCCAGCGGGAGCAAGCTCCCTCGCCACGGGTGATCACTCGCCTGATACTCTTGCGCCAAACCCAGTCTTTGAGGCCCCATGGCAATCCCCACTCGCCATTCACTCTTTCCGTTCCTGAGCTGGCTGCCCCGGCAGACCCGAGCCAGTGTCGGCCGCGATCTTGTTGTCGGCCTGAGTGGTGCGATTCTCGCGTTGCCGCAGTCCATTGCCTACGCCCTGATTGCCGGTTTGCCACCGGAATACGGCTTGTATGCGGCGATCGTGCCGGTACTGATCGCCTGCCTGTGGGGCTCGTCGTGGCACCTGATCTGCGGGCCCACGGCGGCGATTTCCATCGTCTTGTACGCCACCGTCAGTCCGCTGGCCGTCCCCGCCAGCCAGGACTACATCACCTTGATCCTGCTGTTGACGGTGTTGGCGGGTATTTTCCAATGGTTGCTGGGGCTGCTGCGTTTCGGTGCACTGGTGAACTTCGTCTCGCACTCGGTGGTACTGGGTTTCACCCTGGGCGCGGCGGTGGTCATCGCCCTGGGGCAGTTGCCGAACCTGCTGGGCCTCGACCTGCCGAACGAAGCCACGGCGTTGAGGGGGCTGCTGATGCTGGTCAGCCACATCGGGGCTGTGGATAAGCCATCGCTGCTGCTGGGCTTGGGGACCCTGGTCCTGGGCGTGGTGCTCAAGCGCTTGCTGCCGCGTTGGCCGAGCCTGTTGATAACTTTGGTCATCAGCAGCCTGGTGGTCTGGTTGTGGCCGGCGATGTTCGGGCATGTGGCGCTGGTCAGCGCTTTCGCCGGGCGCCTGCCGCCGTTCACGCCGCTGCCGCTGGACCTGGAGTTGATCCTGCGCCTGCTGCCCGGTGCCGTCGCGGTGGGCATGCTCGGGCTGGTCACCAGCCTGTCCATCGCCCGTTCGTTGTCGGTGCGTTCCGGGCAATTGCTCGACGCGAATCAGGAGGTGAGGGCGCAGGGGCTTTCCAACATTGTTGGAGGATTTTTCTCTGGGTCGTTGTCGGCCGGTTCCTTCACCCGCTCCGGCCTCAGCTATGAAGCCGGGGCCTGTTCGCCCCTGGCCGGGGTGTTCTCGGCCTTGTGGGTGGCGTTGTTCGCGGTGGCTGGCGCGAAATTGATCGCGCACATCCCGATCCCGGCCATGGCCGGCAGCATTCTGCTGATCGCCTGGGGGCTGGTGGACCACCGCGGCATCCGGGCGTTGTACCGCGTGAGCCGCGCCGAATTCGTGGTAATGGGCTTGACCTGCCTGGCCACACTGTTGCTGGAGCTGCAAACCGCCATCTATGCCGGTGTGCTGGCTTCGTTGTTCTTTTACCTCAAACGCACTTCACAGCCGCGGGTGCACCATTCCCACGAGGGGGGGGCAGACATCCTACGGGTGGGTGGCTCGATCTTTTTTGGTGCCAGCCATTACTTGCAAGTCCGGTTGCAACGGCTGCAAGCGCCGCGGGTGGTGATTGATGCCCAGCAGATCAACTTCATCGATTATTCCGGGGTGGAAATGCTCCACCAAGAAGCCCGGCGCCTGCGCGGCCAGGGGCGTAGCCTGACGTTGCGCAAGGCCAGGCCGCATGTGGTGGAGGAGTTGAAGAAGCTGGAAGGGGCGCAGAATTGCCCGATTCTCTTCGAGGATTAACCGTGGCGAGGGAGCTTGCTCCCGCTCGGGTGCGAAGCGCCCGCAAACCTGTCATGTCGAGTATTTTAGGGCTGCTTCGCAGCCCAGCGGGAGCAAGCTCCCTCGCCACAGGGGATCAGAGCGCCAACTGGCGGCGCAACTCCGCCAGCACTGGCGCGGTGTCCGGACGAACTCCACGCCACAAGAAGAAGGCTTCGCCCGCCTGCTCGGCCAACATGCCCAGGCCATCCATCGACACCGCCGCCCCATGCTCACTGGCCCAGCGGCAGAACGAGGTCGGTTCCTTGCCATACATCATGTCGTAGCAAACCGTCTTGCCGGGCTCGATCAGGCTGGCGGCAATCGGCGGCACATCCCCCGACAGGCTCGCGGAGGTGGCGTTGATGATCAGGTCCACCGGCTCTTGCAGCCAGTCGAACCCACTGGCGGAGACCGGGCCCAGGTCGGCGAACAACTCGGCCAGCAATTCGGCCTTTTCCACCGTGCGATTGGCGATGATCACCGAGGCCGGCGCTTCGGCCAGCAGCGGTTCCAGGGCACCGCGCACCGCGCCGCCGGCCCCGAGCAACAGGATGCGCTTGCCCTTGAGACTGAAGCCGGCATTGACGGTCAGGTCCCGGACCAGCCCGGCGCCGTCGGTGTTGTCACCCAACAGGCGACCGTCGGCCAGTTTGCTCAACGTATTGACCGCCCCGGCCCGCTGGGCCCGCTCGGTCAGGGTGTCGGCCAGGCGGAAGGCCTCTTCCTTGAACGGCACCGTGACGTTTGCCCCACGTCCCTCGTGGAAAAATTCTCGGGCGCAACCGGCGAAATCCTCCAAGGGCGCCAGCAGCGTGCTGTAGTCCAGGGTTTGCCCGGTCTGCTCGGCAAACAGGCGATGGATCAACGGCGACTTGCTGTGGCCGATCGGGTTACCCATTACAACGTAGCGGTCCATGGACAATCCTCGTTCAGGCCGTCGCCAGCCAATCGCGATCCTGCAGGAAGTACTCCGTCAGCCGCGCTTCTTCGCTGCCCGGCTCGGCTTTCCAGTCGTAGCCCCAGCGCACTTGCGGTGGCAGGGACATCAGGATCGATTCGGTACGCCCGCCCGATTGCAGCCCGAACAGGGTGCCGCGGTCGTAGACCAGGTTGAATTCCACGTAGCGCCCACGGCGAAACTCCTGGAATTCCCGCTGTTTGGCGGTGAACGCATCGTGCTTGCGGCGGCGTACGATCGGCAGGTAGGCATCGATGTAGGCGTCACCGATGGCGCGGATGAAGGCGAAGCAGGTGTCGAAATCCCACGTGTTCAGGTCGTCGAAAAACAGGCCGCCAATGCCCCGGGGCTCGTTGCGATGCTTGAGGTGGAAATAGCTGTCACACCAGGCTTTGTAGCGCGGGTACACCTCGGGGCCGAACGGCGCGCAGGCCTGCTCGGCGACACGGTGCCAATGGACGCAGTCTTCCTCGACGCCGTAGTAAGGCGTCAGGTCGAAGCCGCCGCCAAACCACCAGACCGGCTCTTCGCCTTCCTTTTCGGCGATAAAGAAGCGCACGTTGGCGTGGGAGGTCGGCACGTGCGGGTTGTGCGGGTGAATGACCAGCGACACGCCCAAGGCTTCGAAGCCGCGCCCGGCCAGTTCTGGCCGATGGGCGCTGGCGGAGGGTGGCAGGCCGCTGCCGAAGACGTGGGAAAAGTTGACGCCGCCCTTTTCGATCACCGTGCCGTTCTCGATCACCCTCGTGCGACCGCCACCACCGGCCGGCCGGGTCCAGGCATCTTCGACGAAGCGAGTGCCGCCGTCTTCGGTTTCCAGGGCGGTGCAGATACGGTCTTGCAGGTCGAGCAGGTAGGCTTTCACGGCCTCGGTGCGAGTGGACATGACATCACCTTGATCAGGGCTACGCTACGCGGCGTATGGCGGGCCGGTGGCAAATGGGCGCACAGGATACCACCGCACTTGCCCACGCCACAGTTGACGACGGTCAAGCTTAGGAGTCCGATAGCAGGCTTGGTAAAAAGTCTTGTGGCGAGGGAGCTTGCTCCCGCTGGGTCGCGAAGCGGCCCCAAAACTTGCCGAATGCGCCGCATCAGGCACACCGCGCCGACGAATCACGATTGCTTCGCAGCCGAGCGGGAGCAAGCTCCCTCGCCATGGGTTTGTCGGTGGCCTTAAGTCAATAGCATCACTGCGACAAGGAGAAAGTGAAGATGGCCAAACGTATCCAGTTCAGTTCCCATGGCGGTCCCGAAGTGCTCGAGTACGTCGATTACTCGCCTGCCGAGCCCGGCCCGCAGCAGGTGCGCGTCAGCAACAAGGCGATCGGCCTGAATTTCATCGACACCTACTACCGCAGCGGCCTTTATCCGCCACCGGCGTTGCCATCGGGCCTGGGTGCCGAAGGCGCGGGCGTGGTCGAGGCGGTCGGCTCGGACGTCACGCGGTTCAAGGTCGGCGACCGGGTGGCGTACGGCAGCGGCCCACTGGGGGCCTACAGCGATGTGCATGTGTTACCCGAGGCCAACCTGGTTCATCTGCCCGAATCCATCAGTTTCGAACAGGCGGCCGGCGTGATGCTCAAGGGCCTGACCGTGCAGTATCTGCTGCGCCAGACCTATGAACTCAAGGGTGGCGAAACCATCCTGTTCCACGCTGCCGCCGGTGGCGTGGGTTCCCTGGCCTGCCAGTGGGCCAAGGCCTTGGGCGTGAAGCTGATCGGCACCGTCAGCTCGCCGGAAAAGGCCGCCATCGCCAAATCCCACGGCGCTTGGGAAACCATCGACTACAGCAAGGAAAACGTCGCACAGCGAGTGCTTGAATTGACCGGCGGCAAGAAGGTGCCCGTGGTGTACGACGGGGTTGGCAAGGATACTTGGTTGACGTCGCTGGATAGCGTCGCCCCCCGTGGCCTGGTGGTGAGCTTCGGCAATGCCTCGGGTGCGGTGGAAGGGGTGAACCTGGGAATTCTCGCGGCCAAGGGCTCGCTGTACGTCACCCGCCCGACCCTGGCGACTTACGCCAACAACGCCGAAAACCTGCAACGCATGGCCGACGAGTTGTTCGGGATGATCAGCAGCGGCAAGATCAAGGTGGACATCAACCAGCGTTATCCCCTGGCGGAAGCGGCCAAGGCCCAGGCCGAGTTGTCGGCACGGCGCACGACCGGGTCGACCATTCTCTTGCCATAAGCAAACAGCGCTAGGGTGAGGAAGTGCCCTGTGGCGAGGGGATTTATCCCCGTTGGGCTGCGCAGCAGCCCCCAAAACAGACAACTCAATGTGTCAGGAGGATTGAGTTTGCTGCTTTAGGGCTGCTTCGCAGCCCAGCGGGGATAAATCCCCTCGCCACAGGGGGCTCCCTCAGCTCACCACAAAGACCTAGTCCGGGCGCACGACCTTACCGGTCGCCAGGTCGCGAATCACGCTGGGGTTCTTGCGTCCACCGAGGTTGCCGCCAAGCACCAGGTCGATCTGCCCACGAAAGTACTGCTCGACCCGAATCCGCGTACGCGCCGCCGGGCGACCCTGGGGGTTGGCCGAGGTGGACACCAGCGGGCCGACCAACGAGCACAAGTCGCGCACGGTGGGATGGTCGCTGACCCGCAGGGCGACGGTGTCGTGTACCCCGGTGATCCATTCCGGCAGCAGGTTCTGGTGCGGCACCAGCCAGGTATTGGGCCCCGGCCAGGTGCTGGCCATGCGGTCCATCCAGGTTTCGGGGAAGTCTTCGAACAGGAAGTCGAACTGGTGGATGTTGTCAGCCACCAGGATCAGGCCTTTATCGGGCAGCCGCGACTTGATCGCCAGCAGGCGTTCCACCGCCTCTTCGTTCCATGGGTCACAACCCAGGCCCCAGACCGCTTCGGTTGGATAGGCAATCACCGCCCCGGCGCGAATTTCTCGCGCGGCTTGTTGCACACGCCAACTGTTGACCATGAAAGATTCTCCCGCAACGCAAATAAGGCTGTGGGCAGTTTACCGATCTTCCCCATAAAACCTAGCGCGCAAACCAGCGTCCGTTGTCACAGATGGCGCGTCCGTCCATCTCCAGTTCGGTCAACGCCGCCAGCACTTTGGGCAAGCCCCAGCCACTGGCCTCGGCCAGCGCCTCACTGCTCAGCGGCGCGGCATGCAGCAGGCGCAGCAGCGGATGGGTCACGGGCACGGGCTCCGAGGCCGGCGGCAACCGCTGCCAACCGCGCAGCGCTTCGAGGATGTGCTCGACGGTTTCCACCAGCGCCGCACCGTCGCGGATCAGTTGATGGCAGCCCCGGGCCCCGGGGTGGTGGATCGATCCAGGAATGGCGTACACCTCGCGGCCCTGTTCCGCCGCCAGTCGCGCGGTGATCAGTGAACCGCTGGCGACACTGGCCTCCACCACCAGCACGCCCAGGGACAAGCCGCTGATGATCCGGTTACGGCGCGGAAAGTTGCTGGCGTGGGGCGGTGCGTCCAACGGGAACTCCGACAACACCGCGCTGCCCTGGGCAATCATCGCGTCCGCCAGCCGACGATTGCGCTGTGGATAAAAATTTTCCAGACCGGTGCCCAACACGCCGACGGTGCGCCCGCCAACATCCAACGCCGCCTGATGGGCCGCCGCATCGATGCCCAGGGCCAGGCCGCTGGTGATGACAAAACCGGCCCCGGCCAGGCTTCGGGAAAACGCCGCCGCGGTGTCCATGCCGGGGCGTGATGCCCGCCGACTGCCGACCATCCCCAGTTGGGGTTTTTCCAGGATCGAGGTGTCGCCCGCGACGAACAGCAGCGGCGGCGCGTCGCTGATCTGCGCCAACAGCGCCGGGTAGTCGGGTTGGTCCCACATCAGTAAATGCTGGCCCGCACGCTCCAGCCAGGCCAGTGCATGGGCGGCGCCGTCACGCACATCCGGGTTGCGCCGCGCCTCGACACAGGCCAGCGGCAAGCCCAGCGCGCGCCAGGCGCTGGCTGGCGCACTGATGGCCTTGGAGGCCGAGCCGAAGGCCTCCATCAGCGTCATGAAACGTTTGGGTCCCAGCTCCGGCAAGCGGTGAAGGCGTAGCCGGGCCTCCAGTTCCGCAGGGGAAACCGGCGTAGATTCAGGTAATGACATGCGATCATCCTTGACCGTTATAAGTCCCGTACAAACCGGAACAAGCTGTGGATAACTCTGTTGGTAACTTGTGAGACCCGTTACGGATTACGGACCTTGTCGAGCACCGCCAACGAGCGCGATGCGTACAGCACCAGGCCATAGCTGAGTTTGTCGTAGGTGCGGAAAACCATTAGCAGGCCGGCCCGCTCATCGGGGATCTTCACCCGTTCGCCCGTGATGCGGTCGCGTACGGTTTCACCCGTCTTCATCACCGCCAGCACATTGCCTTCGGTCAGCCCGTCGCGCCGGCCCTTGTTCAGGGTGACCACGTCCAGCGCGCCGATCTGGGTCACGCCTCGCGGCACGTCCAGGATCAACCCGTGGATGTCCGATGTCGGCGCGCTGGGCATGAAGGTCGAATTGATCGAGCGCTCTTCGCCGCTGAACAGACGATCACCCAGGCGCACTTCCTGGGTGGTGCGTTGCAGGGCCAGGGTGGTGACATCGCCTTCGCTGGCCACCACTTCGCCGCCGCCGATGTCGTCGGCGTTGATCCCCAGGAACTCCTTGGTCTCGGGATCGGTGTAGACCTTGCCCTGGCGAAAGATGCCGTACGCCGTCTGGTTCGCATCGAACGAGCCACGGGCGAAGACCCTATCCCCCATGCCACTGAGCACCCGTTCGGCATTGCCGGCGACGATATAGGGGGCCTTGTTGAAATCCTCAGGCGTGTCGACGATGCGGTTGCTCAGCAGGAAACTGTTGATGGCTTGTAGCGGAATGCTCGGGATGGCGTCGGCCACTGGCGAGCTGCGAATGCGCGGCGACAGCTTGATGGTGCCCCGCGAAGTGCCGCGATTGAGGGTCAGGCGCGGCTGGCCGTTGACGTAGACCAGCGACAGGGTGTCGCCCGGATAAATCAGGTTGGGGTTTTCGATCTGCGGGTTGGCCTGCCAGAGTTCCGGCCATTTCCACGGCTCGCGCAGGTACTTGCCGGAAATGTCCCACAGTGTGTCCCCCGTCACCACCGTGTATTGCTGGGGAAAACCTTCCCGAAGTTGCACTTGCCCGTGCGCGATACCGGCCGAGGCCAGGAGCAGCAGGGCGAGTAGTGATTTCCTCATGCGGTGAATCCCTTTATTATGTGCGTTCGCGTAAAACGCCGGAGCCCCCGTGGCTCGCTGCTTAAGGAGCTATTCTCCACAAGAGCAACGTTTTACAACGGTAGCCTGCATCCCAAGACACGCCAGGCCAGCCACCCGACTTTACCTCACACGTGCATTTATCAAGCTTATGGCCATTTTGAACATTCTCGAATTTCCGGACCCGCGCCTGCGCACTATCGCCAAACCCGTGGCCGTAGTGGACGACGAAGTGCGTCAGTTGGTCGATGACATGTTTGAAACAATGTATGAAGCGCCAGGCATCGGCCTCGCCGCGACCCAGGTCAACGTGCACAAGCGTATCGTCGTGATGGACCTCTCCGAAGACCGCAGCGAGCCGCGGGTGTTCATCAACCCCGAGTTCGAAACCCTGACCGACGAGATGGACCAGTACCAGGAAGGCTGCCTCTCGGTGCCGGGCTTCTACGAAAACGTCGACCGCCCACAGAAGGTCAAGATCAAGGCCCTGGACCGTGACGGCCAGCCTTACGAACTGATCGCCGAAGGCTTGTTGGCCGTGTGCATCCAGCACGAGTGTGACCACCTCAACGGCAAGTTGTTCGTCGATTACCTGTCTACCCTCAAGCGTGACCGGATCAAGAAAAAACTGGAAAAACTTCATCGCCAGAATGCTTGATGCCCCCTTCAAAGGCTTGCCGCGGCAAGCCTTTTTCTTTTTGCGACTGCTTTGTAATTGAGAGCTACCCATGACTGAGCCACTGCGCATCGTCTTTGCCGGCACTCCCGAATTTGCCGCCGAACACCTCAAGGCCCTGCTGACCAGCCCCCACGAAATCGTCGCGGTCTACACCCAGCCGGACCGGCCGGCCGGTCGCGGACAAAAACTGATGCCCAGCCCGGTCAAGCAACTTGCGTTGGAAAACGGCCTCCAGGTGTTGCAGCCGCCGACCCTGCGCGATGCGCATGCCCAGGCCGAGCTGGCGGCACTGAAGCCGGACTTGATGGTGGTGGTCGCCTACGGCCTGATCCTGCCCCAAGTGGTGCTGGATATCCCGCGCCTGGGTTGCATCAACAGCCACGCCTCGCTGCTGCCGCGCTGGCGCGGTGCCGCGCCGATCCAGCGCGCCGTGGAAGCGGGCGATGCCGAGAGCGGCGTGACTGTGATGCGCATGGAAGCCGGCCTGGACACCGGGCCGATGCTGCTCAAGGTCAGTACCCCCATCAGTGCCGAAGACACCGGCGGCAGCCTGCACGACCGCCTCGCGCTCATTGGCCCGCCGGCGGTGGTCGAGGCCATCGCCGGCCTGGCTGCCGGCACGTTGGAAGGTAAAGTGCAGAACGACAGCCTCGCCACCTACGCGCACAAACTGAACAAGGACGAAGCTCGCATCGACTGGAGCCGCCCAGCTGTTGAGCTGGAGCGCCTGGTGCGGGCTTTCAACCCTTGGCCGATCTGCCACAGCACCTTGAACGGCGAAGCCCTGAAAGTGCTGGCGGCCAGTTACGCCGAAGGGCAGGGCACACCCGGTGAAATCCTCGGTGCCAGCAAGGACGGCCTCGTCGTCGCCTGCGGTGAACAAGCGCTGTGCCTGACGCGTCTGCAACTGCCCGGTGGCAAGGCGCTGAACTTCAGCGACCTGTTCAACAGTCGCCGTGAGAAATTTGCCGTCGGCACTGTGCTCGGCCAAGCGACGGACGCCTCATGAACCCGCGTCTGGCCGCCGCCAAGGCACTTGCCGCCGTCCTCAGCGGCAAAGCCTCCCTCAACAGTTCCCTGCCGACCCAACTGGACAAGGTGGAAGACCGTGATCGCGGTTTCACCCAAGACCTGGCGTTCGGCACCGCCCGTTGGCAGCCACGGTTGTCGGCCCTGGCGGCCAAGCTGTTGCAGAAGCCCTTCAAAGCGGCCGATGCCGACGTCGAAGCGCTGCTGTTGGTGGGGCTTTATCAGTTGCTCTACACCCGCGTTCCCGCTCACGCCGCCATCGGCGAAACCGTGGGCTGCGCCGACAAGCTGAAAAAGCCCTGGGCCAAGGCCCTGCTCAATGCCGTGCTGCGCCGCGCCCAGCGGGAAAGCGAAGCCCTGCTGGCCGAGCTGGAACACGACCCGGTGGTGCGCACCGCCCACCCGCGCTGGTTGCAGAAATCCCTGAAGGCCTTCTGGCCCGAGCAGTGGGAAGCCATTTGCGCCGCCAACAATGCCCATCCGCCGATGATCCTGCGGGTCAATCGTCGCCACCATACCCGCGATGCCTACCTGGCGTTGCTGGGCGAGGCGGGTATCCCGGCCATCCCGTGCCAGTACAGCCGCGACGGTATCGTGCTGGAAACCCCGGGCGATGTGCGTGCCCTGCCAGGCTTCGCCGAAGGCTGGATCAGCGTCCAGGACGAAGCCGCGCAACTGGCCGCCGACCTGCTGGAACTGGCGCCCGGCCAACGGGTGCTGGACGCCTGCTGCGCGCCGGGTGGCAAGACCTGTCACATCCTCGAAGCCGAGCCGAAGCTGGCCGGCGTGGTGGCGGTGGACCTGGAAGCCAAGCGCCTGGTGCGCGTGAAGGAAAACCTCGAACGCCTGGGCCTGGAGGCCGAGCTGATCGCCGCCGACGGCCGCGACACCGCGACCTGGTGGGACGGCAAGCCGTTCCAGCGCATCCTGCTGGACGCGCCGTGTTCGGCCACCGGAGTGATCCGTCGCCACCCGGACATCAAGCTCACCCGCCAGCCGGACGACATTGCGGCGCTGGCCATGTTGCAGGGTGAACTGCTCGATGCCCTGTGGCCAACCCTGGAAGTCGGCGGCATGTTGCTCTACGCAACTTGCTCGACCTTGCCGACCGAGAACACCGAAGTGATCGAGGCCTTCCTCGCCCGCACCCCGGGTGCCCGGGAACTGGACATCGCCAGCCAGGCCGGCCTCAAACAGCCCCATGGCCGCCAGTTGCTGGCCCAGGAAGGTGGGCACGACGGGTTCTACTACGCCAAGCTGATCAAGATCGCCGCCGCGCGCGGTTAAGACCGATTCGATAGGAGTGACTGGATGAAAATCATCATCCTCGGCGCAGGACAAGTCGGCGGTTCGCTGGCGGAACATCTGGCCAGCGAGGCCAACGACATCACCGTGGTCGACACCAACGGTGAACGCCTGCGCGACTTGGGCGACCGACTCGACATCCGCACCGTGCAAGGCCGCGGGTCGCTCCCGACAGTGCTGCGCCAGGCCGGCGCCGACGATGCCGACATGCTCGTGGCCGTGACCAACAGCGACGAAACCAACATGGTCGCCTGCCAGGTTGCCCACACCCTGTTCCACACCCCGACCAAGATCGCCCGGGTGCGCGAAGCGGCCTACCTGACCCGCGCCGACCTGTTCGACAACGAAGCGATCCCGGTGGATGTGCTGATCAGCCCCGAGCAGGTGGTGACCAACTATATCAAGCGTTTGATCGAGCACCCCGGCGCCCTGCAGGTGATCGACTTTGCCGAAGGCAAGGCCCAACTGGTGGCGGTCAAGGCCTACTACGGCGGGCCGCTGGTGGGCCAGCAACTGCGCCAGTTGCGCGAGCACATGCCGAATGTGGATACGCGGGTCGCGGCGATTTTCCGCCGGGACCGGCCGATCCTGCCCCAGGGCGATACGGTGATCGAAGCCGACGACGAAGTGTTTTTCATCGCCGCCAAAGCGAATATTCGCGCCGTGATGAGCGAAATGCGCCGTCTCGATGAGAACTACAAGCGCATCGTCATCGCTGGCGGCGGACAGATCGGCGAGCGCCTGGCCGAAGCCATCGAAAGCCGCTACCAGGTCAAGATCATCGAGATGAACCCGGCGCGCTGCCGCTACCTCTCCGACACCCTCGACAGCACCGTGGTGTTGCAGGGCAGTGCCTCGGACCGCGACCTGCTGCTGGAAGAAAACATCGCCGACGCCGACATCTTCCTGGCCCTGACCAACGACGACGAAGCCAACATCATGTCGTCGCTATTGGCCAAGCGCCTGGGGGCCAGGAAAGTGATGACCATCATCAACAACCCGGCCTACGTCGACCTGATCCAGGGCGGCGACATCGACATCGCCATCAGCCCGCAACTGGCAACCATTGGCACCTTGCTGGCCCACGTGCGCCGCGGCGACATCGTCAGCGTCCACTCCCTGCGCCGCGGCGCGGCCGAAGCCATCGAGGCGATTGCCCACGGCGATGCCAAATCCAGCAAAGTCATCGGCAAAGCCATTCGCGACATCGGCCTGCCGCCCGGCACCACCATCGGCGCGATCATCCGCGACGAAGAAGTCCTGATCGCCCACGACGACACCACGATCCAGACCGGCGACCATGTCATCCTCTTCCTGGTGGACAAGAAGCACATTCGCGACGTCGAGAAGCTGTTCCATGTGGGGTTGAGCTTCTTCTGAATACACGGCCCTGTGGCGAGGGAGCTTGCTCCCGCTCGGGTGCGAAGCAGCCGCCAAAGATGGGCCTGCTCTGCAGGCCAGCGGGAGCAAGCTCCCTCGCCACAGGAACAGAACGCAGGAGTTTCAAATGCTCGATTCCCTGGAAAAAATGCTCGCCAAGGGTGTGGATAACTCTCTGCTGCGCTTCGGCCTAGGCAAAGGCTACCTCGACCTCGGCGAATTCACCCGTGCCGCCGAACACTTCCAACGCTGCGTCGAACTCGACCCCAAATACTCCGCCGCCTGGAAACTACTGGGCAAGGCCCACCAAGGCCAAGGCGACCTACCGGCCGCCCGCCAAGCCTGGGAACAAGGCCTCGAAGCCGCCCGCGCCCACGGCGACAAACAGGCCGAGAAAGAGATGGCTGTGTTCCTCAAGAAACTGGATCGCCATCCCTGAATCCACACAAAAACAGCTTTTTGTGGCGAGGGAGCTTGCTCCCGCTTGAGTGCGAAGCACTCATATTCAATACCAGCCCCCCAAGCAAGCGACAGACAACTCCCTGTGGTGAGGGGATTCATCCCCGCCAGGCTGCGAAGCAGCCTCAAAACCCCAGCTCATGAGCTATCCCAATTCACGTATTGACATATCGAAAAATCTCGATATCCTCGCCACATGGACCTACTCGAAATATTCAAAGCCCTCTCAAACCCGACACGTCTCCAAATCCTGAAAGGTTTGAAGGATCCGGCAAAGAACTTCCCCCCGCAGGATGAGGGTGACGTTCACACGGTCGGCGTCTGCGTCAGCAGTATCCAGGAAGGGATCGGCCTGTCGCAGTCAACGGTGTCCGGTTATCTGGCCACGTTGCAACGGGTGGGCCTGGTCGAAGTCAGGCGCATCGGCCAGTGGACCTATTACAAACGCAATGAAGCCACCATCAGTGCTCTCGCCGAGATCATTGGCAAAGACCTGTAGCGTTTTTTTACCACAGGATATCGAGATATTCCGATATCCCTTTTTATCGATACGAGGATTTACTATGAAAGCGATGATGCTTAAATCATTCGGCGGTCCTGAATCGTTCGAACTCCGCGACGTGCCCAAACCCGTTCCGCAAGCGGGACAAGTCCTGGTCCGCGTACACGCCACTTCCATCAACCCGCTGGATTACCAGGTTCGACGCGGCGACTATCCCGACCTGGTGCCACTGCCGGCCATCACCGGCCACGACGTATCCGGCGTGGTCGAAGCCGTTGGGCCCGGTGTGACCACCTTCGCGCCTGGAGACGAAGTCTGGTACACCCCGCAAATATTTGAAGGGTCAGGCAGCTATGCCGAGTACCACGTCGCGGCCGAGAGCATTGTCGGGAAGAAACCGCCCGAGCTGAGCCATCTTGAGGCCGCAAGCCTGACCCTGGTGGGCGGGACGGTGTGGGAAGCGCTGGTGGTGCGCGCGGCGCTCAGGGTCGGGGAGAGCATTCTTGTCCATGGCGGCGCTGGAGGTGTCGGACATGTCGCGATCCAAGTGGCGAAAGCCATGGGCGCCCGGGTGTTCACCACTGTGCGCGAAGCAAACGCTGAGTTCGCCCGCAACTTGGGTGCCGACGTGATCATCGACTACGAGAAAGAAGATTATGTCGACGCTGTCCTCCGGGAAAGCGCTGGCCACGGCGTGGATGTCGTATTCGACACCATCGGCGGCAACACACTGTCCCGCAGCCCCGACGTCCTCGCGCAACTGGGCCGCGTCGTCTCGATCGTGGACATCGCCCAGCCACAAAACCTCGTCCAGGCCTGGGGCAAGAACGCGAGCTATCACTTTGTGTTCACCCGGCAAAACCGCGGCAAGCTCGATGAGCTGAGCGCATTGATAGCCCGCGGTCAGCTGCGCCCCCACGTCGGCGCCGTCTATTCGCTGGCCGACATTCCCCTGGCCCATGCCCGGTTGGAAAGCCCCAACAACGGTCTTCGAGGAAAAATCGCGATTGCCGTCGAGCCATCGCTCATTCCGTAAGTGCGGACTTTAACCAATTCAGAGGTGCGTCATGGTTTACGAAATCGCTGTGCTTCCTGTTTACAAAGAACGCATCGAAACGTTTCGACGTGCATTTGCCGAGGTCGCTCCATTGCTCACACGGGCCAAGGGTTACGGCGGCCACATGCTGGCGCAAGGGATCGAAACCCCCGAGCAGTTCAACCTGATCGTGCGGTGGCAATCGCTGGAAGACCACTCTCCGGGCTTCGAAGCGAGTGAAGACCATCGACTGTTCATGATGGGGTTGGAGGAATATTTTTCGGAGGAGCCGAGGGTTTACCATGTTGAAGGGGGCAGCTTTTAGGGCTGACGAAGGGGGGCAGAAAATAAATCCGTCCCCCTATTTTTTAGTAAAAATCGTAATAAAGCGCCCACTCCCCAGTTTCGTTGTGCTTCCAGAACATCAGGCTCCCACTGTCGACCACATTCAGATTGATCTTCGCGTCCGATGAGATCTGGAACACAAACTCGAAGCCTTCACCCGGATCAACACCCGACTGGCAAAACGAAGGGTAACCGCCGAACTTGTGTTCGTAGGTGTGGGTAACCAAGTCGTAATAGCTCTGTATCTTGCCCGCGCGTTCCAGCGTGAGGATTGCTTGCTCAAGGTCCTCCGGGACACCACCGCCATCCCACAGTGGAAAGTCCTCCGGCACCGCTTGCGCTGTCAGCGGGAAGGGTTTGAGGAATGTCCCTGCCACCGGCAAAGACTTGCGCACCAACACGTCATCCGGCCCATATTCGCGGATGACCCAATTATTCCCCATCGGCTCAAAGTGCTCGGGGAGCGGGTTTGAAATGAACACCGTCAATACACGAACTCCCGCCAGCAGCGGGCTATGGACGGGTAGGGCAGGCAGGTAAAACTGCGCATAGGGGAGCAACGGTTGCCCCGCCTGGTTGGTGGGTACATCTTCATCAGGCCGGAACAGGAAGACGTTGCCCAGCCAGCTCTCTTCATCGGTCCCGGCAGGACGAAAACCGCCGGCAACAAGTTTCACGGCGGGGCGGGCCAGACGTTGCTTGATTTCCTGAATGTCCATGGCGATGTAGATCTTCCTTTTGCTACAGATGTAAGGGCCGCAGACTTTCAGTATCCGAGTGTCATCGATACCGGCTCGGCCGTTGATAAGCAGACGATATAATTCGAAGGCAAGGCGGACAAGCCGGCGGATTCGGGTTTAGTTGTAGGCCAAGGCGCAAGGATGGAAAAAGGGGAGGAATTTACTGACTGAAAATAAAGCTGTCCCCATTTTTCGCGCTGGTTGCACGCCAAGTGCAGCCGCTACCGTTCGGATTCATGGCCTGCATGTGTAAGCCACTGTATCCAGCGCCTTCGCAGACTCAAAACGACGCATAAACGCCGGTTCTCGAACATAGCCGGTATACATCCCCTTGCAAGAATTCTCCCCATCGACTCTCCATCGGATCCCCGAATGGCGAGCCCTTATTACAGGAGATCTTGCGATGAATACCCAACCCTACCGCCCTCAGGGCTGGCAGCTGTTCAGCCTGATCGCCGTCCTGGTGGTGGCGATGAGCATCGCGGCTGTCGCGGTACAACCCGACCTTGTCGAGGGCCTGCGCAGCGCCATCCGCGCCACCGCCCGCTCCTCCTTCGCCCTGTTTCTGATCGCGTTCACCGCGTCGGCCTTTGCCGTGCTGGTGCCTTCACCGTTCGCCAAGGCATTGGTCCGCGAGAGACGCTTCATCGGCCTCGCCTTTGCCTTCTCCCACCTGGTGCATGCCGTGCTGATCTACGCCTATGGGCAGCTCAACATCGAGTTCTGGCCGGCCCGCACCGTTGCCAACAACATCCCGGGCGGGACCGCCTACGCCTTCATCCTGCTGATGGCCCTCACGTCATTCAAAGGGCCCGCCCGACTGCTGGGCCCCAAGGCTTGGAAGGCATTGCATGTCACCGGCATGTGGGTCATCGCCGCTGTATTTGCCCTCTCCAACTTCAAACGTATCCCGATGAGCGACTGGTACGTGCTGCCTTTCGGCCTCATCTGCGCCGCCGTGGCGATCCGACTGGTCGGCAAGCTGGCCATGGCCAACAAACGCAGCCAAGCCAGGCAAGCGTCGATGCGCCGGGCAGCGGTCGCCACTTGATCGTCTATCCAGGCGCGCCGCACGGCATACCGACACCCACAAGGACCGCCTCAACCACTTCCTGAGCAAGTAAGCCCATCGCACCCGCTCATGTGTCGGCCAGGACGGCACATGGGCACGGCATACCCATCAAAGAAAAGGAATGATCATGCGCACTATCAAATCGCTCTTGGCCGTCACCCTCACCGCTGCACTGGCCCTGACATCACTCCATAGCGCCGCAGCGCAACCCGACGCCGCCAAGCCCACCGTCGTGCTAGTGCATGGCGCCTTCGCCGAATCGTCCAGTTGGAATGGCGTGGCCACCCGGTTGCTGAACCAGGGTTACCCGGTGGTGGCAGCGGCTAACCCGCTGCGCGGCGTGAAGCAGGACGCCGACTATGTCGCCGACATCGTCGAGCACACCGCCGGCCCGGTGATCCTGGTGGGGCACTCCTACGGCGGAGCCGTGATCACCAACGCGGTGCACGACAACCCCCGGGTCAAGGCGCTGGTCTACGTCGCGGCGTTCGCGCCGGACAAAGGCGAAACCGCCATCGAACTGTCCGGGCGCTACCCTGGCGGCACCCTTGGGCCGACCCTGGCCGCGCCGGTGCAGTTGGACGACGGCAATAAGGACCTCTACATCCAGCAGGACAAGTTCGGCCAACAGTTTGCCGCCGACGTGCCGGCGACCGAGTCCGCATTGATGGCTGCCACTCAACGGCCCATCAGCGAGGCGGCCTTGAAGGAAGCGTCTGGCGAACCGGCCTGGAAAAAAACGCCGTCCTGGTTCATCTACGGCTCGGCGGACAAGAACATTCCCGAGGCTGCCCTGAAGTTCATGGCCGACCGTGCAGGTTCGAAGAAGACCGTCACTGTCCAGGGCGCGTCCCACGTGGTGATGACGTCCAACCCGGATAAAGTGGCAGAGCTGATCGTTGAAGCGGCGCAGGTCAGTTCCAAATGATGATCACACTAACACGGGTCTACTGATCCAGAGCCCGGCGCAGGACGCCGGGTTTTTTATGCGAAGCCCCCCAAAAAGCGCCACTCTATTAACGCCCATGCACCATCTCCTGTGGGAGCGAGCTTGCTCGCGATGGGGCCGTATCAGTCGACATCTCTGGCAACAGACAGAACGCTAAATCTGCCCGATTTTTTACTCAAATGACTTGAAGTCATCACCCAAAAACCGCTTGGGATCGCTTGATGTAGTCGAGGAAGTTGATCCAGGGGGTCTGCACACTTTCCATATTGCAAACAGCAGGAATCCTCCAATTGCGTTTGTGCTTGTTCGCAGAAGGCTGAAACGCCTCATCCGTGACCAACTCGCAGCCATGTAGCTTCGCGGTGGCAATGATATATAGATCGTTTTCATCAACCCCAGCACCGTATTTGTCTTCTTCGATCTCAAGCAATCCTTTGATACGAAAGGCTTCCAATAGGATCGCCTCGGTCACGGGCATCGTTTGCAGACCTGCCTCTTTCAGCCAGGTCACGCACTCCGGTGCTTTGTGTCCAACTTCTTCGGCGGCAACCTCGGACATCCGAATCACACCTTGCGCCACTCGATCCGTCATCCATGCCCAAAGACCCGGAAACTGCGCGATAGGGTAGTTATCCCATGCGTAGAGCATGGATGAGGCATCAAACACCTGCATAGAAGCGTTCCAGCTTGTGCAGGTCCGAGATCTTAAGGTTGTCGAGATAGCTGCTTGCCTTGGCGAGAGTGATACGACGAGCGTTCATGGCTTCCAGCACTGTACGCACGTAACCATCGCCAAAAATGTGCCGGGGTTCGCGATTGCGGTGCTCTCGGCTGCCACCCTCTTTTTCAGGCATCACTCGTTGCTTGTTCCACCGTCGGTATGCGGCATAGGCTTCGCTTGGCAAACGTCCGGCATCCATCAGACGCCGTAGGATCATCTCGCCGCTCACACCCCACGCCCTGCGTTGTGGTTCCAGCCAGCCATCAAATTCGGCCGCCTCAACAGGGCGCTCATTGTCATGAATGCTTAATAGAAACTGATCGGGGACCAACAGATGGCCGGCAAAGGCATTCGCCTCTTGCTCTTCATCGTCCGCCGAATACAAATCCTCTTCATCGTCAATTGAGCTTGCCCGATGAATAAGTAGGTGCCCTAACTCATGCATCAACGTGAAGCTTTGGCGGGTATCTGCATCCTGCTTCTTGATGACGATTACCGGGCATTCAGGGTCGTAGAGTGAAAAACCGAGGATCGGGCTTTCCTTCGCAATCTGCCATTTACCGTTGTAGCCATTGCTGCGGAAGACCAACAGGCCGCGCGCTTCGATGGCCTTACGATAACTGTCGAAATTGTTACGGTTCGCCAGCCCCAGCCATTCACGCACACGGCTGGCCGCATCGGGGATGCTCAGGCCTGCGAGGTCGGGCGGCGAGAAGCGCACGACCTCCGTCGGTTCAAGCTCCTCACGCAGTGCAAGGAACACTGCGCGCTGACGCTCCACTCGCTCAACCAGCAGCTTCAGGCGGTGCGAAAGTTCCGGTTTCTGATTGCTCAAGGTGCGGAACTGCGGCGAGTGCACCTTTGCCTCGTTGACCGGCCCTGGCTCCATGAAAAACAAGGTACCTCGCCCGAAAACGGCCGCCAGCTTACGCAGCTGGTTGAAGGTCAGCCCTGTCTCGCCGGCCATCACTTTTTCAAAGCTGGCAGGTGCTATACCGATCTCACGGGCGAGCTCGTCCCGCGTCATACCGTGATCGGTACAACACCAGTCTATCCGCGCGAGATTGATTGATTGGATACGTTCCATGATTTGAGTATATAGGCGGTGTGTACCGGTGAACATGAGCCACCAAAGCTAGCTGCCGAAAGTTTGATGCGGCCGGGCCTATGACTTTCCCGAGGGGAGCTAGCATGCCTGAGTGTCATCGATGCCGGCTCGGCCAGTGTTAAGGAAACGATAGAGCCCGAGGGCAAGGCTGAAAAGCCGGCGGATTCTGGTGCGGTTGTAGGCAAAGGCGCAAGGATATGTGGCTTGGAGATGCGGTGGTCAGGCCCTGGCTTGACTTTCAGAAGGTGGAGAAGCAGGAGCAAGCATCCACGCGAATGTTATTTGAAGGGGGAGCCCCCTTGAATATAGACCTGTCTCTTGTCGCCGAGCAGCCCCAATTACTCCTGCGCCTCACCCCCCAACCGACCCCGCCGCACCGCCATAATCTGCGGGATCTTCTCCTCAATCCAATTCACCATCACCTCAAGATGCTCAGCCGCCTCCCGACCCAACGGCGTCAAGCGGTACTCCACATGCGGCGGCACCACCGGCAGCGATTTGCGGTTGACCAACCCATCCGCCTCAAGCTCCTGCAACGTCTGCGAAAGCATCTTCTCGCTGACCCCGCCGATCTTGCGGCGCAGCTCGCTGAAGCGGTGCATCCCGCCCAGCAAAATGACCAGCACCAGCACGCCCCAGCGACTGGTCATGTGCTTGAGGATCTCCCGAGAAGGGCAATCGGCGCTCAGTACATCGCCGCGTCGAACAGCGGCGCTAAACGGCTCGGAGATTTCGGTGGTGATGTCCACGATACTTACCTTTATGTACGTACTTACAAAAAGTTACTTAGGGCCCTAGGATGACTTCACCTCCTTTTCCCATCAAGGTATTTGTCATGATCGCCATCACCGGAGCCTCCGGCCAACTGGGCCGTCTCGTTATCCAGTCCCTGCTTGAACGCGTGCCAGCCGAGCAAATCGTCGCCCTGGTCAGAGACCCCGGTAAAGTCCAGGACCTGGCCGCACAGGGTGTGGTGGTACGCAGCGCCGACTACAACCAACCGGCCACATTGACTGCCGCGCTCAAAGGCGTCGATAAACTGCTGTTGATCTCCTCCAATGAACTAGGCAACCGCGCGGCCCAACACCGCGCCGTGATCGATGCCGCCAAGGCTGCGGGTGTCACGCTCCTGGCCTACACCAGCGTCCTGCACGCCGACACCTCCATCCTGGGCTTGGCCGCTGAACATCGCGATACCGAAGTAGCCTTGAAAGCCTCGGGCGTGCCCCACGTATTACTGCGCAACGGCTGGTACAGCGAAAACTACCTGGCGAACGTACCGAGCGCCGTGGAACATGGCGTCCTGCTCGGCAGCGCCGGGGAGGGCCGAATCAGCTCCGCCCCCCGTGCCGACTACGCCCAAGCCGCGGCGGTGGTGCTAACTACTGAAGGGCAGGCGGGCGAAGTCTATGAACTGGCGGGGGATAGCAGCTACACCTTGACTGAGCTGGCTGCGTTGATCAGTGAGAAAACCGGTAAGCCGGTGGTTTATCAGAACCTGCCGCAGGCTGAGTTTGAGGCGGTATTGATCAGTGTGGGGTTGCCAGCGGGGTTGGCGGCGTTGCTGGCGGATTCTGATGCGGCGGCGGCGAAAGGGGCGTTGTTTGATGAGAGTGGGGTGTTGGGGCGGTTGATTGGGCGGGGGACTGTGTCGGTTGGGGAGTCTTTGGGTTAAGTAGCCGAACCAAGGCCAGGACAATGGACACGTATGCCGGTCGACATCGACCGGCACGCAGTGCTGACGGCGCTATCCCCTTATTCCTGCAGATCTGTGCAAGACATCGCCTCAGCCCTTAGGTTGAATAGAACGTAAGTACGTTCTGTACGAGCTGAGGAAGCTGGCGAATGAGGTCGCCCAGGTTAACGTCGTATCCATCGTTCCAGTCAAGAGTGCTATAGCCGGCGTGCGTCCCGGTATGCAGTTCGGTTGCCATACATCTTCCTATGAGGATCAGCGATGACAAAAAGGGGATTTATTTTCTGAAAATAAATCTGTTCCCCTATTCCTAGTAAAAGTCGTAATAAAGCGCTCACTCCGCAGTTTCGTTGTGCTTCCAGAACATCAGGCTCCCACTGTCGACCACATTCAGATTGATCTTCGCATCCGATGAGATCTGGAACACAAACTCGAACCCTTCACCCGGATCAACACCCGACTGGCAAAACGACGGGTAACCGCTGATCTTGTGTTCGTAGGTGTGGGTGACCAAGTCGTAATAGCTCTGTATCTCGCCCGCGCGTTCCAGTGTGAGGATTGCTTGCTCAAGGTCCTCCGGGACACCACCGCCATCCCACAGTGGAAAGTCCTCAGGCACCGCTTGCCGGCTTTGCAAAGTGCGGAGACTGCCCGAACGACTCAATCAACAGTTCTGTGAGTGCGTGGATCTTGCGAGCCGGATGGAGCCCCGGTGGGCGGACAACATAAGCACCTGCCGGAGGCGGTGGGTACCGGGTCATGATGGGCACCAGCGCCTCCGACCTCACGCTTTCATAGGTCAGGCAATCCGGCAGATAGGCAACCCCCAACCCTGCGACAGCGGCAGCGACCAGAGCGATGCCGTTATCAGCCTTGAAGCGCCCCTGCGGACGAACCGTAACCACCTTGTCGCCATCCATGAACTGCCAGGATTCGGTGCCCTGCATGAGCGCCTCGTGTGCGGACAGCTCCTCGGGCGATTCAGGTGCGCCATGGGCTCTGATATAACCGGGGCTGGCGACGAGCTTCGTATAAATCGGGCCGATACCCCTTGCAATAAGGTTTGAGTCCGGCAGGTAGCCAACGCGTATCGCACAGTCAAAACCTTCGGCGATCAGATCGACGAAGCGATCGCTGTAGCTGGTCTGAATATGAAGCAAGGGATGACGGCGGGCCATTTCCGCCAGCATCGGCGCAAAGTGAGTCGGCCCAAAAGAAAGCGGGGCGGCAATGCGCAACCGACCGCGAAGGGGACCGGAGGGCAGCATCGTTTCCTTTGCTATGTCGATCTCGGCGCAGACCCTGGCCGCATGTTCGCGAAAAGTGGTTCCAGCCTCAGTGAGGGCGGCCCCGCGAGTCGTCCGCGCCAGCAACTGGATACCCAGTTCCGCCTCCAGCCGCACCAGCCTGCGACTGACGATCGATTTGGATACGCCTAGCCGGAGGGCCGCAGGCGAAATACCCCCGGCATCAGCGACTTCTACAAAGGTTTGCAGCGCTTCGATATCCAAAATCAGCGTTCCTCATTCTGCAACACAGAAAGCCTCGAGATGCTACTACTGGGTCAAGTGACGCAACAGCACAATCCTGCTTCCTGGTGACGCTGTCTCTTGATGGCAGGTCGTCCGGAAAGTGAATCATCTTCAACGCAGTGGAGACCTCAACCGCTCGCCCATCCATCAAGCGAGCACTTGAACCGTCCCTTCGCAAATGACAACTAGAAGCAGGAGCAGCAAATGACAAGCGAGGCAATCCGCAACCCTCTGACCGACCACCTCTTGTCGCCTGAAAACTCGGCGCTGATCATCATCGACTACCAGCCCATCCAAGTGTCCTCGATCCGTTCGATGCCGCGTGACGAATTGGTGTTCAACATCACGAGCGTGGCCAAGGCGGCCATCAACTACAACCTTCCGATTATCCATTCGACGGTCAACGTCGCTACCGGTCGCAACAAGCCGCCCATTCAGCAGCTGCAGAACGTACTGGGGCATTTGCCTACTTACGATCGGACATCAATCAACAGTTGGGAAGACGTCGAGTTCAAACTGGCGGTCAAAGCCACTGGCCGCCGCAAACTCATCATGACCGCGCTCTGGACTGAAGCGTGCCTGACCTTTCCGGTACTCGATGCCATACAGGAAGGTTATGAAGTCTACGTGCCGGTTGATGCAGTCGGCGGTACATCCGTTGCCGCGCACGAGGCCGCGTTACGGCGAATCGAGCAAGCGGGGGCGAAACTGATCAGTCGCGTGCAGATGTATTGCGAACTCCAGCGCGATTGGGCGCGTGAATCGACCGTCGCAGGCTTTATGGGCGTGTTTGAAAACGCTGATGGTTTCAACGCCGAAAAGGCCTTGTAGGTGTTAACCAAGAACATCTGTGGCCGATGAGGTGACGACGGTGAGACCTGTGGACACAGGTCTCATTTTTAATTCTTGATCTACAGGGAGAACGTTGGCGAGTGCCCCAAGCTTTGAATGCTAGGCTTGGTCTCCGAGATACCTTGTGGCGTATTGCTGCTTTGAGTGTCTAAGCGCCATAGTTGCTTCTGGCCGCGATACAGCGCCAACCCCGCTGGGTTTTCCCACGTTTCGTTAGCGAGCCTCCATGTGAAAAGGGTGAAAAGGGGACGATTTGCTGACTAAAAGCGGCCACTTGCCCCTCTACCGAATATTCATATGCCGCATTTCAGGCTTTTCTGCATCAACGCATTCTGAAGCGTTACGCCCCGACGGATCGGAAATCCTCGCTCTACGACATAAAAACCGTGCAATACAAAGAATGGTTCAGCCGTTTTGCTGACATGAGAAGTAAGTTCGCTGATTCCAAGCAATCTGGCTTCTTCATGAATACGATTCATTAATAAAGAACCTATTCCCCGCCGGGGATGATTACCCGACACAAAAAAATGGTCGATGTAACCGTTCGGTTGAATGTCGGCGTAGCCTACTATTTCGCCGTCGATCTCAGCTACGAACGGACGGAGATCTCGAAGATGATTCGCCCAGAGCTTCGGATCAAGATCAGCAGGAGCCCAGGCTTCGATTTGATCGTGGGTGTAATCTCTTGACGCAATATCGTGAATGGCAGAGTAAAAGACGTGGAACAACGCAATCTCATCTCCGATTCTGAACCGTCGAATCGCCACATTGTCTCTCGAAAGGTGTCCAAAAAAATCGAAGTCTGTCATACCCACTGCTAAATCAGAAATAAACTACCCCAAGTTCCATAGCCACGTGCGAATGACTCCTTCTGGCGTTTTCAAGCCTTTCGCTAAAAGGGCTGTGTGGGAAGTGAGGAGCTGTTGGAGGAGTTCTTTTTTACAGATAACTCGTCCACGTCTATGGATGAACGCACCAAAACCCGACGCACAACGCCGGGTTTGTCCGTTGGGAACCGTCTACCTACCGCCCCGGCTCCACATTATCCAACACCTGATTCGCCAACAACGAGCTCAGCTCAATCAACTGCTGAATCCCCAGCGCCAAATGACGCCGCGAGCCTTTCAGGTCGAACGCCAGATCACTCACCATCGCATCAGCTGAAGCCAGCGTCTCACTGAGATTAGCGAGCAAGCATTCGTTATCGAGGCCTTTCACGACGGTGAATAGCTGACCCGGTTTGGGGTCGTCTTGAGATTTTTCCGATTTCGGTAGCAAGTAGTGATCAAGCACGCGTTTGGTGGTTTCGTCTTGCTGCTTGGCTTTGGATTTTGCGGATTGCGGGGTGGGGTCTGCATCTGGGGGATTTGGAGTTGCTTTGAACATTTTCACGTTTCCTTTGTTAGTAGGCCGCTACCGTCTCGCTACTAAACGAAAGGGAGGCAGCTGTGCGCAAGTTAGTAGACCGGTAGGACAACGGAAAACCCGGCGCGCCCGAAGGCGCCATGCGCACAGCCACCATCGAGTGCGGGCAATGCCCGACTGATGAGACTCATGCGACCGTATCCTTAACCGGGCTACTAAACCCGACCACTGATGGGCAGTGGCAAGGAAACGATAGAGCCCCGGAACAAGGCGCACAAGCGGGCGGATTCTGGCGTAGTTGTAGGCAAAGGCGCAAGGATGCGTGGGTTGGTGGCGGGGTGTAGGTGGGGGTTGTAGGAGGGAGGTTTTTTAGCGATTCGGGTGGGGTTTTCTGTTCTGGAACCGCGTCGTTTTCATCGCGAGCAAGCTCGCTCCCACAGGGGGCGGCGTTGGCTGGATATTTGGTTCGACACAAACCCCTGTGGCGAGGGAGCTTGCTCCCGCTGGCCTGCGCAGCAGGCCCCCTGCATTTCTTCAGGCAAACCGCGTCGCCCGATTTTGCGACTGCTGCGCAGCCGAGCGGGAGCAAGCTCCCTCGCCACAAGGAATCGGCACGGCTTAACTGAACGGTGTGCCCCTCGGAGGTTATTTGCGCTTCAGCATCTCCGGCAACTGCGCCACCAGTTTCTGATTATTCAACGGCGCACGAATAAACCCGCGCTGGGTGCCGTCCGGCCCGATCACCGCCAGGTTGCCACTGTGATCAACCGTATAGTTAGGCTTACTGGTATCCGCCGGAATAAACGGAATACTCACCGCATTCGCCAGTTTCTGCAGGTCTTCAACCGACGAAGCCGTCAACCCTATGAACTGCGGATCGAAGTACCCCAGGTACTGCTTCAGCTGCTTGGGCGTGTCGCGGTTCGGGTCGACGCTCACCAGTACGATCTGCAACTTATCCACAGCCTCTTTCGGCAACTCGCTTTTGATCTGGCGCAGTTGGGCGAGGGTGGTGGGGCAGATGTCCGGGCAGAAGGTGTAACCGAAGAACAGCAGGCTCCATTTGCCCTTAAGCTCGTCCATCGCCACGGGCTGGCCGTCCTGGTCGGTCATTTTCACGTCCGGCAGGTTGCGGCTCTGGGGCAGCAGGATGATGCCGGCGTCGATCAGCGCGGTCGGGTCGCCCTGGCCTTTGCCCGACAGCACCTTGTTGATGGTCAGGCCGAGGATCAGTGCGATCACGGCCACGAGGATGAAGACGGTTTTCTGGGTTCGAGTCATAGGCTCAACAGTAAGTAATGATCTACAAGCAGGGCGATGAACAGCAGGAACAAGTAATAAATAGAGTACTTGAACGTATTGATCGCCGCGTGCGGCCGACTGCCACGGTACAACACCACGGCCCATTGCAGGAACCGGGCGCCGAGCACCAGCGCGCAAATCAGGTAGAGCATGCCGCTCATGTGGATCACGAACGGCATCAGGCTCACCGCCAGCAGCACCAGGGTGTACAGCAGGATATGGACCTTGGTGTAGTGCTCGCCGTGGGTCACCGGCAACATCGGGATGTCGGCCTTGGCGTATTCCTCTTTGCGGTGGATCGCCAGGGCCCAGAAGTGCGGTGGGGTCCAGGCGAAGATGATCAGCACCAGCAGCAGCGGTTCGGCACTGACATGCCCGGTGGCCGCCACCCAGCCCAGCAGCGGTGGCGCTGCGCCGGCGAGGCCGCCAATGACGATGTTCTGTGGCGTGGCGCGCTTGAGGAAGCCGGTGTAGACCACCGCATAACCGAGCAGTGAGGCGAGGGTCAGCCAGGCGGTCAGCGGGTTGGTGAAGGCCAGCAGCAAGGCCTGGCCGATCACGGCCAGGGCCAGGGCGAAGGTCAGGGCGGCGGCTGGGGAAATCCGCCCTTCGGCCAAGGGGCGTTTATGGGTGCGGGCCATCACCGCGTCGATGCGCCGGTCCACTACATGGTTGACCGCCGCCGCGCCGCCGGCACACAGGGCGATGCCCAGGTTGCCGAATACCAGCACCGTCCACGGTACGCCGGCGCGGGTGGCGAGGAACATGCCCACCAGTGAGGTGATCAGCATCAGCACCACCACTTTGGGCTTGGTCAGCTCCAGGTAATCGCGCCAGATCGCTTGGCTGTGGCGTTCACCGGTCAAGGTTGCCATGGCATCTCTCCTTTTATAGTTATGGGGCTGGCGCTGTGTTTATGCGGGTTGAACCGCCAGCGCAGCGGGATTTGATGCTTGACCCGGAGCAGGCTGGTGCGGGCGTGATAATTGACCAGCACCAGGGTCAGCAGCAGCGCGGCGCCCCCGGCGTTGTGGGCCACGGCCACCGGCAGCGGCAGGTGGAACAGCACGTTGCTGATGCCCAGGGTGATTTGCGCCGCCAGTGCCGTCAGCACCAGCCCGGCCAGGCGGGTCATGCCGACGGTTTTCAATTGCCAGGCCAGCCCCAGCAGCACCACGGTCACCAGCAAGGCGCCGATGCGGTGGGTCAGGTGGATGGCGGTGCGGGCGTCGCTGTCCAGTTGCCCGCCCAGGTAGTTCGGGCCGATGTGCTGGGTCAGGTGAAAGCCGTTGGCAAAATCGGCCGGTGGCAGCCATTGGCCGTGGCAGGTGGGGAAATCGATGCAGGCCACGGCGGCGTAGTTGGAGCTGACCCAGCCGCCGAGGGCGATCTGGCCGATCACCAGCAGCAGCCCGGCGGTGGCCCAGTGTTGCAGGCGTTTGGGCACGGTCAGCGCCGGCAGCACGCCGGACAATCTCAAGGTCAGCAGAAACAGCAGGCTCAACGTCGCGAAGCCGCCCAGCAAATGCCCGGTGACCACTTGTGGCCAGAGTTTCAGGGTCACGGTCCACATGCCGAACGCCGCTTGCGCAAAGACCACGGCCAGCAGGAACAGTGGCAACTTCAATGGCTGGCCCGGACGGTGGCGGTTCATCCAGGACCGTGCCGCCAACGCTACGATCATCAAGCCCAGGCCCCCGGCGAAGTAGCGATGGACCATCTCGTTCCAACCCTTGTGGGCTTCCACCGGGGTGTCGGGAAAGTGCAACTCGGCATGGGCCAGTTGGGCTTCGCTCTTGGGCACGCTGATGAACCCGTAGCAACCGGGCCAGTCGGGGCAACCGAGGCCGGCGTGGGTCAGCCGGGTGTAGGCGCCCAGCAGGACGACGATCAATGCCAGCAGCGTGGCAAACAGCGCGAGGCGAAATCCAGGTTTGGCCATGTCGATGCCCTCATCCGATGTTCGACAGTTTCAGCAAATGGCGCAGGTCGTTGAGCAGGTCCTTGCCCTTGACCCGGGCGTCGTAGCGCAGCACCAGGTTGCTGTGGGGGTCGATGATCCACAGTTGGGCGCCACCGGAGCCCTGGGCGCCTTTCTGATAGGCCGGCAGGTCCAGTGGGTAGCGTTGCAATTGCGGGTACTCGCGCTGCAGTTGGGCGTCGTACTCGGCGTCCAACGGTTGCGCCACCGCCAGGGCATGGCTGGCGCGAGAGGCTTCGCGGCCCAGGCCGATCTGGACTTGTCGGGCCAGGTACACCAGCTGCCGGCAATCCACCGAGCATTCCTGTGGCGCCGTGACCAAAATCTGCCAGCGTTGCTCATCGGCCTGTACCCCGATCTCGGCGCGGGTCTGGCCGGTGCCGATCAGTTCGCCGTGGTAGCTGCGGCTGTCGGGCACCCAGAACTGGAACTTGTACATGCCGGTGGCCAGGATCATCGGGCCGATCACCCCGAGCACGATCAGCAGCAATTGCACGCGGCCCTTGCGACGGTTGTGTGCCGCGGGCGCCTCAGACGTGTTGGTTGGATTCATGGTGCTTCCCATGGTGTCTCCCTGCGTTGTGCCATCCGAGATAAAGAAAAAGGCCGAACAGCGCCGCCGCCATGGCGAACCACTGCACGGCATAACCGAGGTGTTTTTCCGGGCCCATGGCCACCACCGGCCAATCGGTCCGGTAGGCGCCGGGGCCGTTTTGTTGGCGTAATTCATAGGTGAAACCGCTGCGACCCAGTTCGGCCCAGAGTTTGTCGGGCTCGATGGCGGTGACCGTTCGCGGCCACGCTGCCCCGGCCGGATCGGCGTGCAGTTGGAACGTGGCGCCAGGGGCGACGTAGACCCAGGCTTGCAGGCTCACCGGTGCATCAGGCGTGTTGAAGACCGGCGGGGTGCGGCGGTCCGGCCAGGGCAGCCAGCCTCGGTTGACCAGCAACCATTGCCCGGTGGCGTGATCGAGGAAGGGTTGCAGCAGTTCGACACCGACCTTGCCGTCGTGCTGGCGGTTATCCAGCAGGAGACTGTGTTCGGCGTCGAACTGGCCGTGCAGGCTGACCGGCCGGAAGGCTGGATCGGTTGTGTGTTGCAGCTCAGCGCTGTCCAGCGGCGGGGCCACGCGGCGCTCGGCGTAACTCTCCATGAGCACGCGTTTCTGTTCGCCCCGGCTCAATTGCCAGAACCCCAGGCACACCATCACCGGCACCAGAATGGCGACCACCAGCGACGGCACGATGCCCGGCCGAAAGTGTTTCATGGCGCCGTCCGAAAGCCGTCGAACGGGATAGCTATACTCACGTGCATTGCATCCCCCCGGAGTGTCCCTAATGCTAAAAGCAGCCATCGTCCTGATGCTGATTGCCACGATTGCCAGCCTGTTCAGCGGTCTGTTTTTTCTGGTCAAGGACGACAGCAGTTCCAATCGCCTGGTCATCGCCTTGGCGATTCGGGTCGGTCTGGCCGCTATCACCGTCGGCTTGATTGCCTGGGGCTTTTTCAGCGGCCAGTTGGTGTCCCACGTGCCTTGGTAAATCCTCAGAGCACGTAGACGAAGACGAACAAGCCGATCCACACCACATCGACGAAGTGCCAATACCAACTCGCCGCCTCGAAGCCGAACTGATGCTCGTTGTCGAAGTGCCCGCGCATGATCCTCATCAGCATGACGAACAGGATGATCGTGCCGATGGTGACGTGGGCGCCGTGAAAGCCCGTGAGCATGAAGAAGGTCGCGCCGTAGACGCCGGAGCCCAGGGTCAGGCCCAGTTCCTTGTAGGCGTGGATGTATTCCTCGGCCTGGAAACCCAGGAAGGCACAACCCAGCAGGACGGTGATGGCCAACCAGATTTTCAGCGCGCCGCGATGGCCTTTTTTCAGGGCGTGGTGGGCGATGGTGACGGTGACGCTGGAGCTGACCAGCAGGATGGTATTGAGCAGCGGCAAGCCCCAGGGGCTGATGACGTCCTTGGGCGCCGGAAAGAGTTTCGGGTCGGGGTTGTTCAGCAACGGCCAGGCGAACTCGAAACTGGGCCAGAGCATGTGCGACAGGCCTTTGGTACCTTCACCCGCCAAGCCTGGCGCCGAGATCATGCGCACATAAAACAGTGCACCGAAGAAGGCGATGAAGAACATCACCTCGGAAAAGATGAACCAGCTCATGCCCCAGCGGAACGAGCGGTCGAGCTGCGCGCTGTAGAGCCCGGCGCGGCTTTCCTTGATCACCGCGCCGAACCAGCCGAACAGCATGTAGGCCAGCAGCAGGCCACCGACGAAAAAGATCAGCGGCCCGTGGGAGTCCGGCCGGGCGGCCTTCAGGTCGTTGAACCAGGTGGCCAGGCCATACACCGTGACGAACATCCCGACCGTGGCGATGATCGGCCATTTGCTCTGGGCCGGAACGTAATAGTGTTCGTGAGTTGCCATTTATTGTTCTCCTTATCGGGCACGCTATCGGTCAGTGTTTACAGCCACCGGTGGATGACGAGCGGTGATATCGAACAGCGTGTAGGACAGCGTCAGGTGCTTCACTTCCTTGGGCATGTCCCGGTCGACGATGAAGCGCATGGGCATTTCGATGCGTTCGCCGGGTTGCAGCACTTGCTGGGTAAAACAAAAACATTCGGTCTTGTGGAAATATGCCGCCGCGTTGCTCGGCGCGATGCTCGGCACCGCCTGGGCGCTCATCGGCCGGTCGGTGGGGTTGTGGGCGACGAACACCATTTCGTTCACCGCCCCCGGCTGGACCACCAACTGATCGCCCTTGGGGTAGAAGTTCCAGGGCATGTCCACCGAATTGGTCGACAGGAACTGCACGCGAACCTGGCGTGACTCATCGACGGTCTGCTCGCCTTCGTATTGCCCGGCGGTCTTGCCGTTGATGCCGAACGCCTTGCACATCACGTCGTAGATCGGCACCAGGGCAAACCCGAAGACGAACATGGCCACCACCACTAGCAACAGACGAGTGACCAGTTTCTTCATCGAAATCGAATCAGCCATGATTTCCAGTCCCTACCAGGAACCTTGTGGGAGCGAGCTTGCTCGCGATAGCGGTGTGTCTGTCACACCGAGTCGCTGCCATCGCGAGCAAGCTCGCTCCCACAGGGCTTCCATGAGTCATCTCATTTCACTTCCGGCGGCGTGGTAAAGGTGTGATACGGCGCCGGCGACGGCACGCTCCACTCCAGCCCTTCGGCCCCATCCCACGGCTTGGCCGGTGCCGGCTCGCCGCCACGGATGGTCTTGATCACGATGAACAGGAAGAAGATCTGCGTGGTGCCGAACATGAAGGCGCCGATGGACGAGACCATGTTGAAGTCGGCGAACTGCAGGTTGTAGTCGGGAATCCGCCGGGGCATGCCCGCCAGGCCGACGAAGTGCATCGGGAAGAACGCCAGGTTCATGCCGACGAACGACAGCCAGAAGTGCAGCTTGCCGAGGGTTTCGTCGTACATATGGCCGGTCCATTTCGGCAGCCAATAGTAGGCCGAGGCGAAAATCCCGAAGATGGCGCCGGGCACCAGCACGTAGTGGAAGTGCGCGACCACGAAGTAGGTGTCCTGGTACTGGAAGTCCGCCGGGGCGATGGCCAGCATCAGCCCGGAGAAACCACCGATGGAGAACAGGATCACGAACGCGACGGCAAACAGCATCGGCGTCTCGAAGGTCAGAGAGCCTTGCCACATGGTGCTGGCCCAATTGAACACCTTCACCCCGGTGGGCACGGCGATCAGCAGGGTCGCGTACATGAAGAACAGCTCGCCCACCAGCGGAATGCCGACCACGAACATGTGGTGCGCCCAGACGATGAACGACAGGAACGCGATGGCGGCCGTGGCATAGACCATCGAGGTGTAGCCGAACAACGGTTTGCGCGAGAAGGCCGGAATGATCGAGCTGACGGCGCCGAAGGCCGGCAGGATCATGATGTATACCTCGGGGTGGCCGAAGAACCAGAACACATGCTGGAACAGCACCGGGTCACCGCCACCGGCGGCACTGAAGAAGCTGGTGCCGAAGTGGATGTCCATCAGCATCATCGTCACGCAGCCGGCCAGCACCGGCATCACCGCGATCAGCAGGAACGCGGTGATCAGCCAGGTCCAGACGAACAGCGGCATCTTCATCAGGGTCATGCCGGGGGCACGCAGGTTGAGGATGGTGGCGATCACGTTGATCGCGCCCATGATCGAGCTGATGCCCATCAGGTGGATGGCAAAGATGAAGAACGTTACGCTTTCCGGCGCATAGGTAGTGGACAGCGGCGCATAGAAGGTCCAGCCGAAGTTCGGCCCGCCCCCCGGGGTGAACAGCGTCGACACCAGCATCAGGAACGCCGCCGGCAACAGCCAGAAGCTGAAGTTGTTCATCCGTGGCAGGGCCATGTCCGGCGCGCCGATCATCAGCGGGATCATCCAGTTGGCAAGGCCGACGAACGCCGGCATCACCGCACCGAAGACCATCACCAGGCCGTGCATGGTGGTCATCTGGTTGAAGAATTCCGGCTGCACGATCTGCAGGCCGGGCTGGAACAACTCGGCGCGGATCACCATGGCGAACGAGCCGCCCAGCAGGAACATCGAGAAGGCGAACCACAGGTACAGCGTGCCGATATCCTTGTGGTTGGTGGTCAGCACCCAGCGCATCAGGCCCTTGGCGGGGCCGTGGGCGTGGTCGGCGCCGGCATGACCGTGGTCATCGATCACAGCACTCATGTCCTGTCTCCTTCGAACGAGTGGGCTGGACGGCGCGGGGCAATGAGCCCCGACCGGTTGCGGGAACACACGTCAGGCCGGCTCATTGACTTTCCGCCTGTTTGAGTTCCAGCACTTCTTTGGGCGTCACCATGTCGCCCTTGTTGTTGCCCCAGGCGTTGCGTTCATAGGTCACGACCGCGGCGATATCGACTTCCGACAACTGTTTGCCGAACGCGGCCATGGAGGTGCCGGGTTTGCCGTGGAAGACAATGTTCAGGTGATCCTTGATCGGCCCGGTGGCGATTTTCGAGCCCTTGAGTGCTGGGAACATTGGCGGCAGGCCCTGGCCTTCGGCCTGGTGACAAGCCACGCAGGTGGTGTGGTAGACCTTGTCGCCACGCTCAACGAGTTCTTCGCGCGTCCATTCCTTACTGGTCAATTCTTTAAGCTGCGCGGCTTCGGCCTTGCGCTCACCCAGCCATTTCTCATAGTCGGGCTTGCTCTTGACCTCCACCACGATCGGCATGAAGCCGTGGTCCTTGCCGCACAGCTCGGCGCATTGGCCACGGTACAGGCCGGGCTTGTCGACGCGGGTCCAGGCTTCGTTGACGAACCCGGGGATCGCATCGCGCTTGACCGCGAAGGCCGGCACCCACCAGGAGTGGATCACGTCGGCGGAGGTCACCAAAAAGCGCACCTTGGCATCGACCGGCAGCACCAGCGGCTTGTCGACCTCCAACAGGTAGTGCTCGCCCTTGGCGCTCTGGTTATGGATCTGTTCGGCGGGGGTGGCCAGGTTGCTGAAGAACTCGACGTCCTGGCCCAGGTACTTGTAGTGCCATTTCCATTGATAGCCGGTGACCTGGATATCGATGTCCGACTCGCTGGAGTCGTACATCTTGATCAGGGTGGCGGTGGCAGGAATCGCCATCAGCACCAGGATCACGAAGGGTACGATTGTCCAGAGGATTTCGACGCGGGTGTTTTCGTGGAAATGCGCGGCATTTTGGCCGGTTGAGCGGCGGTGCATCATCATCGACCAGAACATGGCGCCGAAGACGATGATGCCGATGACCACACAGATCCAGAAAATGGTCATGTGCAGGTCGAACACTGCGTTGCTGATCTGTGTCGCTCCAGGCGCCATATTCACAGTCCAGGCCGCTTGCGCCTGGCTGAAAATCGACCACAACAGGAGGCCCATCCATACGTGTGGATGTCGCGTCATTGCGGGTTCCCCTTATCGTTCTTGTTATCCCGTAGGCGTAAAGCCTGCGGCAAGGGATCGGCTATTCAGACTGCTTAATTGACTCGCCGCGCCTTGCTGCACATGCAATCGGGTGTCATCAGCTAACTCCATTCCAAACCGAGTATAGACAGCACCTGCAACCTCGCAACGCGATGGCGTAAATCGTTTGAAACAGCCGGGGCTTGCGCTAGAGCCCACGAATGGAGAAGGATGCGACCTGAGTGATGGCAAATCGATATAACTGCGACGTAGCAAGGAAGCGACAGTTATGAAAAATAGGTCTTAGGAGTGTTTTTGCGCCAGCTAAGTTATGTCTTCCCTATTTCATTGCCTTTGTTTCCTGGAGTTGTCATGAACACCGCCGCATTGCGCGAGCAGATCCAAAAAGCCCAACAACACGAGGCCGAAACCGGCCAGTTGACTCGTCAGTTGACGGCCCAACTGCCGAACCTGCACCGAGCCATTCAATTGCCGGACGCGGACGCCAACGACGTCCTGGCGCGTTTTGTCGCCGCTTACATTGAGGAAGTACCCGACCTGCTGGATGCAGCCAATGACGTCGCCAGGGAGGCGGGTATCGAGTCGCAGATCAAACCGGTATTGAAGATTGCCGAACAGTACTTCCTCCAGCCGCCGACCATCATGGCCGGGCATGTCGGGCTCGACAGCCTTCTGGACGAAGCCTACCTGGCACATCGGTTCGTCGAAGAGGTCAACGACCTGTACATCAAGCATTTCGGCCAGCCATTGATCCCCTTGGACATGACGGTCGCCAATCTGATCGCTCACCAATTGATCGGTGAGGCATTTGCCAACCAACTCGATGAAGTGGTCCATCACACGTTCGATGAGATGCTCAACGACGAGACGTTTGCATTGGAGTCGGTAGAAACCTACCGCGAGAAGCTCAGCAGCCCGCAAACCGGCGCGGCCTGGAAGCGCTGGCCGTGCATGTCCCGTCGTCTGGGTGTTGGGCTGGAGCTGGATCAGCCGGCGGCTTGATGGGCCACTCAAGAAAATAGCGGCCCCCGTGGCGAGGGAGCTTGCTCCCGCTTGAGTGCGAAGCACGCACAAAAATGGGCCTGCTGCGCAGTCCAGCGGGAGCAAGCTCCCTCGCCACAATGAATCAAGCAAACCTTGAGTGAGCGGTTGCCTGTGGGAGCGTCAGGCAGAAGCCGCGCCAACCCCCACGGTCGTGCGCAACCGCCCCTCCAACCTGCGCTTGAGCCCGCGGGATTCGATCAGCAGCTTCGAACCCTTGCTGGCATTCGCCCGGCCCCATTCTTCCAGTAGCTCCAGGCACGAGTGATCGATGTAGCTCAGGTTATTGAGCGGCACATGCACGGTCGCGCCTGTCGGTATGCTGCCCAGCACTTGGGTCAGCGCCGGCACCTTGAGGAAGGTCGCCGCTCCGACCAGTCGCAGTTCCATTTCGCCTTCCTGGGGCAGGTCGATCAGGCTGATTTTCAGCCGTGAGGCTTTCCAGGCCAGTTTCGCCAGGGTCAGGCCGAAGCCGATCAGCACACCGGTCAGCAGGTCGGTGAAGATGATCGCCAACGCCGTCGCGGCGTAAACGAACATCGGCATCCGGCCATAACGGCCCAGGCCGCGAAACGCCTTGAGGTCCACCAGTTTGAAACCGGTGTACACCAGCACGCCCGCCAGGCTCGCCACCGGAATGCTTTGCAGCACGCTGGATAGCAACAACACGAACAGCAGCAACCACAGGCCGTGGAAAATCGTCGACATCCTCGTGGTGGCCCCAGCTTGGACGTTGGCCGAGCTGCGCACGATAACCCCGGTCATCGGCAGGGCGCCGAGCAGGCCGCAGAGCATGTTGCCGATACCTTGGGCCGACAGTTCGCGGTCGAAGTCCGCACGGTCACCGCTGTGCATACGGTCCACGGCGGCTGCCGACAGCAGGGTTTCGGCGCTGGCAATGAAGGCGACAGCGAAGGCGGCGATCAGCAGCGTCGGGTCGGCCAGGTTAAGCAGGTCCGCCGGGCGCAGCCAATCAATGGCTTCGGCGAGGTTCTCCGGGACTTCCACCCGTTTGACCTGCAAGGCTAGCAGCAGGCTGGCGATGGTCGCCAGGCCCACCCCAAGCAAGGCGCCGGGAATGAAGCGCAGGCTGTGAGGGCGAAACTTCTCCCACAACCACATCACCGCAATCGTCGACAAACCAAGCAAGCCGGCCTGCCAGCCGAAGGACGGCAAGGCCTGGGCCACCGCCGCCGGGAACGCCGCGAGGTTATCCAGCCCTGACGGCTTGGGCGCGGCGTCGAGCATCACATGGACCTGGGACAATACGATCAGCACGCCGATACCCGCCAGCATCCCGTACACCACCGCAGGCGCGGTGACCCGGAACCAGCAGCCGAGGCGAAAGCGCCCGGCCAACAATTGCAACAGACCGGCCAGCAACAGGATCGGCCCGAGCATTGCCACGCCATGCTGGCGCACCAATTCGAAGACCAACACCGCCAACCCGGCGGCCGGGCCACTGACTTGCAGCTTGGAACCTGCCAGGAAACCCACCACCAGGCCACCGATGATGCCGGTGATCAGGCCTTTGGCCGGTGGCAGGCCGGACGCGATGGCAATGCCCATGCACAAGGGCAGCGCCACCAGAAACACCACCACCGAAGCCAATAGCTCCCGTGGCAGAACAGCTTTTAATTGAGCACGCATGGCGACTCTCCCGAAGTTTTCTTCAGGCATGGCAAGGCCCTACCGCGCAAATGGCGGCAAGGCTTGAACCACACAAGTTTAGGAGTGGTTAGAAGCGCGCTTTGGGCGTCGCCACCGGTATCGGATGGCTGCCATCGAGCGGCAGGAAACGTCCCTGGTCCGCGTCATAGGCTTTGATCTCGCTGGTCTCGATGTTGTACACCCAGCCATGGATGAACAGCTGACCATTGGCCATGCGCGATGCGACCGAGGGATGCGTTCGCAAATGCTGCAACTGTGCGATCACGTTCTCTTCGGTGAGGATCGGCATGGTCTGTTTTTCGTCGCCACACGGACAGTTGTCGTGGACCATGGTCTTGGCCACTTCGGCGTGGCGCAGCCAGGCCTTGACCGTGGGCATTTTTTCCAGGGTGTCCGGGTTGAGCACGGCACGCATGGCGCCGCAATCGGAATGGCCGCAGACAATGATGTGCTGCACGCCGAGGGCCAGTACGGCGTATTCGATGGCGGTGGAGACGCCGCCGTTCATTTGCCCATAAGGTGGAACGACGTTGCCGACGTTACGGGTCACGAACAGGTCGCCGGGGGAGCTATGGGTGATCAACTCGGGCACGATGCGCGAGTCGGCGCAGGTGATGAACATCGCCCGGGGTTTCTGGGCGGTGGCGAGTTTCTTGAAGAGCTCTTCCTGTTGCGGAAAGATCTCGTGATGGAAATGCAAAAAGCCGTCAACAATATGCTGCAGCGCTGCATCGGCGGTTTCCGCCTCGGGTTGGGCTGAAGCCGACGCAGCCAACGGCTGTTTATCCTTGTCACTCATGATTCATCCTCTTTGACGGAACCAGTGGCTAAAACATCCAGGTCGACATGTTCGACCCGTCAGTCACTCGAAGAACAAGGTAGCGGCCGAAACTTAACTCAAACTGAAATCGAAGGCTCTAGGACAACGATTACAGGGGTGGCGAAACACTGGCGCAGTTCATGTCCAGTAGCCGTTCCAAGGTCAACTTTAATCAAATCAAAGACATCTGTCGGCCCGGCGGACAGAAGGCATCGCAATCCAGATTGTATCCGTCACGGCGCTCCAGCCCCAAGCGCTTGAGTGCCTTGACGAAACGCTGGGCCAGCAGGTCGGCGAACGGGCCTTCACCGCGCATCCGCGCACCGAAGCGGCTGTCATACAACTCGCCGCCGCGGCTCTGGCGGACCAGGCTCAACACATGGGCGGCGCGCTGCGGGTAGTGCGCCTGCAACCAATCCTCGAACAGCGGCGCGACTTCCAGCGGCAGGCGCAGCATGACGTAGGCGGCATTCTGCGCGCCGGCGGCGTGGGCTTCGGTCAGCAGGCTCTCGATCTCGCTGTCATTGATCATCGGGATCATCGGTGCACACAGCACCCCCACGGCTATGCCCGCCTCGCGCATGACCTTGATCGCACGCAACCGCGCCTTGGGCGCTGCCGCGCGGGGTTCGAGAATACGCTTGAGCTCATCGTCCAGGGTGGTGAGGCTGATCATCACGTGCACCAGGCGTTGTTGCGCCAGCTCGGTCAGCAGGTCCAGGTCGCGCAGGATCAGCGAACCCTTGGTGACGATGGTCACCGGATGCCGATAGCGCAGCAGCACCTCGAGAATCCGGCGGGTGATCCGTTGTTCACGCTCGATAGGCTGATAGGGATCGGTGTTGGATCCCAGCGCGATCGGTGCGCATTGATAGCCGCGCCGGGACAATTGCTCTTCAAGCACATCGGCGGCATTGCTCTTGGCGATCAGCTTCGTTTCGAAATCCAGCCCCGGCGACATGTCCCAATAGGCATGGCTGGGGCGCGCATAGCAGTAGATGCAGCCGTGTTCGCAGCCTCGGTACGGGTTGATCGAGCGGTCGAAGGGGATATCGGACGAGGTGTTGCGGGTAATGATGGTCTTGGCCATTTCGATGCGCACTTCGGTGCCCTGGGTCGGCGGGACTTCCTGATACCAGCCGTCGTCCTCGGTCACCGAGCGGCTCGGGGCAAAGCGATTGTGCGGGTTGGCAGCGGTGCCGCGACCGCGCGGCGGCAGAGAGGCTGACATGGCGATACTCCAATAGCTGTATGTGCATACAGTATTCGCTGCCTTCCATTTAGGCCAGTGCCATTCAGCAGTCCGATGGGCACCCGGTGCGCAATTCACAACACTTTGACATCCTCCTTACGGGGTTTTAACCGGAGCGAGCCGAAACTGGCCGTCTCGTACTTTTTCGCTCCTGGTCGCTCCTGCATGTTCAAGTTATGTACCCGTTCACTGCTCTGCCTGGCCTTGCTCGTCGGACTCTCCGAATCCCCGGTCCAGGCGGATGATGCCGCCGGGACGAGGCCTGCTGAATGGGCCCGACCAGTGGAAAAGGACTACAACCTTTACCAGATGTCCCCTACGCTCTACCGCAGTTCCTTGCCGGACGGCGGGGCTTTGCCCCTGCTGGGCAAACTCAGGATCGGCACGGTCATTACCTTCCTGCCGGAGTCGGATAAGCGCTGGCTGTCCACCCCCGGCATCGAGCAAGTGCAGTTGCCCTATCGCACCAACCATGTCGACGACAGTGACATTCTCCGGGCCCTGCGCGCCGTGCAGGCTGCCGAGGCCAAGGGGCCGGTGCTGATGCACTGCAAGCACGGCTCGGATCGCACCGGGCTGGTGGCCGCCATGTACCGGGTGGTGGTCCAGGGCTGGAGCAAAGAAGATGCCCTGAACGAAATGACGGAGGGCGGCTTCGGTGACAGCCATCACTTCAAGGATGGCGTTCGCTACATGATGCAGGCCGATGTGGAAAAACTTCGCACGGCATTGGCGAACGGCGACTGCAGCACCAGCGTGTTTGCCCTGTGCTCCCTGGAAAGCTGGGTCAATTCAACGACGACGGCGCGACACCTCGATCCTCAGGTTTTGCAGCCGGAGCATTGATCGGCGATGGGCCGATAAAGGCGGCGATGGATTCGGACAGTGGCCGCGAGTCGCCCGGACCAAACACGGTTTCGCGTAGCGCCCGGCCTGTCGCCGGGTTGAACAGGCCGTCGCGCTTGAACCGCTCGAACACGCTGAGGGCCCATTTCTTCGACCAGGGATAGGCGTAAATCCTCGCCGCATAACCGGTCACCATGTAGTCCAGGCCATTGGGCCAGCGTTCGTTCGCGAAAGAGGGCAAATGCCCCGTGTGCGCGTTGACCTGGTCGAACACCTGCTGGACGCTACGCCCGTCGCCGTGGGTCCGATGCAGCTCCATATCGAATAACGCATTGCGCAACAGCAAGGCGGTTTCCCAACTGGCCTGAGTATTGGCGAAGGTCAGCAGTTGATCAGCGACCTTCTCCGGCATCGCCGCACCGGTTTGGTAGTGCTTCGACACGCGGACCAGGCATGGCTTGGAGAAGCACCATTGTTCCAACAGCATGCCGGCAAACTCGGACGTATCGCGGGATAGATCGCTGATGCCCGAAATCTCGCGGTACTCGGCCCGGGTCAGCAGATGATGCAGGCAATGGCCGAACTCATGAAACAAAATGCGCAACTGCAGGTGGTCGAGCACGGCTGGCTGGGCACCCGAGCCGCGCGGCAGCCAGCCATGCAGGATCGCGATAGGGTAACGGGGCCGACCTTCGGCGGTGATGGAGCGGTTTCGCAGGGTGGTGGTATTGGGGTAGCCATTGCGGTTCGCGTCGTCGAACGGATCGAAATACAGGTAGCCGATGAGCTGATCCCACTCGCGAACTTCGAAAAGCCGCACCTCCGGATGCCAGGTGGCAACGTCCTGACGTTCGATGAAATCCACCCCGAACAGCTCCGTTGCGATCAGCAGCAATTGTGCAAATGTCGACGCCAAGGGAAACCAGGCACTGAGCGCATGTCGGGAGGTTCCCGCCGTCTGCTGGCGAAGCTTTTCCGTCAGGTACGGATAATCCCAAGGTTGCAGCTCGCTGAAACCCTGCAGGCGGGCAGAGGCCTTGAGCTGTTCGGTGTCTTTGGCAAAAGCGCTTTGGTGCAGGGCGAGTTGCCCGCGCAAGAATGTCGTGACCTGCTCGGCCGATTCGGCTTGTTCTGGCTCGAGCGCCATTTGGGCGAAATTCGCGTAGCCGAGTGCTGTCGCGTACTGGTGTCGATCATCGAGCAATTGCTGGAGAACCTTGCCGTTATCGAACTGGCCGGCGTGGGGCCCCTGGTCCGATGCGCGGGTGCTGTAGGCCACGTACAGTGCTTGGCGCAAAAGGCGATTGTCGGCGTAGCTCGTGACGATGCCAAATGACTCATCGCTGAGGGCCAGCCGCCATCCGGTGTGCCCGGCCTCGCGCGCCTGGCGGGCCATCTGCTGCTTGAAGGCCGAGGGCAGGCCGCTCAACTCGCTTTCATCGTCGAAGGTTTTGCTCCAGGCGTTATTGGCCTTGTGCAGGTTCTCCAGAAACAGTTGTTGAGCCCCTTTGATGCGGCGCTTCAAGGCGTCCAGGTCGGGTCGCGACGTGTGCGCCAGACCGTTCTGGCGAAATTGTCGGAGGATTTTTTCCAGGACGCGTGTGCGCGCCGGTTCGAAATGCTGGGCGATCTGGCTGTCTGCCAGGCGCTGATAAAGTTGGAACAGTTCCGGATGCTGCCTCAGCCAGCGCTGGAAATCATGCAGCCGCGCCGTGCAGTCCAATGAAGCCTGCGTCCATGCGTCCCCGCTTCGGGCCGAGGCCAGAAGGTCCAGTAGGGCGTCGAAACCTTCCAATCGCGTGTGGATTTCATCCATGGCCAGCACCAGGTCATCCCAGGTGGGAAACGCTGCCTGGGTCTTGATGATATGGGCGACCTGGGCACGGCTCTCGGCCAGGATCCGGTCAAGGGCCGGTGAGAAATGCCTGGCTTTGATTCGGTCGAAAGGGGGCAGGTCGTAGGCCTGCAACAGCGGGTTGTCAGCGTGGGGCATGGAAGCCTTCCTGTCAGTGGACTTGATGAACAAGTCTGGGCAGGAAGGCCGTTAGCCCTGCGGTATATATGTACCGCTTCCGGGCCGGGCGGCCCGGAAGGTGATGCCGCAGATGTCAGTCGGTTTTTTTCTTCAACTTGGGGTTGGGGAAAAACTGCACCGCCTGGACCTTGGCGTCCGGCGCTTTAAGCGCCGACGTGTTCACGCGGGTGCCCAACTCCTTGGGCACCGACAGGCCTTGCTCGTTGAGTGTGTCGGAATAACCGCAGGCCACACATTCACGGTGCGGTACGCCGTCTTCGTTCCACATCATCAATTTGTCCGGCTCGCTGCAGGCCGGGCAGACCGCCCCGGCGATGAAGCGTCGTTTGGTAATCACAGGTCCCTCACTCATGCTGCCGCGTCCTCGGTCAGGCCGCTGTGGCGCAAGAGTGCGTCAATCGACGGCTCACGGCCACGGAAGTCGACGAACAGCACCATCGGCTCCTGGGAACCGCCACGGGCCAGGATCGCCTCGCGGAAGGCGCGACCGGTGTCGGCATTGAGCACGCCGTCCTCTTCGAACTTGGAGAATGCATCGGCTGATAGCACTTCCGCCCACTTGTAGCTGTAATAGCCCGCTGCGTAACCGCCAGCGAAGATGTGGGCGAAGCTGTTGGGGAAACGGTTGTAGGCCGGAGGACGCATGACCGACACCTCGTCGCGCACGCCTTCGAGCACTTGCGCCACGCTGCGGCCGTCACCGTGAGTGGCGTGCAGCTCGAAGTCGAACAGCGAGAACTCCAGTTGGCGAACCATCATCAGGCCGGACTGGAAGTTTTTCGCCGCGAGCATTTTCTCCAGCAGGTCCTGGGGCAACGGTTCGCCGGTTTCGTAGTGGCCGGAAATCAGCGCCAGGCCTTCGGGTTCCCAGCACCAGTTTTCCATGAACTGGCTCGGCAGCTCCACGGCATCCCAGGCCACGCCGTTGATGCCGGACACGCCGGCATGTTCGACGCGGGTCAGCAGGTGGTGCAGGCCATGGCCGAACTCGTGGAACAGCGTGGTGACTTCGTCGTGGGTCAGCAGCGCCGGCTTGCCGCTGTCGGCCGGGGTGAAGTTGCACACCAGGTTGGCGACCGGGCTTTGCAGGACGCCATCGATCGTACGGCGACGGTCGCGGGCGCCATCCATCCAGGCACCGCCACGCTTGTTGGCGCGGGCGTAGAGGTCGAAGAAGAAGCGGCCGACGTGCTGGCCGTTCTCCTTGATTTCGAACAGGCGCACGTCCGGGTGCCAGCTGTCGAAGCCTTTCAGTTCGGCGATCTCGATGCCGTACAGACGCTGGACGATGGCGAACAGGCCGCTCAGGACCTTGTCGATCGGGAAGTAGGCGCGCAGGGCTTCCTGGGCCACGCTGTAACGCTGCTGGCGCAGTTTTTCACCGTAGAAGCCGCTGTCCCAGCTTTGCAGGTCGGGGCAGCCCTGTTCGGCGGCGAAGGCCTTGAGCTGTTCCAGGTCCAGGGCCGCGAACGGCTTGCTGCGCTTGGCCAGGTCACGCAGGAAACTGAGGACCTGGTCGCTGGACTCGGCCATCTTGGTCGCCAGGCTCAACTCGGCGAAGTTGGCGAAACCGAGCAATTGGGCCAGTTCCTGACGCAGGTCGAGGATCTGTTCCATCACCGGGCCGTTGTCGTTCTGGCCGGCGTTCGGGCCCTGGTCGGAGGCGCGGGTGCAGTAGGCGGCGTAGACTTCTTCGCGCAGGGCGCGGTCTTCGGCGTAGGTCATCACTGCGTAGTAGCTGGGGAATTCCAGGTTGATCAGCCAGCCGTCCAGCTCCTTGGCCTGGGCAGCGGCGGCCATTTGCGCCTTGGCCGAATCGGTCAGGCCAGCGAGGGCGGCTTCGTCAGTGACGTGCTTGGTCCAGGCCTGGGTCGCGTCCAGCAGTTGATTGGAGAAGCGGCTGCCCAGCTCGGACAGTTTGCTCTGCACCTCGGCGTAACGCTTCTGCTGCTCCGGTGGCAGGTCGATACCCGACAGGCGGAAGTCACGCAGGGAATGTTCCAGGATGGTTTTCTGCGCCACGTCGAAACCTGCGGCTTCAGGGCTGCTCGCCAGGGCTTCGAAGGCCTGGAACAGCTCGCGGTTCTGGCCCAGCTCGGTGGAGTAGGCACTCAGTGCCGGCAGGCAGGCCTCGTAGGCTTCGCGCAGTTCCGGGCTGTTGCGCACGGCGTTCAAATGACTGACCGGGCTCCAGGCGGCGCCCAGGCGATCATTGAGTTCGTCCATCGCCAATACCAGGCCGGCCCAGGTAGGCTGGCTGCCCTGGGTCTTGAGAATTTCAGCGATGGCGGCACGGTTGTCAGCCAGGATCTGCTCGATGGCCGGTTGCACGTGCTCGGCACGGATCGCCGAGAATGGCGGCAGGTCATAGGATTGCAAAAGAGGGTTGTTCACGCTCACGGTTGACACCTTGGCTGGAAGAAACATGGGCCCATCTTAATTACAATCGACGTTCACCGCAGCTAGCAGCACCTATCAGTAACAAAGAGAGAGCCTATCGTGACCCTTCGCACGTACCAGAATCACAGCCCGCAGTTAGCCCGTGGCGCTTTTGTCGACAGCACCGCGGTGGTGATCGGCGACGTCGAAATCGGCGAAGACAGTTCCGTCTGGCCGCTGACGGTCATTCGCGGCGACATGCATCGCATCCGTATCGGTGCGCGTACCAGCGTCCAGGATGGTTGCGTGCTGCACATCACCCATGCCGGGCCGTTCAATCCCGAGGGCTTCCCATTGCTGATCGGCGACGACGTGACCATCGCCCACAAAGTCATGCTCCATGGCTGCTCCGTGGGCAGCCGGATCCTGATCGGCATGGGCAGCATCGTCATGGACGGCGCGGTGGTCGAAGATGATGTGATCATCGGTGCTGGCAGCCTGGTGCCGCCGGGCAAACGTCTGGAAAGCGGCTTTTTATATGTGGGCAGCCCAGTGAAGCAGGCCAGGCCGCTGACGGACAAGGAGCGCGCGTTCTTCACCTACAGTGCGGCGAACTACGTGAAGCTCAAGGACCTGCATCTGGCTGAAGGCTACGACCAGGCCTGACGGGTTCGCCTGTCACCTCTATTCATCGTGGCGAGGGAGCTTGCTCCCGCTGGGCTGCGCAGCAGCCCCATTACTCCCAGGAACTGCAATGCATTACCAGACTGTACTCTTCGACCTTGACGGCACCCTCACCGACCCCCGCGAAGGCATCACCCGTTCGATCCAGTTCGCCTTGAGCAAGCTGGGCATCGACGAGCCCGACCTGAGCCGCCTCGAGCATTTCATCGGCCCACCGCTGTTGCAGGCCTTCATGCAGTTTTACGACTTCGACGAAGCGAAGGCCTGGGAGGCGGTGAATTTCTATCGCGAGCGCTTCAAGGTCACTGGCCTATACGAAAATCGCGTTTTCGACGGCGTGATGCCACTGCTGGAAACCCTGGGCGACCAAGGGCGCCAGTTGTACATCGCCACCTCCAAACCCTGGGTCTTCGCCCGGGAAATCGCCCGCCACTTCGACTTCGCCCGGCACTTCAAGGTGATCTACGGCAGTGAACTGGACGGCACCCGCACCGACAAAATCGAGCTGATCGCCCACCTGCTGGCCGAAGAAGGCCTCGACCCGGCCAGCACCCTGATGATCGGCGACCGCAAACACGACCTGATCGGCGCCCGCAGCAATGGCCTGGATGCAGCGGCGGTGGGGTATGGGTTTGGCAGCCATGCAGAACTTAGCGCCGAGGGCCCGGCGTATCACTTCGATACGGTGGATGCGTTGCATCAGGCGTTTTTGCGGCGCTGACGGGGCCTCAAGGCGCACACCATCTGTGGCGAGGGAGCTTGCTCCCGCTCGGCGGCGCAGCCGTCGTAATTCGGCTGATGCGGTTTGTCCGTGGGACTGCGCTGACCATCTTTGGGACGGCTTCGCCGTCCAGCGGGAGCAAGCTCCCTCGCCACAGGTACTAGCCATATCCCGGTCCCCCCAAGTATTGGAAAGCAACGGTTCAAGGCCTGAACTGGCTGGGCGCCACGCCGCTCCAGCGCACGAAGGCGTGGCGGAAGCTGGCGGTTTCGCTGAAGCCCAGTCGTTCGGCGATTCGATAGATCGGCAATTGATCCTCGCAGAGCATCTGCTTGGCCCGTTCGAAGCGCAGTTCGTCCAGCAGTTCCTGGTAGCTGCTGCCCAGGTCCTTGAGGTGGCGTCGCAAGGTGCGTGCCGAGCAGTTCATTTGTTCGGCCAGGCCTTCCAGCCCGGGGGCGGCGTTCAGTTGGGCGTCGAGCAACTGGCGGATCCGTCCCAGCCAGGCCTGGCGTCCGGTGAATTCGGTGTTCTGCCGGCGGCAACGTTCGGCCATGGCGTGATGGGTGACGGAGTCGGCCAGGGGCAAGGGTTGGTCGAGCCAGTGACGCTCGAAGGCGAACGCGTTATCGACGCTGTCGAAGCGCACCGGGCACATGAAGAGCTCGGCGTAGCGCGCCTGGTAATCGGGCGCCGGATGTTCGAAGCGTGCCGCACGCAAGGGCAGTGCATGACCAAGGAGGTCGTTACAGATGACCCTCAGCGAAACCATGCAGAACTCGGCATTGAACACCGCCAGGGCCGGATTCTCCCGATAATCGCTGGCGCTGAACCAGACGTACTGGCCGTCATCGTCCAGGTTCAGTTCGAAGAGTGTTCCCAATAGCGCCGGATAGCGCAGTGCCAGGCGCAAGGCGTCACCTAAGGTGGCACTGGTCAGCAGCGCATAGCCGAGCATGCCGTACGACGAAACGTGCATGCGCAGGCCCAGCTCCAGGCCGATGTCGCGCTTGAGGGCCACGGCGTTGGCGCAGACCTGCATCTCCTGGTTGGTGGTGATGCGCGTATCGGCCCGGCTCAGGTCCGCCGCGCTGATGCCGCTGCCGGCCAGCAAGGCATCACTGGGCAAGCCTTCGCTTTTAAAGGTGCTCAGTACCAGTGAGACGGCGTTGAGGGTGGTGAGGTGGGAATGAAGCATGTCCGTTTCCAGCCTGGGGAAGCTGGAAACGGAGCAAGTTATGTGCCGGACGCTTTGTGCTATGACACTGCAGTTGTGGCGAGGGAGCTTGCTCCCGCTCGGGCGCGCAGCGACCGCTGATCATTGGGAGCGCTTCGCGCTCCAGCGGGAGCAAGCTCCCTCGCCACAGGTTAATGCGCAGCCTGGGTCAGGCGAGTTCGCCACACAGGTCCAGCTCAACCAACCGTCGCACCTCTTCCACGGGCAGACCGGCGCCAATCAATGCCTGCAACTTGCCGAACGCGGCTTCACGGGTCATGCCGCCGCCGGACAGTACGCCAACGCCACGCAAGCGACTGCCAGCCTCGTAAACGTCCAGCTCGACGCCCCCTTCATGGCATTGGGTCACCGCCATGATGACCACACCGCTGTCCCGCGCCCGCTCGAGGCTGGCGAGGAAGGCCGGGTTGTCGCTCGGCCCGGTGCCGCTGCCGTAGCATTCCAGCACCAGGCCCTGGATGCCGCTGCCCAGCAGGCCGTCCAGGATCTCGGCGCTGATGCCGGGAAACAGCGGTAGCGCCGCGATGTTCGCCAGTTGCTTGGGCTGGTTGTAATTCAGCTGCGCCGGCAGCGAGGAGGCTTTGAGGCCGCCGCCCTGGCGTTCGAGGTGCTTGAACGGGTGACGACCAAAGCTGCGCACTTTCGCGCAACGGGTTGGCGCCAGCAGTTCACCATGGAAGTACAGATGCACACCCGGCGCCAGGCCTTGGCCGAGAGCGACCAGCGCACCGCTGAGGTTTTCCCAGGCGTCACTGTCGGTCACGCCGGCAGGCAGCATGGAGCCGGTGAAGCAGACCCGCGCATGCAGGCCCAGCAGTTGGAAACTCATCGCCGCGGCGCTGTAGGCCAGGGTGTCGGTGCCATGCAGGATCAGTACGCTGTCGCAGCCCTGCACATCCACGGCATCGACCACCGCTTCGCGCAGTTGCTGCCAGTAGGCCGGTGTCATGTTGGCGCTATCGATCAGCGGCGACATTTCCCGGAAGCGCCATTGCGGGACGACGAGTTCAGGTTGGCTGTGCAGGTAATCGCGCATCCGCGCTTCGAAACCGGATGCCGGGGCCAGGCCGTGGGCGCTGGCTTGCATGCCGATGGTGCCGCCGGTGTAGAGCACCATGACGTGCTGGGCGGCAGGGTAGGTCGAGCCATTCATGGGGTTGTTCTCCGAGGACGAAAACGGCAGCGTGGGTTAGCTGCCACAACATAAGGTCGAGCATGACGCCGACCTTAGGCTGTGTCACGCCGGACGCAGGGGATGCGTCCGGTTTTTACAAACAGCTTTTACCGATCAGCGTTGCGCTGCGGTCGCGCCAGCAACAGCGGCGTCAGGTTTGGCAACCGGCGCCGAGGGGCTGGCAGGCCAAGCCTTGCGGTCCAGATCCAGGTCCGGGAACTTGCTGGAATCGAACACAGGAGTCTTGATGCCGGCCGAACGCTGGTCATCGTAGTCACGCAGGATGCGCATGCCGACCTTGAACAGCAGGAACAGCGCGATCAGGTTCACGAACGCCAGCAGGGTCATGGTGATGTCGGCGAAGGCGAACACGGTGCTGAGGTTTTCGATGGCGCCCCAGAAAATCAGGACCAGGACCAGTGCGCGGTAGGCGATCAGGGCCTTGCGGTTTTCACCCAGCATGAAGCGCAGGTTGTTCTCGCCCAGATAGTAGTTGTAGAGGATCGAGGTGAAGACGAACAGCGCCAGGGCTACAGAGATGAACATCCGGCCCCAGTCACCCACGACGGCCGCCAGGGAGTTCTGGGTCAGGGCAATGCCATCGCCTTCGAAACCTGGGGTGTAGAAGCCCGACAGCAGGATCAGCAGCGCGGTGCAGGTGCAGATCACGAAGGTGTCCAGGAACACGCTGAACGCTTGTACCACACCCTGGGCAACCGGGTGTTCGACCGACGCGACAGCAGCGACGTTAGGCGCACTGCCCAGGCCGGCTTCGTTGGCGAACACGCCACGCTTGACGCCCATGACGATGGCACTGCCGATCAGGCCGCCAAAGGCCTGGTCCAGGCCGAAGGCGCTCTTGACGATGGTCGCCAGCATGGCCGGTACGTGGTCGAATTGCAGCACGATCACGTAGATGGTCACGGCGATGTACGCCAGGGTCTTGACCGGTACCAGCAGGTCGGCGACCTTGGCGATACGCTTGATCCCGCCAATGAACACCAGGCCCAGCAGCACCGCCAGGCCCAGGCCGGTGTAGGTGGTGTCGAAGCCGAAGGCGTTGTTCAGCGAGTGGGTGACGGCATGGGCTTGCAGGCCGTTGAAGGCGAAGCCGAAGGTAACCAGCAGCAGGAACGCCATGATCATGCCCAACCAGCGCTTCTGCAGGCCGTGCTGGATGTAATAGGACGGGCCGCCGCGGAACTGGCCTTCGGAGTCGCAGCGCTTGTAGAGCTGGCCGAGGGAGCATTCGAAGAAGCTGCTGGACATGCCGACCAGCGCGGTCACCCACATCCAGAACACCGCACCAGGACCGCCGAGGGTCACGGCGATACCGACACCGGCGATGTTGCCCGCGCCGACACGACCGGCCAGGCTGAGCATCAGGGCCTGGAAGGAACTGAGCTGGTCAGTGCTGCTTTTCAGGCTGTCACGGAACACCGTGAACATGTGAAAGAAATGACGGAACTGGACGAAACGCGAGCGGATCGTGAAGTAGCTTCCGAGCCCGACAATGAGCACGATCAGCACTTTCCCTGAGAGGAAGTCGTTGATGACTTCAAGCATGAGTATTCCTCGCTGTTTTTTGTTTAAGCAAATGCTGGCCATTTGGAAATATCGCGTTACATCGGTCGGCGCGCGGCACAACAGGTGAGGCGATGTTTCGTCCCGGTCCATTTTCGCGGGTTTGTTATTAGTTCGGTTTTCGCATGTTTAAGGATCTCGCTGCAGACGACCGCTCATGCGAAGAGGGGCGGCACTATACCTATCAGTGCGGTGCCCGTCTGCACAGTTGTGGTGCGTCCGACGAAACGAACCCTTTGAAACACCTGGCCTTTCGGTCAGGTTCTTGTGGGAACGAGCCTGCTCGCGTTGGCTGGCGACGCGGTTTACAACGGGCAGCGCGTCGTCGTTTATCGCGAGTAGGTTCCTTCCCACAGGTTCAGTCATCCTTTGCTGCTATCAATTAAAAAAAGGGCTTGGGGAAGATCCCCAAGCCCTCAAAAGGTGAGAGGTGTCTAGTCCCTCGACCTGGTGAGCGGTGGTCGTGTCGATCACGCTTTGAGCGGGACCAGACGCGGAGCAATCATGTTTTCCGGGCGCAGGATGTCGTCGAGCATGGCGTCGTCGAGCAAGCCTTCTTCGCGCACCAGTTCCAGCACGCCGCGGCCACTTTCCAGGGCAACACGGGCGATGCGGGTGGCGTTTTCATAGCCGATGTACGGGTTCAGGGCGGTGACCAGGCCGATCGAATGCTCGACCAGTTCACGGCAGCGCGCTTCGTTGGCGGTGATGCCGACGATGCAGTGCTCGCGCAGCATGTCCATGGCCCGTTGCAGCAGGCGGATCGAGTCGAAGATCTTGAAGGCGATCAGCGGCTCCATCACGTTCAGTTGCAGTTGGCCGCCTTCGGCCGCGATGGTCAGGGCCAGGTCGTTGCCGATGATCTGGAATGCCACCTGGTTGACCGCTTCCGGGATCACCGGGTTGACCTTGCCGGGCATGATCGAGCTGCCTGGCTGGCGGGCCGGCAGGTTGATTTCGTTGATGCCGGTGCGCGGGCCGCTGGACAGCAGGCGCAGGTCGTTGCAGATCTTCGACAGCTTCACCGCGGTGCGCTTGAGCATGCCGGAGAACAGCACGAAGGCGCCCATGTCGGAAGTTGCTTCGATCAGGTCGGCAGCCGGAACCAGCGGCTGGCCGCTGATGGTTGCCAGGCGCTGCACGGCCAGGGCCTGGTAGCGCGGGTCGGCGTTGATGCCGGTGCCGATGGCGGTGCCGCCCAGGTTCACTTCGGTGAGCAGTTCAGGCGCCAGGGTTTTCAGGCGTGCCAGGTCTTCGCTCAGGGTGGTGGCGAAGGCGCGGAATTCCTGGCCGAGGGTCATCGGCACGGCGTCTTGCAGCTGGGTGCGGCCCATTTTCAGGACGTGGCTGAATTCTTCACCTTTGGCCGCGAACGCCTGGATCAGGCTGTCGAGGCTGGCCAGCAACGCGTCGTGGCCCAGCAGCAGACCCAGGCGGATCGCGGTCGGGTAGGCGTCGTTGGTGGACTGCGCCATGTTCACGTCGTTGTTGGGGTGCAGGTACTGGTACTCGCCTTTCTGGTGGCCCATGGCCTCCAGTGCGATGTTGGCGATGACTTCGTTGGCATTCATATTGGTCGACGTGCCGGCGCCGCCCTGGATCATGTCCACCACGAATTCTTCGTGGAAATCGCCGCGGATCAATCGTGCACAGGCTTCACTGATGGCTGCGTGCTTGGCTTCGCTGAGCTGGCCCAGTTCACGGTTGGCGTCAGCGGCGGCCTGTTTGACCATGGCCAGGCCGACCACCAGCTTAGGGTAATGCGAGATCGGGACGCCAGAGAGACGGAAGTTGTTTACCGCTCGCAGGGTCTGGATGCCGTAATACGCTTGCGCTGGTACTTCGAGTACGCCAAGCAGGTCTTTTTCTGTGCGGAATGATGCAGCGGAGGACATGATGGAAATCATCTCGATAAGGACCCGGTCTGAGCCGGAACGCTGCGAATCCTAGGCTCTCGAAAAAAATAGGGCCAATGCTGTTAAGCACTGGCCTATGCATATTCGGCATAATGTCGGTGTGACGTCGGCGGTGCGACGAACGTGTGACCTGTTTTGGTGCGTTTAAGGGAGGCGTGATGAATCTTGAAAGCAAATGGCTTGAGGACTTCAGTGCCCTGGCCGCTACTCGCAGTTTCTCCCAAGCGGCCGAGCGGCGTTTCGTCACGCAACCGGCCTTCAGCCGGCGAATCCGCAGCCTCGAGGCGGCGCTGGGGCTGACCCTGGTCAACCGTTCGCGCACGCCCGTCGAGCTGACGGCGGCGGGGCAGTTGTTCCTGGTGACGGCGCGTACGGTGGTCGAGCAACTGGGTGAAGTGTTGCGCCATTTGCATCACCTGGAGGGCGGGCAGGGCGAAGTCATACAAGTGGCCGCCGCCCACTCCCTGGCGCTGGGCTTCTTCCCGCGTTGGATCGCCCAACTGCGCAACGAAGGGATGAACATCGCCACGCGGCTGGTGGCGACCAACGTCGGCGATGCCGTCCATGCCTTGCGTGAAGGGGGCTGCGACCTGATGCTGGCCTTCTACGATCCGGATTCGGCCATGCAAATGGACCCGGAAATCTTCCCGTCGCTGCACCTGGGCCAAACCGAGATGCTGCCGGTGTGCGCCGCCGGTGCCGATGGCAAGCCGCTGTTCGACCTTGAAGGCGAGGCCAGCGTGCCGCTGCTGGCCTACAGCGCCGGGGCCTTCCTCGGGCGCTCGGTCAACCAGTTGTTGCGCCAGCGGGCGTTGCGGTTCACCACCATCTACGAGACGGCCATGGCCGACAGCCTCAAAAGCATGGCCCTGGAAGGCCTGGGCATCGCCTGGGTGCCGCACCTGAGCGTACGCGCCGAACTGGCCCGGGGCGAACTGGTGATCTGCGGTGGGACACAATGGCACGTGCCGCTGGAGATCCGCCTGTACCGCTGCGCCCTGGTGCGCAAGGCCAATGTGCGGTTGTTGTGGCGCAAGCTCGAAGGTGGCGTGGCGCAGGGTGTGGCCGGATCCTGAAGACAACGCGGATCCCCTGTGGTGCGGGCTTGAGGCTACCTCAACTCAACAGCACTTGGGTCCACCCTTGCCACCGTAACCAACAGCGCAATCAAGCCAGACAACTACCCTGTGGCGAGGGAGCTTGCTCCCGCTCGGCTGCGCAGCAGTCGCAGAACCGGCTGATACGGTCGGCCTGAAGGACCGCCGGGGCCTGCTTCGCACGCCAGCGGGAGCAAGCTCCTTCGCCACAAGGGATCTGTGGCGTATGCAACTCTTGAGAACACCCAAAACAAACTGTGGGCTTGCTCGCTCCCACAGGGGATTTGTGTTGTTGCTCTGCTGACCTGAGAGTCAATAAAACCGCCCCTTCACCGCAAATGACAGATGGTCGGCGAAAGTGCGTTTAACGCACCATTTTCGGTATACTGCCCGGCCTTCGGTCGGTTCGCCCGGCCATAATTCGTACAACAAGCCACGCCGGTTTCCTGCGTGGCTTGTTGTTTTTTGACGCGCCTGCGGGCGCCCAGAGAGAAGAGGCACGACGATGAGTGCACTGGTTGGCGTGATCATGGGCTCCAAGTCCGATTGGTCCACCCTTAGCCACACCGCCGATATGCTGGAAAAGCTCGGCATCCCTTACGAGGTGAAAGTGGTCTCCGCCCACCGTACCCCGGACCTGCTGTTCCAGTACGCCGAAGAGGCCGAGGCGCGTGGCATCGAGGTGATCATCGCCGGTGCCGGTGGCGCCGCCCATTTGCCAGGCATGTGTGCGGCCAAGACCCACCTGCCGGTGCTGGGCGTGCCGGTCCAGTCTTCGATGCTTTCGGGCGTCGATTCGTTGCTGTCGATCGTGCAGATGCCAGCCGGCATCCCGGTCGCGACCCTGGCCATCGGCAAGGCTGGTGCGATCAACGCGGCCCTGCTGTCGGCGAGCATTTTGGGCGCCAAGCATCCACAGTTTCATACCGTGCTGAAAAAATTCCGCGCTGAGCAGACAGACAGCGTCCTGGACAATCCAGACCCACGCATTGCCTGAGGTTGTTGACGAATGAAGATCGGTGTAATCGGTGGCGGCCAGTTGGGTCGCATGTTGGCCCTGGCAGGTACGCCGCTGGGAATGAACTTCGCTTTCCTGGACCCGGCGCCGGACGCCTGTGCTAGCGCGTTGGGTGAGCACCTGCGGGCCGACTACGGCGACCAGGATCACCTGCGCCAACTGGCCGATGAAGTCGACCTGGTGACCTTCGAGTTCGAAAGCGTCCCGGCCGAGACCGTGGCCTTCCTGTCCCAGTTCGTCCCGGTCTACCCGAGCGCCGAGGCCTTGCGGATCGCCCGTGACCGCTGGTTCGAAAAGAACATGTTCAAGGACCTGGGCATCCCCACGCCGGCTTTTGCCGACATTCAGTCCCAGGCCGACCTGGACGCCGCCGTCGCTGCCATCGGCCTGCCCGCCGTGCTCAAGACCCGTACCCTGGGTTACGACGGCAAGGGTCAGAAAGTCCTGCGCAAGCCTGAAGACGTGGTCGGTACGTTCGCCGAACTCGGCAGCGTGGCCTGTCTGCTGGAAGGCTTCGTGCCGTTCACCGGGGAAGTCTCGCTGATCGCCGTGCGTGCCCGTGACGGTGAGATCCGTTTCTATCCGCTGGTGCACAACACTCACAAGGACGGCATCCTCAAGCTGTCCGTCGCCAGCACCGACCATCCGTTGCAGGCCCTGGCCGAGGACTATTCCAGTCGGGTGCTCAAGCAGCTCGATTATGTCGGCGTGATGGCATTCGAGTTCTTTGAAGTGGATGGCGGCCTCAAGGCCAACGAAATCGCCCCTCGGGTACACAACTCCGGGCACTGGACCACCGAAGGCGCCGAGTGCAGTCAGTTCGAAAACCACCTGCGGGCGGTGGCCGGGCTGCCACTGGGGTCGACCGCCAAGGTCGGTGAGAGCGCGATGCTCAACTTCATCGGCAAAGTGCCGGACAGCGAGAAAGTCCTGTCGATCGCTGACTGCCATTTGCATCACTATGGCAAGGCATTCAAGGCCGGGCGCAAGGTCGGTCACGCCAACCTGCGTTGCGCGGACCGGGCGACGCTGGCCCAGCAGATCATCAAGGTCGAGACGCTGATCGCCGAGCAATAATCCGCGCCATCGGTGGAACCATTCGTCGGCTAACCTCTCTCATGGCTAAGTGCCAAAGCCTGATCGGGCTTTGGCATAGCTATCCAATCAGAGGGCAATGCCATGGGAATCATCGGAACCATCTTTATCGGCTTGATCGTTGGCCTGCTGGCGCGGTTCCTGAAACCGGGCGATGACAGCATGGGCTGGATCATGACCATTCTGCTCGGTATTGGCGGTTCGTTGGCAGCCACTTACGGCGGCCAGGCCTTGGGCATCTACCAGGCTGGCCAAGGCGCTGGCTTCATCGGTGCCCTGGTGGGCGCGGTGGTGCTGCTGGTGATCTACGGCCTGATCAAAAGAAACTGATTCAAATGCGATAAAGCCCTCTCTGCCTGGCGCGCAGAGGGGGCTAGAATGCTCGGCGTTTCACTTTCCACTCATTGCCGAGCCCTTTCATGCGCCGTCTAGTGTTGTCCCTTCTTCTACTGGGCAGTGGCCTGGCCCATGCTGCCGAGCTGCCGGAAACCGACTGGCTCGAACTGATGCCCAAGTCGGACCAGAAAGCCCTCGAGGCCATGCCCGAGATCGACCACGACTCCCCCGAAGCCAGCGGCACCTTCACCGAAAAAGGTGGCCTGAAGCAAAGTAAAGGCTTGCCGGCGGTGATGTATTCGACCAAGACCGTGGCGTCGATGAACGACAAGCACATTCGTATCGGCGGTTACCCCGTGCCATTGGAAACCGACGCCAAGGGCCGTAGCACGCTGTTTTTCCTGGTGCCTTACCCCGGCGCTTGCATTCACGTCCCGCCACCACCGCCGAATCAACTGGTGCTGGTGCGCTACCCCAAGGGCCTGAAGCTGGATGACATCTATACGCCGTTGTGGGTGACCGGCACGCTGAAGATCGAAAAGGTCGACAACGACCTGGCCAGCGCGGCGTATGCGCTGGATGCGGAGAAGGTGAGGGTGGTGCAGGAGGCGGATTTGTAACCGGCTGGTTGGCGCGACCAAGATCCAATGTGGGAGCGAGCAAGCTCCCACATTGGTTTTTGTGGTGTGGTTTAGAGCGGCTTGCCGCAGATGCTCACGCCAAGGGTATGGCTGGCGTCGGGCAACAGCGTCACCACATCGTCCATCACGTTCGCCGTCTCGATGCATAGCATGTGCTGCCAGCCGTCGTCGGCCATGTCGCTGAAGGCCTTGGCGCGTTCGGTCCAGGGGTTCCAGATCACCGCCGAGCGCGAACCGCTGCTGGCCAGCTCGATCCGGCGTTCCCACTGCGGGTCGATGATGCTCAGCTTTGGTGGGGTATCGAGATAGATGCGGTCGGTCTCGCCAGCAAAGTGCAGGTTGCCGGCCTGGGTGACGGTTTTCCAGTCGTCCAGGGTCTCGATGTAGCTCAGGCCATCGACCCCTTCGACCTGCACGTTGCGCACGTCGCTCACGGCGAAGTAGCTGTGCAGCGCCTGACTGAGGCTGACTGTTTCGCTGCCACGGTTATGACTGGTGAGGCGGATGTGCAGTTGCTCGTCCATCACGATGGTCAGCGTCAGGTCCACCTGGTGAGGCCAGCCCGAGAGGCCGTTTTCGGGGTAGGGCAGCACGAATTCCACCTTGAGGCTTTCGCCTTCGGCTTCGATGCCCTTCAATTCCCAATCCATCGCCCGTACCAGGCCGTGGGCCGTGGCCGGGTCGTTGGTCACGCGCATGGCCTGTACGCTGTCGGGGTTGCGCGTCAGGTTGCCGAACCACGGCCAGCACACCGGCACGCCCGCGCGAATGCTCTTGCCGGCCTTGAACGTGGCCTCGTCGTTGAGCCAGATCAGCGGCGGCTGGCCGTCCACTTGATAGCTGAGGATATGCGCGCCTTGTTGGGCCACCAGCAACTCGGCCTGACCGTGGCGGATGCGCCAGGCGTTCAGTTCATCCAGTTTGACGGCTTCGACGTTGGGCGTAGGCATGTTGCAAATCTCGCTCGGGGAACAGGAACTGCAATGGACCGCAAAACGGCCGCCGTGTTTAACGGGCGCGCGGCGGAACCGAACGGGTCCGACCACTGCCGTCGATGGCGACGAAGACAAACACCGCCTCGGTCACCTTGCGCCATTCACTGGACAACGGGTCGTCGCTCCAGACCTCGACCATCATCTGGATCGAGCTGCGGCCGATTTCCAGCGCCTGGGTATAAAAGGAAAGCTGCGCCCCCACTGCCACCGGTACGAGGAACGCCATGCGATCGATCGCCACGGTGGCCACGCGTCCGCCGGCTACCTTGCTGGCCATGGCGGTGCCGGCCAGGTCCATCTGGGACACCAGCCAGCCGCCGAAAATATCGCCGAAGCCGTTGGTCTCGCGAGGGAGCGCGGTGATTTGCAGGGCCAGGTCGCCTTGCGGGATTGGATCTTCTTGTTCGAGCTCTATCATGCAGGGGGTGCCTCTGACCCGTAACGCTGTCTTGTACTTCAGGTGAATAGCCGTCTTTGTAAAAAACGATTCAGCCCGAACATACTGCGTTCGTCACGTTTTTCGTAAAGGCGTGCCAAAGGGAAACTCTGCGAAACCGGCTGGTTCTGGTACTACGCCACCAACGACGTTTTCGCACAGCAACCCCTTACAGAGTACTGCAAGGTTGCGAGTATATCGGGCGATAGACGTCGAGACGACCACTCGGTTCTGATTTTGACTATCAAATACGCACCTCTATGTGCTTTTTCGAACAATTTGCTATCGTGCCGGACCTGCCCAGGCCCCCCAACCCGTATTGCCAGGGTTGCAGAACCGACTATAAGAGAAGCCCTTGCCATGACCACTGCGCCTTCGAGCACGGCGACGCCCGCACAACCCGCGCGTCCATTGACCCGCAACGATTACAAGACCCTGTCGCTTTCTGCCTTGGGTGGTGCGCTGGAGTTCTACGATTTCATCATTTTCGTGTTCTTTGCCACCGTGGTCGGCAAATTGTTCTTCCCTGCCGAAATGCCTGAGTGGCTGCGCTTGATGCAGACGTTCGGCATTTTTGCCGCCGGTTACCTGGCCCGGCCGCTAGGCGGGATCGTCATGGCCCACTTTGGCGATCTGCTGGGGCGCAAGAAGATGTTCACCCTGAGCATTTTCATGATGGCCGTGCCGACCCTGATCATGGGCCTGCTGCCCACTTATGCACAGATCGGCATGTGGGCGCCCATCCTGCTGTTGCTGATGCGGGTGATCCAGGGCGCGGCCATCGGCGGGGAAGTGCCAGGCGCCTGGGTCTTCGTTTCCGAACACGTTCCGGTGCGCCACATCGGCTATGCCTGCGGCACGCTGACCTGCGGCCTGACGGCGGGGATTTTGTTGGGTTCGCTGGTCGCCACGGCGATCAACAGCCTTTATACACCGGTGGAAGTGGCCGATTACGCCTGGCGGATCCCGTTCTTGCTGGGTGGCGTATTCGGGCTGTTTTCGGTGTATCTGCGCCGCTGGTTGCACGAAACCCCGGTGTTCGCCGAGCTGCAACTGCGCAAGGCCCTGGCCGAGGAAGTGCCGCTGCGGGCCGTGCTGCGTGATCACCGCGGCGCCATCGCCATTTCCATGCTGTTGACCTGGCTATTGTCGGCCGGCGTCATTGTGGTGATCCTGATGACACCGACCGTGCTGCAGACGGTGTACCACTTCAGTCCGACCACCGCGTTGCAGGCCAATAGCCTGGCGATCGTGTGCCTGAGTTTCGGTTGCATCGGTGCGGGTGTGCTGGCCGATCGTTTTGGTGCCGGTCGGGTATTTGTCTTCGGTAGCGGTTTGCTGTTGATCACATTCTGGACCTTCTACCACTGCCTGTTCGATCACCCCGAATGGCTGTTCCCGCTGTATGCCTTGAGTGGCTTGCTGGTGGGTACCATCGGCGCGGTGCCTTATGTCATGGTCAATGCTTTCCCGGCCGTGGTGCGTTTCAGCGGCTTGTCGTTCTCCTACAACCTGGCCTATGCAATCTTCGGCGGATTGACGCCGATGATCGTGACCCTGCTGTTGAAAGAGAGCCCGATGGGGCCGGCGTATTACGTGGCGGCCATCTGTGGGATCGGGATCGTGGTAGGCGGCTACCTTTGGAAGAAAGGGCGCTAGATGGCACTGAACAGGCTTCTGTGGCGAGGGGATTTATCCCCGTTGGGCTGCGTAGCAGCCCCTCATGGCTGGATGCAATCAGCCTGAAGCACCGAGGCGCTGGCTTGAGGGCCGCTTCGCACCCCAACGGGGATAAATCCCCTCGCCACAACATCTTGTAAAACTCGATACTGGCCTTTCATCCAATTGTCATATTTCAGCCATAGAGTGTTCACACGGCTTACCGATACTTGGCCGACTTAACACACCCTATCTGCTAGGAGTAAGGCATGAAACTGAAGCGTTTGATGGCGGCAATGACTTTTGTCGCTGCTGGCGTTGCGACTGCCAACGCGGTTGCCGCTGTTGATCCTGCGATCCCGAGCTACACCAAGACCACTGGTGTATCGGGCAACCTGTCCAGCGTCGGCTCCGATACCCTGGCCAACCTGATGACCTTGTGGGCCGAGAACTACAAGAAGGAATACCCGAACGTAAACATCCAGATTCAGGCCGCCGGTTCTTCCACCGCGCCACCCGCGCTCACCGAAGGCACCTCCAACCTGGGCCCGATGAGCCGCAAGATGAAGGACAACGAGCTGCAGGCTTTCGAAACCAAATACGGTTACAAGCCTACCGCCATCCCGGTTGCCGTGGACGCCTTGGCGGTATTCGTACACAAGGACAACCCGATCAAAGGCCTGACCATGGCTCAGGTTGATGCGATTTTCTCCTCTACTCGTCTGTGCGGCGCCAAGGCCGACGTCAAGACCTGGGGCGACCTGGGCGTGACCGGTGACCTGGCCAACAAGCCAGTCCAGTTGTTCGGTCGTAACTCGGTATCCGGCACCTACGGCTACTTCAAAGAAGAAGCCCTGTGCAAAGGTGACTACAAGTCCAACGTCAATGAACAGCCTGGCTCGGCCTCGGTTGTACAGTCGATCAGCAGCTCGCTCAACGGCGTTGGCTACTCGGGTATCGGCTACAAGACCGCCAGCGTGAAAACTGTTGCCCTGGCCAAGAAAGAAGGCGGCGAGTTCATCGAAGACACCGAGGAAAACGCCCTGAACGGCAAGTACCCGCTGTCGCGCTTCCTCTACGTTTACGTCAACAAGGCACCGAACAAGCCTCTGGCCCCGCTGGAAGCCGAGTTCGTGAAGCTGATCCTGTCCAAGCAAGGCCAGGAAGTCGTGGTCAAGGACGGCTACATCCCGTTGCCAGCCAAAGTGGCCGCCAAGGCACTGGCTGACCTGGGTCTGTCGGAAGGCGGCAGCGTCGCCAAGAAGTAATACCTGAGCCCGGGCCAACGCCCGGACTCCTGTGGGAGTGAAGGTTGCTCCCACAACCCAAATTCCTGTCCGCTGCCGCTTTCTGCCGGCGGCGGATTTGTTGCGTCACTGCATTGTCATCTTTCTGTCATACAGGATCGCTAGGGTGTGCGCATGAATGATCTGGCCAACTCCACAATGACTACGACTTCCCCTCCCAAGCGCATTGACTTCAATACGCCTGAGCTGCAACGCAAGCGCCGTATTCGCGCGCTCAAGGATCGCCTGACCCGCTGGTACGTGCTGGTCGGTGGCCTCGCTGTCCTGGCTGCCATTACGTTGATCTTCTTCTTCCTGGCCTACGTGGTGCTGCCCTTGTTCCAGGGCGCGGACCTGACCGCCAAGGACACGATCACCCCGGCCTGGATGCAAGACGCCGGCAAACCCTTGATGATCTCCATCGAAGAACAGAACCAAGTCGCCATGCGGGTTTCCGACAAGGGCCAGGCGCTGTTCTTCGACATCAGCAGTGGCGCCGAACTGCGCCGCATCGACCTGCCGATTCCGGCCGGCGCCAGCGTGACTGCCATTGGCGAAGACCAGCCCGGCAGCCCGCTGGTGGCAATCGGTCTGTCCAACGGCCAAGCCCTGGTATTTCGTCACACCTATAAGGTCAGCTACCCGGACGGCAAGAAAACCATCTCGCCTGCCGTCGAATACCCTTACGGCGAGACGCCGATTGCATTGAACGAACAGGGCGCGGCCCTGGAACATGTCAGCCTCAACGCCACCGACTCGACCCTGCTGCTGGCCGGTTCCAGCGGTGCCCAACTGCAAGTGCTGTCGCTCACCAGCGAAGAAAACATGATGACCGGTGAGGTCACCAGCGAGCAGACCCGCATCGACCTGCCGCAGATGACCGAGCCGGTGAAGAACATCTTCGTCGACCCGCGTCAGCAATGGCTGTATGTGGTTAACGGACGTGCCCAGGCCGACGTGTTCAGCCTGCGGGACAAGAGCCTCAATGGCCGCTACAAGCTGCTCGAGAACGCCGACGCCCAAGTCACCGCCGCCACCCAGCTGGTGGGCGGGATCTCGCTGATCATCGGCGACTCCAAGGGCGGCCTGGCCCAGTGGTTCATGGCCCGCGATCCGGACGGCGAGTTGCGCTTCAAACAGATTCGTACCTTCCAGATGGGCAGCACGCCCATCGTCGAGATCAGCGCCGAAGAACGTCGCAAAGGCTTTGTTGCGCTCGACGCCGCCGGCAAGCTTGGCGTGTTCCACAGCACCGCCCACCGTACTCTGCTGGTGGACCAGGTGGTCGACGGCCAGGGCCTGTTCGGCATGTCGCCACGGGCCAACCGCCTGATCGTTGAACAGGGCGGCAAGCTGCAACCGTTGACGCTGGACAATCCGCACCCGGAAGTGTCGTGGAGCGCGTTGTGGAGCAAGGTCTGGTACGAAAACTACGACGAACCCAAGTACGTCTGGCAATCGACCGCCGCCAACACCGACTTCGAACCCAAGATGAGCCTTTCGCCGCTGACCTTCGGCACCCTGAAAGCGGCGTTCTACGCGATGTTGCTGGCTGCGCCGCTGGCCATTGCCGCCGCGATCTACACCGCCTACTTCATGGCCCCGGGCATGCGCCGCAAGGTCAAGCCGGTGATCGAGCTGATGGAAGCGATGCCGACGGTGATCCTCGGGTTCTTCGCCGGCCTGTTCCTGGCGCCGTACGTCGAAGGGCACCTGCCGGGTATTTTCAGCCTGCTGATGTTGCTGCCAATTGGCATCCTGGTCGCCGGTTTCGTCTTCAGCCGGCTGCCGGAATCCATTCGCCTGAGAGTGCCGGACGGCTGGGAAAGCGCCCTGCTGATCCCGGTGATCCTGTTCGTGGGCTGGCTCTCGCTGTACATGAGCCCGTACATGGAAGCGTGGTTCTTCGGCGGCGACATGCGCATGTGGATCTCCCATGACCTGGGCATCACCTACGACCAGCGCAACGCCCTGGTGGTCGGCCTGGCGATGGGCTTCGCGGTGATCCCGAACATCTATTCCATCGCCGAAGACGCCGTGTTCAGCGTGCCGCGTGGCCTGACTCTGGGCTCCCTGGCCCTCGGTGCCACGCCGTGGCAGACCATGACCCGCGTGGTGATCCTCACCGCCAGCCCCGGCATCTTCTCGGCGCTGATGATCGGCATGGGCCGTGCGGTGGGCGAGACCATGATCGTGCTGATGGCCACCGGTAACACGCCGGTCATGGAAATGAACCTGTTCGAAGGCCTGCGCACCCTGGCGGCCAACGTGGCGGTGGAGATGCCTGAGTCGGAAGTCGGCGGCAGCCATTATCGCGTGCTGTTCCTGTCGGCCCTGGTGCTGCTGTTGTTCACCTTCGTCATGAACACCCTCGCCGAGCTGATCCGTCAGCGTCTGCGCAAGAAATATTCGTCGCTTTAAGAAAGGTAGAAGTCTGTGAAACAGAACTCCCTGAAAGGATGGTTCAAGAGCGGCGCCCCCGGCGTCTGGATCAGCGGTGGCGCGGTGTCCATCGCGGTCATCATGACCATTGGCCTGCTGGCGGTGATCGCCGTGCGCGGCCTGGGCCACTTCTGGCCGGCGGACCTGGTCCACGCCAGCTACAACGTGCCGGGCATGCCTGCGCACCTGGTGGTCGGCGAAGTCGTGCAGAAGGAAGAAGTGCCTCGTGAGCGCCTGAAAAGCGCTGGCCTGCCGGTGCCGGACGAAGGCCCCGAGTTCATGACCCGCGAACTGATCAAGGTGGGCAACCGGGATCTGAACGGCACCGACTTCACCTGGATCGTCGGCGACTGGCTGACCAACCAGACTACGCCGCCGGAGCTGATGGCCATCGAGCGTCGTGAGTGGGGCAACTTCTACGGCTACCTGGTCAACGTCAAGGAAAACGGCAAGGTCATCGCCGAAGGCGAGGCCGCCTGGCCGCAACTGCAGGCTCGCGTAGAGCGCGTCAACCAGTTGGCCTCCGAGCTCAAGACCCTGGAAAAAGTCGACATCGGTGCAATCAACGCCGGCCTGGAACGCATCCGTCTGCACGGTCGCAAACTGGAGCTGGACGGCAAGCTCGACGCTTCTGCCCAGGCGGACCTGGAAAGCGAGCGCGCCGAGCTCAATGCCCGCTACAAGGACATCGAAGCGCGCCTGGCCGACCTGCATGCACAGTTCAATCGCGACAGCCTGACCGCCCGCGATGCCAACGGCAAGGAAGTGGAAATCGAAATCGGCAAAGTGGTGCACGCCTACCAGCCAAACGGCATGGGCACGTTCACCAAGATGGGTTTCTACGTCAGCAAGGTCTGGGAATTCCTCAGCGACGACCCGCGTGAAGCCAACACCGAAGGTGGCATCTTCCCGGCGATTTTCGGCACTGTGATGATGACCCTGATCATGGCGATGATCGTGACGCCGTTCGGCGTGCTGGCGGCGGTCTACCTGCGTGAATACGCCCGCCAAGGCCCGATGACCCGCCTGATCCGCATCGCGGTGAACAACCTGGCCGGCGTTCCGGCCATCGTCTACGGTGTGTTTGGCCTGGGCTTCTTCGTCTACGTGCTGGGTGGTTCGGTCGACCGCTTGTTCTTCCCCGAGGCCTTGCCGGCGCCGACCTTCGGCACCCCGGGCCTGCTCTGGGCGTCCCTGACTCTGGCGCTGCTGGCGGTGCCGGTGGTGATCGTGGCCACCGAGGAAGGCCTGGCGCGGATCCCGCGTACCGTGCGCGAAGGCTCCCTGGCCCTTGGTGCGACCAAGGCCGAGACCCTGTGGAAAATTGTCCTGCCCATGGCGAGCCCGGCGATGATGACCGGGATGATCCTCGCCGTGGCCCGTGCTGCCGGTGAAGTGGCACCGTTGATGCTGGTAGGCGTGGTGAAACTGGCCCCGTCGCTGCCGCTGGACGGCAACTACCCGTATCTGCACCTGGACCAGAAGATCATGCACCTGGGCTTCCATATCTATGACGTGGGCTTCCAGAGCCCGAACGTCGAAGCGGCGCGACCGCTGGTGTACGCCACGGCGCTGCTGCTGGTGCTGGTGATCGCCACGCTCAACCTGTCGGCAGTGTGGATCCGTAACCACCTGCGCGAGAAATACAAAGCGTTGGATAGCTAAAAGTCATTAGCCACAAGCGGCAAGCTACAGGCCGCTTTTGCTCAAACTTGCAGCTTGCAGCTAGAAGCTTGCAGCTACGAACGGAGTGAGACCATGCAACACGAAGCACATACACACGGCATCAACATGTCGGCCCTGGGCCGCGACAAGCAGAGCCTGAACCTGGCCGAAGAAACCGTCGCCATCGAAGTGCCCGGCCTGAACCTGTTCTACGGCCAGAAGCAGGCACTGTACGACGTCAGCCTGAATATCCCGAAGCAGCGCGTCACCGCGTTCATCGGTCCATCGGGCTGCGGCAAGTCAACCTTGCTGCGCACGTTCAATCGCATGAACGACCTGGTGGATGGCTGCCGCGTCGAAGGGGAAATCAACCTCTACGGCAACAACATCTACCGCAAGGGCGAAGATGTGGCCGAGCTGCGTCGTCGCGTGGGCATGGTGTTCCAGAAGCCGAACCCGTTCCCGAAAACCATTTACGAGAACGTGGTCTACGGCTTGCGCATCCAAGGCATCAACAAGAAGCGCATCCTCGACGAAGCCGTGGAATGGGCCCTCAAGGGCGCGGCGTTGTGGGATGAGGTCAAGGACCGCCTGCATGAGTCGGCCCTGGGCCTGTCCGGCGGTCAACAGCAGCGCCTGGTGATCGCCCGCACCATCGCCGTGGAGCCGGAAGTGCTGCTGCTCGACGAACCCTGCTCGGCCCTGGACCCGATCTCGACGCTGAAAGTCGAAGAACTGATCTACGAGCTCAAGTCCAAGTTCACCATCGTCATCGTGACCCACAACATGCAACAGGCGGCGCGGGTTTCCGATTACACCGCGTTCATGTACATGGGCAAACTGGTGGAGTTCGGCGACACCGATACGTTGTTCACCAATCCGGCCAAGAAGCAGACCGAGGACTACATTACGGGCCGCTATGGCTAGCGGCAGCTGCGAGCCGCAAGCTTCAAGCGGCAAGTAAAAGCAGTTTAGCGTAACGACACACATCAGCTTGCAGCTTGTAGCTTGCAGCTCACAGCTTTTGCGGAGCAAAACCATGATTTCGAAGGAAGGCCTCACCCATCACATTTCCGCACAGTTCAACGCCGAGCTGGAGGAGGTGCGCAGCCACCTGCTGGCCATGGGCGGGCTGGTGGAAAAGCAGGTCAACGACGCGGTGACCGCGCTGATCGAGGCCGATTCGGGCCTGGCCCAGCAAGTGCGCGAGATCGACGACCAGATCAACCAGATGGAGCGCAACATCGACGAGGAGTGCCTGCGCATCCTCGCCCGTCGTCAGCCGGCGGCTTCCGACCTGCGCTTGATCATCAGCATTTCCAAGTCGGTGATCGACCTGGAGCGGATCGGCGACGAAGCCACCAAGATTGCCCGTCGAGCCATCCAGTTGTGCGAAGAAGGCGAAGCGCCGCGCGGTTACGTCGAGGTGCGCCATATTGGCGACCAGGTGCGCAACATGGTCCGCGATGCACTGGACGCCTTTGCCCGCTTCGACGCCGACCTGGCGTTGTCGGTGGCCCAGTACGACAAGATCATCGACCGCGAGTACAAGACCGCCCTGCGGGAGCTGGCGACTTACATGATGGAAGACCCGCGCTCCATCTCCCGGGTATTGAGCATCATCTGGGTGCTACGTTCTCTGGAGCGCATCGGCGATCATGCGCGCAACATCTCGGAACTTGTCATCTACCTGGTGCGCGGCACCGATGTCCGGCATCTGGGGCTCAAGCGCATGAAGGAAGAAGTTGAGGGCACCCCGTCCGAAACTGCTAATGTTCCGGACGGAGCTGACGATAAGTAAGATTGCCAGGAAAAGTGCCCGGCCTTCTGGTCGGGCTTTTTTTTGGGTTTTTTTTTATCGAAAGCAGCACCCCGCGAACGAAAGGTCCCGGCGTGACTGAAGGTTTTTGGCGATGTGCCATCAGTAAAAGCGGTATGCTTGCCGGGATTTTTTAGAGGTGTATCTGGATGAGTAAGGTCAGTGTGTTGGTCGTGGACGATGCTTCGTTCATTCGTGACCTGGTGAAGAAGTGCCTGCGCAACTACTTCCCGGGCGTGCGCATCGAAGACGCGGTGAACGGCAAGAAAGCCCAAGCCCTGCTGGCTCGCGAAGCGTTCGACCTGGTGTTGTGCGATTGGGAAATGCCGGAAATGTCCGGGCTGGAACTGCTGACCTGGTGTCGCCAGCAGGACAACCTCAAGGGCATGCCGTTCGTGATGGTCACCAGCCGCGGCGACAAGGAAAACGTGGTCCAAGCCATCCAGGCCGGCGTTTCCGGCTACGTCAGCAAGCCGTTCACCAACGAGCAGCTACTGACCAAGGTCAAGCAGGCCCTGCATAAGGTCGGCAAGCTCGACACGCTGATGAACAGTGCCCCGACCAAGATGAACTCGGCGTTCGGCAATGACTCCTTAAGCGCCCTGACGGGCGGCAAGGCTCCGGTTGCCGCTGTGGCCGCCCCCGCCGCCCCCGCCGCCCCCGCCGCCCCTGCTGCAGCCGCTCCGGCGCGTGGCTTGCTAAACAGCCCGCCGGTCAAGGCGCCGGCCGCCGCCACCGCTTCGTCGGCCAACCGCGGCCAAGGCCAGTTGCGCCTGTCCAGCGGTACCCAGCAATGCGTGATCAAGGCCCTGAGCCTCAAGGAAGCGCTGCTGGTGGTCAAGCGCTCCGACTCCCTGCCGCAAGTCCTCGAAGGTGCGGTGCTGGACATGGAGCAGGGCGACAACGCTGAAACCGCTCGTCTCAACGGCTACCTGCACGCCATTGTCGCCCATGAACAGACGCCCGATAGCGAATGGCTGCAGTTGACGTTCCGCTTCGTCGACAAAGACCCGCAGAAACTCGACTACATCTCCCGCCTGATCGCCCGCGGCACCGCGCAGAAGCACTTCGTACCGGGCGCCTGATACAGCCGCCGATCGTTCCCATGCTCCGCGTGGGATGCCTCTACGGACGCTCTGCGTTCGGCGCTTGAGGGGACGCTGAGCGTCCCGGGCTGCATTCCCACGCAGAGCGTCACTAGTGTCCGGTAAAAACTGAAGGGGGAGCTTGCTCCCCCTTGCTGTGCCTGCGTCTTAAGCAATAATCAGGTTTTTCAGACTCGATTTTCGCCCATGTTCAGCAGCACGCGATTTGCACAAATGCTCCAGGCCCTTCCTCATCAGCTCTTCAAGGCAGCCGTCAAACGCTGTGGTGCTGATCGTTACGCTAAGCAGTTCACTTCCTGGGATCTACTTATCACGCTGATTTACGGTCAGCTTGTCCAAGCTAAAAGCTTGCGCACGTTGGCGACAGCTTCACAGTCGCTGGAACCCCATCGTTATCACCTAAACGCCAAGAACATGGT